>CAYVVG010000007.1:0-90686 GCA_964455285.1 uncultured Prolixibacteraceae bacterium
GAGGATCGATATAAGCCTTCCATGTACCAACCAGTTTCCCATCTTCGAATATACCTACACCGATCTGGCATATCGTTGATTGATCAGGGTTGGCGGTTTCAACATCTAAAGAGTAGAATTTCATGCTTTTTCATTTATTGCGATGGCATTTCTGTGAATACTGACAATCTCCTCTCTCAGACTTTTAGGCGAAATCACTTCAACGGTATCCCTGTGATAAAGAATTTCCATTATCAGGTCGATGGTTACATAAAGATGCAGCTTAATCCTCAGTTCTTCTTCATCGTCTCGAAGTATCGTTTGAGATTCATGTAATGGATAGCTTCTGATGTATTTCCCATGATCAGGTTCAATAGATAGAATTATTTCTTCAGGGTTACCATGATCTGGATTAATTACCCCAAAACAATGACGGAAAATTTCATTGACATCAAGATTTTTAGGGTAATCGAATCTTTTGGGGGTGTAGGAAAACTCTATTACCCTATCCAATCCAAATGTCTTCAGTCTATTAGCATTTACATCCTTTGCTAACAAATACCATCGTCCTTTTGATTCTTTGAGAGCCAACGGCTCCACTACTCTTTCGATAGGATCATCATATTCATATTTCTGATGGATAAGGTTTATGACAATATGGTTTTTAATAGCATGAAGTAACCCATAAAAGTGATGAATTCCTTTCGCTTTTCGTTTCTCGAAAAACATATATTTTGAAACATCACTCATGATATTCAGGGAGTTGATCATGTCAAAGGATTCAAGCATGCTGTTATTCAGGTCGGATTGCTGGTCATTAGCAATATAATATTCCTTGGTTGACAAGTTACACTGGATATCAATGTTAAAGAGGGATCGTATTTCATTCAGATCACGCTGGAAGGTTCGAATGGAAATAGAGAACGGACGATCCTGAAATTCCGATTCTTTCAATAGGTACTGTTTGATCTCCTCGAAGGTTGAATTGTTTCCTCGTTGAAGTTTCTTTATGATAGCCCCATATCTGAAGAAATAATCCTGTTTTGCCATGGTAACCCGTTTACTATAAAAATGAATACGTGTCTTCGCTTTGTACAAATGTAAAGAACCGCAACGACAAATCATGTCGTTGCCGAGGAAATTAAAATGTATCGAATGGATATCTCATCTTCCAAACGCAACGACATACTTTGGCGTTACACGATGTTACTTTTGACCCTGAATTTAACATCCAATACCATGAACTCCACAACAATCAACCTAAATCACATTCAATCAAAATCCTTCGAGCTTGAAAAAACTTCATCAAAAATCAGTTTGGGTGATGTGTTTGCTGAGCGAAACGGCTCATACCTAAATGAGTTTAACCTGTTTCTCGCCCATTTCAATTCGATCCCGAATTTTATTCATGAGATCAACATTGACTGCAAGAAAGCGAACAAATGGTTTGTAGACTCATACAAAGTGGAACTTAAAGAACTATATTATGACAAGAGGTATTTTAATGGCAGCAAGAATGCTGAGTATGACGATGTTTTTTATTTCCTTTATGATGATCTCATCGTGTATTTTGACACCAACCAATCAAAAGTAAGATTCCTGTTTCGAAAGACTGATGCCTCAAAAGTTGATTCTATTATTTCAGGGCTCAAGAAATTCAAGGAAAACAAGTCCAAACGAAAACCAGAAATCTCAATTTTATACAACTCTCGGTTCGGCATCACCACAAAGACCCTGCAAATCTTGAAACCAAAATTGAATCTGGAGCATAACTACAACGATGATTTTGCAGAGGTTCACCAGACGATTGTGAAACGGTTATCTAAGAAAAATGATAAGGGGATTGTTTTACTTCATGGAAAAAGTGGGACAGGTAAAACGTTTTACATCAGGCACTTAATCTCTACGCTAAATAAAAATGTGATTTTCCTACCGCCAAACATGGCTGCGAGCATTACCAACCCAGACTTGATCTCAATCCTGATTGACAATCCGAACTCAATATTTGTCATTGAGGATGCCGAGAACATCGTTATCGACAGGGAGAAGGAGGGTCATTCACCAGTAACAGCCTTACTCAACATTTCTGATGGATTACTTTCAGATTGCCTCAACATTCAAGTCATTTGTTCATTCAATACCGATCTTTCAAGGATTGATAGTGCTCTGCTAAGGAAGGGTAGGCTAATCGCCAACTATGAGTTCAAAGAGTTAAAACCCGAAAAGGCGCAAATGTTATCACAAAAGCTGGGGTTCTCAGGAAGTATCAGTTCCCCAATGACATTAACGGCAATCTACAATCAGGATGAGAGGGACTTCTCGCAAATGAAAAAACGGAATCCAATTGGGTTTTAACCAAATGTCTTTCTGTTTACACAATCAGTTTTGTAACGCTGGGGGCTCTAATCCAATTTTAAAGAATTGCTTTAGTAACTCACAGTAGAAGTAGCAGATGATCTCTTTGGCTTCCAGATCATGAAGTTTAAAATATGCGATTCCTTTTTTTTTAATGTATTCGAGCATGACCTCTTGTTCAAGGTGACGCTCCACATCTCTTAAATCAGCAGCTCGTTCATATTCCTGTTTTCCTATAGAATCCATTTTCTGCTGACGAATCTCAAGCAACTTTGTGTATTTCGATTTCCCATTATCAGATAAGTAATCCGTCACAATGGAAGTTTTATCGTAAGGTTCAGAATATATGCGATAACCAAGGTCTTTAATTTCTTTGAAGACTTTGCGGATTTCATCACCCTCGGTGAAATTTTGCTCATCTGTAACAACTTTTCTGCATAGTTGATTCAGTCTGTCAATGAGTTCATCAACCATCATATGACAAGTAATTTGGTAAATGGTGGCAAAAAAGAAAGAGGTTACGAAACAATGTTTCGTAACCAAGGCATATAAACCAATTATCCGCTAAAGTGCTGGCTCGTGATGTCCCTTATGTGCACCTTTCGCATGTTTCGGGCATGTATTAAAGGTTAGGGCTGCAATGGTAGAATGCGTAATACCACAGAATTTACAGGTATATTTAGCCTTTTCGCTACCCTGATAAAGTGAATGTTTTCCTTTTCCTTGCCCGTTAGGGTGCTTGGGACATGCATTAAAAGTCAGATTTGATACGCTGTTGGATTTTAAACCGCAGTATTCACAATAAACATTAGGCATGGTCTTAAAATTTAATTTTACCTACTCTGGTTAGTTTTCGGTATCCCTATGTTTGATCTCTTGATGATTCTGGATTGTTAACACAACATCGATCCAGATGTCCTCAACGTCAAGTAAATCCTGATAAGATAAAATACTATGTAGTGTTAAATCATGAAATAGGTAGCAGTGACTAAAACCAGATAGTGGGTGATTCTCATGGAATATTTCTCGGTGATCGGTCTTGAAGAGCCAATCCTTATGGTTCTTGCTCTCTCCTTTCGGCTCATCATCTTTTACCTTGTGAAACATGATTGGTTTACACTCGAAAAAAGGGTTCCCTTCTAAGTCAGGGATATGGGAGTATTTATTCTCGGCAAAGAAACTAAGTTCAAATTCGATTTCATAATCCATGATAAATGGATCAGGCTTCTTCATTAAACTTACTATCTCCTTCTCCAGTAATTCTGCATGCTCATAAGCTGCTTCCCCTTTTTGCGCCAACAATGAATTTAAATCACATAGCTGTTTAATGGCTTCTTCCGTGAATACAAAGTCCTTATTTTTTAACTGTTTCCGTTCCCTTAAAATAACATCTGGACTTTTATCGTGATATCGATGCAATAGGTTGGCATACCCCAGACGGGCTTGCTTCAAAAACATTTTATCATATTTGCTCATATTATTTAAGTAAGGTGCTATTTGCAATAAGTTTGATGAAGTGACCTTCAGCTTCCCTAATGTCGTTGTACTCAATGGAAAGTAGTTCCCTTAATATGGAATCGGAAAGTTCCATATTATAACGTTTTGCCTTTTCATTAAGAATTCTTCCTAAAGTCTGAGAATCCGCCATTCCCAAATTCACTGTCAATCCGTTTGAAATTCTGGATAATAATCGATCATTGATCTGTTTAAGCTCTGATGGTAAAATCGAGGCAGAGAAGACTAATTGGCGTTCTCTGCTCAGTAGGAGATCAATAGCTTGTATTAAAACGTCTTGAGTTTTCTCTTTACCAGCCAAACAATGAATGTCATCAATCAGCAATATGTCCTGTTCTGACAGATATTCTATGAATTCCGAGAAAAGATTATTTTTTACTGAATTAACCATCATTTCACAGAAATGCTCTGATGGCAAGTATAGAACGGCTGCTTCATGATTATTACTTTTCACTTTATTTACAATAGCATGCATCAAATGAGTTTTCCCCGACCCAACTGAACCAAATATGAACAAAGGGTTATAAATATTAGGATGTGACCCCTCGGCAATGGAAATAGCATGTGAACGTGCAAGTTTATTGCAATTACCCTCAATGAAATTCTCAAATACATAGTCTGAACAGATTACATTTTTTTCAAGCAAGTACATCTGACTGCGGAGAGGGCAAATTAACCTTGATAGCTGATTGAGACTATTGTCAATATACTTTAGTGCTGGTGCTTCTTGTTTGCAATAATTTAGAAGGTCGGTTATTCGATCACTGCATTGAAGTAACTTTATCTGTAGTCTTTCTAAATCCATAGTTTTTTTGTTCATACCTCAGTTTGGAATTATTGGTTTTCTCAACAAGTTGAAAAACCGTTCAGGATATAATTAATTACCAGAGTTCGCTTTGCCTTGAGCATTATTGTCACTTACACAATGCTAAAGTAAACCATCACTGCGCCAATAGGTGACGTTGTAAGAAACCAATGCTTTTTTATTTTTCAACTCTACAATGGAGCGATCAGACATTACAGACTATAGCAGATATTTTGTATTCATTTGAAATCCCGTACCTTTGCAACCTAAACCCAATTCAAAAAAGATGAGATCGATAAAATTTACAGATCAGGAATTAGATTCAATGATCGAAATGTATACGGCTGAGATGGAAGAAGCTCAACTGTATATCGCAAAGATTCAAGAACTTCTTAAGAAACTTGGTGCAAAACCAGAAAAAGCTGAGATTGTAGAAAAAGAGCCAAAGGTCGCCAAGAAGAGAGGTCGCAAGCCATCTGTAAAAGTTGTTGAAAAAGCCGAACCCAAGAAACGTGGCAGAAAACCTAAGGTAGTTGTACCCACACCTGAAGTAATTCTTCCTGTTAAACCTGTGAAGAAAGAAAAGAAGGTTGTCAAGACTATACCCACGGTTAAAGCTCCAGTTGAAAAGCCCAAAAAGGTTAAAGAACCTAAAAAGTTAGAACCTAAACCTTTACCCACAAAGCCAGCTCCAATTGCCGCAAAGGCGAAGAAGGAAGTGGTGAAACCTGAACCTAAGCCCCAAAAAGTGAAGGTTGAGAAGAAACCTGTTGTGAAACCAGCTCCTAAAAAGAAGCCCGAACCCAAGGTTGCTGAACAGGTGAAGGCAGTCGTTGATTCCCTGCTCACATCTCCAAAGAAGGAAGCGGTGAAAAAAGTGGCGAAGAAAAAAGTGGTACGGAAAACAAAACCTAAGGGCGTGACGCTGGTTAAGCTGAGTAAGCCATTACCCAAAAAGGAGCCTGTAGTAGAGCCTATTACTGAGCCCGTTGGTGAACCGACTGTGGTTCCGACTGGAGAACAGCCTAAGGAATAATCGGATCATGTGATCTTGAGAAAGCCTACCAGTTTGGTGGGCTTTTCTTATTAAAGCGCATAAACACCCCTCTATTCGTATTTGAATGTGGGATATAATATTGGATGTCTGTCGAATATATTGGTTTTCATGAAGAATTACTTTCCCTTAAACAACGATTTTCGACCTGTTTCAGGCGAATTGACCAAAAAAACAGCGGAAGTTGTTCGGAATCAAGATATACTACTGTAGCAACCTTGGTAGGTCGGGAAGCTGGTAAATTGAAACAGTCTTTGACCCCAAACAAAAACTGTCTTGCTCTATATATTCAAATCTTACTAATCTCGTGCTATAAAGAAGTGTACAGGGCTAAGTTTTCGGTGTTCTTCTTTGAAGCGTATCTTCTTAACATCACGTTCATATCACTCCAGCCACCTACCTCTGAGACGGTTTGAGGACCCAACACAGGAAGGAAGATCGTAGCAAAGGTCTTCCTTCCACTGTGAAAGGTGAGTAACTTGTACTTAGGTTCATAACTATGCTTGGGTGTATTGCCTGTAATCTTCCAGTGCTGCGTGATCTCCACCCATGTCTCAGGCATTTCATCTTTGATCTTATCAAACACCGTAGCAAGGTTATCCCGTATTTTCTGTTCACTGAGGTTATTATCAAAGGTCAACCTATCAATGATCTTTAGGGCTGACTTACTAAGTGGGTAGGTGAGCATCTTATCATCTTTCTTACGGATAGTTGTACGTATCCAAGTCTGACCATTTTTAGGGTACAAATTAGCACGATCTTGTGCGAATTTACGAGCATCGTTAATACGTAACCCTGTATTACATGCCAGTAGGAAGAGGTTAATGGCGTACTGTTGATTAACGCTGAACCCACTGAAGTCATAGTTCATCAGTGCATCATATTCAGCCCGTTCTAAACTGAAAAGGTTAACATCGTTAGTATAACCACCCAGCTCAATTTTAAACTTTCGCCAATCCCCTTCTACATCATTATCATCCAGAAATTTCTTGAAAGTCCTGAATCTTTTAAGGATGGTAGGGTTTGCAAGGTTCTTACCCAGCCAATATTGTTTAAGTTTTTCCATTTCCACCCTACTCACCTTCTCCATTGGGTAATTTTTACCCAGTACATCTTTCAAATCGTTAAAAATGGTTGTAAACAGCTTTTCTGAACCCTTACGAATAGTTTTCTTTTCGTACCATACTGTGAACGCTTGGATAAGAGATTTTTCAACCTCAACCTTCTTTTCACCCTCATACATTATTTTAAGGTCTTTAGGCTTTGGGTAGTTGTTACCCAGCCCGTTTTCCTTCCAATAACCTTGTACGAGATCGTGTACTTTATCGTAAACGAGCTTGATCTTGTTTAATTTCTCACCGTTTGGGTCTTGCCAGAGTTTGACCCTGTTGGATTCGTTTACAAAATCATCTTTAAAGGTGTGAACACCAGTGCCAAATTCGATACGGGTGCTGGCGTGGTTGTACACAACCTGAATTTCCTGTTGTCCAGCCTTGTTTGTGGTGGTTCTTAATCGATATTGAAGTTTCATAGGTCAAATTTTTTAAGGGTTAATACTTTGTTTACTGCTCGTTAGCTATTCGCTTGAAGAAAATTCTTAACCCATCACCGTACCCTTTAATTTCATCATATGTTGCAACATCACCAACCTTATAAGGCTGGGAGGATGTATGTTCTTTATTAAATATGTAGTGCTTCATAGGGTTCGAAGATTACTTGGGTTCGCACTGCAAGTATACAACCATTTTGCTCAGAAAAAAAACTCTTGACCATAATTTTACCACATTATTTTCAAAATCGACATAAATACCAGTATTATCAATCATTGTAAAAATATTCCTTTTTTTAACAATCTGATATACATTTTGTTATAATTTTTTTTGTTCGAACATATTATATATATTTAGATTATTGCATTAATATGATATACAGTATCTTTAAGTGATTTGATGGTTGGTGTGTGGGTAGGGTGCGAAGACAGTACGTCCCACATGAAAATCAGCCACTTGCAGGAGTTTTTGTGAGTGGCTTTTTGTTTGGGTACACACCGAAGTACACACCAACTGTTTTTTCTAAACTTGCTTGTTATCTAACCAGGATCCCAACTTGAAAAACTCAACAATTACGCAAAATTTCTTACCCTATACTGACGATATCAAACGCTAGGCAAACTCACGCGGTTCATTTTATATTGCTTTGCGCAAAGTTTTTCCGTTGTTCGTGAGTAATCTGTTATTGTTTCACTAGCTTGCGCAAGGCAATCTTTCCCTCCCGGGCCACCAAAACCAGGTAGATCCCTGGCCGCTGACCAGACATGGAGAGCTTATGCAATTTCCCGGGCCCCAGGCGTTGCTGCATCTCGATGACTCCCGCCAGGTTGTAAACAGTGACCAGACAGGAAGAGGTTTCCGCACCATCGGTGAACTCCAAAAAGAAATGACTCATCGCAGGATTGGGATACAGGGTAAAAGTGTTCTCCAGTAAAGGAGGAATAAGGTTTCCGGGTATGCCTGTAGTATCGGGAAGGGGATCCTTTTGTCCACAATATTGCCCCGATGTGGTGATTTTACCGTTCAGATAACCCCCGGATTCAACATATGTTCCCGGAAGCAGGCGGATCTTCTGTCCTGCAATAATCGTGGCACTGCCGCTTTCCAATATGTTGAACGTGGCGCCATTGCCGGCAACCGTCACGATTTGCAAGGCATTGTGGCACTCCGACTGTCCGGCTCCTATGATTCCTGTAAGTGAGAGTTCTGAAGGGAGGGAAAAGAGTTGTATAGATCCATTCATCGTGGCCCAGAGGATGTTTTGCGAAAGAACATTCCCCAGTACTCCACCGGATAGCTGAAGAGGGACCGGCGATTGGCCAACGGGCGCGTGGATGGTGAATTTAAGTAAAATCACTGCACCGGTATCTCCGGAAATGGGCGCCTGGCCGGGCGAATAAGCGAGACAACGGATCTGTGTTCCGGAAAGACATTCGGCCTGTAACAGGTGATCCGGACATCGCGCAGTCAGCGAAGCCGAATTCGGGATATAACTCATGCAAGAGGGGATCCCGAGGTCAAACTGAAATCCGATGACCGGCTCCAGGTTGTTGATTTTTATGGGAACAATGACGGTATCCACATACCGGGCCATCAATTCGGGTATCAGGATACAATTCGGAACATAGGAAACGGCGTCGATCCCGACAAGGTAAGGGTATTCATCAGGGTCGTTCGAAAAGATCCTCATCGTTCCATGCACCTGACCACGGACAGCCCGGTGGAAGCCGATCACCACGTTGCCTTCCATCGAAGGCAGAAGGGTTATCGGCAATGGGGTCATCAGAAAGAATGACGGATCATTGATCGTGATCTGGTCAATTTTCAGCGTATCAGAACCGACATTCCGGATTTGGTATGTCAGGGAAGCACTATCGGTAACCGACACATTTCCGAAATCAACCGTGGCATCTCCTGTAATGTCAGGCGCAGCAAGGATCAGATTCCCGTTGTAGAAATCCGAGAGAGCGTTATGTCCCAGGGAATCTCCCAGGATGACGTTTTCCAGTGTCAATGGGTAATAGCCGCCTGTTCCCTGGACATCGAAGGAAAGATTTACAATGTTCCCGGTATTTCCGGTAAAATTGCTCATGCCGGGCGAATGGGCCACTACCCGCAACCGGTTCTCCGCGACCAGGCTGGCTGAAATCACATGATCGGTTTTCCGCACTGTCAGCACGGCCGATTGAGAGAGGTAGGTCAACGGAGCAGGGAGGATAAGGTCGAACTGGAATCCTGTCAGGGGTTCCATGTTGTTGACTGAAAAGGTCAGGGAGGCCCGGCTGCCGGAATGGCAAAAAACTTCGCCCGTATGAAGCTCATTTACAGCGTATGCCCGGGCATGGAGCGCGATCTCCCGGGTGCCTTCGTCGGGATCGTTGCAGGTGATGGTAAGCGGGATATCAGATGTCCCCTTTTCCTGCGAGTTAAACCGGATCCAGATATCCTGGCTTTGTCCGGCCGGTATGGAAAACATGGCAGGCCCGGTCAGAGAAAACCAAGGAGAAGGAATGGCTATACTGAGGATCTGAAGCGGCTGGTTACCGGTATTAGAAAGGGACAACATTCGGTCAGTATAGCCGCCCAGTGGGGTACGATCAAAATTGATCAGGGTATCGGGGATGAAAAGATCGGGAGCCAGGAGTGTGACCATTCCACCGGTGAAACCGGTGAGGATGTTCGCGGCGGTTGCATCTCCGATCATAGGCGAAAGCAGTGAAAGCGGATAATTCCCCGGCACCATGCCCGACTTCAGCTGGAAAGTCAGGATGGTTCCGGTAGTGTCGTTGAATGGAACATTGTTCTGTGAATATCCGGCTATTCGAAGAATATTCCCCGACAGAAGGTTTGCCACAAGCTGATGTCCGTTCGACCGGGAAGCATCAAGCAGTGCGGTTCCCTGGATAAAGGTGAACCCGGGTGGAACGGTCAGATCGAATTGGAATGCGGTAAAAGGATCGCTGTTCCGGATCTCCACACTGACGGTGAATCCCTGGCCGGGGCCGGTCGAAGGACTGCTGACATGCAGGGTATTGGCGCCGTTTACGGCCGTCCAACCCGCCAGTACCAGGATCAGCCCGCCTGTCAATTGGAAAATCAGAGATTTCATAAGCGGTTACGGGCGAATGTATTTGATGATAGCAGATGGATCGGCAGAAGGGGAAGGACACAGTTCCAGGAACCAGTTCCCGGCGTCTTTCAGTTCCCCGGTGAACCGGGTAATGTCCACTTCATGATCGCCCGCTTCAAAATTGCCCAGCGATGCCGTTTTCACCTTCTTCCCGTGCATGTCGAGGATACGCAGGAAAAGGTTACCCCCGTAGCAGGCATGGAAAGAGAGCGTCGCAGATAACTGTCCCGGATTAGGATAGACGGATGCTGTGCTGATCATCCCTTTTCCGGGCCGGTATTCATCCATTCCCAACGGGAAGACGGAAAGCATTCCCTCTTCGCCACCTCCCAGTATGTTCTGCGACTGATGGTTGCCGATGATACCGTCTTCGGCGGCAAGGCGATATTCACCGCGGATATTGCCTATTGCCAGCCGGAAGGTCACAACCGCCCCATCATTACCCGTGAAAGATGAATTGTCGGGAGAATAGGAGAAAATGCGCAGGAGATTTTGATCGGTCAAGCTTCCGATCACAGCATGGTTGGCGCTTCGGCCGGTCAGTTGAAGAGAGTTTTCAATAAAAGTGGTATGTTCAGGAAGTGGAAGGTCAAGCTGGAAAGAGATAAAGGGATCGGTGTTGCGGATGTCGGCCGTGATAACGACCGTGTCGCCCGGCCGGGCCGAAGCCCCCAGGATAGAAAGGGTGTTCCCAGGTGTGTTCGGGGAATGTTTCTCCAGGAGCATCGGATCGCCGGGAAAGAATAACCCCGAATCACATGCAACGGCCGATTTCTTCTTCGCTGTGATGATGTTCACTACTCCGATCACGTCAAGGATGTTAATCTCATTATCACCGTTGACATCCGCGGCATCGTAAAGAAAAGGTTGCGGATTCTGGGCGATGATATATGCGATGATGGAGGTGATATCGAGCACGTTCACTACCATATCCCCGTTCGCATCTCCAAGGATCGTATTATAGGGGATGGCGTCGGCAAAACGCGATGAATCGGACTCCCTGAAATCGGTATTCACCACCCGGTAAAAATACCAGTAGTGCTGTCCGGGAATCACATTAAAATCGGTATAAGTCGTGTCGGTGATCAGTTCGGCATTGATTCTTTCCGGGGAGGTAAATGTCGTGTCGGTCAGGTTCCGGAACCGGTACAGATTGAATCCCAGAAGGTCGGAAATGCCGGCATTGTTCCACTCGAGATAGATTTTCCCGATCAACGGCTGGGCTATGAAGTCGATCGAGGCCGATCCCGCAGCCTGGATGTTGAACCGGAATCGTGTGTCTTCGACAGGAATTTCCATTCCGTCCGGGTCACGGGCTCCGGCGACCCGGATCTGCTGGAGACCGTCGCCGGTGAAAAGCTGGACCGGGAACACGGCATGCCACTCCTTCCGGTCAGCCGTCCACCCGGCCGAATCGGCCACTCTATTCTGGGTAAATGGCTGTCTCACACCGAAACTCAGGTTCGGCGGGAATGCGGTATCCATCGGCCGGTTGAAAAAGACCCGGAAGTGGACATTTCCCACTCCTGCGGGATCAGGAACCTCATCCTGCGCATCAATCCCGTTGACCAGCACTTTCCATACATGCCCGGGACATGAATCGGAGGGGGCGATGAGATAGGGATTGTAGATCAACAGGGGCAGGCCGGCATTTTTCCAGAAGTCGTAGTATTTCTGCCTGATCTTCAGGGTATCGGTGGTCCCCCAGTATTGCTGCTTGAAATCAATGGCATCGCTTCCGCCAGCCGATATCACAAAATAGTTCGGAGAATCATTGTTGATAAAGGTGTTCTTGACATAGTTCTGGTCATCATCCACACTTAAAAGGAAAGAAGGCAGCCACATAGAGGGCCAATTCGGATATAAGTACTTGTATAGGTTCACGATCTTGTTACAAACAGTGTACTTCATTGAGGGGATACTCTTGGTATAACTGAAGATCAGGTTGTCAAGAGTGCACCGGATCACCCTGCCTTCGAAATTACTATAGATTATGATGTTGTGGAATGCGGTGCCAATCATCGAATCAGCCTTGATCCACTCTCCGGAAATATTTTCGACCCGGCAATTGACGATTTTACTGACCTGCACACCGGCGCCGTTGGCTATATGGCAGTTTGAAACAGTGCCACTGGTGCCGAGAACGCTTCCATTCAGGTTGAAGTCGACGTATGCGTATTGGCATGTGCCGCCAATGGCGCCTTTGATCCGGACGAGGCTGTCGGAGGTGCCGACGGCACGGACCAGCCCCCGGTTGTCAACCCCGGCGTTTACATGTAACTGTGTTCCGGGGAGAATCGTCATCGTTACCCCGGTGCCGATCCGAAGACTGTTATTGATCAGCCAGAGCCGGTCGGGAGTAAGGGTGATATCCTGGGATATGAGACCCGATAATTCGTTGCCGTTGTAAACCCTGAAACCGATTGTCTGGACGTATTCGGCAGTATCACCGGCGTTCTTCATCACCACATCGAGCTGAACATTCTGATCGTTGATGGCCGAAGGTTTTATGAAAACCGTGAAGGGCAGCAGCTGGTTTGTCATTGTGGCCCATGTGCCGATACCGCCAAGGTAGGTGCTGTCGTTGAGAATCTGCACGCTGGCGGTGTCACCGTAAGGAGAGGGCTGAAGTTTCACAAAGGCGCTGTCGGCCGGGCCGAATGTGTTGCGGACCTTTACCCATAGCTGGATCGTTTCTCCTGCGTCAGCCTGACCGTCGCGGTCGTCGCCCGGAAGGGTATCGGTTACCGTAGTTGCAAGCAGGTCGAATACCGGGTATTTGATCGAGTTGAACATGGCCTGCTGTATGTTGATTACCCCGGAAGCCGTATGAATGAGATCACCCCACAGGTCTTCATTTGACCTTGCAGGATAGAATGCACGGTAGAGGGCAACCGCGCCCGATACGCAGGGGGCGGCCATGGAGGTGCCGCTCAGGGTTTTATAAGTCCCGTTGCGGAAGGTGCTGAGCAGTCCGGACCCTGGAGCGGTCAGTTCATAGTTGAACCCATCGGCATAAGCAGAGTAAATCGGTCCGTCGGGGTCGTAGTTGGAAAAATAGGCGTTGGCCTGTACCCCAAAAACATAGGGCAATCCGGCAGGATAGAATAACGTAGGATTCATCGGGTCGGCAGAATAAATGCTTTGATGGTCGTTCCCGGCAGCCGCCACCAGCACGGCGGTAAGATATGCGTTTTGCAGGGAGGTCTCCATGGTAAATGAGCGGGCATACGTTCCGAAGCTCATGTTCAGGATGGTCGCCCCGGCCGCCGCGGCATAATTGATCCCCTGGGCGATCGTAGCGGCATCGCCGTACCCATTGGCCTGGAATACTTTCAATGCCATGATCTTTGCCCGCGGGCTGATGCCCGAGATCCCGATGTTGTTGTTTCCCCTGGCCGCAGCGATGCCAGCCACATGAGTTCCGTGACCGTTGTCGTCCATGGGATTGTTGTCATTGTTCACCAGATCCCATCCCCTCACATCATCTGCGTACCCGTTGCCGTCGTCGTCGATACCGTTTCCGGGGATCTCTCCCGGATTGATCCACAGGTTGGGGCTCAGGTCGGGATGGAGCCAGTCAATTCCCGTGTCGAGGATGGCGATCACCTGGGTGCTGTCTTTACCGTTCACTGAATCCCACACGGCATCGGCATGAATAGCCGGAATATAGTTTTGCTGCCCATATAGCGGGTCATTCGGCGGGGAAGCAGGAGAGGAGAACGTTTCCGGCGGGACTGAGGGTGCTGCTCCATCAATGTTTAAAAGATAGTTGGGTTCAGCGAAGATCACGTTGGGATCACCGGTCAATGCTTCGATGACACGGAACGTAGCTCCGGGATCCCCTGTTTTCAGCCGGTAGATGTTGTGGAGAGAAGGCCGTTCAAATGTCCGCCCATCATACCCTTTCAGTATTATTTTATCGGTTGGTGCAGTAACGCCAATGAAAAGCTTTTCTCCCGACACAACCCCCTCCTGAACCAGGATCCGGTCGATCGATGCAATCCCAGTCT
The DNA here is from genome assembly GCA_964455285.1 of uncultured Prolixibacteraceae bacterium. Classification (GTDB taxonomy): domain Bacteria; phylum Bacteroidota; class Bacteroidia; order Bacteroidales; family FEN-979; genus CAIVAT01. The sequence continues at coordinate 14,402 of CAYVVG010000007.1, forward strand.
GAACCGTGTTTGACCGGGCAGCTAAGTTGACCTTTACCTCGTCGTGAAATCTTACGAGGATCTCACCGGGAACCATCTTCTTTATCGGTAATTGATTGAATAAAACCGGTGAATTTTGTGCGTCGACGACATGACCGATCCACGCCAACAGCGTCAGGAGGAGCAGTTTTTTCATAGGTTGATAATTTTATTTCGTGAGTTAAGCAATCATTTTCATCAGGAATCCGGTATTCCGGATTGCCGTTTACATGGTCTACCGGGTGGGGAACTGGGGGAAGCATGTAAATTTAGTTTTTTTCGGAAAAAAACATGCAATCGGATGTGAAATATTCTTTACAGCCGGCATTTCTCAACCGGATCGCTTCATCCAGGTCCCGGGGGGCACTTCGGTCACCCGTCTGCCGGAATGAGATAGGTCGTCCTATCATAACCCATTCACGAATTTTTGGATTCCTTCTTTTGTTACGCCGGTAACAGGACCGGATATTGAAAAAATATCCATATGTTTTCCATTTGCACAAGATGCGTATAAACAATCAATTACCGGGATAATTTTCCGGAATTGAAAAATATTTTCCTGTTTATTCCCTCACACCTTGGATATATTTGGAATCAGTCTTATTATTGCATATCCGTTACCGGAAGAACCTGAGAATACCATAATAAAAACATAAACCCAAACCAGACACCCATGCGAATTCATCTACTTTTCCTGGCTCTGTTCCTTTTTGTGGCAGGAGGGACTCCTGCGCAGAACAGGAGCCTGAACACGCAGCCGGATCCCGATCGTGAACGGTTGCTGCGGATGGCCGAATCCTTCGACCAGAGATTTTTGCTCCGCCGGGCCGAACTGGAACGGGTTGCCCGGGAAAAGGGCTGGACACTCAGGGAGGAGACCAACGAGGGGGTGACCGAGATCCAGTTTATCGACGAACGGGGCTTTCCCCAGGCCTATCGCACCACCAACCTCAACGCGGGCCGTACCACCAACACCGACGATATCTGGGTGGGCGGATCGACCGGGCTGAACCTCACGGGCAGCGGATACGTGGTGGGCGAATGGGACGGCGGTGGCGTGCTGACCACCCACCAGGAGTTCGACAACGGGGCAGGTACGCGGGTGACCCAGGTTGACGGGCCGGTGGCTTCTCATTACCATTCCACACATGTCGCCGGCACCATCATAGCCGAGGGACAGGTGGCCGCCGCCCACGGCATGGCCACACAAGCCTTGCTGAATGCCTACGAATGGACCAACGATGTGGCCGAGATGACCACGGCGGCGGCCAACGGCCTTACCCTGTCGAACCATTCCTACGGCTGGAACCGGGGGTGGAACTCCAGCGGAGGAAACATGTACTGGTGGGGCGATCCTTCGGTCAGCGCGACCGAAGATTACCTGTTCGGATTTTACGACGCCTCCTCCCAGGCCTGGGACCAGATTGCCTACAATGCGCCCAACTACCTGATCGTTAAATCGTCGGGCAATGACCGGAACGATGCTTATACAGGCAGTCACTATGTATATAACGGCGCCTCGTGGGTCCTTTCCAATGCGGTGCGTGATCCCGACGGAGGCGCCGACGGGTACGACTGCATCGAACAGCAGGGTGTGGCCAAGAACATCCTGACCATCGGGGCCGTGAACGACATCCCCGCTGGATGGAGCAGTTCCGCCAGTGTCGTCCAGAGTGCTTTCAGCAGCTGGGGCCCCACCGACGACGGCCGGATCAAGCCCGACCTGGTGGCCAACGGCGTGGGCGTGTATTCCACCACCAACACCGGCAACACCGACTACACCACCCTCGACGGCACCTCGATGGCCACCCCGAATACCACGGGCACGCTTGTCCTGTTGCAGAGTTATTACCAGTCGCTGCGCGGAGGGACCATGAGCGCGGCTGCCCTGAAGGGTCTTGTCATCAACACCGCCAACGAGGCGGGACCAGCCAACGGTCCGGATTATCAGAACGGCTGGGGACTTCTGAACGCATCAGGCGCGGCCGCCCTGATCACTGCCGACAACACCCAGGGAGGGAGGATCGTACAGGGCATCCTTGTAAACGGTCAGACCACCGACTACACCTATTATTGCGACGGGACCACCAATGTCAATGTCACCCTGAGCTGGACCGACCCGGCAGGCACCCCCCCGGCGGCTTCGCTGAATCCCACCGCCCTTATGTTGGTTAACGACCTCGACATGAGGTTGATAGGAAGCACCACCACCAATCCATGGGTCCTGAACCCGGCTTCCCCCTCGACGGCCGCTTCGAAGAGCGATAATTTCCGCGACAACGTGGAGACCATCAACCTTCTCAGTCCGGCCGCCGGCTACTACACCATCCGGATCACCCACAAGGGCGCCCTCAGCGGAGGTCAGCAGGCCTATGCCCTCATCGTAAACGGCATGCGGACGGCACCGACCGGCACTTATTGCGCAGCAAGGTCGACCTCCTGGGCCTCCTTCGAATTTATCAGCAAAGTTGTCATGGGTTCCATCAGCAATACAACCGGGAGATCGCCCGGCGGATACCATGACTATACGGGGATGGTGAATAAACTGGTCAAGGGGGCGACCCAGTCATTATCTGTGACCATCAACGGTTATGCCAGTGATTACGGGCGGGTCTGGATCGACTGGAACCAGGACGGCTACTTCACCGGTGCCGGCGAAGAGTATGTGCTCGGCTCGGGTGCCGGACCTGTCTACTCCATCAACATCACCGCTCCCATGAACGCGGTCGTGGGCTTTACTGCCATGCGGGTGAGGCTTGGGTACAGTGTGGCACCCACTGCCTGCGGCACCACCGGATACGGAGAAACGGAGGATTACACCATCCAGGTGCAGTCGGGCTGTGATGCCGGCGGGGGATGCGACGAATACATCAGCCGCGTGCAGGCCGGCTCGATCGACAACAGCACCGGGTGCAGCGGGTACGCCGATTACACGGCCACCCATTCGACCAGCCTTCCCGTGAACGGTATCGTGCATGTCACGGTTACGAACGGGGTATCCCTGTACAGCGCCGACCAGTGCGGGATATGGGTGGACTGGAACCGCAACGGCAGTTTCCTGGATGCCGGCGAACAGGTCACGGTGACGGGGACTCCGGGCAGCGGTCCTTACGCGGCAGCGGTGGTTCCTCCGTCGGGCCAGACGACCGGTATCGTAACGATGCGGGTCCGGATCACTTATACCGGCGCTGTCGGCCCCTGTGGTTCGACCACTTACGGGGAGGTGGAAGACTATACCCTGAATCTCACCGCACAGGTACCGAACCAGTGGGTGGGGAACATCAGCAACGACTGGTTCGACCCGCTCAACTGGTCGCTGGAGCACATACCGGCCACGACCGAGGACGTCACCATCAGCACCGGTTATCTTTATTACCCGATCATCGGCAGCGGAGTGGGTGTATGCAACAATCTGACGGTAGGATCCGGTGCGAGGATCAGCGTGGGGAACGGCGATCTCAGCATTGCCGGGAACATGGACATTTACGGCCAGGCGGAAGAGACCAGCGTCAATTCCGACTTTGTGGTCGGGGGGAACATCCTGTGGCAATCCGGATCGACCGCCAATATCCTGGCCGGCGAGTTCTGGGTGACGGGAAACTGGGAATTCAGGAGTGGCGCCAACGCCAACCTGGCCAACGGGATTGTTGTTTTTGATGGAGCCACTGCCTCCAACATCCGGAATTATACCGCAGCCTGTTCCTTCGCCTCCATTTACAATTACAAATCGTCGGGAGGCTATGTGAACTTCAGCGGAATGTCGACCGATACGACAAAAATCAACGGGAACCTGGTCAACTTTTATACCTCCAGCCTGACCGAATCGTACTCCTCTTACCCGGTCGTTCTGAAGGGCGGTTTCACCAACAGCGGGAACCTGCAATGTGTTTACGGCACATTCATTTTTAACGGGACTTCGCACACGATCAACCTGAATACCGGCGATTTCTTCAATCACCTTGTGATCAACTCTTCCGGAAGTACTTCGCTGGCCGACTCCCTCCGTGTCCACGGGAACCTCACCATCCGGAGCGGAAGCCTGGCGGCGGGCGCCTTCCCCATCATAATCGAAGGGAACTGGACCAACCAGGTAGGGCCTGCGGGGTTTGACGAAGGTACCGGGAAGGTGGTTTTTGACGGTCCCGGACATCAGTACGTATTGTCGGACGAAACCTTTAACATCCTGGAAGCCAGCATGGGAGCTGCCTTACGCGTGGCCAGCGTATCGCACACGGTAAGCTGCAACCAGTATCTCTGGACCTCGGGGGGTATTGATGTGCTGGCGGGGACCTTCACCGCGCTGGACCTGGTCCAGAACGGACTCTACGGAGGTTTCTGGCTGAATCCCAACGGGACCATCAACCTGTACAACAACGATGGTTGGGTTGATCTGAACGGCGAGATCCACATCTATGGCGGGAATTTCAATGTTTACGGGGGGAACGGCTCGGCCAGCTTCTGGCCTTATGCCGCCAACGGGATCATCGAAATGAATGCGGGAACGCTTGATTTCAAGAATACGGGTATCCTGGTCTATAACACCGGAACCTATTCGCTGACTGAAAACATTACCGGCGGGACGATCCGCACGGCGGGGAGTTTCCTGGTCAACCGGGCCGATTATACCCCGTCGGGAGGGACCACCGAACTTTACGGCGCCACCGATGCCGGTGTTGAGACAACCAACGGAGGATACCTGTACCACCTGATCATAAACAAAGGGGTGGCCGATGGCAGCAGCATTCCCGGTCCGGCAATGGTCCGTGACCGGTTTACGGGATGGGTGACCGATGCCCCGGCAAGCAATACGGTTGGTGCGACCAACCTGTTGGATGTCAACGGGAACATGCTGATCCAGTCGGGGATCTTCAATGCAGGCCTGCAGACGATCCAGGTAGCCGGAAACTGGACGAACCTGGCGGGAACCGGCGGTTTTCTGGAGGGTACCAGTACGGTGGTCTTCGACGGGGCCGATTGGAAAAGTGTGACGACCCCGGAGGATTTCTACAATCTTACACTGAACAAAACCTATCCATCCGCAGGGGCTCTGGTCCTTACCGGAAATTGTAACGTAGCCAACGACCTGACGGCCAGCGACGGCGCATTCACCCTGTCCTCCAGTGTCAGTCTGAATGTCGACGGGAATCTGACCATTGCCGTGAATGGTGCGTTAAGTGCCAATCCGGGTTCCGTCATCAGCGTTGCAAAAAACTGGTTTGATGGAAATACCACAGCCTATTCAGCCAATCATGGATTCAACCCGGTCGAATGCACGGTGATCTTCGACGGGAACGCCGATCAGTTCGTTACTGCCGCCAATCCATCTGAAATGTTCTATCATCTGGTTATCAACAAAGCCTCCGGGAAATTCAGGTCGAATAATAATGCCCATTGTTTTGGCAACGTTACGATCACCAGCGGGACCTGGGAGGACAACGTGGCCGGTCTGGACCATCAGATTTTTGGCAATTTTACAACAGGGGCCTCAGGGGTTTTCAACACAACTACCATGGCGAATACGGTCACTTTCACCGGTTTACAGCATTCGATCCTTACCTATAATGGCGCGTCAGGGTCTTTGCGGAACATCGAAGTGTTTAAAGGCATTGGTTTTTCGGTCATGCAGGCAGGAAATATCAACCTGCCATCCGGAGGGAATCTGACCATTCACCAGGGTTATTATATACTGAGCGGGAACCAGCTGAGTGTATCCGGTGATGTTGCAGTAAATAATGCCGGATATCTTTACATGGGTGCGGGGTCGACCCTGGTGATGACCGACGCCCGCAGCATCAGCATTAATGCAGGCGGGAGGTTCGAAGGGATAGCGACCATCTCTAATCCGGCCATTGTCAGGGCCAATGTCGGATCAGCACGCTACAATTTCAACATTAACAGCGGAGGAACAATATCAACCAACTACTGCCTTTTCCGGAACATGGGAACCGCCGGTGTGAACGTGACAGCCGGAGGATTTGTGGATGTTGCAAATGCCTTTTTTGGTTGCGGATTCCAGGATGGGGCTATCGGGGGCACCCTCCTGACCATCGACAACGGCCAGGTCCTGACCATCCGGAACGCCATTTTCCCGGCCAACACCTGGTCGGGGACAAGCAACGTCTCGAAGAACGTCAATGCAGGCCAGGTCTATTTCGTCGATTACACCGGCGGGTTCTCCGGTGAGTCGTTCGACAACGACCCCAACAACCGGGTGTCCTGGGTGCCGGCCCTGACCGCATCGGCTTCGGCGACTCCGCCGTCGATCTGCGCGGGATCATCCTCACAATTGAATACGACTGTCACCGGCGGGCTGGCTCCCTATGGATACCAGTGGTCGCCCGGTACCGGATTGTCGGGAACCACGCTGGCCAACCCGGTAGCCACGCCAAACACCTCCCGGACCTATTCGGTGACGGTGACCGACGCCCTGGGAACCACGGCCACCGGCAACGTGACTGTCACCGTGACCCCGGTATTGCCGGTCAGCGTCTCCATCGCAGCTTCGGCAAACCCCTCGCCTCCGGGAAATTTCGTCATGTTCACCGCGACTCCGGTCAACGGGGGTTCGTTGCCTTCCTACCAGTGGAAGGTGAACGGGGTGAATGCGGGAACCGGATTGCCGACATACAGTTACGTTCCCAACAACCATGACCAGGTGTCGTGTGTGCTCACCTCCAACTATGCCTGTCCATCGGGCAACCCGGCTACCTCGAACGTGATCACGATGGCCGTGCTGAATCCGGCCAACACCGTGACAGGGACCGTTCCGGCTCCGTTGACGTTGTGCTTCGACGCATCGAATACGGTAACTGTGGCGGGTGGCGGCAACACCTTTATCGTGCAGAGCGGGGCCGGCGCGACCATGATCGCGGGGCAGAAGATCAGCTACCTGCCAGGAACCCGGGTGTTTCCGGGAGGATACATGCACGGGTACATCACCACGACGAACCAGTACTGCGGAGCGGTCCCGCCGGCCTCGCCGGTAACTGTCGCAGGTGGTAACGACGCCGGTGAGATGGATCCCGGGTTCGTCGATTCGCCCTGGTTTGCCCTCTACCCGAACCCCACGAGCGGGCGGTTCACCCTGGCACAGAAGGCCGGAGATGGAAACGGCATGCTGCAGGTGGAAATGATGGATATGCGTGGCAGCCGGATTCTATCGGAGCAAATGAAGGGCGAACGATCGCACGTGTTCGATGTAACCGGGCTGCCGGCCGGGATCTACCTGGTGCGGGTGGTGAAGGACGACCATGTCGAGACCTTCAAGCTGGTGCTGAGCCGGTAGGCGCCCGGTGTTTTTAATACACCACGGCCTTCCGCACCCGGACATGATTTCCCGAGGTACCTCTGACGGTATAGACACCCGCCGGCCGGCCGGAAAGATCGATCACCGCCTGCCGGGTGCCGGGACGGTTTGAGTAAATGAGACGGCCTCCCGGGTCGGACACGGTGAGCGATTCCATATCCACCGGGGCGGAAACCACCAGTCGGCCGGAGGTGGGATTCGGGGATACCCGGAGGCTGACGGACAAGCCCGGGTCTTCCAGCCCCATTACCGTGTGGTAGCAGTAATATCCGCTGTCACCCTGCAGCACGTACTCCCCGGTGTAATGCCAGTCTTTGTTGGAATAGGCAGTGGTGAAATTATTTTCATCGAACCGGGAAAGCGACTGCCTTGAATTAATCCAACTACCGTTGTCCCATGCCTGTCGCAGGATTTCAGTTTGATTGTGCCCCTCATCGTAGGTGTAAAGAGTCTGCATGAAATCGTGCCACAACCCTCCATTGTAAAGTTGTGCCAGCATGCGGATGAGATCGGCGGCACCGTTGTAGGTGTAAAAGTGCTGGCTTGTGCTGGTCCAGGCGGTGTCATGCCAGTATTGTATTAGTTCCTTTTCGAGCAGGTTGTTACTGTTATAACTGTATATTGCCCTGTCCCAATCCTGCCAGTGTGTGCCGTCCCATTCCTGATGGAGGTATGACGTGATCTTTCCCAGGTTGTTGTAGGTGGACTGGTCCCGCGAATCATTGTACCAGGCGGAATTGTTCCATCGCCGGGTAAAATGTCCGGTCAGGTTGTAGCTTTCGTCGTAGGAATACAAGGTGAGTTCCGAGTTTATCCAGGTTGTCCCGTCCCAAAACTGATACAGGTAGCTCTGGAGGTAGTTGCCGGCATCATAGGTATATGCAAGACGCAACAAGTTTCTCCAGTCCGAATTATCCCAGTCCTGGTAGATTCGCTCCACCAGGTTATTTGAGGCATCATACGTGTAAAGGTAACGGTAGCTGTTCGTCAGGACACTGCCGTTAAATTGCTGCATCAGGTAAGATGTCACGGAATGGTAATCATTATAGGTATAGGTTGTTTTGGATTTCTTTGCCCACCTGTCATCGTTCCAGATCCACATGATTGCATCCAACCGGTTGTTGTTTGCGTCGTAGTGGAAGTCGGACTCCTTGTTCCGGAGCCTCCACCCCGGCGAGGAGGTATCCCAGTCCCAAAAGAAAGATCTATCCACAATCCGGACCGGCTCGCGAAGATCCCGGGCGGACTGAGCGCACAGGATCAATGGAACCAGCAGAAAAAAGAATAACATCCTGATTTTCATGGCTTGAAATCTTATTGATGGATGATCTTTCTAACGAGTGAACGGAGGCCGGAGGTCACCTTCACCGTGTAGAGCCCCGCCGGCCGGCCTGAAAGATCGATCACCGCCTGCCGGGTGCCGGGACGGATATTATGTATGGTAATGCCTCCGGGCGAGATGACTTCGACGGCATCGAGTGTACTTTCACTGCTGATCACGAACCGGCCCCGGGAAGGGTTGGGGCTCAGGGTGATCATTCCGGCGCCGGCCGGAAGGTCATGGATCCCGGTCACGGTATGATAATAGGAATAGCTGCTGTCGCCGTAAGTCACCTTGTCACCGGCGCTGTTCCATTCTTTGTATGAATAGCTCTTCTCGACATTGTCGTTGTCGTAGGCGGAAAGCGCCTGATATTCATTTTGCCACGCAGATCCGTTCCAGGACTGGTACAGCGATCCCGTCGGGTTATGATTGGCATCGTAAGCATAGAGTCCCTGCCAGTAATCCTCCCATGCGCCGCCGTACCACTCCTGTCCCAATTCCCTGACCTGGTCATTCCAGGCATCGTAGAAGTAATACCATTGGGTGGAATTCTCCCAGCTGGTCCCGTTCCAATGCTGGTCAAGTTCATAGTTCACAAGGTCGCTGCTGTTATAGGTGTAAGTTCCCTGGATATCGTTCACCCATTCATTGCCATCCCAATCCTGGTTCAGGTAAGCGCTGATGTTGCCCGTCGAGGTGTACGAGTAGAAATAGCGGTAGATGTTCTGCCAGGCGCTTCCATCCCACTGCTGGTAGAGGTAACCGGTACGGTTGTTATTGGCATCATACGAATAGAGCCACTGCCAGTAGTTCACCCAGTCGCTTCCGTTCCAGGTACGGTAAAGGTAGCTTGTGCGGTTGTGGTTCTCGTCGTAGGTATAGCTCCTGTAAGTTACGTTCATCCAGGAGTTGACATACCAGCCCTGGCCAACCCGGTCGGTCAGGTTGTTCCATGCGTCATACCCATACAGCGTCTGGCTGGAATTTTCCCACCCGGAACCGTTCCAGGACTGGGCCAGGTCGCTTGCCAGATAATTGCCGGATGTGTAAGTATGCGCGTAGCGGTAGCTGTTTTCCCAGGCGGTTCCGGTCCATGACAGGTAGATGCTGCTGAGCAGGTTGTGGTTCCAGTCGTAGGTGAACGCATTTTCTTTCGAATAGATTTTCCAGCCCGGTATCAAAGTGTCCCATTCCCAGTAAAAGATGCTGTCGTAAACCTGGATCAGGTCCCGCGGTGCGAGCGGCAGCATATCGTCGCTGCCTTCGCAGGCCGGGGGAAGTCCCGGTTTCGTGTGCCGGGCGGATTCCATCTTACGGGGCAGTTTTTTCCCGGCGTTCATTCCGGAATAGATCCCCTGCGACATGACCAGCAGGGGGAGGCAAAGGGCCATCAGGGAGAGTGCTTTTTTCATGGGTTTTGAGTTTTTATCGGAGAATTAACTTCATGGAGACGGACAGGAGGATCACTATCGCCGGGTTTTCGTATAGAGGTTGAAAAGGGGTATGTCGACCACGAGCGAAGCGCTGTAGCGCCAGCTGGTGTTGTTGCCGTACTTGTTGATGCGCGAGCCGTCGGGCTGCAGCACATTCACTTCGCGCAGGTTGGGGCCCACCTGAAGGCCGAGGTTCAGCGACAGCGGGCAGCGTGGAAATCCGACCGACAGGAAAAGCCCGGGGGCGACAATGTCGCGGAGATGGATGGTCGGAACCTGGTCGACGGTTTCAGAGTGTTCGAACCGGAAGGCGGCCAGGGCTCCGACATCGATCAGCGAAGCGAAGAGGGAGTAGGACCAGTGGCCTTCGTTCTCCGGCCACAGGAACAGGAACGAGTGTCCTCCCGTGCTCACGGCGACCCCCACCGGGGCGGCCACCCCGTAGGTGTTGACCGAAAATCCGCCCTCCTCATAGCCGCTGATATGTTCATACCCCAGGAACAGTCCCGCATATGCGTTGAGCGATACATTCCAGGCCGATTCGCGCTTGATCCTCGAACTGCCCGAAGGAAGGGCGGCCGCCTCGATGGCCTGGCTGACTTCACCGGAGGTTTTCGCCGTGGCGACGGAGGAGATGAAGGCCCCGTATTTCGCCAGCTTTGCCAGGACTTCGGTGGAATTCCCTGCGGCATCGGTTTCCGGACCGGTGCGGGCGAGCCGGTATATGTTCACCAGGTGGTTGACGGAAGCCGCGTAATTTTTCCGCAGGATCGAAGTGGTGAGGTCGCCCGTTTCACCCGCCAGGCGGAAACAGATGTCCAGCCTGTCGGGAAGGGTCACTCCGGTCACCTCGCTGAAATGAGGCAGTTCCGCAGCCCGGGTGCCATATTCGACAAGGTCGGCCGAAGCCCTGAAATAGCGGGCATAAAATTCAAAAGAGGCTGAATCGTTCTTCGGATCGGGAGCGTTCCGGAGCATCGTGCTCAACGCGTCGGTTTTCCGGGCAAAGCCGGTCACAAAATCCCGCCAGGCCGGGTAGTCGCTGCCGACGTCGATTTTCTCCAACAATTCCGTCAGCGATCCCTTTTCAAAGGGGATGTTTTCGTACCGGTCGCTCTTTGCCATCTGGTACACCAGTCCCAGATAAAGCTGGAATGCATTCCTGTTGCGGAGCAGGAGAAGGACCTGGTCGGGGCCAATCCAGTACTGACCGCTCTCCGGGGAGGGATTTTGCAACGAAGCGCTGAGCAACTGCAGGGTCTGGATGGCCCCGCTCCAGTTGCGGTCGAAATATTCCGTTTCTCCGGGTTTGATCAGGTATTCGAGGGGATAATCCGCGAGAATGTCGCCGGGATGCTGCCGGTCGCGAAGCGAGCGCGAGAGGTAGCAGGCCGCATTCAGTCCGGCGGCGAGGCCGAAATGGGTCCGGAAGAAATCCGGATTATTTCCGATCAGCCCGGGAAGATGCGCATCGAGTGTCACAAGGTCGGCCAGGAACGCTTCCCGCAGGTTCTGGATATAGCGGTTGTAATCGTAGATCTCGCTGCCGATCGCAGTCAGCAGCATATGGGTGTTGGGAAACAGCACGCAGATATCGGTGAACCGCGGCGACTCCAGCGTTTCCCGGAAACGGGTGAAAAAGGCCACGTTCAGCTCCTCTTTGGTCCTCGTCACCAGGAACCGGGCGAGTCCGTCGGCGATCGTGGTCACATCGATCCCCCCCAACGCCCCTCCCGGACCGGCAAACATTTCCGTTCCATCCTTTGCCGGCGACAGGGTGAATCCGCCCCCCGAACTCATGGAGGCGATGCGGGGCAGCGAAAGAAAAGGGTTGGAGGCGAACCGGAACCAGAGCGAGGAGTAGGTGGTGACCGTATCTTCGTATTTCCGCAGGATATTACTGATCACGACGCTGTCGCCGAGGTTGAAGGTGACCTTCCCGTCGAGGATGAGGCTCCGGCCGCTGAGAGCCAGTGCATCGGCGGCAGGGTGCTGGCCGGAGAGTCGGCCTGCGGCACACAGGAGCAGGATCAGGGAACCAACAAGGAATTTCTTCATGGACATGTGAGTTGACAGGATGGATCAGGAAAAGAGGTCTTTCACATTCAGGATCTTTCCGAAGGGGGCCGGGGTGGCGCGATCCGCCAGGAGCCGGGGCAGGAGGGCGGCGCCCGCGGAGGGATCCTCCCTCCTTAGCTTTTCAAGCAGCAGGGCGCATATCCCGGCCACATATGGCGTCGCCTGGCTGGAGCCGGAAAGGGTGGCGAATCCGTTGTCCGGGTAGGTGGAAAGGATGTTGTGTCCCGGCGCGAAGATCATCGTCTCGCCTGTCAGCAGCGAATCGCCGAGAGCCAGGTTCCGGTCGTCGATGCCGCCGACGGAGAACACCCCGGGATAGCGGGCCGGGTAATAGATATGGTCGGAAGGAAATCCCGCGATCCTGTTCCCCGCCGCGGCGACCACGAGAATCCCGGCGCCGGTGGCCTTTGCCACGGCCTCTGCCAGTTCTTTATGCCCGACGGGATCCCCCTTGCTTACCGAGATGATATCGGCCTTAAACGTGGTGGCCCATTCGATGGCTTTGACCAGGAAGCCAGGCCGGTCGCCCTGCTGGTCGTGCGTTACCTTGCCGACCAGCAGGGTGGAACCGAAAGCGATGCCTGTCGGACCACGGCCGTAACCATATCCCTTGATGATCCCCGCGCAATGGGTCCCATGTCCGCTCAGGTCGGCGACTCCCGACGAACTGCCGGTGCAGTCGGTAAACAGTGCCGGATCCAGGTCGAGGTGGTCGTGGGGGTACGCAATGCCGGTATCCAGGACGGCCACGCGGATCCCTTTCCCGGTGAACCCTTTATGCCAGATCTCAGGGATGCCGAAACCTTTCAGCCAACCGTACTCCTGGTCCCCGGACAAGATCTTTTCGCGGATGGAGCCGGTTTCGATCCCCCCGCTCCAGTAATAGTTCCCTGCGTTGTCTTTCATCCAGAGATCGATGCCGTCGTAAGGATCGCCCGGGTAAAAGTTCCCGTCGACCACCAGTTCGCTGCCCGGTGCGAGGTACTGGTAGCAGGGGGCGTTCAGGCTGGGTCTCCCCGTACGGACGTTCAGGTATTTCGTGACGGTGACTTTCATCATCCGTGGATTTTGGGAGGGGAAATTCCGCTTTCCGCTTTCCCTTGCTTTGACGGAGAGGGGGTTGAAGAGGCAGCCACCTGGTTACGCACCTTCACCAGTTTGTTCAGGAGGTCAAACCAGAAGGGAGCGCCCAGTGAGATGGCCAGGGCCGTGAGGATCCAACCCACCACCGACCACAGGATGCACCGGATGTCGCACGGGCCGCAATCGAAACTTCCGGGACCCAGTCCCAGCACACTGTTCACTTTCCCGATGTCGGACCGAAGCAGGGAATCGGCCGCATCGATCAGCGAATCCCGTTTGACGGCCAGTTTCGAAGCCAGCGCCACCGCGATGGAATCTTCGGCCCGTCTTTGCGCAAGACTGTCGAGGGTGGCCGGGGGGAGGTTCCCGCCAGTCATTTGCCGGCGCAGGGCGCTGAGTTCGGCCTGCTGGCGGGCCAGGTCCTGGTCGAGGGTGGGATGCGATTTTGCAAAGGCATCGGCCTGTTGCACGATCGCTTCCCGAAGTTTCGGGTCTTTCTCCAGTTTTCCCACGATCCGGAGGGTATCGATATTGAAAACGATGGCCAGTCCGAGCCCGATGAAGAAGAGGATGAACTGGGTCTTCCGTTTGTACCACCCCGTGGCGCGTTCCATGGTCTCGTCGAACCAGTTCTCCAGGGAAGCCCGGAACTGGTCGACGCTTCCCTGGGCGTCGGTCCACACCGATTCGAGGTATTTGACCGTTTCGGGGCCGATCGCCGCCTGTCCCCAGAGGGTTTGTTTTTGGGCAAGCGCCTTTTCGATGAGCGGGCGAAGGTCGGCTCCAGGCCTGATCTTTTCTCCCCGCAGAAGGTCGATGATCACCTTCGAGAAGGATTCCCGCTTGAGGTAGGCGGGTTTCCCCGAGCGGTTGTTCTCGCCCAGGAAGGTGATGAGCGGGTGGCGGTAAAAAGAGTCGACCGCCCGTTTCCCGTCTCCTCCTGCCGTGGAGGGACGGAACAGCGCCCAGAGGCCACGCCACCGGGCGACGGTTCCTTCCCCGTCCTCCAGCATGCGGACAATCGCCTGTTCAAGGACCTTGGCGCGGAAGTTGCACGCGGTGGCGATCATTTCCTGGAGGATGGTGGCCAGCAGGCTGTAGAGAAGGTAGATGAATACCAGCCCGATGACGACATCCAGAATGCCTGTGTTGAACATAGAGAATGGTTTTTGATGATGGTTCCGTTAACTGATCCGTTGAATTTCAAATTCAGGCCTCTTTCTCCGAGAGTTTTCCCGATTCGGGGAGGAAGATCTGCCTGACATTCTTGGGCTGGTTGATATAGTTGGGGCGCCTGGCCACGTAAAGTTTGCTTTTCTCTTTTCTCACGATGCAGACCCGGTCGGACTGGTTTCCTCCGAGAATGTGGTAGCAGGCGGCGTCTTCGCCGACATACAGCGCCACGTGCCCGGCTCTCCGTCCGTCGGGAGTGTTGCGGACAAAGGCCAGCACATCGCCCAGCATCGGGGTTTCGGTGTATTTGCCGAAGGTGCCCCAGTTGAGCGCCCAGAGCGGATCTTTGACCACCTGGCGGCCGCTGCGCCGGACGATGATGGCCATGAAAAGCCCGCACCAGGGGATCTCGTCGGCTTTATAGATGTTGGCGACATTGGCGCCGATCTCCCGGGCCCAGGAGAGGATGACCGGGTTGTTGGCGGTGCCCGGGGCTTCGATCACGTCGATCAGTTTCAGCGCCTCGTTGAGCATTCTCGGCCCGCCTTCTGCGGCCAGCCACCGGTATTCTTTCTGTAAAGGCATGATTCAGGAAATTTCATGTTTATATTAGGACAAAGATACAGTTAACAAAAGCAAAAACAATTGTGGAGCGACGGGAAACTTCCATCCTGTCGAAAAATGATACTTTTGCAGGAAAGATAGCCGAAATGAACATGGATCCGACCCTGCTACCCCTTGATCATACCGCCGCCCTGCAACTGCTTCACCGGTATGTCAAAAATGAAAAGATGATCTTTCACTGCCTGGCTTCGGAGGCGGTGATGGCCGGGATCGCCCGGAGGCTGGGCCGTGACGAACAGGCATGGGGGCTTGCCGGCCTCCTTCACGACCTCGACGTGGAGATCACCAACGCCGATCCCCTGGTACATGGAACGCAGACCGAAGTGCTGCTGAAAGATTACGACTTGCCGCCCGAGATCCTCGACGCCATCCGGATGCACAACGAATGTTCATCGGGGAAGGAGCGCAGCACCGAATTCCAGCACGCCCTGGCGGCCGGCGAGACCATCACGGGGCTGATCTTCGCCACCACCTATGTCTATCCCGAAAAGAGACTGGCCGTCGTGAAGCCGAAATCGGTGGTCAAGCGGATGAAGGAGAAGATGTTCGCCGCCTCGGTGAAGCGGGAGAACATCCTCGAATGCGAAAAGATCGGGATCCCCATCGACGAATTCGCCGCCCTGGCGATTGCCGCCATGCTGCCGGTTGCGGGGGAGATAGGGTTGTGAGTTGTGAGTCGTGAGTTGTGAGCCAAGTCAGGTGATTTCTACTTTGACAGCATGCAATCAGCAATTTCCGACAGGTTGTGTCCCAGCTTGTCCGACGAAATTTCATATTCGAAGAACATAGAGCCATCTTCATCCACCTGTGCGGAGGATATCGTCTTGTCTGCTGAAATATGGAGAATAAAGGACTTTAGTCGACCGCCCTCGGCAATCTGTTTGAGTTGTTCACGCGTAACTGAATAAAAACCGGCAATGTTGCAATCCAGCAGAGGCAGGGACTTGGCAGTAAAGGTACCGCACGGATACAGCGCGAGGTGCGCTCCGTCGTTAAAGAACAATTCCAGTGAATTATTCTTTTCAAACCCGAATTTCGAACTGCTGCTCCGGGTGATATAGAAATACAAATAATATTCTTCACCCGACTTTACAAAGCTCACAACCGATGCGGTAGAGAAGCCATACAGCGTCTTTCGAATCTCGGTTGCGATATCAGGTTTTACCGAACAATCATCCGAACGGATCATTTTCAGATAATTCTTTGGGAATTTCTTCCATTTGCATTGAGCTTCCGTGCCCAATGAAAATATCAGGCAGAAGCCGGCGACAAGGATAAATAGTTTTTTCATGGCGTTGTTTTAAATAGTGATATATAAACCGATTAAAAACACATCCTTGAATTGGAATCCGGGAAGGATCATAACGGTCGGAGCCGACTCCTTGTTTTTAATATAGAGTCTTTTCCACTTCGGATCGAAGGCTCCTATTATGGCGCCGGTAACTCCACAGCCCAGGGTCATGCCCGCATACAGGGTCGCCCAGTTAAAATCATCCATCGACCGATCGCCACTGTATTTCAGATGCGTTATGGCGACGGAGAAAAGACCGATTCCTGAGCCAATCAAACCGTATGCCAGGGCATGGTTTCCTTTCCGGACAGAAATATAGCGAAGGTCATCAACCCGGATCCGGGAGGGTTGCACAGCTCCTCCGTCGTTATAGGTAATAACGCTGTCGTTGATCAATATCAGGTTTCTGACCTTCAATATTTTATAGTCTTTTTTATAAATCTTGGCCCGGCCATAAGTAGTCTCTTTCCTGATAAATTCTTTTTGTGCACTGAGTGGATGAGAAAATATGACCATGAGGCAGACTGAAATGCTGAAACTTATGGTGCGAATGAAGTCCATATTACTGTATATTAATTGATTAATAAATGGTATGTAACAGTTTCGGAAGTAATGGAATGGTTACAAATTCGCAAACATGTAAAAATATGGTATATTTTCGATTCTTCCAAACCGCAGGAAAAAAACGGATGTTCATCCCGGTCACCATGACTGTTGCCAGAAGCGCTCGAAACGGTGAGCCGTGAGTCGTGAGCCGTGAGCCGTGAGTCGTCACTTTACCACTAACTTACCCCGTGTTGCGGCGCCGTTGTTTCGGATGACTTCCACCAGGTACATGCCCCGGGACAAACCGGCCAGGTCGAGACGGAAATCGGTTGTTGCTTGAAGTAGCCGGTGTTTCCTGACGGGCCGGCCGAAAAGGTCGGTCACATGTACCGCCTGCGGATGGCCCTCACCCCGTGAGTTAAACAGCAGGCGTGTGTAACCGGAGGCAGGGTTGGGAGTTATCGTAAAATCCCTCCCCGGTTGTTTATAAGCGGGTTCCGTCACCCCCACCGCAAAGGGTGACCGGGTAGAGAGAATTCCGCCCTGGGAACATCCGATCCAGCCGGTGCCGTCGGGTGAAACGGCCAGGGAGACCAGGTTCTGGATGGTCGTCACCGGTTCTGCAAGCCACTGATCACCGGATAGGGTAAATAACTCTGAACTGCCGATGGCATACACATGTTCAGGGTCGGGATGACAGACATTGATAAGCCCGCCGGTTGATTCCGGACCGGGAGTCCAGGTGGATCCGTCAAAGTGATAGCTGACCCCGTGCATGTTGAATGAGGAATAGCCTACCGCCCATCCCGAGTTGGGGGAACAGAAAGAAACGGCTTGCATTACCTGGTCCGGCGGCGCAGCCATCTCCTCTGTCCAGGATCCCAACTGGTACCGGATGATCGCGTACTGAAATCCCGGGGATTTCCTGGCGATTCCCCAACCATGCGACGGATCCGTGAAGCTGAGGGAGCATATCAGGCGGAGATCCGGGAAATAATAGGTGATCATTGAATTCCCGCTCAACAGGTAAACCCGGGCGCCACCGGAGACATAATCGGCCGCCAGCCAGGCGCCGCCATCTGGTAACGCACACACCACGCCGATCGGCACGCTAAGTGTGTCGGTGATCAGCTGCCAGCCCGAAGAAGAGTATCTGTACAGGAAAGTCTTGTGCAACCGGTTCGACCAACCGGCAGCGATTCCATGGTTCGTATCGGCAAAATGGATGTGCCGGATGTTCACTTCGCCGAAAGAGGTATCGGGAGCGAGGGTTCCGTGGTGATAACGAAGAATGTATTTTCCGTCGCCGGCCAGCCAGCCATGGGCCGTGTCGGGAAACGACAGGTCGATCCTGCCTTCGGCCAGGGTGTTTGAATAGTCCCAGCCCGACGCATCATGCCTTAGAATATGGCCCCACTCGGTTGCCACGTACATCTGCCCGGCACTGCCGGGAGCCAGGGCGTTGGGTGTGCCCGGATTCACATAAGAGCCTGTCCACCGGTTGCCGTCGAACTCAAAAACTGTCGTATCCGTCCAGAACCAGTTCGTTTGTCCTCCGCAACTCCACCCATGCTCCGGATTGTCAAAATGCAGATCATTGGAGGTGCATGGGGGATTCGACGGCGCCCATGACCAGGATGAGCCGTCGTAATTCATGATAAAATTCATCCCATCGCTGTAAACGCCACCGATCCATCCGTGATCGGCATCATAAAAGAAGAGTGATCTGATATCGAGGATGTCGGAAGAAACCAGGGGATTCCAGTGCCAGCCTGTTTGGTCGTAACGGTAAAATTGCATGAATCCGCCGCACCATCCGTGATCCGGATCCGTAAAGCACACCTCGGTCACCCCTCCGTAACCGAGCGTATCGAGCGTGGTCCAGGCGGTACCGTCATAGTGCATTCTTACCTGGCCCACGGCCCAGCCATTGTCGGGCGAGGGAAAGCAAACGTCGTACAAATCCCTGGTGGTCCCTGCGTTTTCCTGTATCCAATCTCCGTTCGAGTACCTGAGCAGGGTGCCATGATTGCCCACCGCCCAGCCGTGGTTTTCATCGGTAAACCAAAGGGCGTTCAGATCCTGAAAAGTGATCCGGTCATACATGCTCCATCTTGTGCCGATGTAATGAAGAAGCTTCCCACCGTTCCCGACCGCCCATCCCTCGCCGGCCGAAGGAAAACAGAGATCATTCAGATGGTTGCCATCCCCTGAGGGGTTGTGCCAGTACCAGGTATGCTGGGCCCCGGCGGGCAGGTTCCCACAGAGAAGTCCGATTATCAGGAGGATTGCAGGTAACGGGAAGATCTTCATGGCTTTTTTAATTTGGTTTCCAGGCTATGCTTTCATTCCTTGATAAACTTGATGTTTTTCACCCAACCGGCAGAGATGGCCCGCAACATATAGAATCCGGGTGGGAGGTCGGCGACCGGTAAGGTCACTTTCTGCTGATAAGCGGGGGGATATTGTTTAACAAGCCTGGTATTCATGTTTAAAACCTGGATGGAAACCGTTTCCGCTCCCCATGGTAAGTCCAGGTACAGGTAATCCTGAACGGGGTTGGGATATACTACCGGTCCAGCTTCCCGAGTGATCGCAGGATCCACCGGCAGAGCAGGATCTGAATGGAGCACGATGGTATAGGTAAGGGTGTCCCCGCCGCGGGTCAGTTTGTAATGCAATTCCGTTAATTCATCGCACAATGCAAATCCCGGAATTGTATCATGGACGGTGATATTTGAATCCGGTTCGATATCGTAAATGATCGAACGAACGGGATAAAGGTCGGAGCAATGCATCACATTTACATGGCGGGGCCAGCCATAGAACCTAAAGTCGATGACGTAATAGGCTAAATGATCATTTACGATAAATAATCCTCCAAAATCTCCGGCTTCCGATCCAAGCAGGGTGCAGGTATTGTCGGCAATTTTATACAGTGTGTATTCACTGCCGGCCCGGTAATCCACGAAATAGCCGCATGGAGGAATCATCCGGAGCAAGTAGCCCCAATAGGATTCATCGGGTTGCGCGCTTTGATGGCTCAGGATTCCCGTCAGATAATGATACAAGACATACCCCGAGCCATGATAGCCGTAACTGTAATTGTCGAAGTGATAATCGGGATTGATCACCAGCATGCACTCCTTTTCCTGAAAGCCAAGCCTCTGAGCTGAGGTGAAAGAGGCGATCGTCAGAAGGAAAAGAAATACCATAAAAGCCTTCATAAACAAAAGGTTACATGTGTGTGGTTTAGCGCTCCCCGGTCCGGAGGGGCTTTCCGGCTTTGGTCCTGACGGCACAACTTTTCACCTTTAGCTTCACCCGGTAATTATCCCAGTCAACCATCACCCAACCGTAATATTGTTTTCCGCCTTTGCTGATCATTAAACCGAGATATTTTGACGTATCGGAAAGGCATCGATAATAACTCGCCGTTGGAATGTTGAAAAGGAAATAGGTTTCGCTCCTCCATCTGCTGAATGAGGCATCAAATGCGATTCCTGCATCATAGAGGTACAGAGAATCCCATTTCTTTGGATTTTGATTGGGCAGGGTAACCTGGTTGCCGTTATGTCCGGTACATTCAAATGTGTACCCCCAATCGGAGCCGGAGGGTAAAATCACCTCGACCCTGTTGGCTGAAAAACTGAAATCGGTCACACTGTCATGATCCGGATCGATCGTGAAACAGGTGGTATCCTGGATATAGTTGTAACTGACCGTGACGTCCGGCTCAAAATCCGTGTAGATGATTTGATCCTGCTCCGGTTGCTGATCCTTTTTGCAGGAAACGGAGAAGACGAGCAACAGAACCAGAAACGAGTATCTTTTCATACCCTTGACCGGCGATACAGTCAGAAAGCCTGACGAGTCCTTCGTTAGACTGAAATTCGTGTAAAGATAACCCTGATGCCCGGATAATGCAAGGGAAAAATTTACACTTTCTTATGCCCGAAAATCGGGCATACTCTGCCCTTATAGATATAATAGATTGGTTCACAATTATATGAAAATATCTATCCGCTCTGGAATTCAAGCCAGGTGCCCAATGCCAAGTGCCAAGTGCCAGGTGCCAGGTGCCAAGAGCCAAGAGCCAAGAGCCAGGTGCCAAGTGCCAGGTGCCAGGTCAGCCGCGAAGCGTTCTGTCACCCGTCACCTGTCACGCGTCACCAAAAGTTATCAACACCCCTGTCACCTTTTCCCCTTTCGCCGATTAAGCGGGAAAAAACCCATGAAAACACTTTTCCTCTTTATCCCGGCCATCGCCGCATGCGTTGCCGTCCGGGGCCAGGTCGCCGCGTGGGACGTGTACGGGCTTTCATTTCCCGTGACGGCGCCGGCCACCACGTGGAATCCCGGGCTGATCTCCGCCGGCGGGTCCTCCGACCTCACCCGCGGGCCCGGCGCCCCGGCCTCGGGCGGGGTGAACTCCTTCCGCACGCTGGGGTTCCAGAACAACGGGATCTCGACATCGGCCAACGACTATTTCCAGGTCACCCTGCAGCCCCTGCCGGGCTACCGGCTGGCGCTCGCCACGATCGACGCCCGCCTTAACGGCACTTCCACCTTCTTCGCCAGTCCGGGCGTCACCTCGCAATTCGCCTACAGCCTCGACGGCGTTTCTTTTACCCTGATCGGGAGCCCGGTGCAGACGACCTCGCTCACCCTTCCGCAGATCGACCTTTCGGGCATCACGGACCTTCAGAACATCTACAACGGCACCACCGTGACGCTGCGGTATTACGCCAGCGGCCAGACCGCCACGGGAGGCTGGGGCTTCTATTCCGGATCGGCAGGCATCAACGGGCTGGCCATCGGCGGAACGGTCGAAGCAGCTGCGATTACTGCGCCGACCCAACAGGCCACGACGATCGTGTTCTCCAACGTCCAGCAAACCTCCATGACGGTCGCCTGGACGCCGGGCAACGGGGAGAAGCGGGTGGTCAAGATCAACACGGCCGACAGTTTCACACCGCCCGCCGACGGCACCGACCCCCCGGCCAACCCCGTATACATCGGTACGGGCGAGCAGGTGATCTACAACTATTCCGGGGCCTCGGTGCCGTCGGTCACCGGGCTCACAGCCGGTACGACCTACTGGTTCCGTGCCTACGAGTACAACGGCTCCGGCACGCTGACCCTGTACAACACCTCGTCCGCCTCAGGAAACCCCTCAGCGCAGGCCGCTTCCGCCACCCTGCTGCCCCCGGCGATCGGCGCTCCTTCGCTCACTCAGCTGACTCCAACCTCGGCCCGGCTCGGCGGATGCATCACCTCCGGCGGGGGGAGTCCGCTGCTGGAAAGGGGTACCGTGTGGAGCCTTGCCACGCCGGTGACCCTGGCCGATCACCCCATGGCGGAAGGTGGAACCGACACCGGCGCATTCAGCCACCTGCGCGACACCCTGCCGGCCGCGTCGCTGATCCGGTTCCGGGCATATGCACGCAATCCGGTCGGAGCCTCCCTGACCAGCGAACGCTCCTTTTACACGCCAGCCTTCGAGCCGCCCGCCCAGGTGACCGGGTTCGATGCCGTGGCGGCGGGCACCACCGGCATCGAACTTTCCTGGATTCCGGCCGCCGCGGGGGCCGACGGCTACCTGATCCTCATGAAGACCGGCACTTTCGCCAGTTCCGGGATCCCCTCCGACACCATCGCCTACCTTCCCGGTTCCCCCCTCGGCGACGGGACCGTGGCTGCCGTTGTCACCCCCGGAAACGCGTCCTTCGCCTCAATTGCAGGTCTTTCTCCGGGAACCGAGTACACCTTCACGATCTTTCCTTATGCATGGGACGGCATTCATCCGCAAACGATGAATTACCTGACCCAGCCCCCGGTGCCTTCAGCGATGGCCGCCACCAACATCCCTTCGGTGATGATCTACCACTGGACCGGGGCGACGGGCACCTCCTGGACCGCCGCCTCCAACTGGAGCCCGGCACGCAACGTTCCCGCCCCGAATGATAGGCTGATTTTCGACATCGGCGGCGCCTGGACCCTCTCCGACATCCCCGTCCAGACCCTCGGGCAGATGAAGATACAATCCAACACCTCGGTCACCCTGCCGGGCACGGCCACGCTTACCCTGGCAGGCGACACGGGCGACGACCTCGTGGTGGAGGCGGGTTGCCAGCTGAATGCTTCGGGTTCCGGGGCGATCGCCATTTCACTCTCCCCGGGAGCATCGGGCGCGATCGGCGGTGCCATGACCTTTTCGGGCGGAGGACACCGGCTGCTGGCAGCCTCGGCCGGGGGGATCCGTTTTTTACAGGGAAGCCAGTTCAAGGCGGCTGCCGGTTTCTCGGGCAACCCGTTCGGCACCTCCAGCCTGAATTCTGTCGTGTTCGATCCAGGCTCGGTTTACCTGAGCCTTGCCGGAGGCAATCCCTTCGGGGCCACGGCTCCTGCCTCGGTGGTGGTCTTTCAGCCGGGAAGCCTCTTCCGGATCGACGCCTACGTGGTTCCCTCGTTTGGCGGAAGGACGTACGGCGATTTCGAGATGAACTATGCCGGGCTGATCACCGCCACAGGTTCGGCGGCGGTGTCGATCGGGAACTTCACCGCCACGCAGGGGAATTTCTATTTCAACGTCACCGGCAACCCTGGCCATACCATCCGCGGGAATATCCAGGTGGGACACCTGGGGACCCTTTTCTTCTCCCCGTCATCACCCGGGACGGTCAAGTTCAACGGCACATCCGCCCAGACGATCTCCGGTGCCGGCTCCCTCATGGCGGGGGTCCATTCCACCCTCCTCGTATCCAACCCGGCCGGCGTCACCCTGAACATGCAGGCGCAGCTCCAGAACCTCACCATCCAGGCGGGTGCCCGGTTTACCGTTGCTCCGGCGGCAAGGCTCACCGTTTCGGGCGACCTGGTCAACGGGGCTGCCGCCACCGGACTGGTGGTCGAACCTGACGGATCGCTGATCCACAGCACCCCGGGAGTGGAAGGAACGGTGAAACGCACCATCGGGGCGGCCGACTGGGGCGACTGGCAGGACGGCTGGCATTTTCTCGCTTCGCCGGTATCGGGACAGCCTTTCGATACCAGCGGGGGATTTATCGCCACCGGGGCAGGGAACGACTATGATCTGTACACCTGGTCGGAGCAGGACCAGTTGTGGGTCAACCACAAGAATACAGGCGCCCCCCCGCTTTTCACGACCGTTAACGGCAGCGACCTTTTTGAAACCGGCCGGGGGTATCTGGCTGCCTACCAGCAGGCCGGGGTGAAGGTCTTCAGGGGATTGCTGCATGCGGAAGATGTGGCCATCGGTGGGCTGACCCGGACCGGGGTCCCGGCCGACTACCGGGGCTGGCACCTGCTGGGTAATCCCTTCCCCTGTGCCCTTGCATGGTACACGGGGTGGGAGGTGGTGAACCTGGGAGGGGTGGCCCAGGTATGGAACGAAGCGGGCCGCAGTTACACCCCCCGGAATCCCGGCGAGGTCATCCCGGCATGCAACGGGTTTATGGCCGAGGTGACCGGCGGGACCGGCTCGCTGGTCATCCCGGCTGCCGCAAGGATCTTCGACACCACGAGATGGTTCAAAGCGGAAAAGGTGCCGGTGTTGAAACTGCTTGCGCGGAGTCTCGACGAACCGTCGTTCCAGGAGTGCCAGTTGCGATTCGATCCGGGATCCGATTCCGGCTATGATCCCTATTCCGACGGAAGGTTCCTGCCAGGTTATGCCCCGAAGCTCTACACGGAGGAAGAGGGTACAGCCCTGGCCGTGAACACCCGTCCCTTTCCCGAAGAGGATGTCGGGATCCCGCTCCATTTCGAGAAGAACAGGGGGTCCCGGTTCCGGATCGAGGCGACCTGGACGGGAAAGGCACCGGGGCAGGTGTTCCTCTCCGACCGGGTGACCGGACAGGAGCATGACCTGACGGTGGATCCGGAATATGCCTTTACGTCGGGCGACGGGGAGGAACCCGGCCGGTTTCTTCTCTCGTTCCGGGGCGGGGATTTGCCCGGGCCGGTGGATCCGGGTCACCGGGTAACGGTCACCGGCCGGACGATCGTGGCGACGGTGACCGACGACACCCGGGCGGAGGTCTTCTCGCTTTCGGGAGAGCGGCTGGTTCAACGTTACATCACCGGGCCGGGGTCCGGGCGACTGATTACGGAAGCGCCGGCCGGCTGGTATTTTGTAAAACTTACCTCGGCCGGGAGGACCGGTGTCATCCGGGTGCTGGTTGCGGGGTCACATCTTTAAAAAGAATCAGGATGAAAACTAGAAAGATCGTTTTGGGAATAGTGGTACTTCTTTTGGCCGGAACTGCGGTGCCTGCCATGGCCGATCCTCCCTCCGAACCTCCTCCCATGCCGGGAAGTCACGGTTCGGGAGGGAATCAGGGTCCTTCCGGGGCCCCGATCGACGGCGGGTTGGGAATTCTCTTCCTGCTGGGAACGGTGTGGGCGGGAATGCAGATCAGGCAGGAGAGGAAGGAGCGACGGTAGGGAGTACGGGATGTATCCGATTGATTATCTTTGCAGGGAATTTCGAAGATGATCCACCGATAAACCCGATACTTTGCCCGAACTGAACCGGCATTCCCGTAAAATTTTCCTGCTGTTAGCGGTTCTCTTATTCCCGGCAGGCCGTATCCTGGCCGTCATTCCCCCGGGGTATTATAACAATGCGGCCGGGAAGACCGGGGAGGCACTCCAGGTAGCCCTTTACGACATCATCAAGGGGCACACGGTGATCAGTTATACGCCGGGTGTATGGAATGCATTTTATTCGACCGATAAAAAAGCCAACGGCAAGGTGTGGGACATGTACACCGACATTCCCGGGGGCACCCCGGTGTACGAATATGATTTCGGTTCCGATCAATGCGGATCGGGCGGGGGAGGCACCGAGGGGGATTGCTACAGCCGGGAACACTCCTTCCCCAAGAGCTGGTTCAACGACGACCCGCCGATGAACACCGATCTTCATCATATTTTCCCGACCGACCAGTACGTGAACAACATGCACAGCAACTATCCCTTTGCCGAGGTGGCGACGGCCACCGCCACCTCTTCCAACGGCAGCAAGAAGGGAACCTGTGCCACCCCGGGTTACTCGGGTGTCGTCTTCGAGCCGATCGACGAATACAAGGGCGATTTCTCCCGGGCTTACTTTTACATGGCCACCCGGTACGAGAATGTCATCGCCACCTGGTACGCCTACGATCCGATCGCCAATGCCGTGCTCGACGGAACCTCTTACCCTGCGTTTGAGACCTGGTACAGGGACCTTCTTCTGTCCTGGCATCAGCAGGACCCCGTATCGGCCAAGGAGATCGCACGCAACGACTCCATCTGGGAGATCCAGGGGAACCGGAATCCCTTCATCGATCACCCCGAATATGTGGCGGCGGTGTGGATGCCGTCGGGAACCTTACCCGAACCGTCGAACCATGTCACCGGATTTGCAGCCGCTCCCGGAACTCCTCCCTACAGCGCCATCAATCTGACCTGGACGGATGCCACCGGAACCGTCGTTCCGGGAGGATACCTGGTGCGGGGCAGTGCGGTGGGATATTCTTCGATCGTACCCCCGGTCGACGGCATGCCGGTCTCCAACGGCGCATTGGATAAAAATGTGGGGGTGGGGGTCCAGGAATGCGCATTTACCGGATTGCTTGCTGATACGACCTACTATTTCAAGATATTTCCTTACACCAATGCCGGGACCGCGATCGATTACAAGACCGACGGTATTGTTCCGGCCGCCAGCCAGGCAACCAGCAGCGGGACCAGCGTGCTGCAGCCCAACGATATCGCCATTATCGAAGTGGCTTCGCTGACCACCGACAAGCTGTCGTTCGTAGTGCTGAACCAGTTGAATGCCGGCACGCAGATCCATTTTACCGACAACGGGTACACAAGCTCTACCGCCGTTTACACCAACGAAGGTTCCATCAGCTGGACCGCGCCTGCGGTGATCACGCCAGGAACGGTAATATCGTGGTATTACGGGATGAATGTCACAGGAACAGGATGGAGCACGGGTACTCCGGGTTCGTTCGCCTTAAGTACCAGCGGCGACCAGGTTTTTGCCTACCAGGGAACCTGGGGATCCGGCCACACCGTGATCTGCGGCGTGAATTTCGGAAACACGGGGTGGATCACTTCCGGTACCACCAACTCCAACACCTCCTATTTCCCGGCTGCCCTCACCGGCGAAGTCAATGCGCTTACCTTTCCGGAAAAGAACGGGTATTATAACCTGATCAGCACGGCCACCCCCGGGGCGCTCGGCAGCCTGGCCGCCAACTCCCTCAACTGGACCCGGAGTGCCCTGACACTGGCTACCCCGGCCTGGGCGTTCAGCGTGGGCATCGTCACCCATATCGACCTGGATGCAACGGTCTTCAATATGGAGGTGGGAACCGAAGAGATCCTTGCTGTTGACGAAGGAGTTTCATTTACGGTAACGGGGGATCTGACGATCCACTAAGCCGTACGGGAGAGCTGCCCTCTTTTTTCGAGTTCCAGCAGGCAGTTGTTCAGCTCATCTTCAATTTTTTTCCGGTTGATGGCCAGCCGGATGCTGACCAGCGCCTGGTGAATGTCGAAAGGCTTGATCAGGAATGCGTGGGGGTTGGTCTCAAAAGCCTCCTCAAAGACATCGAGCTGGCTCATGCCCGTCAGGAATACCAGGGTAAAATTGAAATCCTGCCGGAGGATCCGGGCGGCTTCGATCCCGTTCATTTTACCGGCCAGGGAGATATCCATCAGGATGATCTGAGGGAGATCTTCGGGACGCCCGATCGACCGGATGAATTCGATGCCCTCTTCCGCTTTCCGGAACAACGCGATCACTTCATAGCCGTGTTTCTGGATCTGCTGTTTCAGGTCGGTGGCGAGGAGGAATTCATCCTCGAAAATGATGATCTTCTGCGAAACCATACAACACCTTTACGGCAAATATACGAAGAAATAATGCATAGTCAAGCAGAACGATCCTCTTCCTTTCCCGGTTCACCCTATTTCCTTCCCTGCATTCCTGCACAGGAACCAGATACGAGCGGCTTTGGCCAGAAGGTCGAGGTGATCGAAGGCCTCCGGGAGATCGTTGCCGACGGCCATGCATCCGTGCCGTTCCCAGATCACGGCCTTGCGGTTTCCGAATCCCTGCAGGGTCGCGGCTGCCAGGCTTTCGCTTCCCGGCAGGTCAAAAGGAATGAAACCGGCTCCTGCAGGAAGGAACATCCCGATCTCAGGATGCATCTTTTCCAGCATTTCGTTGATCGCGCTCTCCGACCGGAACTCCGGCAGGTGGGTAAGGGCGATCAGTTCGGTGACATGGGCGTGAAGCACCGCCTTCTCCGCGGCCCCGGTACGGATCAGCATTTGCTGGATCGCAAGGTGGGTGGCCAGTTCGGAGGTGGGCCTGATCCCGACACCCTCCTGGTTCTCGCCGATGATGTGACAGGCGCCGCCCGATTCGCCCACATACACGAAACAGGTGAACAGGGGAGGATTCAGGGCCAGGTCCCTCATCCGCGAACCGGTTCCGCTTACCAGGAATACCTGCTTTTCCAGGCCCGGGTATTCGTGCGGGAGGGGATGGACGGGGTAATTGGAAAAACGGTCGGTTTCCTTCGCGGTAAAGCACGGAGTGACGTTCACGGAGAAATTCCCGGCATTGCGTTCCGCCCATCCGCGTTCCCACAGGTACCGGGCCGTCGAAATCATACCGGCCACATAAGGTCGCAGCTCCTTCTTCCGAAACAGGTCGCCGGCAAGGTTGAGCAGGTTGTCGAGGTCAGGGATCATCGTCTTTTTTCTTTAAAGAAGCCGGTCAGGATGCGGCTGCACTCCGGTGCCAGCACGCCTCCGGCAACCTGGGTTTTCGGATGCAGCACCGGATGGCCGGTAAGGGTATACCCCCTTTTCTCGTCGGAGGCACCGTAGATCAAACCTCCCAGCTGGACCCAGAAAGAGGCCCCGGCACACATGACGCACGGTTCGAGGGTGACATACAGGGTGCATTCGCTGAGGTACTTGCCTCCCAGGAACGAGGCTGCCGCCGTGAAGGCCTGCATCTCGGCATGGGCGGTGGCGTCGTTCAGCGTTTCGGTGAGGTTGTGTGCCCGGGCAATGATGGTGCGGTTGCACACCACCACGGCACCCACCGGGACTTCGTCGCGCTGCAGGGCCTTTTCGGCCTCTTTCAGAGCCTCGTTCATGTAGTATTCAGGGGAGAAGAGAGGATAGGAGATGACCGCCATGCCGTATCAGTTTGACTAGTAAAGCACTACTTTGTTCGTCATAACCGGGTTTCCGGCAGCCGACACGGATACAAGGTAGTTTCCCTTCGGCAGGGATTCCAGATTGATCGAACGGCGGAAAAGGCCGGCGGCTGCCATCGCGTCGACACCCTGAACGGTTTTTCCCGTTAAATCGGTCACCGTGATCACGACCCGTCCCGTCGTGGGGATATTTGTCGTGATGAAGACCCTCCCTTGCGAGGGATTCGGATAAACCCCCGGGGAACTTACAGCCGGTTCTTCCTTTCCCGAGATCACATCCCAGGTCATGGTGAACAGTCCGCGCCCATGGGTCGCCGCCAGCACCGTGTTGTCGGATTCCCTCACCCGCAGCATATCGACGCGCACGTTGGCCATGCCGTCGTTGTGCGGGAACCATTTCACGGGCACTTCGCCCGGGTTGGCGCATTCCCATACGCCGGTCTCGGTGGCCAGCAGGACCTGGCGGTCGTTTTGCGGGTGGAAGATCGCCCACCGTACCGGCATGTCGGGGAGATTTCCTTCGATCTCCTGCCAGTTCTGCCCGCCGTCGGTGGTCAGCCACACCGAAGAAACGCCGTAATTGGAGAAGGTGACCAGCAGGGTGTTTTCCGATTGGCCGGTTTCGACACAGGAGATGGAGGCAGCCGGGAAGTTGTTTCCCCCGATCTCGGTGACTGCCGGCGAGTTGCTTTGTGCTTCGCGGACCACGAAAAGCCGTCCCGATTCGGTGCCCAGGAAGAGGGTCGATTTTCCGTCGGGGCTGAAGGGCGATAATTTCAGGGCGGTGAAGATGACCTGCGTGCCGGTGTTGAGATTGACATAAGTGCCTGTGGGGTTGCTTTCCAGGTTTTCGAGTCGGAGGAGCCGGTCGCTGTGGTTGCCCAGGTAATCGACCGGGTTGCAGTAAAGGATCTTCAGCCGGGGGTCGTAATCGGCCGGGCTCACGAAGGTGCCGCTGGACCAGTTGCTGACATTGTTGATGAAGGCGCCGTTGCGGAAGAGGTAGTAGTTGTTGTAATAATACGAGGTCATTGTGAAAGCCGGGTCGTCTGCATCGAAAAAGCAGTAAGCCCCGTCGCCTCCGCACACCATGTCGTTGATGGTGAGCGGGGTGCCGGTGTAAAAGAGGGTCCCGTTGTCCTGGAGTCCCCCGTAGTAGTATTCCGTTCCCGCTTCGGGGTGGATGGCGCAGGTATAGAACTGGAGCGTGGAGTATCCGTTATTTCTTTCCTCAAAGTCAGGGTAGGGGATATTTCCCAGGGAGGTGAAAAATACACCTCCGTCGGTGGCGAAGAGGATCTCAGAGGATGAGCCCGGCTTGTAAACGATGGCATGCTGGTCGGCATGGATATACATTGTTCCGCCTCCGGCGTACATCAGCGACCAGTCGCTCACCCGGGTCCAGGAGGATCCGCCGTTCGACGAAAGATGTACGTCGAGCCCGCCGATGTAGAGCCGGTTGGCATTGTTGGGATCGACCGCGATATCCAGTGCATGCCAGGCGATGGTGGCGAAATTGTTTCCCGAGGTGAGGTCGGAAGGAAGGCTTTTTTTCGTCCAGGAAGCACCCCCGTTGGCAGAGCGCAGGATGTGGTAGCAGTTGAAATAGTTGAACCCGTTGACGGAGTTGACATACCCGCTGGCGATGAGGGCGTAGACAATACCGGAGTCGGAAGGTGCCGGCGCGAGCACCACGCGGCCGGGAATGTTGTTGGCGCTGCCCAGGATCTCGGCCTGGTAAGTGGTGTTGGCAGTCCAGGTGAGGCCGTCGCCGGAGGTGAGGATCACCGCGCCTCCTTCGCCGTCGAGGTTCGGACGGGTGCCGACGTACAGCCGGTTGTCTTTTCCGAGGGCGATGTCGGAGACGCAGTAGGGGACGGTCGAGCCGGGGATGAGGGGCAGCACCTGCGTCCAGGTGGCGCCGCCGTCGGCCGAACGGAAGAGTCCGTCGGAGGGCTGGCTTTGATGCTGGCTTCCCTTGTAGAGCCCCGAGGCGACCCCGGCGTAGATCACGCCGATGCCGTTTTCAGGGCGCACCACGAGGTCGGTCACGTAGGCGAATTGTTCGGTTCCGGCGACATGGTACCAGGTCTGCCCGCCGTCGTCGGACCGGCCGATGCCGTAGCCCAGCCCCGAGCTCTCGCGGTAGGTCTCCATGGCGGTCTCCACCTCGCCGGTACCCACAAAGAAAGTCTGGGTGTCGGTAGGATCATAGGCCAGGCACCGGATGGCGAGGGTGCTCCAGAAATCGCCCACGGGAATCCAGGCACTCTGGGCGTTGGTGATATCGTTGTTGTACCAAAGTCCGCCGGTCACCCCGCCGGCCCACACTTTCTTTTTGGCCGGATCGTTGGGGTCGTACATGAGGGCCCGGGTGCGGCCGCCCATGTCGGAGGGATAGCCCTGCCACAGGATCGACCGGGTGCTTTTCAGCGAGGAGAGGGCCCGGGTTTCCTCGATGGCTTTGACCATCCGTTCGCGCGGAACGGTCCCGGTGGCGGGGTCGAAGGTCATGAGGAAATCGTGGAAGGCGGCCATCCCGGGTTCGTCGGTACGCCGGGGGTCGCGGTTTTTCTCGTATTTATAAGGGCCGCGGGCGTTGATCTGTTTCAGCAGCTGTTCCTGCTGGCTGCGTTTTGCTCTGGCTTCCCGTTCTTTCCGGGTGAACAGGTAATACCCGCCGCTGAGGATCAGCCAGGCGGCCAGGCCGGGGAGCACGACGCGGGTGAGGAAGAAGGTGATATTTTTTTTCATACTGGAGGGGTGGAAATGCAAAAATACGCGGTTTCTCGCATGTCGGGAGCAACGGCATATTCATAAATTTATACACATCTCAAAGATCATTTTTTCGCCATTCCCCCAGCTCCAGAAGGAACAGATGAACAATCGATTAACGAACTTTGATTTCAGATCGAAATTACTTCATAATTCCAAGATTCCTGCCTGCCGGTTACACTGCCGCAGACAGTCAGGATGCGGCAAAGTGGTCCTGCAGCCATCCTTCCAGATCTTCGATCGAATATGCGTCGCGCAGGTGATAGGGGCCGATGCGGGTGCGGCAGAGGGCGGTGAGGTGGGCGCCGCAGCCGAGGTATTCGCCGAAGTCGCGGGCCAGCGCCCGGATGTAAGTTCCCTTGCTGCAGGCGATGCGGAAATCGACGTCGGGCAGTTCGAACCGGGTGATCTCGAAGGCGCTGACGGTGACCTGCCGGGGTTTGATCTCCACGGCGATATCCTTCCTGGCCGCGGCGTAGGCCCGTTTTCCATCCACCTGGATGGCGGAGAACTGCGGCGGCACCTGGTCGAAGGTGCCGGTGAAGTGGCGGGCGGCGTCGGTGAGGTCCCCCCACCCCGTCAGGGGGTAGGTGCGGTCGATCTCCGTCTCGAGGTCGAACGACGGAGTGGTCGCCCCCAGCCGGAAGGTGCCGGTGTACTCCTTCTCCAGCCCCTGGAACTCCCCGATGCGCTTGGTGAAACGCCCGGTGCATAGGATCAGCAGCCCGGTGGCAAGCGGATCGAGGGTGCCGGCGTGGCCGGTCTTCAGCTTCCGGATGCCGGCATGCTGCCTGACGAGGCTGCGGAATTTTCCCACCACATCAAAAGAGGTCCAGCGGTAGGGTTTGTTCACCAGCAGGATCTCGCCCGATTCGAGGTTCAGCTCCATCAGGAGAGGGTTAAGGTGTGACCCGTGAAAAGAAGCAGGAGGATGATCAGACCGACGACAATGCGGTACCAGCCGAACCATTTGAAGCCGTACCGGGTGAGAATGGCAATGAAACTCTTGATGGCAGCCATGGCCACCACGAACGCCACCAAATTGCCCAGGATCAGCAGACCGAGGTTTTCGCCGGTGATCAGCTTGTAATTCTCAGTCAGCTTGAGGGCCGAGGCTGCGAACATGGTGGGCACCGCCAGGAAAAAGGAGAACTCGGCGGCCGCCTTGCGGCTCAGCTTCTGGGTCATCCCGCCTACGATGGTGGCGGCCGACCGGCTCACCCCGGGGATCACCGATATGATCTGGAACAACCCGATGAGAAACGATTTTTTGCAGGTCAGCGGGGTCTCTGCCCCCGGCACCTGCGGGAACCAGCGGTCGACGAAGATCAGGACGATCCCGCCCAGCAGCAGGGCCACCGCCACGATCGCCACGCTGCCGAGCATGGCGTCGATCTGTTTCTCCAGCACATAGGCGATCACCAGCGGTAGGCAGGCGACGAAGAGCCGGAAATAGAAGTTCCACGACTGGAAAAATCGCTTCCAGTAGAGTACGATGACCGAAAGGATGGCCCCGAACTGGATGTTGACGGTAAAGGCTTTTACGAATTCGGTGCTTTCAATCCCCAGGATCGACTGGGTAATGATCATGTGACCGGTAGAGGAGATGGGAAGGAATTCGGTGATCCCCTCCACGATGGCGATGAGGACGGCCTGGAACCAGGTCATCAGTCTTTGGGCTTTTTCATGATCGCGAAGATCTCCACCACGTATCCCGCCAGGATCAGGATGGGAGCAAGGGTGATGCGCTGGAAGCTGAAGATCTCGGGGTTGAACTTGGAGGGATCGTCGGAGCCGCCCCCTGACATGAGCAGGAATCCCACAACGATGAGCGCCAGCCCGATCAGCATCAGGCGGTAGTTCTCTTTGCCGAAGGCGAACTGCCCGACATTGGACTGTTTCGCGGCGAGGTCGTCGCCTTTGGCCGGTTTCGCCGGTGCCGTTTGTTTGGTTTGAGCCGGTTTTTTATCCATGACAAGGGGAATTGAGGAGCAAAAGTAGGGATAATTTGCGTATGTCAGGTGTACAATAAGTCGGTGCGCAGGCGCAGGTACTTGCGCACGGCCAGCCGGGTCGAGATCCAGGAGATCGCCATGCCGAGCAGCGGGATGGCGCCGGCGATCACCGCCAGGACCAGCGGGTCCTCCAACTCTGCCAGTTCCGGGATGCGGTCGAGGGCAAGCCAGGTCACCCCCATGAGCGCGAGCAGGGCGAAAAAGGCGCTGATCAATCCGTGCAGCAGGCTGCGGTAAAGCAGGGGCCGGCGGATGAAACCTTCGGTGGCGCCCACCAGTTGCATGCTGCGGATGATGAACCGGCGTGCGTACACGGCCAGCCGGATGGTGTTGTTGATCAGCACGATGGCGATGAAGAGCAGGATGGCGCCGAAGCCCAGCAGCAGAAAACTGATCTTCTCGATGTTGCGGTTGATGGCATCGACCAGCGACGGTTGGTAGAACACCTCCTTCACCCCGGGCAGGGCCAGCAGTTTCTTTTCGATCTTCCGGGCCGAGTCGGGGCGGGCCCAGGGTGCGTTGATGCGCATCTCGATGGAGGAGAGCAGGGGATTGTATCCGAGAAAACCGGTGAAATCCTCTCCCAGTTCGGTCTTTAACCTTTCGGCCGCCTTCTCGCGCGAAAGGTATTCGCACGATTTGACGAAGGGCTGCAGATCGAGCATCTTCTTGATCTGCAGGATCTCCGGTTCCCGCACACCTTCGCGGATCATGACGGAGAAACCGATGTTCTCGCGGACATGATCGGAAAGGATGCGGGCGTGCAGCAGGATCATCCCCGCAAGACCGGTGAGGAACAGCACCAGGGTGATGCTGATGACCGTGGTGACCTGCGATGCGGCGATGCGGCGGCGGTAGTAACGCTGTTCGTGGCTCATGGCGGAATAGAGGGGTAAAGGTAAACAAATTTTGTAACGGGTGACGGGTGATATATCTACGATCTATGATGTGCGATCTACGATCTGATGAGGCAATAGGGAATAGGCAACAGGCAATAGTTGCCAGTCAACAGTCTACAGTCGGCAGTCGCCAGTCTTACTCTGTTACTTTGTCACTCTGTCACTTTGTTATTCTGTCACTTTGTTACTCTGTCACTCAATAGAGTATGATCTTTGAGGTCAGATTTAATCTGCCGTCGCGGCTAGTAACACGAACCACGTAAAACCCGTCGGGGATTCCTGCCCGTGAAAGAGAATAGGGATCCGTTTGGATGCCGCTGCGAAAAATCTCCCGTCCGGTGCAATCATAAAGGGAAAGTTCTGCCGATTCTCCGGAGGCAATTCCTGTCACTTTGATCACACAGCCGTCTGTGGCTGGGTTGGGGGCGATTGACAGGGCCGGCAAGGTGTCCGCCGGCGTTTCATTGACATCGAGCAGCAATTCAGAACAGTCGGATGCAAGTGGCGTTCCCCAGGTTTCATTGCCTTTGCGGTAATACACCAGCCGCCAGTCATAAGTGACAGTTATCCATTGCTGGTTTGGATCCTGGATGAGATATTGATTGAAAAAGCGGGTCTGTCCCAGCCCTTCGGCATATTCATAATACGGTTTATTATCATTGTAACTCCAACAGTTGGATGAGGGCAGATTCTTTATGTAATAGTTCACATAAAACCTTTTCTTTGGATGGTTATTGAAACCGCCACTGTAGCGCAGAAACAGATCGCAAGCAGTAGAGGATTTAGGTTCAAATTCGAAAGGCTGCCGGTAAAACGAAGAATAAAAATCATGATTGTGGAGGATGATCGTGTCGGCAGTCGTATCATGATTGTTGTAATAGGTAATGGGCGGAAAATTCATTGAATGAGAACAACGGTCGGTCAGGTAAACGATTGTGTCACCGGTCGCCGACATGCTCTTTGAAAGGATAATGCGGATTTCCCGAATACCAGTCGCACCCAGTGTGCAACCTGCGTAGTAATCCGTGTGAAACTCATCCCCGACATTAAAATCGTATGCATCCCCGATCGGGAAATCCTGGAGCCCGATCGGCGGGGTGCATTTTCCCGATAAGGTCCTGGGAATAGTATCCTTGGGGAAAAGAACCATGTCGAAAACGTGGGTCAAACCGTAATTCTTTGATAAGATGATCTTTTTGTCATTGATGATATGCGCGATGTTCTGGTTCATCCCGTTTTTCGCCTGGAGAGAGATCACCTTTACCTGGTCTGTCACACCGCACACGGAATCGGTCCTGATTTCAGCTATCGTGGCCTGAATGTACCCGGCCAGGGGCAACGATGCCATTTTCCATGATTGGTTTAAACCGGCATCGCATTTCAGAAAGATGGAATCTCCCTCATGGTTGAAAAAAACGAACGTTCCACCGGCCTTCCCGAGTACTTTATTGCCGAGTATCGACCCGTTCCAGATATCATAACACCATTGGCCCGAAGTGAACTTCCGGAAAGTATTGTATGAGTAAAACATCGTATCGGAGGGATTCCCCGGAACTGCCACCGCAGAATCGAGCCGGAAGGAAGAGATGTTCTTATTCGGATCTTCCCAGGAGGTGATCCCGGGTGTGCAGATGATTGAGAGGCGACCGCAT
This sequence comes from uncultured Prolixibacteraceae bacterium, assembly GCA_964455285.1. Lineage (GTDB taxonomy): Bacteria > Bacteroidota > Bacteroidia > Bacteroidales > FEN-979 > CAIVAT01. Next base: position 50,877 of record CAYVVG010000007.1, read on the forward strand.
TGGGCTCATTCCTTGAGAGTATTTTGTCAAATATAACCATAATATTGTTCTTCGCGTTTCTTCGTGCAGCCACTTCCCCGGGGATCCATTCGATCAGTTGTGGTAACAGGGTAAAAGAGTGACAGAGTGACAAAGTAACAAAGTGACAGAGTAAGACTGGCGACTGTAGACAGTAGACTGGCAATTATTGCCTGCTGCCTACTGCCTATTGCCTCATCAGATCGTAGATCGTAAATCGTACATCGTAAATCCCTTCACCTCACCACCACCTTCCCGCTTGCCACGGTTTGGTCGTGGTACGACAACCGGATGAGGTACAGGCCCGGCTGCCATCCCGAAACGCTTAAGGTGACCTCTTTTTCGCCGTATTTCAGTTCCCGCGTAAAGCGTTGCCGGCCGAACAGGTCGAACACCGCCAATGTGGTGGCCTCCCACCGTGCCCGCCAGGTGGTGATGCTGAAAGCCGTTGTTTTCTGTGTTGTTTTGATTTGGTTGGGCAAAACAATATGAAGCACATCCTCCGCCGGGTTCGGGAATATCAGTATCTCCGTGCGCTCATCCTCAGCCTGTTGCTCCTCCGTGCCAACCAGCACGCAGTTCAATGGAATGGTATCTGAGGGGATGGGATGAGGACACAGACTGTCGTAAGTGAACGGCCGGGTGTAAATGGAATCAAACTCCAGATTGGAGTTGAATTTATAGGCCTGGGTGGTCCATGTGCTATTTTTAAAACCTCCAACCAGTAATAACTTATTGTCAAATGTAGAAACTCCATCGCCGAACATGTATTGATTTACAAACAAAGGTTTATCAATAAGGATGTCGCCATTTTGATTGCATTTGACAACTCCGACCATCCCATCTAACGTTGAGGTAAGCGTATCCGTCCATCCATAACCGAGGGCCAGGGTTGAATCGGCGAACCAGTTGATGGTGGAACAGGCGCCCATTTTGGATAAAGGAAAGATATCGTGGTAGCTGAGTTCATTCCCGCTTGAATCTGTTTTCATCATACAGGGTTTATCTCCAGCATTGGTCCCGCCAATGACGATATGCCGGCCGGCGGTATAGATTGTCCCATGGTTATCGGAAACAGAGCTATATGATTCTCCATAGAAATTCTCACTATTGATCAATGACCAGGGAAGTTCCCATTCCGCCGTACCGGTACTGTCTGTTTTGATGACGAACGGGCGAAGGTAATAAGGTGTCGAACTCCCCGGATCAGGATAATAGCAAAACCCTGAGATAATAAAGTGAAAATCAGAAGTCAAATAGAGATCTTCGCCTTGCTCAAATTTAATATCTGTACTGGTCTGGCCATATAGATTTTTCCAGAGTAAATCTCCATTGTTATCCAGGCGATAAAGCCAGACACGTTCGTGAATGGGATCATCACCATAGGAATAAATAAGAGCAATATAACCACCAGGAATCGGCCAAATTGCCTGACCCCATTCATCATTTGGATTTGGGGTGTTATAAATGCGGCACCATTCAGGTTCTGCGCATTTATTCAATTTCATAATGAAGGGATTATGTTGATTTGTTTGCTCTCCTGTGATTCCTGTCAAGATAATACCATCGTCGTATGTTTGATTGATATCCCGGATATCCGTAACATCATTTACATTTGAAACCGTCTTATACCACAGCATCTCACCGTTAATATCTGTTTTAATGATCATACCTTTTTTTGGTATTACACCTGAAACAAAGCCACCACCAATGACATACCCCTTATCATAGCCTTCAAATACTCCGCCGAACCAATTTGACCTATTCAGAAAATAAATCTTATGCCATTCTTGGGCTTCAAGCCCGAGTGCCGACATTAAAATAAATAAAGAAAATAATGGAGTAATTTGTTTCATGTTAATCCGATGATAATAAACCACAAAGTTTCATGATGTGCCTGGCAATTGACTCGGGGTAAATTGAATGATCAACTACCTGGTAAGGGTTACTTTGGCTTGCTGAAGGGCCTTTCCCTTGGTGTTCAGTGTCACGATATAAACACCCTGGCTCAGATCAACAACCGGAATTACTTTTTGGTCATCCCTTAGTGTTATTGGTACTATCAGGAGTGTTCTTCCTAAGATGTCAGTTATCTCGATATTGCAACCTGCGCTGATATCTTGCAGATGATACTCCACAATGAAATGAGTGTTTGCCGGATTGGGATAAACCTTAAGCAGATTTCCTTCAAAATGAAATATAACGCCGCGGTACTTATCCCGTTTCGATGATTTTAAACCGGATTCCGGTAACAGGATTGGCTCCGTGTACGTGATTTTCTCTGCAGCGAGAAGAAGGTTTCGGGCAAACGCACTCACTTGCCCCTGGTCTGAATTACTAATGAACAAAAGTGTTTGCACGTCCGTACTGTCAATATTCAGAACGGCAAGGGTATCCGTCGCAACTTTTTTAACAATTTCAAAAAGATATTCAAATGACTGTTGAGTTTCTTGCTGTTTTTCATCTAGAGAAAAGGAGACAGGAATCAGCGAAAGGGCATTTAATCCTATCTGATATTCCCCCTGCTGAAAATATGTAGCGACCCTATCATACCAGGAATCAATAGTATTCCTTTGTAGCAGGATATAGATCAGGCTGTCATTGGCAAACCCGTCCGCTGTATCGTTACGGTAATATCGCAGGAGGTTGTGATAATGTTTGCTCCGTTCCTCATTCCAAAAGGCCTTCTGTGATTCAAGGCGCTCTTTGCCGCTGACTGAATCTTCTCCCTGCAGAATCTCCGCCATCAGGTAGTCGGGCATTGGTATGGTGCGATTCTCCAGCATATCAACCAGCATTTCCGATTTGGCCGAATGCGGATTGGCCACCATGATATCGCGTATCATCGCGTTGCTCAGTACCTCTTCCTTTTCTATGGCTGTTTGCATCACGGTATCTGACACATAGGGCGATGTGGCCAATAGCTCATCGCGGGTGGGCAATGCTTCAGGAGGGGTGCTGGTTGCAACTTCCTCAGAGAGGGTTTCGGTAGAACCCCCATCGACAAGTGTATTTAAAATAGTATTGATGCTGTCGGATGCTTCTGCAGATGACACCATAGCATCAATTTCTTCATTGCCATTTCCACCCACGCTAATGCTTGATGGACAAGCTAATATCTCATCAAATCCAATGCCAACTGGATATGGGGTAATAGGTCCATTTGGATAATCAGGCTTAAGACGATATTGAGGCACCTGTACATTATGAAAATAGTAATTAATTAAAGCAAGCCCATTATCCAAATCAAAATGAGAAGGAAGGGGTGTATAATCGAACATATTACCAGCCGGCCCTGTTGGAGTGGCTGAATTTGTTCCCTGGTTTTCCGCTATCCCGAAGTCTTGTTGATTTGGAATATTAGGGTCTTTGGTAACGGCGATATCGGAGTAATTGTCGAAGAATTTGTTGCATTTGTAACAAAGACCTTCTTTTGTAACGGCGTTCCGGTTCCGGTTCTGGGCTATGGTGGCATAGGATAGGTTGGTAAAGGTATTCCGGTAGATCCGGTTGATTTCGGCGGGATTGTTGACAATGGAATTATTGATGATCAATCCGATGCCGTCGCAGTATTCGCCTTCGGAATAGAAAGTATTTTCCTCCACCTGGTACCCGCCACATTCATTGAGGTACATTCCGTACGTATCGACATATTCCTCGCCGGGCCGGTAAGACCGGAAATTGCAATTCACCACCGTGGAGTTTGCCGCGCCGCTGGAAGCGCTGATATATAAGCCTTTCACGTTGTCGTAAAAGTTAGTGTGCCGAATATTGACGTAGGTAAGGCTACCGGAATTCAGAGAGACGACTCCCTTTGAAAGCTTTTCAAACGCAGAAGGGACGGGTTCATTGCAGGGAACTTCATCCACCAGGCATCCCTCATCCATAATCAGGCGCGAATTATCACAATAAATACCCGTACCGCGTACCGAAAGGGGTACGCTCTCCCAACTCCGGGTATTTTTAAAGGAACATCCGTAAACGGTAACATCGGCCACGCCATAAGCCTTGATGAAGCAATCGGGCGTCACCGATTCATTCAGCACTGCATTGGTAATGAAACTTGAATTCTTGAAATAGGATCGATTGAAATATGTATAGGGGGAAAAGAGGACCGCAACTTTATTGTTGATAAAATTACCATCGGTACACCAAATCAAACCCCCGGCATACCTGGGAGCGAATCCGCTTCCGTCGTCCAGCATTTTTCCTGCCAGGATCCCAATCTCGGCATTTTCAATGGTGCCACCGTTGATAATTTGAAGCCTTCCCTGGTTGGTCACCGGTATCTGTGCCAGGTCGCGATCGCCCCAAACCTCGATACCTTTCCATAAATAACCACAGTTCTGCGTAATCCTTCCCCCATTGAGAATCAGTCTTGCACCTTGTTCGATTATGATACGTGAGCCTTTAGGCATATAAAGGGTGCCGGTGACTGTCAATGTATTTGGCGCTTTAATCTTGAAGCTATTTTCAAGGATACGGTCATTAGACCATGTTTCAGTTGCGGTTACCTCCTGATAAATATTATCGGACGATAACAAATCGGTCTCCCACAAACCCCTTCCGAAAGTAGCGGCCACCAGTTTGCCGGTGCATGGGTTTATTTTGATCTCGGTCACCCTCACGTTTGGAATATTGCCATACCGGGTCCAGTTAGCAGTCGGGGCAGTTTTGACATACACTCCGGCGTCGGTGGCGATGTACAGCCGGTCGTTGGTTCCTTCCTGGTAAACGATTCCGTTGATGGGCAGGTTAGGGAGCGATCCTGTCGGATCATAATTTGACCAGGAGTACCCGCCGTTCGAGGAATAATATACTTTTAATGTCGGGTAATACCCGGTTAAACTGATCCAGATCTTATTCGGGTCACTGGGATGGACGGCGATACCGGTGATAATCGGATGATATATGGTGGTATCGCCCGGAATGACCGGCAGGGAGTCGGTCAGATCGGCAAACTTGTCGATGGAGTAATTTCCGTTGTTGCCGCCGGTGGTGGAACGGTACAACTGGGGAGGAACAACACCCCAGGTAGGATCAATCTGACCTCCCACGACGATGTAAATGTAGTTTTTATTGCTGGGAGCAATGGCGAATTCGGTAATCTGCCTTAAATCAATCGTTGACATGTATTTAGAAATATCCGATTGAAGTTTCCACAGCGTGTCTCCCAGGTCATCCGGACGCATTTTCTTGCGTTCAAATAGTTCTGTGAATCCAAATATTGGATTATTCTCTGATATATGTTTATGTACCTGAAATGTCTTGGGAAGTTTTACAGTTAAATTGGTAATAGGATCAAGCGGCAAAAAGTGAGTGTTGCCGTATTCTTCAGCAACCACACTACTGGATGATGGCACGTATTCATGTCTCCAAAAGGTATCGCTCTTGTCGATGAATGAAATTCTTTCAGCCTGATAACCTATTTGCGCTCCATAACCATCTCCGTCAGCAATTGGAGACCATAGTAAATTTCCATTATTCAAATGTCTGATTTTAGTGCCATTGCACTGAAAACCTGTAATAGTATAGTCTTTGTACATTTTCGAAATATCAAAACTCCAAATCATTGAGACATTCAATCCGGAATATTTGCGTGTCCAATAAGGTGTCACAACTGATGTTTTAACTTCATGCACGCTTATCCCGCCATGTGTTGCAGCAAAAAGCTTTGGCTCTTGCGATACATTGGGCTGAAAACACAGTGTATGACAATCAGCATGATAACCGTGTTCATTGTATCTGCATTCAATATTCCAGACCGGAGATGATGCTAAGACATTTCGACACCCACAAACCCGGGTATGACCATAAAAGAGTTGATTGGCATCGACAGGTGAAGAAGCAATCCCCAGCCAATCTGGAGAAAATTGTCCATACAAATTTACCTCATGGTTATATTTATGACTATTGTCAACGCGTAGTTGGGTCCAAGTGTTATTTCTAAACATAAAAATATAAGCAATTTGTGATGCCCTGCATTGAGGATTTGTGCAAAGGTACGTTCCCTCAATATAAGCATAAAGTCGCGTCGAATCTGCAGGTGTAACGGCAATATTGATCCTGTTAACTTCGCATTGCGGTAATGAATCTATAATGAGACCAAAGGGGAATGTCATTGATTGCCATGTATTCCCACCGTCTGTTGATCTGTAAATATCCTTTCCACTGGTATAGATCGTCGAAGGATGCCCGGGTTGAAATTCCAAGCCCCGGTATTCATAGTCGGTCGAATCAAGCCCGATGAGACACCTTGTCCATAATGGCGCATTTGCAAGGGCATTGTTTGTCCTGAATATTCCTTTTGAGGTCGCAACAAAAAGTTGATTTGAGTTTTGAGGATTGATAATCACTCTTCGTGTTGTACCTGATGTTTGAAAATATTCGATAAAGCCATTATTAATTGGTTGCCAGGTAATCCCGGCATTGGTCGATCTATAAATGCCGCTGGTCGAAATGGGATTGATTATTCCCCAGTTGGGATTTGATTTAAACGAGACTCCGGCATCACCCAGCCCTGTGGATATAAATAACGCGTTTGAGTTGTCATAAGCAATCGCAATATCTGAGACACTAGTCATGGGAAGTTGATGATCAGTATTTACAACCTCCCATAAGTCTCCATTATTGATCGTTTTCCATAGTCCGCCGTAAAAAGAAGCTGCATAGATCACTTGATTGCTGGTACTATTGTATTGAGGGTCAAATGTTATTCGATGAATTTGGCCGTTTCCATTTGTTTCTGGTACCCCCTCTTCATCTGACCCGATCGGACCTAAAGGGGTCCAGGTAATCGAACTTAATTCAGTGCTATCCGGACCATTGTTTAAGAAGTCCATGTAATATTCTGAAAGGGCCTGCATTGCTACCCCAGCATTGCCATGCGGATATAACCGTGGTCCCCAGATGGAAAAGGTCCTGTCATACTCTTTTGCAAATCCACTCCGCCGATTGGTGTCGCCAATAGCAGGCATTGGATTATCCTGATAAAAATTCAGCATGAATTCGTACAGGTTGTTGCCGTCCTGGTTTTGAGCCAATGATGCAAGTTGACAAATAATCAACATAATCGTGATAATGAAATGCCGCGTTTTCATGGCAGTGGGGTAATGATGTTATAAAAATTATTGGGAATTCGAAAGATGGGAATAAAATTACAATATAATAAAGCCATTGTCAAGGGAAACTTTTACACGGATTTTGTCCGAAAATCGGACGGATTGGTGCCTTTGAAAAAGCTATCCAATTGGATGACTGACGACTGACAAAAAAAATCGGGGCAACTTTTCTGCCCGGATTTTTCAGGGTATCGTGCATTTCCGGCGGGAAAATCCCCTTCGTGAAGGTGAAAATATCTGATCCGGACCATGGAATTCCATCCGGGATGCAGTCAGCAGGTACTCTGTTATTCGGTCACTCGTCACCTCACCAACACTTCATGACACTTCTTTCGTTTGGCAAATAAAACGAATCGTGACTCGATGCAACCCGACGGGCCCGGTTGGTTATTTGGTGATATATCTACGATTTACGATGTGCGATCTACGATCTGAAAGCTGTCGCTTCGTGTTGCCATTTTCCTTTTTTCACCACAATAGGCACAATAGGACCCCATTGGGGTTTCCCTGATGTGTTTTCTGTTTGGCCTATGTGACTGATATGGTTATTCCCACGGAAAGGCTAACTTTGCAGATTCCCGGCGTTCATCGTGAAAATCCGGGAAGATGAAGGAATTTCTATAAAATAACCGCAGAGACGCAGAGACGCAGAGAATTCCCCTCCCTGTTTGGGGAGGGGAAGGCCGAAGGCCGGGGTGGGGCAAAATCTGCAGAGACGTAAAGGATGAATCGGAATAACACAGGAAATATAAAGACGCAGAGTATTGAATCGGGAGAACATCCAGGTAAGCTGATACGCACCGGGAGGAGGCATAGAGCAAGATTTCTCTGCGTCTCTGCGTCTCCGCGGTCATTTAATATAGTTACAAAGTAACCAAGCCACCCCGGGGTGGGAACAAATTTCAAGTTATGGATTACAATTTTCCGGAGATCGAGAAGAAATGGCAGCAATACTGGGTCGATCATAAGACCTACCGCACCACCGAAGACCCGTCGAAACCGAAGTTCTACGTGCTCGACATGTTCCCCTACCCGTCGGGCGCAGGGCTGCATGTGGGTCACCCGCTGGGCTACATTGCCAGCGACATCTATGCCCGCTACAAACGGCTGAAGGGCTTCAACGTCCTCCACCCGATGGGCTACGATGCCTACGGACTTCCTGCCGAGCAATACGCCATCCAGACGGGCACCCACCCGGCGGTCACCACTGAAAAGAACATCGCCCGCTACCGCGAACAGATGGACAAACTCGGCTTCTGCTTCGACTGGGACCGTGAAGTGAAGACCTGCGACCCCGACTACTACAAGTGGACCCAGTGGACCTTCATCCAGCTTTTCCATCACTGGTACAACAACCTCTCCGGAAAAGCGGAACCCATCGAATCCCTCGTGAAGATCTTCGAAACGGAGGGCAACAGCGGCGTTCAGGCCGCCGTAACCCCGAACTGGGGAAAGGAGCTGGCGAAGCGCGACCGGACCTTCCCCGAAGAGTGGGACGGCATCTTCACCGCCGACCAGTGGAATTCGTTCCACGAAAAGCACCGGCACGACATCCTGATGAACTACCGGCTGGCCTACCTCTCCGACGCCCTGGTCAACTGGTGCCCCGAACTGGGCACGGTGCTGGCCAACGACGAGGTGGCCAACGGTTTTTCCGTCCGCGGCGGCCACCCGGTCGAACGCAAGCTCATGCGCCAGTGGTTCCTCCGCATCACCGCGTACGCCCAGCGCCTCCTCGACGGGCTGGAGAAGGTCGAATTCTCCGACTCGCTCATCGAGATGCAGCGCAACTGGATCGGTCGCTCCGAAGGCGCCGAGGTGCACTTCCCCGTCCAGGGAAAAGAGCTGCAGCTCTCCATCTTCACCACCCGCCCCGACACCATCTTCGGCTCCACCTTCATGGTGCTGGCACCCGAACATGAGCTGCTGCCCGAACTCATCACCCCCGACCGGAAAGAGGCGGTCGAACAGTATGTGCTTACCGCGAAGAACCGCTCGGAGCGCGAGCGCATGGCCGAGGTGAAGCGGGTCACCGGCGAATTCACGGGCTCATACTGCCTCAACCCGTTCAACGGCACCCCCATCCCCATCTGGGTGGCCGATTACGTGCTGGCCGGCTACGGCACCGGCGCCATCATGGCGGTGCCGGCCCACGACAGCCGCGACTATGACTTTGCCCGGCATTTCGGGCTCCCGATCATCGAAGTGGTGTCGGGCGGCGATATCTCTGAAAGCTCGTACGATGCCAAAGACGGCATCCTCATCAACTCCGACTTTATCGACGGCCTGCCCGTGAAAGAGGCCATCCGCGCAGTGATCGGGCGGGTGGAGGAGATGGGCATCGGGAAGGGAACGGTCAACTACCGCCTGCGCGACGCCATCTTCAGCCGGCAACGTTACTGGGGAGAGCCTTTCCCCGTCTATTTCCGCGACGGCATCGCCTGCACCCTGCCCGAAGACCGGCTCCCGCTGCTGCTTCCGGAGGTGGACGCATACCTGCCCACCGAGACGGGCGAACCACCGCTGGCCCGGGCGAAGAACTGGTGCACCCCCGAAGGTTACCCTTACGAAACCAGCACCATGCCCGGCTTCGCAGGATCGAGCGGCTATTACCTCCGCTACATGGACCCCCGGAACGACCAGGAATATTTCTCGAAAGAGGCGGTCACCTACTGGCAGGATGTGGACCTGTACATCGGCGGCGACGAGCACGCCACCGGCCACCTGATCTACGCCCGGTTCTGGAACAAATTCCTGTTCGATACCGGTCTTTCAGTGAAGGATGAACCCTTTAAAAAGCTGATCAACCAGGGAAAGATCCAGGGCCGTTCGAGTCTCGTTTACCGCGTGAAGGGCACCAACACCTTTGTTTCCGCCGGGTTGAAGGATGAGCACGACACGCTCGAGATGCATGTGGATGTGAGCCTGGTGGAGAACGACCTGCTCGATACCGAAGGATTCCGCGCCTGGCGGCCCGACCTGGCCAACGCCGAATTCATCCTCGAGAATGGCAAGTACCATTGCGGCTGGGCGGTGGAGAAGATGTCGAAATCGCTCTACAACGTAGTCAACCCCGACGACCTGGTCGAACGTTACGGCGCCGACACCTTCCGGCTGTACGAGATGTTCCTCGGTCCGCTGGAGCAGTCGAAGCCGTGGGACACCAACGGCATCGAAGGCGTCTTCCGCTTCATCCGCAAGTTCTGGCGCCTCTTCCACGACGAGAAGAACCAGTTCCGGGTGAGCGGGGAAGCGCCTGCGGCCGAAGAGTTGCGCGTGCTGCACCGGACGATCAAAAAGGTGCAGGACGACATCGAGCGGCTCTCATTCAACACCGCCGTGAGCACCTTCATGATCTGCGTGAATGAGCTCACCGACCTGAAATGCAGCAAGCGCGCGATCCTGGGCGACCTGGTGGTGCTGATCGCGCCTTACGCGCCGCACATCGCCGAAGAGCTGTGGAGCCTGCTGGGGAACGGCGCCAGCGTCACGGCGGCCGCCTTCCCGGTGTTCGATGCGCAGCATCTCGTGGAGAACACCTTCGAATACCCGGTGTCGTTCAACGGCAAGACTCGCTTCAAACTGGAACTCCCGGCCGATCTCTCCATCGCAGAGATCGAAAAAGCTGCTTTGGCTGCCCCCGAATCGGCGAAATGGTTACAGGGCAATCCCCCGAGGAAGGTGATCATCGTGCCGAAGAAGATCATCAACGTGGTGATCTGACCCGGCTCGCCGGGAGGATGAAAAAGCCGTTCAGCAGCCCGGTTTTACGTAAGTATAAAAAGGACAGTGACTCTCCTGCTGCAGCCGGGGAAAATGCTTCTCATTCAGCCAGCCCGACCGGAGGGTTCGCGGGTCGTAGCGGTGCTTCGCCGCCCGCACGGAATCGGCGGCGGACTGTTCCACATTTTTTTTAACTTTTCCGTTCTCATTTTTTCCTTTGTCATCCTGGGTAAAGGAGAGCAGGGTCAGGGCAATCGCGATCAGAAGCAGATGGAATCCGGTTTTCATGTTTATGGGGTTTTTTAACTGACAAATCGCTTTCGTACCAGTAAGATCATCCACTCTTGTATCGCAAGAGATATCGGGAACTGAGCCTTCCGTGTCTTCCGTGAAACCTTTTATCAACAGGATATCATCACATTTCATGGAAATGGGAACACGGAATTCACGGAAAAAGGCACGGAAGACACGGAATATCAGTTTGAGATGTTCAAGCCTGGAAATGTACTGATATAAAAGTGACTGATCATTTTTTTATTTACCATTGAAATATAGGTTGACAGAAAAACAGTTTTTGAGTTATGCCAATCTCTGATTTCATGCAGCAAAAGTATCCCGGAAACATGCCGCAACCGGTTAACGACTGGTTATCGGGTTGTTAATGAGTTGTTAATGGCGGCCGGAAGTCGCGGAAACCGACTACTTTTGTGGACCCGTATGAAACACAGCCGAACCTACCTCTTCATCGCAGTCACAACCGTTGCCCTCCTGGCCATCCTGGGGATCCAGGTGTCGTGGATCCTGCAGACTGCCCGGATCAAGGAAGAGCTTTTCAGCGAAAAGGCGAACATGGTCCTTTCCCGGACGGCGGATGCCCTGAGCAGCGACCAGGCAACCTGTAAAAGCCTGCAGATCAGTGCCGGCAGGAACGAAGTCAGAAAAGTGGACTCGATTTTAAACCATTTCATGCAGGTGTACAAGATCCACATCCGGTACTCTTTCGATGTGAAGCCCGCGGCAGGAGCTGCCTATATGGGGGACGGCGTACCGAAAAACGATCCTGCCTTCCAACCGGGCGCCTATGCCACCTGTGTGGGAGGTGAGGACGACCCAAAGGGACTGTTGCTGAAACTGGTCTTCCCGGATAAAAAGCAGTTCATCCTGGCCGAGATGGGCCCGATGTTCATCACTTCGGTGATCCTGATCCTCGTGGTGCTGGTGCTTTCGTGGCGAACCATCCTGTTCCTGCTGAAAGAAAAGGAGATCTCGGAGCACACTTCGGATTTCCTGAACAACATGACCCATGAGTTCAAAACGCCCCTCACCAACATTTCGCTGGCCGGGAGGCTGATCCTGAAGGAAGGCAACAGCGGGCAGGAAGATAAGACCCGGCAGTATGCAGAGATCATCCTCGATGAGAATGAGAAACTCCGGCTCCAGGTCGAGCAGGTGCTGAGCATGACGGCGCTGGAACGGGGTGAGATCCCGTTGACCCGGGCCCGGGTGGACATCCATGATCTCATCCGGGATTCGGTCAAACGCATGAATCTCCGGATCGATCACAAGCAGGCGACCCTGATCCTGCACCAGGACGCGGAAAATCCGGTGGTGACGGGCGACGGGATCCATCTCACCGGCGCCCTGTGCAACCTGATCGACAATGCCCTGAAATACTCCCGCGAAAACCCTGCGATCACGATCCGGACCTTCAATTCCGGACCGGCCGTGGTCATCGAAGTTTCCGATAACGGGACGGGCATTGAAAAGAGATACCAGAAGAAGGTGTTCGACAAGTTCTTCCGGGTTCCCACGGGGGATGTGCATGACGTAAAGGGATTCGGACTCGGGTTGGCCTATATCAAAAAGATCGTCGGAATGCATGGCGGGACCCTCCGGCTTCAGAGCGAACCGGGAAAAGGAACGACCTTTGCAATCAGTTTACCCAATGCCTGAAGATAAGACCCGGATATTGCTCGCCGAGGACGACCTGAACCTGGGGGTCCTGCTGGTGGATTACCTCGAAGCGGAAGGGTACGATGTCAAGCTGTGCAAAGACGGGGAGCTGGCGCTGAAAGCTTTTCAGGGCAGCCCGTTCGACCTCTGCCTGCTGGATGTCATGATGCCGAAGATGGACGGTTTCGCAGTGGCAAAAGCCATCAGGAGGGTGGATAAGGCCATTCCGGTCATCTTCATCACGGCCCGGTCGATGAAGGAAGACAAGCTGAAGGGCTACGACCTGGGGGCCGATGACTATATCACCAAGCCGTTTGACGAAGAGGAGCTGCTCTGGAAGATCCGGGCGGTCATCCGCCGCATCCCGGAAAACCGGAACGAAAAACCCGCGGAGATCATCCCGCTTGGGAGATATACCTTCGACGTCCATAACCAATCGCTATCCATTGATGGAAAAACCAGGCGGATCACCGAAAAAGAGAGGGAGATCCTTCTCTACCTGACCCGCCATGCCAACCGGCTGATCAAACGCGACGACATGGTCAAGGATCTCTGGGGCAGGAAAGATTATTTTCTGGGAAGAAGCCTCGACGTGTTCATCACCAAGATCCGCAGGTACCTGAATGAAGATCCGGCGCTGGAGATCGAAAGCGTGTTCGGCGTGGGTTTTATTTTTCACGTGACGCGTGACGCGTGACGGGTGCCATTGGGTTTCATTTCCGGTTAAATTTTATTTGACAAATGAAAAATATCGGGTATTTTCAATTTGTGAAATAATAATACTCCTTGTCTGAAATTGTTTTTCACGATGGAAACGTTGAAGAGAAAATTATTTCAGAACCTTGCCGGCCATTTGAAACAAAGGGGTGAAGAGGTTTATCAGTTGACCCTCGAGGACCATGCGATCCTGGCGCGGCTGAATCAACATCCCGGGAATCTGTTCGAATTTGTGGCTGCAAAACCCGGGAAACGACTGTTTGTCCTGATCGATGAAATCCAGTATCTCGAAGATCCTTCCAATTTTCTGAAGCTGATCTACGATAAATATCATTCGCGGGTAAAGATCATTGCGACCGGAAGCAGCGCTTTTTACCTGGACCGGAAATTCAAGGACTCTCTGGCCGGCCGTAAACAACTGTTTGAGTTGTACACCCTTGATTTTGATGAGTTCCTCCTTTTCCGGACGCTTCATGGCACCGATGATCTTCGATTCTGGCGCACCACGGATGGATCGGAAGTTGATTTTATCATTCCCTCGGGACCCGGAAATGGCAGCGCCATTGAAGTTAAATTTGAAGAGACCGGCTATAATCCTTCAAAATACCGGAAATTTCGCGAAAATTACCCGGGTTATCCCCTCCGGCTCAGGGCATTCCGGTCATCGGAAAACCAGACTTCGCTGATAGCCCTGTGAGGTCACCATTCTGCCGGGATACAGAACCACAGTTGCCTGTTGCCTGTTGCCTGATGCCTGATCAGATCGTCGATCGTAGATCGTACATCGTAGATCGGAATTCCGGTACACTCTTTGTTCCCTCCTTCCCTTTTGGTAATATTGTCCTCTCTTCCGGACGAAATCAAACCCGTATGAAAATTTCCGCACGTTTCCTTCTGCCGTTCATGCTTGTGACGGCTGCCATCATCTCTGTTCCCCTCTATTCCCAAAAGAAAGTAAAACCACCGGCTCCCTCTTTCGTCCGCTCGTCCGCTCATCCCTTCGCTATCTTGTGGCAGCAGGCCGACTCCCTTGCCGCCCTTGGCCAGCCCCGCTCGGCGCTGGAGGTGGTCGAAAAGATCTACCGGCAGGCAAAAAAAGATCAGAACGATCCGCAATGGATCAAAGCGGTCATATACCGCATCCGGCTGAATTCGGAATTCCAGGAGGATTTCCTTCCCCGGATCATGGCCGGGCTGAAGAAGGAGATGGAAGAGGCACAGCCGCCATCCCGTCAGATCCTGCAATCCATCCTGGCCGAGGTTTACTGGAAATATTACCAGAACAACCAGTACCGGTTCCGCGACCGGACCCGCATCGGCGGCAACCTTCCCGACAGTGTCGAAACGTGGGACCTCAACACACTGGCGCAGGTGATCGCGCAGACCTACCTGCTATCGCTCGGGCAGCCCGATTCGCTCGAAAAAACCCCCATCGGCCGTTATGAAGTCATCCTGGAAGCCGAAGTCTTCCGGGAGGGGACATCCGACAGCCTGAAGAAGGAGGCGGCACGGTTCACCCCCACGTTATACGATTTCCTGGCCGGCCGTGCCCTCGACTATTTCACTTCGGCCCAGGGAGGGATCAACCTGCCCGCCCGCCGCTTTGAAGTGGACCAGCCCTGGTACTTTTCGACACCCGGAGAATACGCCGTGCGGCGTGCCGCGATCCCGCCCGATCCCGGTGCACCGGCGAGCTACGCCCTGCGGATCTTCAGCGACCTGGCTGCCTTCCACCTCGACGATAAGGACCGCCGGGCGCTCATCGAGACAAACCTTCGCCGGCTGGAATTCGTGCACGAAAGAAGCACCCTGGCCGGGCGCGACAGCCTCTATGCCGACGCGCTGAAGAAATTCGAACATGCCGAAACCGCCTCCCCCTGGAGCGCCTCGGTTTCATTCGCCCGCGCCACCTTCCTCCATTCGCAGGGAGAGCGCTACCAGCCTTTCGTTCCGGGGCCCTTCAGGTGGATGATCCGGGAAGCACTGGAAGTTTGCAACCGGGCGGTACAGCTTTACCCGGGTTCGGAGGGGGGGGTGAATTGTTCTCTCCTCGCAAAGACCATCACACGTCCCTTCCTGCAGATCACCACCGAAAAAGCGGTGGTCCCTGAAAAGCCGTCGCTGGCCCTGCTGGGGGTGAAGAATGCCGGCGAGGTCTCGTTCCGGCTGGTCAAGGCCGATCCTGAACTGTACCGGGAAAAGAGCTCCGATCCCGACCGGGAAGCGCTCAACCGGTACCTGGCTTCACTCCCTCCCGTGAAGTCCTGGCAGCAGAAGATACCCGATGAGGGTGATTATCAGCAACACCAGGCCCAGATCGCTCTTCCGGAGTTGCCGTCCGGGTTCTGGATATTGCTCGCTTTCCCGTTCCCGGAGCCTGCTGCCGCCGGATCCGGACCCGCCCACGCCGCCTTCTGGTCCACCCGGATCAGCTATGCCGGAAAGCAGAACAGCAACGACGGCAGTTACGGGTATTTCCTGCTCGACCGCGAAACCGGCCATCCGCTGACCGGGGCCGTCGCCGAACTGTGGGAAAAACGGTACAATTACCGCGAAAGGAATTATTCGGACCTCCGCCTGGAGGATTATCGCCCCGATGACCAGGGATATGTGGAAGTGCCTGCCTCCGGGAACGAGAACCGGGCCATGAACCGCTACCTCCGTATCCGACTTGACGATGACCTGCTGGTGACCGACAACTTTTACCAGTACCCGGTCGTCCGGACTCCCGAACAAACCTTCACGCAGACCTTCTTTTACACCGACCGGGCGATCTACCGGCCGGGACAGTCCATCCATTTCAAAGGGATCGTGATCACGCGGACGGGAGAGATCACGGCGATCCGTCCCAATCACAGGACCACGGTCGTATTCCGCGACGTGAACGGTCAGAAGGTATCGGAAATGGTCCTGACATCCAATGAGTTCGGTTCCATCAGCGGCACCTTCACCGCCCCCCTGGGAGTGCTGGCCGGGGAGATGAGCATCGCCAACGAAACCGGTTCGGTGCCGGTGTCGGTGGAGGAATATAAAAGGCCCACCTTCGAAGTCACAGGCAACCCGGTGGAAGGGAACTACCGGCTGGGATCGCCGGTGACGGTCACCGGCAGTGCGCTGGCTTATTCAGGCAATCCGGTCGATGGGGCAAAGGTCGGTTACCGGGTGGTGCGCCGTGCCCGGTTTCCCTATTGGGACTGGAGCTGGCGCTGGCCCATGCCGGCTTCGCCGGAAGTGGAGATCGCCGGCGGTTCGACCATCACCGGCAACGACGGCTCCTTTTCCATCACCTTCCCGGCATTGCCCGACCCGACGGTCGGAAAAGCGTCGATGCCGGTGTTCGATTTTACGGTCTATGCCGATGTGACCAGCGGCGACGGGGAAACCCGGTCGGTACAGCTGGGTGTTTCGGCAGGCTACCGCTCGTTGCTGATCGCCGCCTCGCTGCCCGAAACGGTCAACCTGGCGCTCGATACGTCGGCGAAGATCACTGCCGTCAACCTCAACGGCCGGAAAACCCCGGCGGATGTCACAGTCACCCTGCAACGGCTCCGGCAGCCCGACCGGGCGTTCCGGAAGCGGGCCTGGGAACGTCCCGACATGCACCTGGTCACCGCCGCGGATTTCAGGTCGAAGTTTCCTTATGATGTGTACGACGACGAAGACAACCCGGAAATGTGGGGCATACAGGAAACGCTGATCAGCAGGACTCTCCGCACCGACGCCGATTCCATCCTGGCGCTGTCCGGAGCCGGCGGGAACAAGCCTCTTCCCGGCACCTGGCTGCTGACACTGAAGGCAGTCGATCCGTTTGGTGATACGGTGGTTGTGAAACGGTACCTGACATTCTTTTCGCCGGTGTCGCGGGAGGTCCCCGTCCAGGCGCTGGGTTGGTTCGTTCCCCTGAAGAGCGAAGGCGAGCCCGGGCAGTCGGCCCGCTTCCTCGTGGGATCGAAAGAGGATGATGTACGTGTGATGCTCGAGATCCGGAAAAACGATTCGGTCCTGTCGCGCGAATGGCTGCGCCTCAACGACCGGGTGCTGTCGCTCGATATTCCCGTCCGGGAGGATTACCGGGGGAATGTCTCGGCGAATTTTCTTTTCATCAAACACAACCGATCCTTCCAGTTCAGCCGGCTGATCACAGTTCCCCACCGGAACCGGAAGCTGGACATCACGATCGGATCGTTCCGCGACCGGCTGGAACCCGGGGCATCCGAACAGTGGACCGTCCGCGTCACAGGTCCTGCCGGAAAGCCGGTACGGGCCGAACTGCTTGCCTCCCTCTACGATGCCTCCCTCGATCTTTTCCGGCCCAACCAGTGGTCTTTCCATCTGTACCAGCGTTTCTCGGGGATCTATCCCTGGAACGACGACCAGGCTTTCGGCACCTCGCGGGGGCAGTATCTCCTGCCGGCCGGCACCACCGAGGGTTATCGGACACATCCGGCGTTACGGCTGAACTGGTTCGGCGCCGCCTTTTTCAGCGGCAGAGGATATATGCGGTATTCGCGGGGGATGACCGGGAAGGGCGGAGATATGCAAATGGACGAGTTGTCCTTATCCTTGCCCGAAACAACGTCGGCAAAGGCTGAGAGCAGCGAAGCTCCTCCCCCGTCGCCGTCGGGATCAGGCACAGATAATGGTACAGGAGGAGAGAAGGGACGCAGCGGTCGCCCCGACCGTACGCCCGTACCCCAGATCCGGCGGGATATGCGCGAAACCGCCTTTTTCTACCCGGTGCTCCGGAGCGATTCGGCCGGGGAACTGACCCTGGCGTTCACCGTGCCGGAGTCGCTGACCCGGTGGAAACTGATGGGGCTTGCTCACACGAAAGCGCTTGATGTCGGACTCCTGGAAAAAGAGCTTGTGACGCGCAAGGACCTGATGGTCTATCCCAATGCGCCGAGATTCCTTCGCCAGGGCGATACAGTGATCTTCAGCGCCCGGATCGCCAACCTCTCGGGGGGTGATCTTTCGGGGAGTGCGGTGCTTGATCTGAACGACGGGATCACGGGGAGGGAGAGGGGGGACCTTCTTGCAGCGGACGGGCGGACAGGCGGACGGGCGGATAAATTTGATGTGAAAAAGGGTCTCAGTACGGTGGTTTCGTGGAAGCTGGTCATTCCTGTCGCCACGGATCTTTCGCTGCTCCGGTTCCGGATCACTGCCACGGCCGGCAATTTCAGCGACGGCGAGGAGCGGAACATCCCGGTGCTTACCAACCGGATGATGGTGACCGAATCACTGCCCCTGCCCGTGAGGGGGAAAGGCACTTCCGCCTTTACATTCGGAAAACTGACGGGTTCGGCCGATGCCGGAGGCAGCGCCAGCATGAAGAATTACCGGCTCACGCTTGAATTCGCCTCCAACCCGGCGTGGTATGCCATCCAGGCGCTGCCCTCTCTGAATGAAAAGAGCTTTGAAAACGCCGATGCCATTTTCGCAGCCTGGTGGTCGAACAGCCTGGCCGCCCATATTGCCCAATCAAACCCGAAGATCAGGGCAGTGTTCGATGCCTGGAAGAACCTGACACCCGATGCCCTGCAGTCGAATCTATCGAAAAACCAGGATCTGAAAACAGCCCTGTTGCAGGAGACGCCTTGGGTCGTGCAGGCGAACAGCGAATCGGGCCGCAAGCAGCGGCTGGGGCTTTTTTTCGACCGCGACAACCTGGCCATGAACCTGGCCGAAAACTTCCGCAAACTGGAAAAACTGCAGTCACCCAACGGCGGCTGGAGCTGGTTTGCGGGGATGCCCGAAAACCGGTATATCACTCAGAATATCCTCACCGGAATGGCCCGGCTGCACCACCTGGGGGTTCGCGCGAATCCCGACGATCCCGCCTTACGCCGGATGATGGAAAAAGCGGTCAGGTACCTCGACGGGGAACTGGCGCACGATTACCAGGAACTGGTGAAATACCGGCCGGCCAGTCTTGGGGAAAACCACCTGGGAGGGATCCAGATCCAGTACCTCTATGCCCGTTCGTTGTTGTCAGGCATCCCGGGTTTTTCGCTCGACAAGGCGGCCCGGGATGCACAGAAAGCCTTTGATTATTACCGGAAACAGGCCGAAACCTGGTGGTTGAAACAGGACCGGCACCTGCAGGGAATGATCGCATTGTCGCTGGACCGGCTCGGAAATAAGGAAGTTCCGGCGCTGATCGCGAAATCGTTGTCGGAGAAGGCACTTCACTCGGGCGAAATGGGCATGTACTGGGCCGGCGACGGAGGGTATAACTGGTACCAGGCCCCCGTTGAGACCCAGGCGCTGATGATCGAGCTCTTCGACGAGGTGGCCGGAGACCGGGAAGCCGTGGAAGAGATGAAAGTATGGTTGCTGAAACAGAAGCAAACGCAGGACTGGCGTTCGGGCCGTGCCACGCTGGAGGCCTGTTATGCCCTCCTGCTCCGCGGGACCGATCTGCTGGCCGACGACAGCGGGGTGAAGATCACCCTCGGGAAACGGAAGATCGATCCCGCCGACATGCCGGATCTGAGGATGGAGGCCGGCACGGGTTACTTCCGGCTGTCGTGGCAGGGTTCGGAGATCACCCCCGACATGGGAAATATCACCGTAACCAAAAAGGGAGAAGGAACCGCCTGGGGCGGGCTTTACTGGCAGTATTTCGAGGATCTCGACAGGATCACCCCGGCTGCCACTCCGCTGAAGCTGGAAAAACAGGTCTTCACGGAGCGGAATACCCCGTCGGGACCGGAGCTGGTGCCCGTGACCGGCTCTCTGAACGTGGGTGACAAGCTGGTCGTGCGCATCGTCGTCAGGGTCGACAGGGATATGGAATACATTCACCTGAAGGACCTGCGGGCAAGTAGCCTTGAACCGCTGTCACCCCGGGCCGGGGAGGAGACCGGCGGGGGGCTCTCGGGATACCGTTACCGCAACGGGATGGGGTATTACCAGAGCACAACCGATGTGGCCACCCATTTCTTTTTCGATTACCTGCCGAAGGGCACCTGGGTGTTCGAGTACGGTTTGAAAGTCAATGCCGGAGGCAGCTATTCGAACGGGATCACATCGGTGCAGTGCATGTATGCGCCGGAATTCTCGGCTCATTCGGAAGGGATAAGGATCGCGGTGCAGCAGGGGAATTGATCCGGTCGAAAAGACTTCCGGTGTTTTTCTTTCAGGCCGATGGTGGATTTTCCCGTTTTCGGCTTAACTTTACCCCGTCAAAACCCTATCCATGGAGCGACATTCTTCGATCCAGGATCTTCTTTTCCGGACGATCCGGAACAAACTTCCTTCGAACATCTCCTTCGTGCATGAGCTTTCGGAACTGCTCGGCATCAGTTACGACAGCGCATACAGGAGGATCCGTGGAGACAAAGAGTTGCCGCTGGAGGAGCTGAAGACGATCTGCCTCCATTACAACATATCGGTCGATCAGCTTTTCAATCTGAAAAGCGACCACATGATCTTCAGTTCACTGGCGATCGGGCAGGAGGGGCTCGACATTGAAAAGTGGATCCGGGTCCTGTTATCGGCGATCCACCAGATCCATGCCGCCCGGGACAAAGAGATCCTCTATGCGGCCAAGGACATTCCCGTGTTCTATTATTTCGAATTTCCCGAGATCGCGGCGTTCAAGATCTTCTTCTGGAACAAAACGCTTCTTCCGTCGGGAGGGTATGAGAACACACTGCTGACGCTCGATCCGCCCGCCGGACTTTACGAGGCGGGGAGGCAGATGCTGATGCATTACGTGAAGATCCCCACCACCGAGATCTGGAGCGAGGAGACCGTATCGAGTATTCTACGGCAAATTGAATATTGTTTTCTGTCGGGGTTTTTCCGCGACCCCGCCGATGCCTTCCGTTTGTGCGACGTTTTGGAAACCTGGCTCGTGCATGTCAGGCGCCAGGCCGAACAAGGATTTCAGTTCATGTACGGCAAGGAGGAAGAGGGCGTGCCGGGAAATTTCCGCCTCTATAAAAATGAAGTGCTGGTGACCGACAATACCATCCTGGTCAGCACCGACGGAAGAAAGACCGCGTACAACACCTACAACGTCATCAATCAGCTGATCACCACCAACCTGGTATTCTGCAGCCAGGTGGACTACGCCCTCCGCAACCTCATGCAGCATTCGACGCTGATCAGCGGCACCTCATCCAAAGAAAGGCACCAGTTTTTCAACTCCCTGCACACAAAGGTGAAAACCCTGAAGAGTCGCCTCGAACGGCAGTCCTGAAGGGTAAAATCCGGGCTTTTGAACCGAATGAGGGCTGTCCCGCACAATATCTGGAAGGAAAAGCGTTACTTTGCGGTGCAACACGCGGCATATGACAAACCCCGTTAAAATCCTCTTCCTGGTGTTGGTCGTCACGGTCGTTTCTTTCGCGGAAGCCCTGGGACAGTCGTGGGAATTCGCCCGCGAAAAGAACGGCGTAAAAGTTTACACGCGCAAGGAGAAAGACAAGTCAGTGAAATCCTTCCGGGGGACCGCCGATGTACACGCCCCGATCGAAAAAGCATACGACCTGATCGGGAATGTAAAGAATGTGGAATGGTGGGACAAGAACGTCAGGGAGATCCGGGTCCTTACCTACGAAAAGGACAAGCGGTCGCAGTATTACCTGGTGTACGACGCCCCGTGGCCGGTGACCGACCGTGATCTGTGCGTGGATGCCACCATCACGACTGATCCGGTGACAGGGGCGCGCACCGTGGTGTCGGTGCCCCTGTTGCAGGTGGTGCCGCTCAACCCCAACTACGTCAGGATCACCGATTACTGGCAGAAATGGTCCATCGAGCCCGCCGGGAGGGGGGTCATCCACCTGGTACTCGAAGGGCGTGTCGATCCTGCGGGAAGTGTTCCCGACTGGATCTACAACATGGTGATCGCCGACACCCCGCTCAAGGTCATGACCGGGATCAAGGAGCGGCTGGAAAGAAGATAGCGGCTGCCTTAGAGCTCGATCACGGAATTTTCCGATCCGAGTCCGCTCGGCACGTACCGGTCGGCTTCGGGATCGTTTTCCCAGTTGGTGCCGTCGATGAGATAACGGAACTGGTATTCACGGCCGGTTTCCATGTCGAGGGTGACGGACCAGTCGCCGTTTTTCGCCTTTTTCAGCGGTGTTTCGCCAAGGGTCCAGTTGTTGAAGTTTCCGACCAGCAGGACGGAAGAGGCTGTTTTATAAGAATCCCCGGAGAGGGAGAATTTTACTTTGCAAACGGGTTTTGCCTTCAGGAACTTCTTTTCAATGCTCATAATTATTTTTATTTAAACCAAATCGGGTACAAAGGTAAGGATTTTTTTTATCCCCCGATGCTATTTAGAATTGATTTAAATTTGCAGGAAATCCCCCGATATGGAACTTGTCGAAGGAATCTACCGGATCGAAGGAATGTCGTGCGCTTCCTGTGCCGGCAGCATCCAAACCCTGTTGTCGGCAACGAACGGGATCCGGCATGCCGCCGTGAACCTCGCCGCGGAACAGGTGGTGATCGCGTTCGACCCGTCGGTCATCACACTTGATGAAATTTCACGGGCGGTGGAAGGATTGGGTTACCGGCTGATCACCCGGGACCTGTCGGAGGAGGAGGATCGCGACCGGGTATCACGCCGCATGACCTCCCTTCGCAACAACACCCTTTTTTCGGTCCTTTTTTCCATCCCCGTCGTTCTGCTCGCCATGGTGTTTCACCACCTTCCCGGCGGGAACCTCGTGATGCTTTTCCTGACCCTGCCGGTCGTAGGGTGGTTTGGCCGGGAGTTTTTTATCATTGCCTGGAAACGGTTGCTTCACCGGTCGGCCAACATGGACACCCTCGTGGCCCTGGGTACCGGAAGCGCTTTTCTGCTCAGCCTGTTCAATACGCTGTTCCCGGCGTGGCTGCGTTCGCGCGGGCTGGAACCCCACGTGTATTATGAAGCCGCCGCGGTGATCATCACCTTTATCCTTCTGGGGCGCTATTTTGAAGAAAGGGCGAAGCAGCGGACCTCGGGGGCGATCCGCCAGCTGATGAGCCTGGGTGTCAAGACCGCCCGGGTGATCCGGAACGGGGTGGAGAAAGAGATGCTGATCACGAAGATCAGGGTCGGCGACCTACTCGTGATCCGGCCGGGGGAAAAGATCCCCACCGACGGCCGGGTGACGGATGGGTTCAGCACCGTGGATGAAAGCATGATCACGGGCGAGTCGGTCCCAGTGAACAAATGGCCGGGCGAGCGGGTGATCGGTGCGACTGTCAACCAGACCGGGAGCCTGACGATGGTGGCCGAGAAGATCGGCAGCGAGACCATGCTGGCCCGGATCATCCGCCTGGTACAGGAGGCACAGGGGAGCAAAGCGCCGATCCAGCGCACCGCCGACCGCATCGCCGCCGTGTTTGTGCCCGCCGTGATGGGCCTTTCGCTGATCACCTTCCTGGCCTGGTCTGCCTGGCACCCCGAGAAGGGGATCGCCTTTGCCCTGATGACCGCAGTCACCGTGCTGGTCATCGCATGCCCTTGTGCCCTGGGCCTGGCCACTCCCACGGCCCTGATGGTCGGGCTCGGGAAAGCGGCCCGGCATGGGATCCTCATAAGGGATGCCGAAAGTCTCGAGCGGTTCTGCCGGGCCACCGACATCGTCCTGGATAAAACGGGCACGGTTACCATGGGACGGCCCCAGGTGAAAGAGGTGGCCTGGGATCCGGCCGCTCTCGAAAACCCGGCAACGGGAGGCAAAGACCTCTTGCGGGCCGTGGCCGCCATTGAATCGCGGTCGGAACATCCTTTCGCCAAAGCCCTGGTGAATTTTTTCGAAACAGAACAAAACGGGAATCCGGGGGACAGGGATGGCAACGAATCAGTGACGGATTTTGAAAGTTCCACGGGGAAAGGCGTTGCGGCCAGCTATTCCGGCAATCGTTACCACATAGGCAGCCGGTCTTTCATCACGGAGGCGGGTTTTCCTGTTCCGGAGGCATTGGAACAGGAGGAGAAAAAACAGAAACAGCTTTCCCGCTCGGTGGTGTATATCGCCCGGAACGAAAGGGTGGTCTTGCTGGCAGCCCTGGCCGATGTGCTGAAACCGGGATCGGCCGGCGCGATTGCCAACCTCATCCGGTCGGGACTGAGGGTACACCTGCTGTCGGGCGACAGTGTGCCGATCACCTCCCGGATGGCTTATGAAGCAGGAATATCCCTTTTCAAGGCAGAGGTCTCTCCCGGGGGAAAAGCCGATTACATCCGGCGGCTGCGGGAAGAGGGGCGGGTGGTTGCCATGGTGGGCGATGGCATCAACGATTCACCGGCCCTGGCGGCAGCCGACATCGGCATCGCCATGGGAACCGGCACCGATATTGCCATCGAGAGCGCCCAGGTGACGCTGATCCGGGGTGACCTGGAAAAACTGACCACTGCACTCACCCTGTCGCACCAAACTGTACGCACCATCCGGCAGAACCTTTTCTGGGCTTTCTTTTATAACCTGGTCACCCTGCCTGTAGCGGCCGGCATTCTCTACCCATTCACCGGCTTCCTCCTGAATCCCATGCTGGCCGGCGCTGCCATGGCCTTCAGCTCCGTTTCGGTGGTCACAAACAGCCTTCTGCTCCGGTCGCGAAAACCATAATATCCACACCCGGTTTCTTTCCGGATATT
Organism: uncultured Prolixibacteraceae bacterium; assembly: GCA_964455285.1. Taxonomy (GTDB): domain Bacteria; phylum Bacteroidota; class Bacteroidia; order Bacteroidales; family FEN-979; genus CAIVAT01. Next base: position 76,023 of record CAYVVG010000007.1, read on the forward strand.
TTCCTATTTTTGATGAGATTCCCGGAACTGGTATGAAACCCATCGGACGCATTTCACTGCTGCACCGCTTTTCCCGGTTTTTGGTGATGGCGGCATCCTTTTTATCCGTTGCCGCATCTGGATCCACTGAACCGGAACTTCCCCTGTACAGGCGCGTGGCCGACAGCCTTCAGCGGGTGCGGCCGCATGAGACTCCGGTGCAACGGGCCATTCTCTGTCTCGACCTGGCTGAAATGATCCGGGGGTATGAGGAACTTCAGTCGTACAGGTACATCCTGGAAGCATTCAGGATCGCCGTCGGGGAGAACAACGACAGCCTGAAAGCCGTCTGCCACATCCGGATCGGAGACTATCACAATGCCCGGAGACGTTACATGCAGGCGCATGAACACAGCTTCACCTCCTGGAACATCGCCCGGTTTTCGAAGGATACCGCGGGACAGATCCAGGCCCTGATCAATATCAGCAAGATCAACCGGGCACTGTCGAACCATGAGAAGGGGCTGTTGTACCTGCAGAAGGCCCTGGCACTGGCGGAGAGAAAGCCCGATCCCGAACTGGAAGGGAAACTGAACGGAGAATTTGCCCTGTTGTACCAGGCATTCGGGGATACCGAGACTTCACATTATTTTTTTAACAAGGCGCTGACCAGTTACCAGAAGGCAGGGAACCGGATGATGGAACTGAAGATACGCAGCGATATGGGCAGTCTTTACCTGGATGAATGCCGGTGGGAGGAAGGACTCGCCTACTTTACCCGGTTACTGACCCAGGCGGATCCGACCGACCTGGAGATGATGGGGACCCTCCTGACGCGGATCGGGCATATTTACGACAGGAAGGGAAACAACCGGGCTTCGCTGAACTGCAATTTGCAGGCCCTCAGGTATCGGCTGCTTGACAGGAAGATGGTCATGGTCAACAGTTCGCTGATCAATGTGGCGGGCGACTACTACGATTTGGGGATGGCCGATTCGGGACGGATCTACATGGACTCGGGTTTGGTGATGGCCCGGCGCCACGACCGCATCAACCTCATGGAGAACGGCTACCGGCACCTGTACGATTATTATGTGAAAACGGGTGATCCGAAACAGGCCCTTTTTTGCTACGAGCGGTTTACCGCCCTGCGCGAAGCCATCAACCGGGAGAGGAACCGGAGCTACATCGGGATACTGGAAGCAAACCAGCAGTTGCTCCGGCTCAACCATTCGCGCGAGATGGCCGTGAAACAGCATAATATTTCAGCACTGAACCTGAAATATCACGACAACCAGCGCATGATCCTGCTCATCCTGATGGCGGTGGCAGGTGTTTCCATGATCGTGTTTGTGCTGGTTTCGGTCTATTTCCGGAATGTCCGTCGAAAGATGCAGGAGATGAACCTCCGGCTGTCGGAACAGATCCGGGAGAGGGAGCAGGCTGAGGAGCAGTTAAAGGACCGCGAAACCCAGTACAAGTTCATCACCGACAACTCAATCGATGTGATCACCCATTCCGACGAGCATGCGAAATGGCTTTATGCATCGCCTTCGGTCAGGAATGTTTACGGCTATGAACCCGGCGAGTTCATGGCTCTGGATAGCCGGGAGTGCTTCCATCCGGAAGATTATCCGGTGAGCAAAAAGCACTACATGGAGTGCCTGAATACCCGCCTTCCGCAGCAATTCGTTTTCCGGGCGAGGAGGAAGGATGGTAGTTTCTTCTGGGCCGAGTCGGTGCTGATCCCGCTGTTCGATCCCGAAGCGGGAAACTTTCGCGGCATGGTAGGGGTGACCCGCGACATCCAGGAACGTAAAACCAAAGAACTTCAGATCATGGAAGGAACAAAGCAAAAAGAGAACCTCCTGAAAGAGATCCACCACCGGGTCAAGAACAATTTTGCCATCCTGGTCAGTCTGATCAACATGCAGATGGCGCAGACCACCGACAGGGAACTGCTGCAATCGCTCACCAACCTTCAGCTCCGGATCCGGACCATGGCCCTGGTCCACGAGATGCTATACCGGTCGGGCGATTTTGAAAAGATCTCCTTCCCGGGGTACCTCCGGTCGCTTGCCTCGGTGATCGCAGGCACCTATAACCGCCGGAATATCGGGATGGTGATGGAAGCCGACGAAGTGGTGATGGATATCGAGACCCTCATCCCGCTGGGACTGATCGTGAACGAGATCCTGAGCAATGCCTACAAGCACTCCTTTCCCGAGGGACGCACCGGGACGATCACCGTCCGGTTCACCGATGATCCCTCCACGGGGAACAGCACCCTCTTCATCGGCGACGACGGGATCGGGATGCCGGCCGGCACCGATACCGGGAACTTTAAAACCATGGGGCTGCAGGTGGTTCAGATCCTGTGCAGCCAGATCGAAGCCCGGTTGACCATCACCAATAACCCCGGGGCTACCTTTACCCTTACCTTCCGGTCGAAACGCGGTTGAAGTGCCCCAGGGCACGTTCATAATTAATTAATTTTCCGGTAACCGTTCGTTAACATGACCCGTAAGCAACCGGGATACCTTTGCCGCAAATTTAATCGACACGACATGAAAAAATTTGCTACCAAAGGAATTACCGTAAGACTGATGATGGCCCTGATGCTGATCTCCGGCGCGATCAGCGCCCAGAACAGGGGGGAAATGCAGGCCGCGGAGAAGGACACTCTGAATGAAAAGATCTCCATATTCGGCGACCGGCTGGGTGGCGTCGAGGAACGGCTGGCTACGGCCGAAGGCGACCTGTCCAAACTCACCAAAATTAAACTCTCGGGGTATATCCAGGGACAGTTTCTCCATTACGAAGCTTCGAATGTATGGCCCGACAAGGTTTTTCAGCTTCGTTGCGTCCGTATCAAGTTCCAGTACGAGCCCGTTACCGGGGTGGCTTTTGTGCTTCAGCCCGACTTCGTTCCCGGGAACATTACCCTGAAGGACGCCTATGTGCAGCTCAACGAACCCTGGCTGAAAAGTTTCTCCCTCTGGGCCGGAAAATTCAACCGCCCCAATTACGAAGTGGAGTATTCCTCAAGCAGCCGCGAGATTCCCGAGCGCTCCCGGATGATCCGTGCCATCTATCCCGACGAACGCGCTACCGGCGCCAAACTCGAATACGCCCCGCAGTCCCTCCCGCTGAAAGTCCAGCTTGCCCTTTTCAACGGGAATGACGGACTGACCATCGCCGATGCCTCGGGTGTGAACATCAATACCACCAATTCCGACATCGACAACCACAAAGACCTGATGGGACGCCTCACCTACACCTTCCGGCTGGGCAGCCTGGGAGCCCTGGGAATCGGTGCTCACGGGTATTACGGCAAGGTCAAGGCTAACACTGTTGACCTGCTGAAATCAGACTACTCCTACAATAAGACACTCGACAATACCGGCAAACTGATACGGAAGAACTGGGCGGGAGCCGAAGTCCAGCTGTATCTCGACCTGCTCGGCGGACTGGCCCTGAAGGGCGAGTACATCTTTGGTGTCAACGGCACGCCCGGTTATACGAGTAAAACCAGCACCACGGGACCACAGGTATACAGCATGAAGAACGACACCATCTTCCTGACTACCACCACCACCACTACGTTCAAGAACCGTCCCGCCATCGAGCGGAATTTCAGCGGCTATTACGTGTACCTGATCAAGAATATCGGCAAGCGCCACCAGGTAGCCGTTCGTTACGACTTTTACAATCCCAACACAAAGCTGGGCAACGACCTTATCGGGGTGAATAAAAAGGACCTCAGCGTCGCCACCGTCACTGCCGACAAGATCACTTATGCCACGGTGGGCGACCAGGTGATCGCCACCAATGCCCAGACAAAAACCACGACCGACAATGTCCTGAAGAGCGGCACCGCCGATATCAAGTACCAGACCATCACCCTTGCTTATTCCTATTATTTCAACGATAACATCAAGATCATGCTGGGGTATGAGATCCCGATGAACCAGAAGACCGGTGTGAACGACAAGGGCGTTCCCAACCTGACCCCGGTGTCGTACACGGCCAACGGCGTGGGCGGAACCTACGATTACAGCGACCGGATCAAACAAAATACGCTTACCTTGCGCCTTCAGGCGAAGTTTTAATGAAAAGTGAAAGTTAAAAAGCGAATAATTTCGGATAAAACAATCGATATGAAAACAATGAAAAGAGTAACCATAATGATGGTGGTCGTCCTGATCGCCGCCATGGGACTGGCTTTCATGCCGGCTCCGAAGAAGATAACCGTAAAGGGCTCGGACACCATGGTGATCCTGGCTCAGAAATGGGCGGAAGTGTATATGAAATCGCATCCTGATGCCGTGATCCAGGTGACCGGCGGGGGATCGGGAACGGGTATTTCGGCCCTGATCAACGGCGCCACCGACATCTGCAACTCCAGCCGTCCGATGAAAAAAACGGAGATGGACAAACTCAAGGACCGGTATGCATCGATGGGGGTTGAGATCCCCTGTGCCAAAGACGGCATCACGATCTTCCTCCATTCGTCGAACCCGGTGAAAGAGTTGACGATCAAGCAGCTGAGCAATATTTTCTCGGGTAAGACCCGCAACTGGAAAGAGGTGGGCGGACCCGATGCAGAAATCAAGCTGTACGGACGCGAAAACAGCTCGGGCACCTATGTTTTCTTCAAGGACCAGGTCGTCAAGGCCGATTATGCCGCCAGTTGCCAGACCCTGCCGGGCACTGCAGCCGTGGTGAATGCCGTGGGCAAGGATAAACTCGGCATCGGCTACGGCGGTGCGGCTTACGCATCAGGTGTAAAGCACTGCGCGGTGAAGAAGGACGAGAAGAGCCCGGCTTTCGAAGCTACTCCCGAAACGGTGAAGAAAGGACAGTACCCGATCACCCGCTACCTCTATATGTACACCCGCAACCGTCCGACCGGAGAACTGAAGGCTTACATCGACTGGGTTCTCAGCGCGGAAGGGCAGAAACTTGTTGCCGAAGTCGGGTATTTCCCGGTGAAATAGTGACCGGTTAAATGCTATTTTTGTAATCCATTAAATTTTGACCGCCATTCACCGCAAAGACGCAACTACGCAAAACAACTTCGTATTCACCCGGGAGTCGCTGAAAAAGCAGTTCCGGTGGTCGGAGTTCCTCTCCGGGAAGATCATCACCGGGGTTGCATTCCTCTCGATCACCATCATCGTGCTGATCTTCTTCTTTGTCTTCCGGGAGTCGTTGCCGATCTTTTTCCCGGCCGGTAAAACGGCTCCGCCGGCCGGGCAGGTTCCGCCGCAGGAGCAGTATGGAACCGATTCGGGTGTGACGGTGAATGCCTCGGGGCAGGAACAGTACGGAGCCGAACCGGCAGCCGTCAACGAGGCCGGGCAGGAGCAGTACGGGGTGGAACCGGTTGCCGCGAATGAAGCCGGGCAGGAGCAATACGGCATCGTTACGGACGATACACTTATGGCGGACGGAATGTCCGGCGAAGTGGAGACGGTCGTCGCTGGCAAAGAGAAAGCGACGGCCAGGAGTCTGGCGGGCAAGGATTGGCTGCCGGTATCCGACCGTCCGCGGTACGGGTTGGTCCCCCTGTTCGTCGGGACACTGAAGATCACCCTTATTGCCATGCTCTTTGCCGCTCCCATCGCCATCCTGGCCGCTTTGTTCACCGCTTCGTTCGCCTCCCCTCGCTGGCGCGAGATCATCAAGCCCGCCATCGAACTTTTAGCCGGTTTCCCCTCCGTGGTGATCGGCTTTTTCGCCCTGATGGTGATGGCTACTTTTTTCCAGGATATATTCGGTTATGACGGCCGGCTGAATGCCTTTGTCGGAGGGATCGCCATGGCGCTGGCGGCTATCCCGATCATCTATACCATCACCGAGGACGCCCTGACATCGGTCCCCCGCACCTTCACCGAGGCCAGCCTGGCACTGGGTGCGACGCGATGGCAGACGTCGCTGCTGGTGACCCTTCCGGCCGCCACCCCCGGCATCTTTGCCGCGATCCTGCTCGGCATCGGGCGTGTATTCGGCGAGACGATGATCGCGCTGATGGCAACCGGCAACGCGGCCATGACCAGTGTCAACCCGTTTGAATCGGTGCGCACCCTGGCAGCTACCATTGGCGCCGAAATGGCCGAGGTGGTCTTCGGCGACACCCACTACAGCGTACTCTTCCTGATCGGGTCGCTGCTCTTTGTCTTTACCTTCGGCCTCAATGCCCTGGCTGAATTCTATGTGAAAGGCAAGCTTGTCAAACGCTTCCAGGGAAGGCAGTCATGAGCAGGAAAAGAGCCATCACCGGGGGGATCTTTGTCGGTGCGACCGCCTTTTCCGCTTTCCTCATTATGGCCGTGATCGTCATCCTGCTGGTGGTGATCATCCTGGGCGGAAAAGATACCTTCTCCTGGGAATTCCTCACCGGGTTCCCCGAGGACGGAATGATGAAAGGAGGGATCTTCCCGGCGATCTATGGTACGGCGCTCCTGGTGCTGATCATGTCGGTCGCCGCGGTGCCTTTCGGAGCCATCACCGCCATCTACCTTACCGAATATGCCAGCGAGAAGTCGATCCTGGCCCAGACCATCCGTTTCGCCGTCCGCACCCTGGCCACAGTGCCCTCGATCATCTTCGGGCTCTTCGGGCTGGGTTTTTTCATCAAATTCGTCGGGACCGGCATGGATGATCTTTTCCTCGGCGGAGAGCTGAAATGGGGACAGCCCAACATCCTGTGGGCAAGCCTGACCATGGCCCTGCTCACCCTGCCGGTGGTGATCGTTTCGGTCGAAGAGGCGATCCGGACGGTGCCACGCGAACTGAGGGAAGCCAGCCTGGCGCTGGGTGCCACCAAGTGGGAGACCATCAAGCGCATCGTCATTCCCGGTTCCCGTTCGGGGATCATGACCGGCACCATCCTGGCGGTCAGCCGGGGCGCCGGCGAAGTGGCGCCGATCCTCTTCACGGGTGCCGCCTACTACCTGGCCACCCTCCCCACTTCGCTGAGCGACCAGTTTATGAATCTCGGATACCACATCTACATCATGGCGACCCAGTCGGCCAACGTCGACCAAACCCTGTCTATCCAGTTCGCCACCACCATGGTGCTGCTTTTACTTACCTTTACACTGAATCTGACCGCGGTCATCATCCGGTCGCGGCTCAGGAGAAAAACATGACCTCGCCCCCGGCCCCCTCTCCCCCGGGAGAGGGGGAGGAGGTCGGGACAATGACAATTATGAAAGAAACGAAAATCAAGACCACCGACCTTACGCTGTTTTACGGGGCCAAGATGGCGCTCAATTCCATCAACGTGGAGATCCCCGACAGGGAGGTGACCGCTTTCATCGGCCCCTCGGGATGCGGCAAATCCACCTTTCTGCGCACCCTGAACCGCATGAACGACCTGATCCCCAACGTGAAGATCACCGGGGAGGTGCTGATCGATTCGCTCAACATCTACGACCGCCAGATCGACGTGGTGAACCTGCGCAAGAAGGTGGGCATGGTATTCCAGAAATCGAACCCCTTTGCCAAGTCGATCTTCGAGAACGTAGCCTACGGACCGCGCATCAACGGCGTAAGCAACAAGACCGTGCTGGCCGGCATCGTGGAGACCTCATTGCAGAAAGCGTACATCTGGGAGGAGGTGAAAGACCGGCTGCACGATTCGGCCCTCGGGCTGTCGGGCGGCCAGCAGCAGCGCATGTGCATCGCCCGGACCCTGGCCGTGGAGCCCGAGGTGATCCTGATGGACGAACCCGCCAGTGCCCTCGACCCCATCTCCACCGCCAAGATCGAAGAACTGATCTTCGAACTGAAGAAAAACTACACGATCGTCATCGTCACCCACAACATGCAGCAGGCGGCCCGCGTGAGCGACCATACCGCCTTCTTTTACCTGGGGGAACTCATCGAATTCGGAAAGACCCGCAAGATCTTCACCACCCCCGATGTGAAGCAGACGGAGGATTATATAACAGGGAGGTTTGGTTAATACGTGACACGTAACGCGTGACGAAGTAACAAGGTAACAAGGTGACGAGGTAACAAGGTGACAGGGTAACAAGGTAACAAAGTAACAAAGTATCAGAGTTAATGGGATTATACCGACTAATGCCTATTGCCTATTGCCTAATGCCTATTGCCTAATGCCTAATGCCTATTGCCTTTACAGATCGTACATCGCACATCGTAAATCGTAAATCGAAGTATGGAACGACATTTCGAACAGGAACTGGACAAGCTGAACCGCCGCATCCTGAAGATGGGCAACCTGGTGTACGACCAGGTTCACAGGTCGCTGGAGGCCCTGCTGGCTGGCGATGTGGAACTAGCCAACGAAGTGATCAGCCTCGACAACAAGGTTGACAAGCTCGACGTGAAGATCGACAAGCTGTGCCAGCGCATCTTCGCCCTCACCCAGCCGGTGGCGACCGACCTGCGGCTCATCATGTCGGCACTGAAGATGAACAACGACCTGGAACGCCTGGGCGACCTGGCGGTCAGCATCGCCGAGAAGGTGGAAGGGGTGAGCGAATACCGGGAGATCCTGACCCTGCACCATATCGACGAACTGATCGGGATGACCGACCTGATCGTACGCGACGTGGTCAACATCATCCAGTCGCGCAATACGGCTTTTGTCAGGGACATCTTCACCTCTGCCACAGCCATCGAAGAGAAGGTGCTGTCGGTCAAAGCAAGGATCCTCGACGAGATGATGCATAAAAACGAGGTGATCGTGGTAGCCACCCACCTGGTCATCATCCTCACCCACATCGACCGCATCGCAGGCTACTCGACCAACATCGCCGAGTCGGTCTTTTTTATCGTTGAGGGGAGGATGATCAAACATCAGAAGGACGTGATCTGACACCCCACCCCGGCCTTCGGCCACCCCTCCCCAAACAGGGAGGGGGATTAGCACCCCACCCCGGCCTTCGGCCACCCCTCCCCAAACAGGGAGGGGGATTAGCACATCTTTCGGGGATAATTCACTACTTTTGCCTGTCCAAGCTCCTGTCACCTAATTCTCCCGACCATGGCACCACAGGCAGAACTGCCCCTTTCCCGGCCCGGAAGCCGGAGTAACTACCTTCTTTCGATCACCATCATCGGCATCTTTTTCTTCATCTTCGGGTTTGTCACCTGGCTGAATTCGGTGCTCATCCCCTTCCTGAAGATCGCGTGCGAGAAGAACAACTTCGAATCCTACTTCGTCGCGTTCGCCTTCTACATCTCTTACTTCGTGATGGCCATCCCCTCGTCGTGGGTGTTGCACAAGACCGGCTTCCGCAACGGGATGTCGCTCGGGCTGGTATTGATGGCCCTTGGAGCGCTGATCTTCATCCCCGCGGCTTATTCGCGCACCTTTGGCCTTTTCCTCACCGGGCTTTTCGTGCAGGGCGCGGGGCTGGCCGTGCTGCAAACGGCCTCCAACCCATATGTCACCATCCTCGGCCCGCTCGAAAGCGCCGCCAAACGCATCAGCATCATGGGGATCTGCAACAAGATCGCCGGGGTGATCAGCCCGCTGATCCTGGGCGCCATCGTGCTGAAGGGGATGGACCGGTTCGACAAGGTGCTGCTCGACACCATGGACGAGGTGCAGAAGGCGGCCGCGCTCAACGAACTGGCCGGCCGCATCATCCTTCCTTACGTCATCATGGCGGTGGTGCTGGTGATCCTGGCGGTGCTGCTGCGGTTCTCGGCCCTGCCCGACATCGACACCGACCACGAAGACGAATCGACCTCGGCAGCCAACGCCGGAAAGAGCCATGTTTTCCAGTTCCCGCACCTGGTGCTGGGAGTGCTGGCCATCTTTCTCTACGTGGGGGTGGAGGTGGTTGCGGTCGATACCATCATCAATTACGGGAAGGCCCGCGGCCTCTCCTTCGAACTCTCGAAATATTTTGCCTCTTACACGCTGGCGGCCATGGTGCTGGGCTACATCCTGGGGATCATCTTCACCCCGAAATACCTGAAGCAGGAAAAAGCGCTCATGATCTCTGCCCTGGCCGGGTTCGCTTTCACCCTCCTGGCGATCGGAACGGCCGGCCAACACCAGCCATCGTACCTCGACCTGGGCGGGATCGGGATCCCGGTCACCCTGCCCTTCGATCTGTCGGTCATCTTCATCGCGCTCCTGGGGCTGGCCAACGCCATCATGTGGCCCGCCATCTGGCCGCTGGCGATCGACGGGCTGGGCCGCTTCACCAAGATCGGATCGTCGCTGCTCATCATGGCCATCGCCGGCGGCGCCCTCATCCCGCTCCTCTACGGCCGGCTGGTCGACGTGTTCACGGCCCACCAGGCCTACTGGATCCTGGTGCCCTGCTACCTGTATATCTTTTACTACGCCCTCGCCGGCCATAAGATCCGGCGGTGGTAGTACCCCACCCCCTGGCGAGCGTGACTCAAAAGTCTCTGCGTCATTGCGTCTTCGCGGTTAATGATAAAAAAATTGCTTTCAGGTCACCCTCGTGGGGAATGTAAAATAGATACCAATGAAACCAACCTTATTGATCCTGGCTGCCGGCATGGGCAGCCGCTATGGCGGTCTCAAACAGCTCGACGGAGTCGGCCCCTCGGGCGAGACCATCATCGACTATTCGATCTACGACGCACTCCGCGCGGGCTTCGGAAAAGTGATCTTCATCATCAAAGAGGCCATCGAGGACGATTTCAAGGAGGCCTTTATCGAACGGCTGAAGGATAAAGCCGACCTCGATTACGTCTTCCAGGAGACCTGGATGGTACCCGAAGGGATCAGGATTCCCGACAACCGCAGCAAACCCTGGGGCACCGGCCATGCCGTCATGATGGCCGGGGGGAAGATCGACGGACCTTTCGCCGTGATCAACGCCGATGACTTCTACGGCCGGGGAGCCTTCGAAACGCTGGCTGCCTATTACCGCGACTGGACCCCGGAACGTGAAAACGACTACTGCATGATGGGCTACCGCCTCGACCGCACCCTGTCGGAGTTCGGCGCCGTATCGCGCGGGGTGTGCGTGCCCGATAACCATTCCTTCCTGGTCGATGTGGTCGAGCGAACCCGCATCGAACGGAAAGGGGAGGTGATCTCTTACGTGGATGAGAAAGGAGATACGGTGGCCGTTCCCGCAGAGTCGATCGTGTCGATGAACTTCTGGGGATTCACCCCCTCGTTCTTCGCCTTCCTGCAAAAGGGATTCCATGAATTCATCACCCGCAACGCCTCCGACCCGAAAGCCGAATTCTACATTCCCACGGTGGTCAACGACCTGATCCGTTCCCGGCGGGCGTCGGTTCGCATCCTGCCCTGCCAGGAGCAGTGGTTCGGCATGACCTACCGCGAAGACCGGCCGAAGGTGGTCGCCAGCATCCGCGAGCTGATCCGCCGGGGGGCATATCCCGAAAACTTGTGGGGATGATCCAATTTTAGGGCGAAATGAACGTTATCAGGGTATTAATGCCTACTTTTGCAACCGGATAACACGCAACGTATGAACAATGGATTGAAACACCTGGTCTGCCTGGCGGCGGCCGTTCTCATCCTCATGGCAGCCATCCCTTCCGCAGGCCAAGCGCAGGTGGTGAATTCCACCGCGAAAAAAAGGATCAGCATCGGCTTCGGGCTTTTTTCCGACCTCTGGATGAACGCCCCGGCCGGTATGAAGACCCGCACCATCAACCAGGGGGTGTCGGTGGTCGGAACCTATAACGTGCCCTTCGGCAAAAGCAATTTCGGTTTCGGCATCGGGCTGGGACTCTCCGTCCACAACCTCTACTGGAACTACCGTTACCAGGGCGACAGCCTGTCGTTCCAATTCGTGAAGATCGAAGATACCCTCGGCTACAAGCGCAGCAAGGTCACCACCCCGTACCTCGAGGTGCCGATGGAGTTCCGGTGGAAGTCGAAGAGCAAATTCACGGTGGCGGCCGGCTTTAAAGTGGGCATGCTGCTCCGCGGCCATTCCAAGTGGGTGGGCGACGACTACCTGTTCCATTCGGGGAATACCATCAAGACTTCGGTGAAGGGGATCCGCAACCTCGAAAAGTTCACCTACGGCCCCACGGTCCGGTTCGGGTACAAGTGGATCAATGTAAACGCCTATTATTCCCTCAGCAAACTGTTCCAGTCGGGCACAGGCGTCGACCTTTATCCCGTTTCCGTGGGCATCGTCCTCATGCCCTTCTGATCAGGGCAGCAGCATCAGCAGCGTCATCACCGCCGCTCCCGTCACATACCCCGCATAGATCTCGCCCGGCCGGTGCGTATCCAGCTTCAGCCGCGCATACCCGATGATCCCGGCCACCAGGATCGACGACATCGCCGCCGTGTGCAGGGGGATCCCGAAGTTGATCGATAATCCCAGGAACAGGCCGGTCACGCTGCCCGCGGCCACCATGTGCAGGCTGATCTTGCGGAAGAAGTTCACCAGCATCGAGACGATCCCCAGCAGGGTCGATCCCAGCATGTAGAAGCTGAACAACCCGACCGGGTGGAGGTCCTTCAGCAGGTAATAGGTAAGGTAGAAGAAAACGGCCGTGGTCAGGATCGGCAGGGCCCGTTCCTCGCGCCGTTCCATCATCATCGACCCCACGAGTCCCAGGCGGCGAAGCGTCCACGCGAGGGCGAGCGGGAGGATCAGGGTGGTGAGCAGGATCAGTCCGGCGATCATCAGCCAGTTGCGGAGCGGGATGGAGGGGGCCGGCAGGCCGGGCAGGAGGGAGATCAGCAGCCAAACAAGGGAGGGGATGAGCAGGGGATGGCACAGATAGGATATCGCCCTGGCCAGTCGGGTCTCGGTCATCTTCGGAGGGGGTTAGAGTTCTTTTCGCAGCCGTGCCACCGGGATGTTCAGCTGCTTGCGGTACTTGGCGATGGTGCGCCGGGCGATGTTGTAGCCTTTCTCCTTCAGCAGGTCCACCAGCTCGTCGTCGGTAAGCGGTTCCGACTTGCTTTCGGCCTCGACGATGTCGATGAGGATCTTCTTGATCTCGCGGGTAGAGATCTCCTCGCCCTCGGTATTCAGCATCGATTCGCTGAAGAAGCTCTTCAGCAGCAGGGTGCCGAAAGGCGTCTGCACGTACTTGCTGTTGGCGACGCGCGAAATGGTGGAGATGTCGAGGTTGACGATGGTGGCGATGTCTTTGAGGATCATCGGGCGCAGCTTCGTTTCGTCGCCGGTGAGGAAATATTCGCGCTGGTACCCGAGGATCGCGTGCATGGTGGTGTAGAGGGTCTCCTGCCGTTGCTTCAGTGCGTCGATAAAGCCCCGTGCTGCGTCGAGTTTCTGGCGGATGAAGGTGAGGGCGTCGCGTTCCGACGGCTTGTGCCGGCGGCCGCCGTATTCGTGCAGCATGCTGATGTAGTCGCGGTTGAGCGTCAGGTCGGGGGTGTACCGGGTGTTGAGCGTCAGCTCGAGCTGGCCCCCGTTGTTGGTGACGATGAAGTCGGGCACGACGTAGTGGCTGTCGCGGGTGGTCTCCGAGATGGCGCTGCCGGGCTTGGGGTTGAGTTTCTGGATCTCGGCGATGGCTTCGCGCAGCTCCTCTTCGGAAATGTTTCCTTTCTGCAGGATCTTGTCGTAGTGTTTCTTGCTGAATTCGTCGAAGTAAAAGCGGATGATGATCGCGGCCAGGTCGGTGGCGTAGGTGCGCTCGGTCTTCATCTCGAGCTGGATCAGCAGGCACTCCTGGAGGTTGCGGGCGGCAATGCCGGGCGGGTCGAAAGTCTGCACCACCCGGAGCACTTCGAGGATCTCGCCGGGGGTGGCTTCGATGGACTGGTTGAAGGCAAGGTCGTCGCTCAGCGCGGGAATTTCGCGGCAAAGATACCCTGCTTCGTCGAGGTTCCCGATGAGGGTCGAGGCGATGATGTACTGTTTGTCGGTGAACTTGTGCAGCCCGATCTGGTTGAGCAGGAAGTCCTGGAAGCTGATGCCGGAGGCGACCGGTATCTCTCGGTACTCCTCGTCGGGACTGCGGTTGTTTGCCGTCAGCCGGTATTCGGGGATCTCGTCCTCATCGACATAATCCTCGAACGAGAACTCATCGTCGGGCGAAGCCGGCTGGTCGGCGTCGGAGAATTCGTCCTCGTCGGAGTCGATCGAGTCGAGGGTGTCTTCCGATTCCTGGGTTTCAGGTTCTTCGGTTTCAGCGGCAGCCTCTTCCAGCGCAGGGTTTTCCTCGATCTCCTGCTGGATGCGCTGGTCGAGCGAAAGGATGGGCTCCTGCAGCAAACGCATCACCAGCACCTGCTGGGGTGAGAGTTTCTGGATCAGCCGTTGTTGCAGTCGCTGGTTAAGCATCGGGACAAATATACGGCATATCCTGAAGGAAAATAGCTTAGACGCCTCAACTTTTCGCTTTTCACTCCCGGGCGGGTCAGGGACCCGCCCCTACGAGTCGCCCGTCACCCGTCACAATGGATTCTCGTGCATGTACCCACCCCCGCCAACCGCCTTTGGCGGTCGGCTTCCCCCTCCCTGCCAGCAGGGAGGGGGCCGGGGGGTGGGTACTACCTTCTGAACACCACCTTCCCGCTGTACACCTTCTCCCCATTGCCCAGCGTTACGTGATACGTGCCGGCGGCCTGCTCAACGAGGCTCAGCCGGACAGCGGTGCCCGGCGGGCCGACGGGGAAGGTTTTCAGCAGCCTACCGTTGCCGTCGAACAACTGCAGGGTGAGGGATGGTTCGTGTTCCAACTCTGCCG
>CAYVVG010000008.1:0-78268 GCA_964455285.1 uncultured Prolixibacteraceae bacterium
CGAGGGGTGGTCAATTTGGACCGGCCAGGAGGGGTCACTTTGAGCGGCCTGTGCAGTAAACTCATTACCACAGTGCTGGCAAATTCGTTGTACCTTGATATTTGAGCTCATTTTTGTTGCTTTATGTTGCGATTTGTTTCAATGTGTTGCAATATGTTGCAGAAATATTTTTAAAATCGAGTTGAGGTACAAAAATGTACCTCAATCTGAAGCGAGGTACAAATGAGGTACAAAGATAGACTGAATAACCAGTATTAAGCAAATAATAAATAATAGTTATGAACATTAAAAAAGCCCGTATTTACTGGGCTTTTCATTGACTGTTCCGTTTTGGTGTCTGCTTATAAAGTGGCGGTTACTTTCCGACGCAGAACCGGCTGAAAATGCTCCCCAGGATCTCATCGGTGGTGATCTCGCCGGTGATCACGCCCATGTGGTAGAGGGCATGCCGGATATCGACGGTCAGCAGGTCGGGGGAGACCCCCTGAAGCATCCCTTCACGCACCCTGACAATGGCTTCGTGTGCCCGGCACAACGCTTCGTAGTGGCGTGAATTGGAGACGATGGTACTGCCGTTGGTCCGGCTCTGTCCGATCACCTCGACAAGGTGGGTGGCCAGCAGGTGGATGTTCTCCTTGCGTTTGGCAGAAACAAAGATGGTCTCGTGATCCACGAAGTCGCGGAAATGTCCCGGCAATTCGTCAAGTTTGTCGATCATGTTGCCGATGAGCACCAGGTTCAGGGGGCGGTCGCCGGTGCTCCGCTTGAGTTCTTCGATGGCTTCGGCGACCTCCCCGTACGACTGGGTCGTAACGTCGAACACATACAGCACGATGCTGGCTTCGCCGATCTTCTCCCATGTGCGGCCGATGCCGATGCTTTCAATCTTTTCCTCGGTGGCCCGCAATCCGGCAGTGTCGATGAAACGGAAGCTGTACCCCCCGATGGCGATGGTATCTTCGATGGCGTCGCGCGTGGTACCCGGGATCTCCGATACGATGGCCCGCTCCTCGTTCAGGATGGCGTTGAGCAGGGTCGATTTGCCGGTATTGGGTTTGCCTACGATGGCCACGGGAATGCCATTTTTGATGACATTGCCCAGGCTGAAGGAACGGGTGAGCTCCTCCAGTTCGTTGCCGATGGTCGTCAGTAATTCCTTCAGACCCGATCGATCGGCAAAGATCATATGCTCCTCGCTGAAGTCGAGTTCCAGTTCGATCAGGGAGGTGAACTCGAGCAGGGATTGCCGAAGGGCGCTGATCCTTTTTGAATATCCGCCGCGCATCTGTTTGAGGGCCAAATCGTGCGCTGTGTCGGAGTCAGAAGCCACCAGGTCGGCTACGGCTTCGGCCTGGGAGAGATCGAATTTCCGGTTCATGAAAGCGCGGAAGGTGAATTCGCCGGGACGGGCCAGCCGGATCCCCCGCGCGATCAGCATCGAGAGGATCTTCTGCTGGATAAAGGGGGAACCGTGGCAGGATATCTCGATGACATCTTCGCCCGTATAGGATCTCGGTGCCCGGAAACAACTCACCAACACCTCGTCAACCGGCGATCCATCCTCTCCGAATTCGCCTAAATGGATCGTATGGGTGGGTGCTTTCCTCAGGTCGAATCCTTTTTCTGCAGGCCGGAAGAGGGTGGCGAGTGTGTCGAAAGCAACGAGGCCGGAAACCCGGATCATAGCAACGGCGCCGGTTCCCGGTGGCGTGGAGAGGGCGCAGATGGTATCGGTAAGATCGAAAAGGGCCATGGCTGGGAGCTTGGTTTTACGCAAAGGTAAGGACTTTTTCCCCCTTCCTGTTTGGGGAGGGGTGGGGTGCTGATGCGTTTATAGACCCGGGACTTGGTATTTATATAAAAGAAACTAACTTTGACAACGAATAAATAATCACATCACAATACGGAACCAGATCGTACATCGTACATCGTACATCGTAAATCGTAAATCGTAATGAGCATACTTGTCAACCAGGATTCCATCGTTATCGTACAGGGTTTCACGGGCCATGAAGGGTCGTTCCATGCAGGTCAGATGATCGACTACGGAACGAACATTGCCGGAGGGGTGACCCCGGGCAAAGGAGGAATGACCCATCTGGGAAGGCCTGTTTTCAACACCGTGTCGGAAGCGGTTAAGGCGACCGGGGCGAATGTATCCGTGATCTTCGTGCCGCCCCCGCTCGCAGCCGATGCCATACTGGAAGCAGCCGATGCCGGTATTGCGCTGATCGTATGCATTACCGAAGGGATCCCGGTGAAAGACATGATCTCGGTGAAAGAGTACCTGCGTTGTCACGGTGTGCGCATGATCGGCCCCAACTGCCCGGGCATCATCACTCCGCCCCATACCAAGATCGGCATCATGCCGGGTTTCATCCATCGCCCCGGAACGATCGGGATCGTTTCACGTTCAGGGACCTTGTCGTACGAGGCTGTCGATCAGATCAGCAAGGCCGGATTGGGGCAATCGACCATGATCGGGGTGGGAGGAGACCCGATTCCCGGGACTACCATCGCCGATGCTGTCAAACTCTTTATGGAAGATCCCGATACCGAAGGGATCATCCTGATCGGAGAGATCGGTGGGAACATGGAGACCGATGCGGCCTACTGGATCCAGCAGCATGGCACCAAACCCGTGGTCAGCTTCATCGCGGGCGCGACTGCCCCCAAAGGGCGTACCATGGGCCATGCAGGCGCCATCGTGGGAGGAAAATCCGATACTGCCGAAGCAAAAAAGGAGATCCTGCAGCAGTGCGGCATCCGGGTGGTCGATTCCCCCGCTGACCTGGGAAAAGCGATGGTGGAACAGCTGGCAAAACGGAATTCGTAGAGGCGCAATACATTGCGCCTCTGCGAATCAACGGAATTCGTAGGCCCCTAATGCGGGCGGGTTTCCGCGCTGGTTCCCGTTGATATCGAATGGAATGCCCAGATCTTTGCCGGCTCCGATGGCAGGGGAGAGGGTGTCGATTTCATAATTGAGGACAGTGGGATCGACAAAGAGGGGATCCTTGTTGACCAGGCAACTGATATACCGCTGGCTGTTATTGGCGGAGAGCCGGGTCTTCAGAATGGCATGGTCGAAAAGGTATTCGAAAGAGGTTCCGGCCACTGAGTCGAGCCCGATCTCGTCGTCGTTGATGCCATAAACAATGACATTGCTGAAATCGGCACGGACCAGCGGATGGGTGATCCGGTTCCCCAGGGTGTCGTACCCGTAATTGCTCAGTGTCACAGAGGGCCCGGTGCGTACCGAGGCCGACCAGTAATTGCCCACGGTGAGGTGCTGGAAGTCGTAATCGCCCCCGTAACTGAGGTCGAGGCAACGCTGCCCGCAGTCGGCGATCACGCAGTTGACCGACTGAAGCGAAGACCCCCAGGCGTAAATACCATAACCCGCCATGTTCCGGATGATCGTATTGCTGATCCTGAGCATGGGAGCGCCGGATGATCCGGCCGAATCAAGGGCCAGGCCGAAATAGCCGTTCCGGATGATGGCATAGTCAACCTGATGGTTGCGGCTGCCCTTTTCCAGGTAGATCCCGCCCCATTGCCCCGGCAGGTCCTTGTAATAGGGATCGAGCCGGTCGCCCTGGAAGCGGACGGGATGCCCGTGATTCCCCGTGACAGTCAGGGTGGCGCCGTGGGAAACATACAACGATGCGTCTTTATGAAAACAAACCCTCGTTCCGGGCATGATGGTCAGGGTGGCGTTGGTGTCGATCCGGAGCGATCCATAGATCACATGCGCCCGCAAGCTGTCCCAGGTCACATCTCCTTCCAGGTTGCCGTCGCGGTAAAAAAAAGCATCACGCCCCCACGCGACCAGCCTGACCTGCTGCAGGGTGCCGTTGGTCATAAAACGGATCGAATCGGTGACCACGAACGGCGTGCTGAGATTCTGCGGATCGACGGTGACCCGCACGAAGATGAAAAGGCTGTCGTGGCCTGCGATCTCAAGGTTGGTAACCGACAGGGCAGGGATGCCGTTGATGTTGAGACGATAATTTGATGCCTCACCCCCGGCCAGCCGGATGTCGGACACCACCACCTTGCCGTCGTGCGGATTATACACCACGAGGCGCCGGGTAACCGACCCCACGCTGGGGAAGACCGTATCGAAAAATACTGTGTCGTCGGAAAAGGCCAGCCCGAGTCCGGGGGTGCTGTCGATCTTGTCGCGCATTCGGCAGGAGGGGAATAGGGCTGCCGAAAGCAGGAATAACAGCATTATGGATAGAAGAGGCCAGGAGTTTCGCATATCGGAAGGGAATCGGGTTGGCAAAATTACGGATTTCTTAAGTTACCAACAGATAAACGATAAAAGCATGGAAAATTGTACCTTTGCAACTCGTTTTTAAGACCTGATACAGACCAAACACCAGGAAATTAAAAAACAATGAGTTATATCAACTTTGACAAGACCCAGCTGGTGAACCTGGAATATTCGCTGAAGCGTGAACTGCTGCGTTCGAACCGGGCCGGATCCTATGCAAATTCGACCATCGTGAATTGCAACACGCGAAGGTACCACGGTATGCTTGTCACCCCGCAACCGGGGATCGACAACGAAAACCATGTGCTGCTTTCGTCGCTCGACGAAACGATCATCCAGATGGAATCGGAATTCAACCTGGGGCTGCACAAGTACCCCGGCGGTGTATACAATCCCAAAGGACACAAGTATCTGCGCGATTTTACCACGGAGCCTTATCCGAAAATGACCTACCGCGTCGGAGGAGTGATCCTCACCAAAGAGATGGTGTTCACCACGCGCGAGGACCGGATGATCATCAAATACACCCTCGAAGACGCACATTCCCCCACACGGTTGCGCCTGAAGCCTTTCCTGGCTTTCCGCAATATCCATGCCCTGAGCAGGGAAAATATCTTTGCCGATAAAAAATATGAACCGGTTCCCGGCGGTATCCGTGTCCGAATGTACCAGGGATATACCGACCTTTTCATGCAACTGTCGAAAGAAACGGAATATACGCACGTTCCCGACTGGTACTATAAAATTGAATACCAGGAAGAGATGGAGCGCGGCTATGACTTCCAGGAGGATCTTTACATACCCGGTTTCTTTGAAATGGAGATTGCCAAAGGGGAGAGCTTGTATTTTTCGGCGGGTACGAAACAGATCGCCCCGGCTCAGATGAAAAGGACATTTAACGCTGAACTGGAAAAACGAATTCCCAAGAACAATTTCGAGAATTGCCTCACTAATGCGGCCCAGCAGTTCATCGTCAGGAAAGACAAGGCTACCGAAGTGATCGCCGGATTTCCCTGGTTCGGACGGATGGGAAGGAGCACGTTTGTCTCGCTCCCCGGACTGACCCTGGTAACCGGCGAACATGCCACCTGTAAAGCGGTGGTCGACACCCTGGTTTCCGAGATGAAAGGCCCCCTGTTCCCGCTCACGGGCAGCGGCAGCACGGCGACCTACAATGCCTCCGACACCTCCCTGTGGTTCTTCTGGACCCTGCAACAATATGCCGAGTTCACCGGTACTATCAAGACTATCTGGAAAACCTACGGAAAAAAGATGAAGCTGATCCTCGAAGCATACCGCGATGGGACCGATTTCAATATCCGCATGGAGGAGGATGGCCTGATATCGGCCGGTGTGCATGGAATGGCTCTGACCTGGATGAATGCCATGTCGAACGGCAAGCCGGTCACCCCGAGAATGGGGAAAGCCGTCGAGATCAATGCCTTGTGGTATAACGCTTTGTGTTTCAGTCTGGAGGCTGCCCTTGCGGCCGGCGATAAAGCATTCTGCCGGGAATGGGAAGGACTTGCAGCCCGGATCCCGGATTCCTTCCGGGAAGCCTTCTGGAGCCCGGAAAAAAGGTACCTTGCCGACTTTGTCGATGGCGCCTATAAGGACTGGGCAGTCAGGCCCAACATGGTCATTGCCACCTCACTTCCTTACAGTCCCGTGCCGGAAGAGATCCGCAAAGAGGTGCTGAGCCGGGTCCGCCAGGAACTGCTGACCCCCCGCGGACTGCGAACGCTGACTCCGAAAAGCCCGGTGTTCAAGGGTACCTACGCAGGAAACCAGAATGAACGCGAAGCCGCCTACCACCAGGGCTCCGTGTCGCCCTGGATGCTCGGCCATTTTGTCGAAGGGTACCTCCGGATACACGGTAAAAGCGGACTTTCGCTGATCCGATCGATCTACGCGGGCTTCGAACCCGTGATGACCGAGCACGGGATCGGGACCATCTCCGAACTGTATGACGGAGATCCGCCGCATGCCGGGAAAGGAGCCATTTCGCAGGCCTCCTCGGTGGCGGAGTTGTTGAGGATAGGGTATCTGATCAGGAAGTACAGTGCGTAGCGGCGCATGGCAATGCGCCTGTACCTATGAGTGGTGATTAACGTAACGGCGTATTGCAATGCGCCTGTAATGAGTGATACAATCGTAAATCGTAAATCGAAATGCGTGTACTGATGTTCGGGTGGGAATTTCCGCCACATATTACCGGGGGGTTGGGCACAGCCTGTTTCGGTTTGACGAAGGGGCTGGTCAAGGCGGGCGTCGACGTCATCTTTGTTGTGCCCAAAGCATACGGAGATGAGAGTCAGGAGGGATTCCGGCTGGTCAATGCCAGCCAGGTCACCGTCGATTTCCGGAACGTGGATAAAGTGAAATACCTCGAACGGATCCAGTTCATGGAGATCGATTCGAACCTGGTGCCATACCTCGACCCGGAGGAGTTTGAGAGGATGGTTTCGGAGGAGAAAGAAAAAGAGAAGCCCGGAAAGCAGACGATTTTCTCGCGGAATTATACCTTTTCGGGGAAATACGGGCCTAATCTTATGGAAGAGGTCTCACGCTATGCGCTGGTCGCCTCCTCTATCGCCGGAACCCATGATTTTGATGTCATCCACGCCCACGACTGGCTTACCTATCCGGCCGGGATCGCCGCGAAGAAGATGTCGGGAAAACCACTGGTGGTGCATGTGCATGCCACCGAGTTCGACCGGTCGGGAGAACATGTGAACCAACCGGTATATGATATCGAACGCCAGGGGATGACGGAGGCCGACCTGGTAATAACAGTCAGCAATCTCACCCGCCACATCGTCATCGACCGGTACGGCATCCCTCCTGAAAAGGTGATCACCGTCCATAATGCCGTGGAACCGGTTGACCGTTCCGACCTGGGAGAGGTAAAAAAGAACGTGAAGGAGAAGATCGTGACCTTCCTGGGCAGGATTACCTACCAGAAGGGACCCGATTATTTTGTCGAAGCCGCCTACAAAGTGCTGCAGCGCGATTCGAACGTACGTTTCGTGATGGCCGGATCGGGCGACCTCCTCAACCGCATGGTCAAAAGGGTGGCACAGCTGAAGATCGCTACCAAGTTCCATTTTACAGGCTTCCTGGCAGGCCAGGAGGTCGACACCATGTTCGCGATGAGCGACGTATATGTCATGCCTTCGGTGTCGGAGCCTTTCGGGATCTCGCCGCTGGAAGCCATGCGCTCAAACGTTCCCGTGGTGATCTCGAAGCAATCGGGGGTGGCTGAAGTGCTGAAACATGCGCTGAAGGTCGATTTCTGGGATGTCGATGCGCTTGCCGATGCCATTTACGGCATCCTTCATTACGAAGGACTGAGCAAGATGTTTATCCGCTACGGCAAGGAAGAGGTGGATAACCTGATCTGGGAAAATGCCGCCGTCAATATACTCGATGTTTATAAACAAGCTGTAATAAGTTGATCGTATGAGGTCCATTTGTTTGTATTTTCAGGTTCACCAGCCTTACCGCCTGAGGACATACCGGTTTTTTAACATCGGTGATGACCATCACTACTACGATGATTATCAGAACAGGCACATCATCAAGCGCGTTGCTGAAAAATCCTACCTGCCGGCCAATCAACTGATGCTGGAACTGATCAAAGAGTATGGCAATGCTTTCCGGATCGCCTTTTCCATTTCGGGAACGGCACTCGATCAACTGGAAGCCCATGCCCCTGAGGTCATCCGCAGTTTCCGGCAACTGGCCGAAACAGGGCAGGTGGAGTTCCTGGCCGAAACCTATGCGCATTCACTGGCCTCGCTCACCAACAAGGAGGAGTTCATTGCCCAGGTCGGGCTTCATGCCGCACGCGTAGAGGAGCTTTTCGGGATACGGCCGGTGACCTTTCGCAATACCGAACTGATCTACTCCGACACAATTGGGGAAACGGTTGCCGATATGGGCTTCCATACCATGCTCACCGAAGGAGCAAAACATGTGCTCGGGTGGAAAAGCCCCAATTACATGTATTGCAACAATATCAACCCTAAACTGAAAGTATTGCTCCGGAATTTCCGCCTGAGCGATGACCTGTCGTTCCGGTTCTCCAACCAGGACTGGTCCGAATGGCCGCTCACCACCGATAAGTTTACCGGGTGGCTGAACCGGATCGATCCGAAAGAGGAGGTGGTAAACCTGTTTCTCGATTATGAAACCCTCGGTGAACACCAATGGAAAGAGACCGGCATCTTCGACTTTTTCCGCCACCTGCCGGCCGCAGTTTTTTCGAAAACAGCCTTTACGTTCAACACTCCCGACCAGTTGTACCATGTCCTGCAGCCGGTATCGGCCATTTCGGTGCCGTATCCGATCTCGTGGGCCGACGAGGAACGCGATCTCACCGCCTGGCTCGGAAACGAGCTCCAGGACGAGGCTTTCGGCAAACTCTATTCCTGCGCACCGAAAATCAGGCAGTGCAGGGATGAGAACATCCTGAGGGACTGGCGGTATCTCCAGGCCAGCAGCCATTTTTATTACATGTGCACGAAATGGTTTTCGGCCGGAGAGGTGCATCGTTACTTCAATCCATACGGTTCCCCATACGAAGCTTTTATCAATTACATGAATGTTCTCTCCGACTTCATGATCCGTTTGGACGATTCCCTGGCTGGAACTCTTGCATCAAAGCCGGAACTGAAGCCTCCCGCAGCGAAAAAAAGGGTTGCGGCAAAAAAGGAGGCGACTGCCAAAGCAGTGAAGAAGGCAACCCGGGCCAAAACGCCAAAGAAAGCCTCGGCGGTGAAGACGGCGAAAAAGCCGGCCGCGACAAAGTCAGGAAACGCCCGGAAAAAAGTTAAATAAGACCCATCACCTATGACGATAAATAAAGATCCCCTGCTGGTCCCCGACTACCTCCTGGAGACCGGCTGGGAAGTGTGTAATAAAGTCGGGGGTATTTACACCGCCATTGCCACCAAGGCAAAGCTGCTGGCGGAAGAGTTCAAGGACAACTACATCCTGATCGGACCGGATGTGTGGAAAGAGACACACCAGAATCCTGAGTTCCTGGAAGACAAGTTTCTCTTCAAATCGTGGCGCGAAGCGGCGACGGCCGAAGGTCTGCAGATCAAGGTCGGGCGGTGGAACATCCCGGGGAGGCCCGCAGTCATCCTGGTCGATTTCACCCCCTACTTCTCTGAAAAAGACAAGATCTTTGCTCACTTCTGGGAAAGATATAAGCTCGACAGCCTTTCGGGCGACTGGGATTATGTGGAACCCGCTTTTTTCGGTTATGCAGCCGCCCAGGTCATCGAAAGTTTTTACAACTACAACATTTCACACCAGGATAAGATCGTGGCCCAGTTCCATGAATGGATGACCGGGACCGGGATCCTGTATCTCAAGGAACATGTGCCCCAGGTCGGTACCGTATTCACGGCGCATGCCACGGTGGTGGGGCGGACGATTGCCACCAACGACCTTCCGCTATACAAGAATTTCGAGAACTATAGTGCAGAAGCCATTGCCAGGCAGTTCGGCGTTTCGTCGAAGTTCTCCCTGGAAAAACTGGCTGCCCGTGAAGCTGACTATTTTACGACCCAGTCACAGGGTGTCAACAACGAATGCAGGCATTTTCTGGAAAAGGAGGCGGATCGCCTCACGCCCAATGGTTTTGATGATGCTTGGGTTCCGGCCAGGGACCTGTTCAACGAAAAAAGATCGGCAGCACGAAAGAAACTGCTTGATGTGGCCGGGGCTCTTACGGGGCAGGCATACCCGCCCGACACAATCCTGATCCTCAGCAGCGGCCGTTATGAGACCCGTAACAAGGGACACCTTGTTTTCATTGATGCCATGGCCCGTCTGAACCGGCAGAAGAAATTGTCGGGCACCATTTTGGCGGTGATTGCCATACCGGGAGGTCAGACCATTCCAAAAAAGGATTTAACGGACCGCTTGTCGAAAAATGAAACCGGGGAGCCCCGGAGCGGGGAGTATTGCACCCACACGCTGGCCGAGCCCGAGAACGATGCGATCCTGCAGAGGATCAAATCGCAGGGCCTGATGAATCTGCCAGGAGACCGTGTGAAAGTAATCTACGCACCCACATATTTCAACGGGACCGATGGTGTTTTCAACCTGAACTACTACGATCTGCTGATTGGTTTTGATGGCACCGTGTTCCCTTCTTACTACGAACCCTGGGGCTATTCGGCCCTCGAGAGCCTGTCATTCCACATACCGACGATCACCACGTCGGTTTCCGGATTCGGGCAGTGGATCCGTTCCCTCTACCCGTCGCTGAACGACTGCACCGCGGTGATCGACCGAACGGACGAGGGCGATGAAGAGGCGGTCGATGCCATCGTGAAGCACGTGCTCAGTTGCAGTGCAAAAACCGAACAGGAGATCATCAAGGCACGGATCAAAGCTTTTGAGATAAGCCGGACGGCGCTGTGGAAGAACCTGATCATCAATTTCCGCGAGGCCTATTCCGACACCCTTGAAAGGGTATCTGCCCGGGCTGAGCTCTACGCCGGCAAACAACCCCTCCTGACAGCACCCGCAGTCAGGTGCACGATCGAGAAGCCCGACTGGAAGAAGGTGCTGGTACAGCAGCATCTTCCCTCCAACCTGGCCGGATTGGAGCGGCTGGCCAAGAACCTTTGGTGGACGTGGAACTGGGAAGGATCGGAATTGTTCGAATTGATCAACAAGGACCGTTGGTATGAACTTAAGTTCAATCCAATTGCTCTCATCGAATCGCTTTCCTTCAATGAACTTCAGGAGCTGAGCGGCAACGAAAAGTTCGTGACGCGCCTCGCGAAAGTTACCGCCTCGTTTGATGCCTATATGTCGCTCGCGGAGAAGAAGCCGAAAGAGATGGTCGCGTACTTCAGCATGGAATACGGTTTGCACGATACGCTGAAGATCTTTTCCGGGGGGCTTGGAATGCTCGCGGGCGATTACCTGAAGGAGGCCAGCGATTCGAACTATAACATCGTCGGAATCGGTTTGTTGTACCGGTACGGGTATTTTACGCAGAGCCTGTCGGTGTACGGCGACCAGGTGGCCACCTATACGCCTCAGAAATTCACCCATCTGCCGCTCGTCCCGGTCAGGGACGGCGAGGGTAACTGGCAAAAGATCACCTTTGCGCTGCCAGGCCGGACCATGTACGCCAAGATCTGGCGATGCGATGTGGGCAGGGTTCCCCTGTACCTACTCGATACCGACATCGACGAAAACGCGGAAGCCGACCGGGGGATCACCCATCAGCTGTACGGAGGCGACCTGGAAAACCGGCTCCGGCAGGAGATTTTGCTCGGCATCGGAGGGATCCGTTTGCTTGAATTGCTGGATATCAAACCCGACCTGTACCACAGCAACGAAGGACATTCAGCCTTCATCGGGCTGGAAAGGCTGCGCAGGCTGATGGACAGGGAAAAGCTCACCTTTCCGCAAGGCCTGGAGATAGTGCGGTCTTCGACACTCTTCACCACACATACGCCCGTTCCGGCGGGTCACGATACCTTCACCGAAGATCTGATGCGCCGCTATCTCTCACACTATCCTGATCACCTGGGCCTGAAATGGGAGCAGTTCATGAACCTGGGAAGGATGACAGACTATGACGTTACCGAGAAATTCTCAATGTCGGTCCTGGCTGCCAAACTGTCGCAGGAGATCAACGGGGTAAGCCGTATCCACGGCCGGGTGACGCGCGAAATGTTCGCCCGTCTCTATTCCGGGTACTACCCGGAGGAACTGCATATCGGATATGTCACCAACGGCGTGCACCTGCCGACGTGGACCGCCAAATCGTGGCAGCAGCTTTACCGGAAAGAGTTTGGCGACGGGTTCCTGAAGGACCAGTCGGCAGCCGGGAACTGGAAAGCGATCCATAAAGTTCCCGATGAGACGATCTGGAACCTCCGGCTGAAGCAGAAGAAGCAGATGACCGACAACCTGCTGCAGCACCTCTATACCGACATGACCCGCCGCCATGAAAACCCCAAACTGATCTTCAAGATCAGGGAAGCGGCCAATCCCAAAGCACTCACCATTGGCTTTGCCCGGCGTTTCGCCACCTATAAGCGGGCGCACCTCCTCTTCTCGAACCTCGACCGCTTGTCGCGGATCGTTAATAACAAGGAACGGCCGGTGCAATTCCTCTTCGCGGGGAAAGCCCATCCCAATGACAAGGGAGGGCAGGAACTGATCCGGAAGATCTTCGAGATCTCGCATATGCCCGAGTTCCTGGGCAAGGTCTTTTTCTTCGAGAACTATGACATGGAACTGGCCAAATACCTGATCCGCGGTGTCGATATCTGGCTCAATACCCCTACGCGACCCCTCGAAGCCTCCGGCACCAGCGGGGAAAAGGCAGTGATGAACGGGGTGGTCAACTTCAGCGTGCTCGACGGTTGGTGGGCCGAAGGTTACCGGCCCAATGCGGGATGGGCTCTCCAGGAGGCGCCTACGTACGATAACGTTCAGTTCCAGGATGACCTGGATGCCGAAACCATCTACACCAAACTTGAAGAGGAGATTGTTCCGTTCTATTATGATGTGGACTCTCACCAGATACCGGTAAAATGGATCTCGTACATCAAGCATACCATTTCCGATATTGCGCCCCATTTTACCATGAAGCGGCAGCTCGACGACTACATCCGCCAGTACTACGAACCCCTTTTCAAACGTTCAAAACTGGTGACGGCGAAAAACTTCGAGATGGCCCGGCACCTTGCCAACTGGAAGAGAAAGGTGGTGAGAGGCTGGGATAGCATCGAGGTGGTTTCATTGACCACGCCCGATTCCACGATAAGACCGCTCCCATTGGGAGAACCTTTCCGGGCCGAGATCGTTCTTGATCTGAATGAGTTGTCGGGCACAGATATCGGAGTGGAAGTCCTTTTCGGAAAAAAGGTGAACGATGAAGTGAAGGAATTGCTGCATGTGGAGGAGATGACCATGACCCGTTCGGAAAAGAATCTCGTGGCTTTCGCCTGCGAGGTTCAGATCGAACATGCCGGGGTGTACGATTTCACATTCCGCATGTTCCCGAAGCATCCTCTGCTTCCCCACCGGCAGGACTTCAACCTCGTGAAATGGTTTTAATAAGAAGTATTATTAACCAGATTATTAATAATATACAGAAATGAGATTATTGGAAGGAAAAACTGCACTGATCACCGGTGCAAACCGGGGCATCGGACGTTCCATCGCCCTGAAGTTTGCTGAACACGGAGCCAACGTAGCCTTTTCAGATATCCATTACAACGACGAAATGAAGCAACTCGAGCAGGATCTGGCCTCTTTCGGGGTCAAAGCCAAAGGGTACGGCTCCGATGCAAGTTCGTTCGATGAAAGTGAAAAACTGATCGGTTCCGTCACCAGCGATTTTCCCACCATCGACATCCTGGTCAACAACGCGGGGATCACCCGTGACAACCTGCTGATGCGGATGCAGGAACAGGATTGGGACCGGGTGATCAACGTAAACCTTAAGTCCGTTTTCAACCTCACCAAAGCCATCCAGCGGGTGATGATCAAGCAGCGTTCGGGTTCGATCATCAACATGAGTTCGGTGGTGGGTGTGGAGGGCAACGGGGGTCAGTCGAACTATGCGGCCTCCAAGGCGGGGATCATCGGCTTCACCAAGTCGGTGGCACAGGAACTGGGTTCGCGCAACATCCGCTGCAATGCGATCGCCCCCGGCTTTATCGAAACCGAGATGACCGCCAAACTCTCCCAGGAGGTCCGCGAAAACTGGATCCAGGATATCCCGCTAAAACGTCCCGGTACCCCCGACGACGTAGCCAACCTGGCCCTTTTCCTGGCCAGTGAGCTCAGTGCATACATCACAGGGCAGGCCATCACCGTGTGCGGCGGCATGCATACCTGATCATACTGATCCAACTTGTCGGACTTGGGACTCCTTACTGAATATCCTATCGGGCTGGCCTCTCTCTGCATTCTGCTTGGGGCCGCATACGCTTTTGTACTGTATTACAGGGATGTAAGGCGGGGACTGAAACAGAATACCCACCGGGTCCTGTTTGCCCTGCGGTTTCTTTCCGTTTCAGTCATTGCCTTTCTCCTGCTGAACCCGCTCATCCGCCGGTCACAGAAGATCGTAGAGAAACCCGTGGTGATCATCGGGGTGGATAACTCCCGGAGCATGGTCATGAATGCCGACTCGGATTTTCTCCGGACCGCTTTCCCGTCAGCCCTTGCCTCTCTGGCCGGGGACCTGGAGAAAGTGTGCGATGTGCGGATCTATTCATTCGGAAAGTCCCTGTCGGATGGGTTCGACGGTACTTTTCCCGGAGTGAAGACCGACATCTCGTCGTTCTTCGACGAAGTCTCGGCTCGGTACGCCAACCGGAATGCGGCCGCCCTGATCCTGGCCAGCGACGGTATCTACAACACGGGGGTCGACCCATATTATGCAGCCGCGAAGATACCTTTTCCGGTTTATTCGATCGCCCTTGGAGATACCTCGGTAAAGAAGGATATCCTGATCCGGAAAGTGCTGGTGAACCGGACCGCCTACAAAGGGGACAAGTTCCCGGTGGAGGTGACGGTTGAGATGAACCGTTGTCCCGGGATTTCCCCGAAGCTGACCCTGATGCAGGGGGGGCGTACGCTGGAAACGAGAGACATACGCGGAAACGGCGACCGCGTGATCCAGAAAGTCAATTTCCTCATCGACGCCGCCTCCACGGGGATCCTTCGCTATACACTCCGCCTCCCCGAAGTGGAGGGAGAACGCAGTAACCTGAACAATGTGGCATCGTTTATCGTGGAAGTCCTCGACCAGCGGAAAAAGGTCGCACTGGTCTATGATGCCCCGCACCCCGACGTGTCGGCAATCCGGCAGGCCCTGGAGGGCTCTTCACACATAGAGGCTGAACTTCTCCGGCCGGACGCGCTTCCGTCGTCCTTTGCGAAATACGATCTCGCGATCCTGAACCAACTCCCCTCGGTGACCAGCATAGCCAACCTGGACGGCCTTTTCGCATCGCCGGTTCCGTTGCTGATCATCATCGGCCCCCAGACCGACCTCAACGCCCTGAATAACCTGAAACAGGGACTGATCATACAGGCAGCAAGGAACAGTTACACTGAATCCCAACCGGTGTTCAGCGAGGACTTTGCGCTGTTTTCCATCAGCAAGGCAGAGGTGGCGCTCTTCAATGAATTTCCGCCCCTGCAAAGTCCCTTTGGCACCTACCAGTACAGCCCGCTGACACAAACCCTGTGCGCACAGAAGATGGGGAGTGTGGCTACGCAAACACCCCTGATCCTTTTCACCCGGGCGGGAGAGAAAAAAGTGGGATTCATAGCCGGTGAGAATGTCTGGAGATGGAGGATGGCCTGCTTTATCCGGCAAAATACCCATGAGCCCTTCGATCTCCTGATCGACCGCATTGCCCGCTATCTGTCAGCCAAAGAAGATAAGAGTTTTTTCCGTCTCCGGGTTCCCGGCCGTATCGCCGAAGGAGAAGCGGTGGAAATGGAGGCAGAACTTTACAATGCCACCTACGAACTGATCAACGAACCAGAGGTGAACCTCACCATCACCGATGGCCAGGGAAGGTCCTTCCCCTTCGTCTTCAGCCGGACTTTGCGATCGTATTACCTCAACGCCGGCCTCTTTCCCGTGGGTGAATATTCCTACCAGGCCACTGCGAAAGTGGGCGCGGAGACCTACCGGCAGACGGGTAAATTCTTTGTGGAACAGGTAAACCTGGAAAGTTCCAACCTGGTTGCCGACCACAACCTGCTTTACCGGATCGCTGTCTCGCACGATGGCAGCCTGGTGGCACGCGACAGCATTGCGGGACTTGCGGCCAGGATCCTGGCAAGGGAAGATATCCGCCCTGTGTCGGTCAGACAGGATAAAATGTCGGACCTTGTCGGCAATCCATGGCTTTTTGTAGCGATCCTTCTGTTGCTCAGCGCCGAATGGGCAATCCGGAAAAGGGAAGGGCTGTGAGGCCGGGCATTCAAAGATCTCTCCGGACCAGTACCCAGTAAACGATCCCGATCATCAGCACGGCATAGCCTACCGGGATCAGCGCGCCCGGCAGGGTGACGCTGTTTTGAAGGTTCAGGCCCATTACCTGTTTCAGCACAGGGATGGCAGGATATTCGGTGATGCTGACCATGGTGTTCACCGGCAGGTATTTATAGACCGAATTTTCAGGGACAAGCGGGCTTTTCAGGAAATAATAGACGATCGGCTCGATGATGAGTGCATACAAGGTAAAGATGGCGATCGACAGTCCTGTGTTCCGCAACAGAAAACCGCAGAAAAGCGCGAATACCTGGAAAGTAAGCATCGTGAGGAAGAAACCGGCCATGAACACGATCTTTTGTGTGATCATCCCGGCCGACGCTTCCGCCGTGTTGGAGATCCCGAGGATCAGTGTCCCTGCGGTTAGAAGCACCGACATGACCGCTGAAAAGATCAGGATGATCATCAGTTTCGATGCCAGGAGTTCTCCCTTGCTCAGGCCGTTGATCACATTCTGGCGGATCGTTTTGAATGTGAATTCATTGGTTATCAGGATCATGATCACAATGGCCGGGAAAATAAGCACGTAACGGATCGTGGCGAAGAACGCGATATTCTGCCAGATCCACGGGAAAAAATAGATCGTCACGTGTGGCAGGGGGATGGGCGTATGGCTGTTGATATTGTCGATCATCTGGTTGATCATGAATTCCGCCATCAGCAGGCCCAGGATCAGAAAAAGGAAGTAGAGCCCGGTAAGGATCCAGAAGATCCTGTATGTCAGAATTTTTCTGAATTCGATGCGCAGCAGTCGGTTCATTTTTCGTGGTCTAACAGTTCAAGAAAATGTTGTTCCAGGCTTCGTTTGCGTTCTGCCAGGTGTGTAAGGATGATGCCCTGGCTGAAAAAATACCGGTTGAGCTCAGCCGGATCAACGGTTTGGCTGAACCAAACCTGGACTCTCTCCTCGCCGGGGGTGACCGACTGGAAGTGGGGATGGGACCGGACCGCCTTGATCAGCGTTTCGATGGGCCGGGCAGCCATTTCGAAGGAGTCGGAGACCGCCAGAACCTCGCTCACATTCCCGTCGAAGAGTTTGCGGCCTTTGCTCAGCACGGCAACGTGGCTGCATATCTTCTGTACCTCGTCGAGCAGGTGCGAAGCCATGATGATGGTGGTGCCCTGGGCGGCCACCTGCTGCACCAGCGTGCGGATATGAGCAATTCCCTGGGGATCGAGACCGTTGGTGGGTTCGTCGAGGATCAGCACTTCGGGGTTTCCCAGCAGGGCCGAAGCGACGGCCAGGCGCTGCTTCATGCCAAAGGAGAAGGTGCGGAAACGCGAGTTCCGGCGTTCATGCAGGCCGGTGAGGGTCAGAACGCGGTCGATGTCGCCGAAGCCGATCTCCTTCACATCACCCACGATCTTCAGGTTGTCGACCGCGGTCAGGTAAGGAAAGAAGTTGGGGCTTTCGATGACACTTCCGATCCGTTTCCTTGTCGCGGGTGAGGGTTTAAGCCCGAACCACTCAAAAGTGCCGCTGTCGGCCCGGATCAGTTCCAGGATCGTGCTGAGGGTGGTGGTCTTGCCGCTTCCGTTAGGGCCGAGAATGCCAAAGACCTGGCCGCGACGCACTTCAAACGAAAGGTCGCAAACGGCCCTGATCTTCCCGTAACGCTTTGAAAGGCCGTTAATTGAAAGTACTTTTTCCAATGTTGAAAACGGGATTAGTGTGGATAGCTCAGTGATAGAGAAGAAAGATGGCCGGCACCTTATGGATGTCGGGCCGGCACTGTTTCCACTCTTCCATCGTTAAGGTGCGGATGAATTCGTTATTACCCGTGATACCGGCTGCGATGCATAAGCGCATCGAAGGCCGGCAGGTTTTGATGAGGGCCTCGAACAACGCGAGGTTTCGATAGGGCGTTTCGATGATGATCTGCGTCTGGTCTTTCCCGTCGATCTCCCGCTCCAGTTCCCGGATCTTCCGGGTCAGCTGCGACTTGTCGGCTGGCAGGTACCCGTTAAACGCGAACCGCTGTCCGTTGAAGCCCGATGCAGCCAGCGCCAGCAGGAGCGAGGAAGGCCCTGTGAGGGGGACGACACGGATGCCTGTTGCCCGGGCGCTCTCCACGATCATCGCTCCGGGGTCGGCCACACAGGGCATGCCGGCTTCCGACAGCAGGCCTGTATCTTCGCCCTGTTCAAGACCTTCCAGGCATTCGGCCAGGTCTTCGGGGCCCGAGTGCTCATTGTACCGGATGAACGAAAGGTCATTCACCGGGGTGGAAATGCCGGCACGGATCAAGAATCGCCGGGCGGTCCGTTCCTCCTCGACGATGAACCGGCGGAGCCTCCGGACCACACCGAGGGTCCCTTCCGGAAGTACTGCGGAGGGCGGTCCGTCGGCCAACGGGGTGGGTATCAGGTATAGAGTGCCTGTCGTCATGATCCTACCAGGGTAAATGATCCAGGTCGACATTGCCGCCGGACAGGATAATGCCGATCCGTTGTCCGCGGGTCTCTACCTTCCCTTCCATCAGCGCGGCCAGGGGGACGGCCGACGAAGGTTCTGTCAGTATCTTCATCCGTTCCCAAAGATATCGCATGGCCTGAACAATACCCTCTTCCGTAACCGTCACGATGTCGCTGACATGTTGGAGGATGATGGGAAAGGTCAGGCTGCCAAGCGAAGTCCGCAGTCCGTCGGCGATCGTGTCGGGGGCGACCGATGGCACAAATTCCCTCCGATGGAAAGAAAGGAAGGCGTCGTTGGCTTTTTCCGGTTCCGCCGCGATCACGCGGGCTTCCGGCATGAAATGGCGGACTGCCAGTGCAGTTCCGCTGAGCAGTCCACCGCCTCCGACGGGAGCCATCACCCTGTCAAGCCGCGGGACTTCGCCGATCAGTTCCAGGGCGGCAGTTGCCTGCCCGGCGATAATGCGAAGGTCGTTATAGGGGTGTATCTCCATGGCTCCGGTGGCCGCAATCACCCGGGCCAGGGTCGTTTCCCGGGCTTCGAGGGTGGGTTCGCATAAGGTGATCCTGCCCCCGTACTCCTCAACGGCAGCGATCTTCACCCGTGACGAGTTGGAGGGCATGACCAGGTAAGCCGATGTGCCGGCCAGGGAGGCGGCCCTGGCCAGGGCCTGCGCGTGATTGCCCGACGAATGGGTCGCCACACCCCGGGCCAGCTGGTCACGGGTAAGGGAAAGCACGGCATTGGTTGCCCCGCGTGATTTGAATGCACCGGCTTTCTGGAAGTTCTCACATTTGAAGAAGATCTCCGCCCCGAACCGCCGGTTAAGGGTCTCTGACGTGAGAACCGGTGTATGGTTGACCGAAGGCCGGATCCGTGCGGCGGCTTCGAGGATCGTTGCGGCACCGATGGGGGGGAGGTCATTCATGAGGATGTGCGCCGAGGGAAAGTTCTTCCCGTATCTTTCCGCAGGCCAGGTCGAGTTGACGAAATACTTTCTCGAATGCCTCCATGTCGTGATACCAGGGATCTTCCACTCCGAGGTTCCGGCCCGGGTAGACGACATTCATCAGGTAATCGATCTTTTCGCGTTCCTCCCGGGTGGAAGCGGCCCGGATGAGGCGATTGAAATGGGAACTGTCCATGGCGTAAATCCGGTCGAAACGGTCGAAGTCCTCCCGTCGGAAGAGCCGTGCCCGGTGGGTCGAGATATCGATGCCCCGTTTGGCGGCCACCTTCTGGGCGCGTGGATCGGGTGTGTCGCCGACATGAAACGATTCGAAACCGCAGGAGTCAATGTCGGCGGTGATGCCGCATTGTGCCAGTTTTTCCCGCAGGATGCCTTCGGCAAGCGGCGACCGGCATATGTTACCGGTACATACGAACAGGATGCTGATCAAGCGGTGCGAGATTCGTTAGATTTTGATCCTTTTATCCAGTTCTTCCACGAACTGGCGGAACTGTTTGTCGGTCTCAACCAGGTTGTTGACCGTACGGCAGGCATGCAGCACAGTGGCGTGGTCTTTATTCCCGCAGTGCAGGCCGATGCTGGCCAGCGACGATTTGGTATGCTTTTTCGAGAAGTACATGGAAAGCTGCCGTGCCTGAACGATCTCGCGTTTCCGGGTCTTGGAGTAGATCATATCGACCGGAATGTTGAAGAACTCGCACACGACCTTCTGAATGTAGTCGATGGAGACTTCGCGGGAGGTGTTCTTCACGAACTTGTCGATCATCTGCTTGGCCAGGTCGAGCGTGATGGTCTTTTTATTGAGCGACGACTGTGCCAGCAGGCTGATCAGGGCTCCTTCGAGTTCGCGGATGTTGGTGTTGATGTTGTAAGCGATGTATTCGATCACTTCGGCCGGGATCTCGATCCCGTCGTTGTATAATTTTTTGTGCAGGATGGCCATCCGGGTCTCGAGGTCGGGTACCTGCAGGTCGGCCGACAAGCCCCACTTGAACCGGGACAGGAGGCGGGGTTCGATGCCCTTCATTTCCACCGGTGGCTTATCGGAGGTGAGGATGATCTGGTTGCTCTTTTGGTGCAGGTGGTTGAAAATATGGAAGAAGACATCCTGGGTCTTCTCCTTTCCGGCCAGGTTGTGGATGTCGTCGAGGATCAGCACGTCGATCATCTGGTAGAAATGGATGAAATCGTTCTGGTTGTTGTTCCTGACGGAATCGATGAACTGGTTGGTGAACTGGTCGGTCGTTACATAAAGGACCGTCTTCTCGGGAAAATTGTTCTTTACCTGCAGCCCGATGGCATGCGAAAGGTGGGTCTTACCCAGCCCCGTGACACTATATATAAGGAGTGGGTTGAAAGCGGTTTTGCCCGGGTTGCCGGCAATGGCAAAACCAGCCGAGCGGGCCAGCCGGTTGCAGTCGCCTTCGATGAAATTTTCGAAAGAGTAGCTCTCGATAAGCTGGCTGTTGATCTTGATCTTCTTCAACCCGGGAATGATGAAGGGATTCGGGATCTCCTTGGAGGCGCCTCTGTTCAGATCGATGGGCATGGACACGGGTTGATTTACAGTTGCTTTCTTTTCACCTGTGGGCACATGGATCGTATAAGGACCCGGTTCGGTGTCGCTGTTGTCGACAATGATGCTGTATTCCAGCCTTCCTTCATTTCCGAGTTCCTTCCGGATCGTTTTCTTAAGCAATCCGATGTAATGCTCCTCGAGCCACTCATAAAAAAACTGGCTCGGGACCTGTATGGTCAGAACATGGTCCTGCAAACGGATGGCTTTTATCGGAAGAAACCATGTTTTGAAACTCTGGTAGTTGATATTATCTTTAATAACCTTCAGGCAATTTCCCCAAACTTCAACTGCGCTCTTTTCCATTAACTGATCGATCCTGAGTAGTTAAACTGTTCTTTTGCATCTTAATGATTTTCAAGCTATTGGGATTTGCCTGCAAGCGAAAATCCCCCGTTGAAGGGCTGTCGTATTTAATTAACAAATGTTTGAAAAAAAAGTGAATAAAAAAAACATTTTACCCTTGATTAATAAAATATTTTGTCTTAACAGAAATGCGCCCCTCACCGGAGGACGCGAGAAACGACTGTATCTGATAGCAAGCGATCTTTCAGCAAGTTGAACCTTGTCATGGCACAGTTCGGGACGGTTGTTTGGAATATTTCCATATAAGGTCGATCTTATCAATCAAATACTTAGCATTCAATCCGGGATCTTAATTGTTATACGGACTTGATATAAATTGTGAACCGTCGGGTTCCGTCCGGGTCAGTGTGATGCTGCGCAACTTCGCGAAGCGGCTCCCGACCCGTTCTGCAAGTCCCTGCCTGATGCTGAAGCCGATCATGCACCGATCGGAGGCCTCCTGCCCGGAGATCCGGGCCCCTTCTTCCTTGAGGATCCTCATGACTTCGTTCATCAGCGGGTATCCGAATTCGACCCGGTAGTGGTTTCTGAGCACCTTTTCGACAACTGTCGCCTGCTCGAGTGCTTCGCGCGCCGCCGTTCTGTAAGCATGGATCAATCCGGGAACACCCAGTTTGGTTCCTCCGAAGTACCGGATCACCACCACCAGCGTGTCGGAGATCCCCTTCGACAACAACTGGCCATAAATGGGTTTTCCGGCCGACCCCGAAGGTTCCCCGTCGTCGTTAAACCGGTAAATCCCTCCGCCGGGGCCCAGCCGGTAAGCGAAGCAATGATGGTTGGCATCGTGGTAGGCCTTCCGCAGTTCGTCCAACCGGGCCTTCACCTCCTCCTCCGACTCCACGGGCAACGCCACTCCGATGAATTTGCTGGCCCGGTCGCGGAACACTCCGCGCGACTCCGACCCAATCGACAAATATGAATCTCCCGGCGTCTGCATCGCAGCGAAGATACTTTTATTTTACCTTCGCCGCATGGATACCGGTGCCCGAAATGTCAGAAAAATGGTTGGCAGTTTCCGCCAGCGTCTGGCGGGCATCCATTCGGACCGGGAGATCATCCAGTTTCTTTACCTGCTGTTTGAAAAGTGGATGGGTTGGCCGAAGGCTGAGGTCCACCTGCACTACGACCTGGTGCCGGGTCGCAGGGAACAGGATCTTTTCGAGGATGCCTTGTCGCGGCTGGAAAAGGGAGTCCCGGTGCAATACGTACTGGGAGAGGCGGCTTTCGACGGTTACACGCTCCTGGTCGATCCCCGCGTCCTCATTCCCCGGCCTGAAACCGGGGAACTCTGCGACCTGGTGCGCGGCGACCTGGCCGGTTCGGCCAACGCATCCCTTTCCATCCTCGATGTGGGCACCGGTTCAGGTTGCATCGCACTCTCGATGGCACGCAGTTTTCCCGGGGCATCCGTGACAGGTGCCGACATCGACCCCGGAGCCCTGGCCGTCGCCGCAGGGAACGCCTCCCTGAGCCCGAACCCGGTGACGTTCATCAGGGCCGACATCCTGGACCCGGCCTGCAACAGCCTGCGCGGCCCTTACCACCTGATCATCAGCAATCCGCCCTACGTGCCGGAATCGGAGCGCGAAGAGCTGCAGAGAACGGTCGTCGGTTACGAACCGGGTCATGCCCTCTTCGTTCCCGACGACGACCCTGTTCTTTTTTACCGGGCTTTGGCCTCCTTCTCAGCCGGACACCTTTTCCCGGGAGGCTGGCTTTTTCTCGAGATCCACGAACGGTTCGGAAGTGAGGTTGTGGCTGTGGTAACGGCAGCCGGATTGACGGAGGTGAGGATCCGAAAGGATTTTCAGGGGAAAGACCGGTTTGTCAGCGCACGAATGCCCGGATAAGTCCTGGTTTACCCGATGCCGCCACCGGGATAGCGATTGCCGAACAGGATCGTACCCAGGCGCACCAGGGTGCTGCCTTCTTCGACCGCGATCAGGTAATCGCCCGACATTCCCATCGACACGGTGCGAAAGGATCCCTCCCCGGGGAAAAACTCATCGCGGAATTCGCGGAAATAAACGGCGAGTTGCCTGCATTCCTGCCGGATCAGCCCGGAATCGCCGGTAAAACTGTTCATCCCCATCACACCTGTGATGCGGATGTGCTCCAGGGTGCGGAACTCAGGAGAGGAGAGAAGCTCGCGGGCTTCGCAGGCCGAAAGTCCGAACTTGGTCTCTTCGGTGGCGATGTGGAACTGAAGCAGGCAGTCTATCCTGCGGCGGTTCTTCCCGGCTTCCCGGTCGACCGCTTTAAGCAGGCTGAGGCTGTCGATGCTGTGGATCAACGTGATGAACGGGGCAATTTGCCTGATCTTGTTTGATTGCAGGTGCCCGATGAAATGCCATTCGATGTCGGATGGGAGGGAGGGACGCTTTGCAACCAGTTCCTGGACCTTGTTCTCGCCGAAAATCCGCTGGCCGGCGTCGTATGCCTCCCGGATGACCGTCACCGGCTGGGTTTTCGACACGGCCACCATCTCCACCCGGGCCGGCAGCGACCGGCGCAAATTACGGATGTTTTCGGCAACGGACATGGGAGGGTGGTTTATCATGACAAAAGTACGGTTTTGACCGTACGTCGCTGCAACGTACCTTTGCATTTTTTCCGGGATGCGAAAGATACCGTTTTCTTTACTGAGGCAGTTCCTTTTCTGGATCCTCTTCTTCGACCTGACACGGTTAATCTTCATCGCCTGGCATCTGCCGATCTTACGGGCCGAGAAGATCGGGGCGGGGGAGGTGGTCGGTATCTTTATCCATTCCCTGAAACTGGATATTGCTACTGCATGCTATTTCCTGCTTATACCCTGGCTGATCAGCCTCGTCCAGTCGGTATGGAGCCGTCGGTGGCTCGATACCCTCAACCTGGTATACAGTTCCGTCATGATTACCGCCTACAGCCTGACCATGGCCGGAGAGATGGGCATTTATGCCGAATGGAAAACCAAGCTCACGTATAAAGTCCTCAAGTACTTCAACCATCCCGGCGAAATCTTCAATTCGGCCGAAACGGGGACGTTCTATCTTCTATTCATGATATTTTTGATTACCGGAATTGCAGGGATCGTGGCGTACGTGAGGATCTTTTATCTGAGGGTCCATGGAACCGCCCGGAACCTCTGGTTCACCCTGATATTCCTGGTTGCGGCCCCCGTGCCCCTTTTCATTGGGATGCGCGGAGGCATTCAGCAGATCCCCATCAACCAGAGTGAGTGTTATTTCTCCGATCACAACATCCTGAACATTTCGGCGGTGAACAACATGTTCAACCTGTACATCAGTGTATTTGAGAACCTGGCGAATTTCGATCACAATCCCTATGTTTTCATGGGCCGGGAGCAGGCCGGGAAGATCATGCACTCGATCTACCGGGGAAAGGATGATACGGTGGCCAGGGTGCTGACCACCGGCCGGCCCAACATCGTGCTGATCATTCTCGAAAGCTGGTCGTCCGACCTCATCGAAGCCCTGGGGGGCGAACCGGGAATAACCCCGGAGTTCGGGAAACTTGCCGGGAGGGGCATCCTGTTCGACCAGGTGTACGCCTCCGGGTCCCGGTCGGAGCAGGGCATGGCCAGTATCTTCGGAGGATTTCCGGCCCATCCCGTCAGTTCGATCACTGTTCAGCCCGACAAGTTCGTTAAACTTCCCAGCCTGGTGAGGGTGCTGAAGCAGCAGGGATACAGCAGTGCCTTTTATTTCGGGGGGCAGCTGATCTATGGCAACATAAAAAGCTACATCATTTTCAACGGATTCGACAGGGTCACTGAGGGTAAAGATTTTCCGGAGAGCCTCCCGCAGGGAAAACTCGGTATTCACGATGGTCACACCCTGAATTATATGGTCAGGGATGCGGGTACTCTGAAAACACCCTTCTTCGCTTCCCTTTTTACGCTAAGCACTCATTCCCCCTGGGATCAGCCCTTTGAAAAGCCGCTGAAATGGGGTGACAACGAGAGGGAATATATCAATGCCGCCTTCTATACCGACCATTGCCTGGGGGAGTTCATCCGTGCGGCTGAAAAGGAACCCTGGTACCCGGAAACGCTGTTCATCCTGGTGGCCGATCACAGCCACAATTCTTACAGGAACTGGCATCCCGCCTCGAAGGAGTACCATCGCATTCCCCTGCTGTTTTATGGAGAGGTGATCCGGAAAGAGTTTCGCGGCACGGTCTGCCATAAAATGGGGAACCAGCACGACCTGGCTGCGACGCTCCTGGGTCAGCTGTCGCTTTCAGCGAAGGCATTCCGGTACAGCAAAGACCTGCTGAACCCGGGCACCCCCGACTTTGCCTATTACACCACCGAAGACGGAATGGGTTGGATCAGGCCATCAGGGTACTTTACCTGGGATAAGGGACCCGATTTCTATTACTGGTGGAGCGATCCGAAACTCCCCGACAGCATCCGGCAGGAGGGAAGGGCCTACCTGCAGACGGTGTTCGGGGAGTATATGGATAACTAATGCGAACGGTTATTGCAGCAAATGCACAACCAGTCCCGAGCGGAGCTTGGGTTCGAACCAGGTGGTCTTGGGAGGCATGATGTTGCCCGAGTCGGCGATGTCGATCAGTTGTTTCATCGAAACCGGGTACAGGGCAAATGCCGCCTTCATTTCCCCGGAGTCAACCCTCTTCTGCAACTCACCCAATCCGCGGATCCCACCAACGAAATCGATCCGGTTTGAAGTCCGTAAGTCTTTTATATCCAAAATTTTGTCGAGGACCAGGCGCGACAGGATGGTGACATCGAGCACCCCGATGGGGTCGGCATCGTTGTAGGTGCCTTCCCGGGCAGTCAGCGAGTACCATTCCCCGTCGAGGTAAAGTCCGAAATTATGCAGGAAGGAGGGCTTGTAGATGCCGGCCCCCTTCTTTTCCACGTTGAACACCGGTTCGAGTTTCTTCAGAAATTCTTCGCTGGTCATCCCGTTCAGATCGCGAACCACCCGGTTATAATCGATGATGGTCAGCTGGTTATCGGGAAAGTGAACTGCCAGGAAGTAGTTATACTCCTCGAAGCCGGTGTGGGCCGGGTTGTTCATTCGCTTTTCATTGCCGACCAGGGCGGCTGCGGCGGTGCGGTGATGGCCGTCGGCGACGTATGTGAAAGGAATGTTCCCGAACAGGGTGACGATCCGGTCGATGATGGGACGGTCGCGGATCACCCAGAAATGGTGCCCGACGCCGTCGACCGACACGAAATCGTATTCCGGTGCGTGAGCGGCAACGAATCCCGCGACCAGCGAGTCGATTTCGGGTACCGCCGGA
The DNA here is from genome assembly GCA_964455285.1 of uncultured Prolixibacteraceae bacterium. Classification (GTDB taxonomy): domain Bacteria; phylum Bacteroidota; class Bacteroidia; order Bacteroidales; family FEN-979; genus CAIVAT01. The sequence continues at coordinate 26,967 of CAYVVG010000008.1, forward strand.
TAGGTGAAGAACACCGGCTCCATGTTGGCGTTGGTGATCCGCACGTGTTTCATGCGGTCCTCCTCCTTGTCCTTGCGTGTCAGCTCATGTTTGCGGATAATGCCGTTCATGTAATCGGAGACCCCGGCGCAGCCTACGATGCCGTATTGGGTGCGACCGTTCATCGTTTGGGCATAAATGTACAGCAGGTCTTCGCTGTCGGGCACCAGCCAGCCCTCTTCACGGAAGCGGTCGAAATTTTCCCTGGCCTTGTCATAGACAGGTTGTGAATGGATATCGACGGTCGGGGGCAGGTCGATTTCCGGTTTGATGATATGGAGCAGTGAATAGGGGTTTCCCTTTGCTTCCATCCGGGCTTCGTCGGAATTGAGCACGTCATAGGGCCGTGACGCCAGGTCGCGGGCCAGTGACACGGGGGGACGCAATCCCCTGAAAGGTTTGAGAATAGCCATAGAAATAGTGAGTTTGTATTGATTTAAGTAAGGGAAAGCGTTGGCAGCAGGTGGCAGTGGTTTTCAGTCCGTGTTTCAGTCGATATTGTCGTCATCATCCGATTCTCCGGGTTTCACACTTCGCTGCAGCGAGCCGATCAGGGCGCCGATCATCTTGGTCATCTCCATCAGGCGGTTTTTTGATTCGTCGTACTCGCTGTCACTCATGATCCCCCGGCTTTGGGCAATGGTCGAAAGGACCACACATTCACGCACGGAACTTTTGGCCATCTTCAGGTAATAAACAAACTGGCTTTTGTTCCGCGAAGACCCTTCCGCGATATTCAGCGGAATGCCGAGTGAGGCCGAAAGGAAACGGTCGAATAAGACCCGGAAAGAGGGGTCTTCTTTTGCCTTTTTTATCATCAGGTGCACCCAGTCGACATATTCGAGCGCCTTGTGGTACACCCTCAGGTCTTCGAATCTGAAGAAAGTCGCTGGCCTGTCGTGTTCGCTGTCCATAATTCAGTGTATTAGAGATGGATGAATAGAGAAAGTTCCTCCGGCCTGTCACTTGTTCACCTGGAAGGTTTTATCTCCGTCGCGGATGAATTTTACAATCTGACGTGCGGCGGCAATTCCCGCGTTGATATTGGCTTCTTCAGTCTGGGCTCCCATTTTCTTGGGAGTGCAGAAAAACTTCGCCTTGAAGGAGTTTTCGATCTCGGCTTTATTCGTCGGCTCGACGTCGGTGAGGTAGGCAAAATCCTTGCGGTCCTGGAACATCCTGAGCAGATCTCCTTCATGGATCACTTCGGCCCGTGCCGTATTCACCAGGCAGGCCGGGGCCGGCATGCGCGAAAGAAGGGCATAGTTCACCGACAGTTTGGTCTGGCTGTTGGCCGGAATGTGGAGCGAAATATAGTGACAGGTACTGTACAGATCTTCCACCGTACCGACCCATTTCACCCCGTCCTTCTCAATATCCTGCCGGGAAACATAAGGATCGAATGCGTAGACATCCATTCCAAATCCTTTGGCGATGCGCGCCACATTCTTCCCTACATACCCGTAAGCGTGGATCCCCAGCTTTTTTCCCATCAGTTCACTGCCCGATTTGCCGTTGAAAAAGCCCCTGGCGTAATACACCATCATGCCGAGGGCCAGTTCGGCCACCGCATTCGAGTTTTGCCCGGGGGTGTTCATGGCCACGATCCCTTTGGCGGTACATGCCTGCAGGTCAATGTTGTCATAGCCTGCTCCGGCCCTGACGATGATCTTCAGGTTTTTCCCCGCTTCGATCACGGCATTGTCGGCTTTATCGCTCCGGATGATCACGGCATCCACGTCGGCAACGGCGCGGATGAAATCATCCTGGCCGGTATAGTTTTCCAGGAGGGCAAGCTCGAACCCGGCTTCCTCCACCACTTTTCTGATGCCCTTCACCGCCACGGGGGCAAAAGGCTTGTCGGTTGCGACCAGTACTTTTGTCATTTCAGTCAGTTTTCGGATCGTTATACGTTTGCTTTTTCAAATTCCTGCATGGCATCGACCAGGGCCTGGACACTTTCCAGCGGCATGGCGTTATACACCGAAGCCCTGAAACCGCCCACCGAACGATGACCTTTGATGCCGATCATGCCTTTCGTCTTTGCGAATTCCATGAAGGCATCTTCCTTGTCTTTATATGCCTCTTTCATGACGAAACAGATGTTCATCAGCGAACGGCTCTCTTTTTCGACCGTTCCGGTGAAGATCCGGCTGTTGTCGATGGCGGTGTACAGGAGGTCCGCCTTCTTTTTGTTCATGGCTTCGATGGCCGAAACACCGCCCAGGCCCTTGATCCAGCGGAGCGTCTCAAGGCAGGTGTAAATGGCGAATACAGGCGGGGTGTTGTACAGCGAAGGCTCCTTGGTGTGGGTGGCATAGCTCAGCATGGTGGGAATCTTGCGTTCGACTTTCGAGAGCAGTTCTTCCTTCAGGATGACGAAAGTGACCCCTGCCGGACCCAGGTTTTTCTGCGCTCCGCCATAGATCATGGCATATTTGGAAACATCGACCGGGCGGCTGAGAATGTCCGACGACATGTCGGCGATCAGGGGAACGGGGCATTCGATGTCGGTTTTCAGTTCGGAACCGTAAATGGTGTTGTTGGTGGTGATGTGAAAATAGTCGGCATCGGCGGGGATGGTGTATCCCTTTGGAATGTAGGTGAAGTTTTTGTCGGCGGAGGTCGCCACGACGTTGACCTCGCCGAAAAATTTGGCCTCCTTGATCGCTTTCTGCGCCCAGACACCGGTTTCGAGATAGGCAGCCTTGCGGTTGAGGAAATTGTAAGGCACCATGCAGAACTGGAGGCTGGCTCCGCCGCCCAGGAAGATCACCTGGTAACCTGCGGGGATGTTCAGCAACTCTTTAAAAAGTGCCACGGTCTCATCCAGGATCGCCTGAAAGTCTTTGCTCCGGTGTGAGATCTCCAGAATCGAAAGTCCGGTGTTGTTGAGATTCAGGATGGCCTTGGCCGAATTTTCGATCGCGACCTGCGGAAGGATGGAGGGCCCTGCATTGAAATTGTGCTTTTTCATGACTTTGGTAGTTTAAAATACAATGAGTTGTAGATGGAATAGTCGTGCAATAATAAGAAAACAAAGTTAATCACAAAAAATAAAAAAAACATTATTTTTTCTATCGGCATGGTCCGAAAAGTGGCGGTGTTTTCGCATACCGCCCCGGGGAAATGCACTACCTTTGCAGGCCATGAAGACCGATCAGCGGATCCTGCCTTTTCTGAAGCTGGGAGAGAAACTCCGTCACCTCTCCGGGGAACCGTCGGGACTGTATCCGGAAGATGAGCCGATGGTGGGGGCTATGAACGCAGCTGTCGCTGCCAACCCGTGGTTCACCCTCCCGATGGTCGGGAACGCCCTGGCCAGCCTGGGCGAAGCACTCACCGCCGGTGCGATGGAACAGTGGCTGGCACCCTACCGTGAACGGTTGGACAGGGCAGGACCACCCCGGCGGATCGGTGTGGTCATGGCCGGTAATGTTCCGGCTGTGGGATTCCATGACTTCCTGTCGGTCCTGCTGGCCGGCCACCGGATCGTGGCCCGGCTGTCGGCTTCCGACGACCTGCTGCTGCCTGCCATGGCCGAGATCCTGTGCCGGGCCGAGCCAGGGTTCCGCGACCGGATCACCTTTACCGGGGGAAAACTGGAGGGCTTCAACGCAGTCATAGCAACAGGATCCGGAAACACCTCCCGCTATTTCGAGTATTACTTCCGCGATGTCCCGCATATCATACGAAAAAACAGGAACGGCATCGCCATCCTCTCAGGAGAAGAGACCCCCGGTGAACTCGTGGGACTCTCCGACGACATCCTTCTGTACTTTGGCCTTGGCTGCCGGAACGTCTCCAAGCTATTCGTACCCCCGGGTTACGACTTTGACCCGCTGGCACGGGCACTTGAAGAGCACCGCGACCTTCTGCATCACAACAAGTACAGGAACAACTACGACTACCAGCGTTCGGTATTCCTTCTGAACGGCACCCGGTTTTACGAAGCAGGGCCTATCCTCCTGCGTGAAGACAGCGCCATCGCTTCGCCGGTATCGGTCGTTCACTATGAATATTACCACGATGACGGTTCACCGGACGATAGCTTCCGCAGCCAGCGGGATGACATTCAGTGTGTGGTCAGCGCCACCGCACGCACCTTCCCGGTCATTCCGCCCGGTATGGCACAGAAACCGGCCCTGTGGGAGTATGCCGACGGGGTCGATACCATGGAATTCCTGCTTTCCATTCCGCAATGATAAAATTTCTTTGCAATTCAATTTAGAATCATTAATTTTGCACCCTCAAAATAAGATGCAATGAAGAAAGAGATTCATCCCAAGGATTACAGGCTGGTCGTTTTTAAGGATATGTCGAACGATTATACGTTTCTTTCAAAATCAACCGTGAAGACCAAAGAGACGATCGTATGGGAGGACGGGGTGGAATATCCCCTGGTGAAACTGGAGATCTCCCACACCTCGCACCCGTTCTATACGGGCAAGATGAAACTGGTTGATACTGCCGGCCGCGTCGATAAATTCAAGAGCCGGTATCAGAAACACATTGACAGGAATGCCGCCGCAAAATAGGGAAGAAACACCCCATAATATATCGAGAGCCTCCTGTAACCGGGAGGCTTTTTTTTGCGTATAATTTGCTAATTTTGTGAACTGTTTGAAGTTGTAAACGCTGCGAGATCATGAACTACATCCTGTTTGACGAGAATATAGTCCGTTCCAACCTGCTTCCGCTCACCTTTACGCGACCGGTGGCCGACATCCGCGTCGGCATCCTGACCATCCGTGAAAAATGGGAGAAACGGCTGAAGGCAACGACCTCCACCTTGACCGAAGGTTACCTGAGTGCCAAGTTCCCCTTTGTAAAAATGGCTGAAAATGTGCTCATCAATGGCTCGGTATGTCCAAACGAGGAGGTCGTCAGGGCCATCCTGAACATCAGGCCGAACCAGACCATCGTTTACAACGATACCATCATCGCTCTTCATGTGAAAGCCGGGGATCTCGACAACCTGGGCGATCCGTCGGGGGAAGGCATCGAGGAGATCCGGCTGAAAGAGGCGCCGGTCAAGATCAATCACACCTGGGAAATATTCTCGAAGAATGAAACCTGCCTGACCGACGATTTCAAACTTCTGACCAAGGGCCGTAAGTCTCAACCCCTGAGTCCCTCCAACCGGGTGGTAGGCGAAGGAAATATTTTTGTCGAAAAAGGGGCCCGGGTCGAGTGTGCCATCCTGAACGCTTCACAAGGACCGATCTATATCGGCAAAGATGCCGAGATCATGGAAGGGGCGGCGATCCGGGGACCCTTCGCCCTGTGCGAAGGCGGCATCGTCAAAATGTCAGCCAAGATCTACGGCCCGACCACCATCGGGCCCTACTGCCGGGTAGGAGGAGAGATCAACAATTCGGTGCTTTTCGGATATTCAAACAAGGCGCACGACGGATTCCTCGGACATTCGGTCATCGGCGAGTGGTGCAACCTGGGGGCCGATACCAACACCTCCAATCTGAAGAACACCTACGACAATGTCCGCCTCTGGAGTTATGTCAAGCAGACTTTTGTAAACACCAACCTGCAGTTTTGCGGCCTGATCATGGGCGACCACTCCAAGAGCGCCATCGACACGATGTTCAACACGGGCACCGTGGTCGGCGTGAGTGCCAACGTCTTCGGCTCGGGATTCCAGCGCAACTTCATCCCTTCCTTCACATGGGGAGGAACCTCGACCAACTACAGCCTGAGCAAGGCCATGGAGGTGGCAGAGATCGTCTTTCAGCGCCGCAACCGCGTCTTCGACGAAGTGGAACGCGCCCTGCTGACCAGTGTTTACAACCTGACACTGAAGAATAAGTACCTCTGATCAGGCACAATCCGGTCTGGCACATTTCTTGTCATTCAGCGTCTTCCCGGAGATGTTCCCGGGAACATGCCTTTTTTACAGAACCTTCATGGAAAATCTTTCAGAACCTGTCACACTGAACCTTTCCGACCTGATCGACTCCGAAACCGAGTTCATCCCCCTGCTCTCCTCCGAGGACGAAGAGGCCATGAACACGGAAGATATCCCCGAAACGCTGCCGATACTGCCTCTGCGGAACACGGTGCTCTTTCCCGGAGTGGTGATCCCGATCACGGTCGGCCGCGATAAATCGATCCGGCTCATCCGCGAGTACTACAAAGGAACCCGGACCATCGGGGTGGTCGCCCAGAAAGACCCGGCCGTCGAAGACCCGGAATTCGCCGACCTGAACCAGATCGGGACGGTCGCCTTCATCATCAAGATCCTGCAGATGCCCGACGGCAGCAATACCGCCATCATCCAGGGAAAACGCCGTTTTTCAATGAACGGGATGATCCAGTCCGAACCCTACATCCTGGCAACGGTCAGCCCCTTCGAAGCCCCGGTGAACGTGGCCCCCGATAATGGGGAATTCAGCGCCCTGATCGCATCCCTGAAAGACCTTGCCATACAGATCATCACGAAATCGCCGAACATCCCCTCCGAAGCGGCTTTCGCCATCCGAAACATTGAATCGCCCTCCTTCCTGGTCCATTTCATCTCCTCTAACCTGAATGTCAGCCTCGAAGAAAAACAAAACCTGCTGGAGCGGTCCGATCTCACCGAAACCGCCCAACAGGTGCTGACCCTGCTCACCAAGGAACTCCAGGTTGCCGACCTGAAGCAGCAGATCCAGAACAAGGTGAAGACCGACCTCGACAAGCAGCAGCGGGATTTCCTGCTGAACCAGCAGTTGAAAACCATCCAGGAGGAGCTCGGCGGAAATCCGAATTTGCAGGAAATCAACTCCCTGAGAGAGCAGGCCCAGCATAAAAAATGGTCAAAAGAGGTGTCCGATGTCTTTGAAAAGGAGATCGGAAAACTGCAGCGGATGCATCCCATGGCAGCCGAATATTCGATCCAGACCAATTACCTCGAAACGCTGGTGCAGTTGCCATGGGGAGAATACACCGACGACAACCTCGACCTTCATCATGCGGGACAGGTGCTCGACGAGGACCATTTCGGCCTTGAAAAGGTGAAGGAGCGGATCATCGAACACCTGGCCGTCATCAAGCTGAAACGCGACCTGAAAGCACCGATCCTTTGCCTGGTGGGACCACCGGGGGTGGGGAAGACATCGCTTGGAAAGAGCATCGCCCGGGCCCTCGGCCGTAAATATATCCGGATGTCGTTGGGGGGGCTGCGCGACGAATCGGAACTCCGGGGGCACCGGAAAACCTATATAGGGGCGATGCCCGGCCGGATCATCCAGAGCCTGAAGAAGGTGAAGAGTTCAAACCCGGTCTTCGTGCTCGACGAGATCGACAAGGTGATGGGAATGAACATCAACGGCGACCCCCAGGCAGCCCTGCTCGAAGTGCTCGACCCGGAGCAGAATAACGCCTTTTACGACAATTACCTGGAGATCGAGTACGATCTTTCAAAGATCATGTTCATCGCCACCGCCAACACCCTCAGCACCATCCACCCGGCGCTTCGCGACCGCATGGAGATCATCGACCTGCCCGGGTACCTGCTCGAGGAGAAGGTGGAGATCGCCTGCCGCCATCTTCTGCCCAAACAGTTCCGTGAACACGGCATCCGTAAGAACCAGCTTCGTTTCAGCGGGGACCTGATCCGGAGGATCATCAGCGACTATACGCGTGAATCCGGGGTGAGGATGCTCGAAAAAAACATCGCCAAGGTCATCCGCAGCAAGGTGAAATCGATCGTTACGCGCGAAAAGTTCAACCGCGACCTGTCACAGGCCGATATCCGGAAGATCCTGGGTATCCCGATCTTCCAGGCCGAAAAGTCCATCAGCAATGAAGTGGCCGGTGTGGTGACCGGACTTGCCTGGACCTCCACGGGTGGGGAGATCCTTTTCGTCGAGACCAGCCTCAGCCGAGGAAAAGGCGAACTCACCCTCACAGGCAACCTGGGCGACGTGATGAAGGAATCGGCATCCATTGCCCTGGCATACCTCAAGGCCCATTCGGAGGATTTTGGCATCGATCCCGGCTGTTTTCAGAAATGGAATGTGCATATCCATGTTCCGGAAGGCGCCACGCCCAAAGACGGACCATCGGCAGGCATCACGATGTTCACCGCCCTGGCTTCGGCCTTTACCCAGCGGAAAGTGCGTGAACGGCTGGCCATGACCGGCGAGATCACCCTGCGGGGAAAGGTCCTCCCGGTCGGAGGGATCAAGGAGAAGATGCTGGCTGCCAGAAGGGCCGAACTCACCGATATCATTCTCTCGGAAGAGAACCGGAAAGATATCGAAGAGATCAAGCCGGCCTACATCGATGGGCTGACATTCCACTATGTGAAAGAGATGCGTGAGATCAGGGAATTGGCCCTGCTTGACGAAAGAGTGAATAACGCCCTGAACCTGGAATACTGAACCGGCTCAGCGGATCAGGATCATTTTGCGCGAAGCGGTAAAACCGCCGGCCTCCATTTTCAGAACGTATAATCCCGGAGAGAGCCCGTCAGGAGTCCATGTGAACCGGTAAAGGCCCGGTGCATGGAACATGGATACCGGCGTGGCGACCGGCCTGCCAGTGTTATCGAGAATGGTGATCACCACCATACCGGGTGCGCCGGTCTGGTAAGAGACCGTGGTGGATCCCCTGACCGGGTTCGGCTCGTTCTGGTCCAGCCTGAACCCCGGACGACCGTTGAGTTTCCCGACATTATAGATCGTAACGGCCTGCTTGAGGAGGATCTTGCGGTCAGGATCAAACATCACATCCACGGGTTTTTTGTGATACGTGATGCCAAACTCCTGGTGGTTCACGTCGTTCATCACGACCACCAGGTCGGTGGTGGAATCGGCGAAAACGACCCTGAATTCAGCCGGCATTGTAAAAAACGCGGGATTTGCCTGGGTTTGGTTCATGATCAGTGATATCCTCCATAACCCGTCGCCAAGGCTGTCGATTTCGAATGTGTTTTCGTACACGGGATGGTTGGGCGAATAGACCCATTGATTGAAGAACCAGGTCAGGTCCTGCCCGGAGGATTGATTGGCAATCCTGACGAAATCTTCGGTAAAGGCTTTATTAAAAACCAGTCCAGTATCGGTGGAATAATCGCGCATCACTTTAAAAAACAGGGAATCACCGATCACGTGACGAAGCATGTGAAGCACGCAGGCTCCCTTGTTGTAGGTGACGGCAGTGTTGTAAAGGGTCGATCCCGACGGGGTGTTGATCGCCCAGGCGGGATGGTATAGAGGCCAGCCCGGGTTGTGCGACAGGTAGTAGGAAGCTACCGAATTCATGCTGGCCATATACGCACCGTATCCGGCGGAATGCTCTACCCACAGGTTCTGACAATAAGTGGCGAAACCTTCGTTAAGCCATACATCCGCCCAGGTGCCGCAGGTGATCAGGTCGCCGAACCACTGATGGGAATGCTCATGGGCGATCAGGTTGGCGTCGCCGTAGCCTCCGGGCATCAGGTTGACCATGCTCTGGTTTTCCATCCCCCCCCACGGGAAGGAACCGTTCAGTGTGGCAAAACCGATCTTTTCGAACGGATAGTCGCCGAAGAGAGAGGCGAAAAGGTTGGTGATCGGGCCGATAACGCTGTCGATCACCGAAAGATCTTCCCCGCTTTTATAATAGAGTCTCACGGGCACACTGTCAGCCGGATCCGACAACGGGTGCCAGTACCGGTCATGGATGAGAAATTTATTGCTGGAAGTGAACGTGATGAGGTAGGTCGAGACCGGTATGTTGCTGACCCAGTGATAGGTGATCGTATCTCCGGAGATCACCGAATCGGCCAGGAATCCGGTCGATCCCAACCTTACATTGAGTGGAACCCGGGCGAACAGTTCCCAGGCGGCTTTATCGGAGGGACGGTCCCAGCAGGGCATCCATTTCCGGGCCCCCTCGGGGGGAGAATCGGTAAAGACATATCCCCCCGAAACGTAAAAGCCGGCATCGATATAGGTTTTATGATGGTAATAGATCCCGACTTCCGCGTTCTCGCCCGGTTGATAGGTACGGTCAAGGTTGACGGTCAGCAGGTTGGACTGGTGACTGAACCCGGTGCCTGCCATATTGACAGAATCGATGACCAGGGAAGCCGTGTTGGCGTTGAGCACGATGCTGTTCAGCGTGGAATCGACCCGAAGGCTGACGACCTGGTAGGCCGTGTAAGTTCTTGGAAATGGAGTGAAAAAGCATTTGTACAGGTCGATACTGAGCCGGTACTTGAGTACATCGTAACTGTGCCGGGTGTAATAATGGGCAGTATCGGCAGGATAGGCGTTGACCGCCAGTATCGCCAGCAGGCATAGCCAGGTGATGCGGAGACGGGACATGGTTTACCTTACTTTGATCATCTTCTTAACCCGAACGGTATTGTCAGAGGTCAGCCGGATCAGGTAAGTGCCGGAGGCCAGATCCGAGCAATCGATCGCGAGCCGGTGTTCCCCTGCATCCTGCCAGGCATCGAGCGGCCTTAACAGAACGGCTCCCGGCAGGTCGGTGATCTCAATGGTCACCCTGGCCGGCGAAGGGATCGAATAGTGCAGGGAAGTTGAATTCGCTGTGGGGTTCGGTGTGTTCTGGAACAGGGTGACGGAATTGGCCTTACCCGGAGAGTCAGCGAACCCCACGATCGTGGAGGCCGACTTGAGCACGATCTCGTTCCTGGGATCGAAGGTCACGGAAACGGGTTCCTTGCCGAAGGTCCAGCCAAAAAGCTGGCCGTTGGTCTCGTTCATGAAGCGCAGGAGGGTATCGCTGGCATCGGCAAACTGAACCCTGAGTTCAAGCACCATCGGAAAGTAGGGGGCGTTGGTTTGTGTTTGCCGGGCGCGGAAGTTCACCTTCCACTGCCCGCCTCCCACATTTTCGAAATCGTAGTAGTTCTGGTACACCGGGTGATTCGGCTGGAAGATCCAAGCATTGAAGAACCAGTCGTAATTGCTGCCTGTCACCGCATTGACCTTTGCGTTGAAATCGGCAATGGTGGCCGATTGATATTTGAAATTCGTATCGGCGCAGTACTGCTGCAGGGTTTCAAAGAACAGGGAGTCGCCCAGCACATACCTGAGCTGGTGGAGAACACAGGCTCCCTTCATATAGGTGATGCTGTAATCGAAGAGGGTATTTACCGGGGGCGTGTTGGTCGCCCAGGCAGGATTGGAAAGGGCCCAGCCCGAATTGTATTGCAGGTAATAGGCCGCGTCGCCGTTTATATCGGACTTGTAGGCGGAGTACCCTCCATTCATCTCATACCAGAAGGCTTCCGACCAGGTGGCAAACCCTTCGTTGAGCCAGATGTCGGCCCAGGTTGCGCAGGTGATCATGTCGCCAAACCACTGGTGAGCAAATTCATGGGCGGCCAGGCTTTCGCTCCAGCATCCCGGGCACAGGCTGGTGAGGGTCTGGTTTTCCATGCCCCCCCAGGAAAATTCCGAGTTGAGGGTGGCGAATCCGTTCTTGTCAAAAGGATGTTCGATGAAGTTCTGTGAAAACCAGGTGGTGAGGTCGGGCATGATGGAGGTGACCGGGGTCGGATCCTCGCCAAGGTTATAGTAATATCTCAAAGGGATGCTGTCGGAAGGATTGCTCAGCTTGTGCCAGTAATCGATCTTCAACTGGTAGTTGACCTTCGAGCTGATGACCATCAGGTAGGTGGCCACATTTTGGTTGGAAATCCAGTGGTAGGTCAGCTCATCCCCGTTCAGGGTCGAATCGGCCAGCGTTCCGTTGGAGCCCAGCCTGACCGTCGATTTTACCCTGGCGAACAATTCGAACAGGGCTTTATCCGAGGGCTGGTCCCAGCACGGGAACCAGTACCGTGCGCCTTCCGGCTCACAGTCGGTGAAGACGAACCCCCCGCTGGCATAGAAGGCATTGTCGATCACATTCTTATGATGGTAAAAGATCCGGGCTTCGGCAACCTGTCCGGCAAGGAGCGTCTGGCTGAGGAAAAGGGTCAGGGTGTCCGCGGCATGAACGAAGGAGCCGGCGGCCAAGCCGACCGAGTCGATCACCAGCGAATAGCCCCTGGCATTCAGTTTCACCTGGTCCAGGTCGGCCAGGGCCTTGAATTTGACGATGACCGATCCGCTGAAGCTGTTGGGATAAGGAGAAATATGACAATCGTAAAGGTCGAGATCAAGTGTGTACTTGAGGGCATCATAGGAATGTGAGGGCCCGGAATCCCCGTTCGGGTTCAGCGTGACGAGATGGGTGGCCGCCGACTTTTTTGCGGAACACCATGCGGAACCTTTCATCGAAGCCCGATCCTGGGCGGAAACGGTGAGTACGAGCGCCAGGAAAAGGGCGGTCAGGGCAAGAGCGTGTTTCATGGATGTAAGATGGATTGAATGTGATTAGGTTCACAAAGGTACATTTTTTTTCAGCCGCCCGGGTTCCCCGACGTGAGCGAAAAAACAGATACATTTGCCGCGATGATAAAACCGATGCTGATCCCGGCACTGGCCGCCGGGTTTCTCCTGATATCGTGTTCCCGTCCCGCCGACCTGCCGGGAAAGAGCGTATTCCGGTACAATGAAGCCGCGAACATCTCCACGCTGGATCCCGCTTTTGCCCGGGACCAGACGGTCATATGGGCCGTCAATCAATTGTTTAACGGACTGATCCAGCTCGACGACCGCATGGAGGTCAGGCCGTCCATTGCCCGGTCCTGGAGTGTGCAGGATTCGGGGAGAACCTATGAGTTTCACCTGCGGAACGATGTTTTCTTTCATGACAGCCCGGCTTTCAAGGGTGGGAGAGGGCGCCGTGTGGTGGCCGCGGATTTTGTCTATTCACTGGGCCGCATCATCGACCCGGCGGTGGCTTCACCCGGAGCCTGGATATTCAACGATGCGGATACGACAGATCCGGGAGGGGCGTTCCGGGCCCCTGACGATTCCACGCTCATTGTCAGGCTCCGTCACCCTTTCCCTCCCTTTCTCCGCCTGCTCAGCATGCAGTATTGTTCGGTGGTCCCTCGCGAAGCTGTGGAAATGTCGGGCAACGACTTCGGCCGGCAACCCGTGGGAACCGGACCGTTCCGGTTTTCGATGTGGAAGGAGGGGGTCAAACTGGTGCTGCTGAAGAACGAAGGGTATTTCGAAACCCGCCAGGGCGAGCGTCTTCCATATCTTGACGCAGTAGCCGTCAGTTTCGTTCCCGACCGCCAGTCGTCATTCCTGGAATTCATCAAAGGAAACCTGGACATGATGTCGGGGCTGGATCCGGCCTACAAGGATGAACTGCTTACCCGCGACGGCCGGTTGCAGCCCCGGTACCGTTCATCCATCAACCTGATCACCCAGCCTTATCTCAATACCGAGTACCTGGGGTTTATGATGGATACATCCGCTCCCGGCGGCAGATCGGTCACCTCCTCCCGGGCGGTAAGGCAGGCGATCAACCTTGCTTTCGACCGGCGCAAAATGATCCGCTACCTGCGCAACAATATGGGGATACCGGGCCTGCAGGGAATCACGCCGAAGGGGCTGCCCTCGTTCGATTCATCCGTCACCTGTTATGACTACGACCCGGAACGGGCCCGCCGGCTGCTTGCTGCGGCCGGTTATCCCGAAGGAAGGGGCCTGCCGCCGGTCACGCTCACCTCCACGGCCGATTATCTCGACATCTGCAAATATATCCAGCACCAGGTGGCTGCCATCGGCATCGATCTTCGCATCGAGGTCAGTCAGCCGGCCGCAGTCAAGGAGATGAAAGCAGAAGCCAAGCTGCCTTTCTTCCGTGCCTCCTGGATCGCCGACTATCCCGATGCCGAAAACTATCTCTCCCTGTTCTGCACCCGGAATTTCTCGCCGAAAGGACCCAACTACACCCATTTTTCGAATCCCCTGTACGACCACCTGTATGACCGGGCCATGGCAGAGGGGAATGACTCCATCCGCTATGCACTTTACCGCCGCATGGAAAGCATCCTGATGGAAGAATCCCCGGTCGTGGTGCTCTACTACGACCAGGTGCTCCGGTTTGTTCACCGCAATGTCGAAGGGCTCGGGAGCAACCCGATGAATCTGCTCACGCTGAAGTACGTCAGAAAGTCAGGGTAAGTCCGTCGAAGGCCAACTGCACATTTGCCGGCAACTCGCGGCTTACATCCTCGCAGGTTCCCATCTGGTGGCTGATATGGGTCAGAAACCCCTGCGCGGGCTTCAGGTCTTCCATGAGCGCGAGGGCTTCCTCGAGATTGAAATGGGAGTAATGTTTCTTTTTCCTGAGGGCATTCAGCACGACGATCCCCGAACCCCGGATCTTCTCCTTTTCCGCCTCTGTGATCCTGACAGCATCGGTGATGTAAGTGAAATCACCAATACGGAAACCGAAAACATGCTGGATGTTCTTATAATGGACTGCCCGGACCGGGATCACGGTCTCCCCCTTCACTGTGAAAGGGCGGTTCGTGAGCCGGTGAAGGATGATCTCGGGCACGCCGGGATACCTGTCGCCGGAGAAAGCATACGAATATTCGGTCCGGATGGCGGCCATCACTTTTGAAGTCGCATACACATGTGCCGGACTCCGGTTGATGTAGTTGAACGCGCGCACGTCGTCGAGCCCGCCTGTATGGTCCTTGTGCCCGTGGGTAAGGAGGATGGCGTCGATGGACCGGACATGCTCGCGGAGCATCTGTTGCCGGAAATCGGGTCCGCAGTCGATCACCACCCGCCAGTCCTCTTTTTCTACCAGGATGGAGGACCGGAGCCGCCTGTCACGCGGGTCGGCCGACCGGCATACTTCGCATTCACAGGCAATTACCGGGACCCCCTGCGAGGTGCCGGTGCCCAGGAAAGTAACTTTCATCAGAGGAATTTGAGGCAAATTTAGGTTTTATTAACAACCGGCCGGATACTTTGACCCTCTGGTTGACGTTTTATGTTCCGCGCACTGCGGGTTGTACGGTTCATGCAGTTTGCGTAATTTTGCAGTCAAGTCTGAATGAACCTGTAAATGAAGGACATGTTTGATAAGTTGAGAATCAGGATCGGACAGTATTACTACCGGCGGGAACAGTCCCGGTGGCAAAGGCACAGCCAGATGACCAACCTGGATGATGCCAGGCGCATAGGCATCCTCTATACGCTTGATGATATGCCTGATTACGAGAGGGTTTCGGAGTTTGTTTCGCGGCTTCAAAGCGATCACAAAGAGGTGAAGGCGCTGGGCTTCGTCAAGAACCGGAACCTGCTCCAACGCTTCCTGCCGAAACTCTCCTATGATTTTTTCTCGAACCGGGATCTTACCTGGTTTTACAAACCCATTCATTCACAGGTGAAAGATTTTATTGAGAAGGAATTTGACCTGCTCATCGATCTCAGCACCCAGGAAGCGTTCCCGCTCAAATACATTGCCGGCCTGTCTCGTGCACTTTGCCGGGTGGGGAGGTTTTCGGAAGACAATGTGGAATATTATGACCTGATGATCGACTCAAAGCCGTCGACCTCTCCCGAGGAATACCTGCGGCAGGTCCAGTACTATCTTACCGTGATAAAGACCCATGCGAAAAGGATCTGAAAAATTCCGCGGCACCGGGGTGGCCATTGTGACCCCCTTCATGCAATCAGGTGCGATCGATTTTAACGCCTTTGAAAAGATCGTCGAACATGTGATCCGCGGCGGTGTGGATTATATTGTGGTGCTGGGCACGACCGGCGAATCGCCCACCGTTTCCAAACCCGAAAGAAAGGCACTGGTGGAATTTGCGGTTGAAACCATTAAGAAGCGGGTTCCGTTGGTGGTCGGGGCAGGAGGGAACGCGACCTCCGACGTCGTCCTCTCGATCCATGGAATCCCGTTGAGGGGGGTGGATGCCATCCTGTCGGTCAGCCCATATTATTCGAAGCCGCAACAGGAGGGTATATACCAGCATTATAAAGCCATTGCCGAGGCCAGTCCCGTTCCCGTTATTCTTTACACGGTCCCGGGCCGTACCGGCGGAAATATCGCAGCAGCCACAACCCTGCGCCTGGCGCATGATTTTCCGAACATCATCGGAATCAAAGAAGCTTCTGCCAATTTCGACCAGATCTTTCATGTGTTGCGCGACCGGCCGAAAGGATTCCTGGTGATCTCGGGGGACGATAACCTCACCCTGCCCATCATCGCATCGGGGGCCGATGGGGTCATCTCGGTTACGGCGAATGCTTTCCCGAAGGAGGTCTCGGTCATGGTGAAAGAAGGGCTGGCGGGTAATCTTGATGCCGCACGGGCCCTGCATTACCGGCTTATCGATTTTACCAATGCCCTGTTTGCCGACGGCAGCCCTTCGGGGATCAAGGCCGCCCTCGAAATCAAAAAACTCTGCAGCAACCATCTGCGTCTGCCCCTGGTGCCTGCCGACCCAGGCGTGTATCAGCGCATCCGCGAACTGATCCATCAACTCGACCGACCATGAGATTTTTATTCTTCCTGCTTCCCGCACTCCTTATCACGGGCCTGGTCCGGCCCCTTCAAGCCCAGATCAACCTAAACGAAAGAACCGACAGTCTTTTCCGCATTGACGGGGAGATCTGTTTCACATTCCGGGTCGGAGATCCCGGCGAACTGCGTCCGTTGACACGGATCATCTCCATCGACCATTTCGATGGCACCATGGCGCGGGCCTACGCCAACCGGGATCAGTTCGGTAAATTCCTGGAAAAGAGGATCCCGTTTACTGTTTTACCGCATCCGGGAACCCGGATCCCGAGGCATGAACTCGAACCCCCTGCAACGGCGGCCTCTCCCGGGGGAGGTACGGTGTGGAACTTTTACCCGACCTATGAGCAGTATGTCGGGTTCATGACCGGATTCGCCGCCAGTTATCCCTCGGTCTGCCGGCTCGACACCGTTGGTTATTCCATGCAGGGAAGGCTCCTCCTCGCACTCAGGATCAGCGATAACATCGGCCAGGAGGAAGCTGAACCCCAGTTTCTTTATACCTCGAGCATTCACGGCGATGAAACCACCGGTTATATCCTGATGCTCCACCTCATCGACTATCTCCTGACCCAGTACGGCAACGACCCGGCGATCACCGACCTGGTGAATACCACCGAAATATGCATCAACCCCCTGGCCAATCCCGATGGCACCTATCACGGGGGAAACAGCAGCGTTTACGGGGCTGTCCGTTACAACGCCAACGGCATCGACATCAACCGGAATTTCCCGGATCCGAAAGTGGGTCAGCATCCCGACGGAAACCCTTGGCAGACAGAGACTCTTGCGTGGATGGAATATGCCGGAGACAACCATTTCTGCATGTCGGCCAATTTTCATGGAGGAGCAGAGGTGTTCAATTATCCATGGGATACCTGGTCAAAACTTCACGCCGATGATGACTGGTGGCAGTTTGTGGGACGGGAGTGGGCCGACACGGTGCATCTTTACGGACCTGCCGGTTATTTCAATGACCTCGAAAACGGCATCACCAACGGGAACGCCTGGTACGAGATCAATGGCGGGCGGCAGGACTATATGAACTACTGGCATCATTGTCGTGAAGTGACACTTGAGATATCAAATATTAAACTGTTACCGGTTAGTCAGTTGCTGAATTTCTGGGAATACAATTACCGGTCCTTTCTGAACTATATCCGCCAGTCGCACTACGGTTTCAGCGGGATCGTCACGGATACGGTCACGGACTTGCCGGTGGTGGCGCGCGTGTTCATCCTCGGCCACGACGTCGACATGTCCGAGGTCTATTCCCGTGAGGCTACCGGTTTCTATTGCCGGCCGATCCATGAAGGAACCTATCATGTGACATTCACTGCACCCGGCTACTTCCCGAAGACTGTTCAGGGGGTGACGGTGGCCAATCGCACCACCACCGCGCTGGATGTCCAGCTTCGTCCGCTCACCTATGATGCCCAGGATAAAAGCACCCGTGCCACACTGGTGTTCCCGAATCCCACCGACGGTCATTTCCGGCTCATCCTGCCGGGTGAGCCCATCGGTTCATCGTGTGCACTTCAGATCCTGAATACGATGGGTGCGATCGTGCATACACGGGGGATCGATCACCTGAAGGACGGGGGGATCGTCGATATTGCCCTTCCTGACCTCCCGTCGGGACTCTATTTCCTGCATTTCAATTCCGGGTACAGGATTTATACGGATAAGCTGGTGATCCGCAGATAAACCAGGTCAGAGCCGTATGCCCGCATCGAGGAGGATGCGGAAAGCGACCACCGTCAGAAGCGCTGCCAGGCCGGCCGCCAGGCTGATGCGGACATCCCGGGGTTCCTCGTCGAAATAAAGATCTTCCATCCTTCCTCCGCGGATCACAACCGGCAGCAAGAACAGGAGCAGGGTGGCATTCACCGCCAGGTTGAAGGTGTTGAAATCAGGCAGCTTCAGAACGAGGATCAGGACATCACCGGCAAGAAAGGGGTAAAGGAACTGGTGTCGCAGAAATCGAGCGTGCTGCCCACCTGTCAGTTTGTTGACATAGGTATTGGCGGTATAAAGCGAGATCCGCGTCATCATCAACCCCATGGTGATCATGGCCACCAGGCTCAGGATGGTCAGGACCACTTTTCCCGTATCCATCAGGAACAGGTAAAGGATCACAAAACCGAATCCCTTGCCCAGCAGGGCGCCCATCAGCACCTCTCCCAGGAAACGGTTGAATGCGTGGAAGATCATCCAAAGGACCAGCAACCGGAGCATGCCCCTTTCGGTCTCCACCGATTTGTACAGGATGAGCAGGAGCAGGGTAATGACGAACATGGCAACAGGGCCGCTGCCAAACACCCCAAGCACCGAATCGGGAGTCCAGTCGATGCTCCGGATCAGGAATTCGACCGTATGAAAATAGACGATGACCGGTACGTTGAAAAGGGTGGCGACAAACCCGGTCACGAACAGGTTGAGGGTGTCGACCAGCAGGAAAGCGATCAGGAAAAGAAACAGGGAATTCGAGGAAACCGCCAGGTATTTCCTGCCGGACAGGTCATCGGATTCCATCCCGTGAATGCGTCGTTCCCGGAACAGCGACCCGGTTTTCGCCAGGTACCGGATTTTCCGGTACGCGGCATAACCGCGACCCGTCGGGAACCGGCGCCGGGTTGTCATCTTCAGAACTTTTCGCCCATCGAGGGAATGGTGCCGGTAGCGTATTTGCCGGCGTCGAGGTTCTTCTTCACTTCGGCAAAGGCCCTGATGGTCACATCGACATCTTCAAGGGTATGCACGGCCGTAGGGATCAGGCGGAGCATGATCACGCCTTTCGGTACGACAGGGTACACGACCACCGAACAAAATATTCCGAAATTCTCACGCAGGTCGGCAATGATCTGGGTCGCTTCAAAGGCTCCCCCCTTGAGGAAAACGGGGGTGACCGGCGACTGGGTCCGCCCGATGTCGAAGCCGTGCTGTTTCAGCCCTGCCTGGAGGGCCCTGACAATGGTCCAGAGTTTTTCGCGAAGCTCCGGATGGGTCCGGATCATATCCAGCCGTTTCAGCGATCCGACAACCATCGGCAGGGGGAGTGCCTTGGCATAGATCTGCGACCGCATCTTGAAGGTCAGCGCCTTGATGATCCTTTTCTCGCTGGCCACGAAAGCGCCGATGCCGGCCATCGCTTTGGCGAAGGTGCCGAAATAGACATCCACACCATCCATGACTCCCTGTTCCTGGCTGGTCCCGCAACCAGTCGTTCCCATCGTTCCGAAGCCATGTGCGTCGTCGACCAGCAGCCTGAAACCATATTTATCCTTGAATTGGAGGATCCCCTTCAGGTTGCCCAGGTCACCGGGCATTCCGAACACGCCTTCGGTGATCACGAGGATCCCTCCGCCTGTCTGGTCGGCTACTTTCCGGGCATGTTTGAGCTGGCTCTCGAACCGGTCCATGTCATTGTGCGGGAAAACAAAACGTTTCCCGATATGCAAGCGCAGGCCGTCTAGAATGCAGGCGTGCGATTCCGAGTCGTACACCACAACGTCGTGACGGTCGAGCATCGAATCGATGATCGAAACCATTCCCATGTACCCGAAATTCAGCAGGTATGCTGCTTCCTTTTTTTCGAAATCGGCCAGTTCCTGCTCCAGCTGCTGGTGGTACTTTGTCTGCCCCGACATCATCCGGGCTCCCATCGGGGCAGCCAGTCCAAACTGTTCGGAGGCCTCCGTGTCAGCTTTTCTGACCTCGGGATGGTTCGCAAGCCCCAGGTAGTTGTTAAGGCTCCATACCAGCACCGGTTTACCCCGGAAGATCATCCGGCTGGAAATCTCGCCTTCCAGTTTGGGAAAAGAGAAATAACCAAACGCCTGATCGGCATACTGGCCCAATGGCCCCATGTTCCCGGCTACTTTATCGAAAATGTCCACAGCTGTTGAGTTTTTATCGTTCGACTTGGTTTTTTTCAGCCTGCAAAAGTACCAAAAAAGAAATACTTTTTCACCGTGAAATCCGTTTGATCCTGCTCCTATATAATTATTCGACCGAAATTTGTACTTTTGCACCATGAAACGACGGGCCCTCTTCATACTGGCATGCAGCCTTTTATTTGTTCTTCCTTCGTGCAGATTCCAGAAACTGCTGAAAAACGGTTCGGCGGACGAGAAATATGAGGGGGCCGTGAAACTGTACACCGAAAAGGATTATTCACGGGCGCTCCAGCTTTTCGACCAGATCGGGGGACTCATGCGGGCTACCGACAAATCGAGGAAGATCGCCTATTATACTGCTTTCTGCTACTACAACCAGAAGGACTACACCCTGGCTTCATACTATTTCAAACGTTACGCTTCGGGCTATCCCAACACGGAAGAGGCGGAAGAGTGCATGTTCATGGCCGCCTACTGCAATTTTCTCAGCTCACCGGAATACAGCCTCGACCAATCCGTCACCTACGACGCTATCAAAGACCTTCAGCTATTCACCAACACCTACCCGACCAGCAAGCGGGTGTCGGAATGCAACGACCTGATCGATCAGCTCAGGGCGAAACTGGAACTGAAAGACTTCAACATTGCGAGGATGTTTTACAGGATGAACGAATATGCAGCCTCCATCACCATGCTGAATAATATCATCAAAGATTTTCCGGATTCGCCGCATAAAGAAGAGGTGCTCTTTCTTATCGCAAGGTCTTATTACAACTATGCCCAGGAAAGCATTACCGAGAAGCAGAAGGAAAGGTTCGGCAAAACCGTTGCGTCGTGCAATGACCTGATAGCGCAGTATCCCGCCAGCCGCTTCCTTTCTGAAACGCGCCAGATCAGGGAAAAAGCCAGTAAGGCACTGGAAACAGTGCAGGCGGTGCAGAAGAAATCATGATGAATTTCGAGTATAAACCAAGCAAATCATAAGATGGATTATAAGAAGGTAAAGACCGATGTCAATGCAGTAACCCGGAATATCGAGGATTTTACGACCGGTACCAACAACATGTACGAAACGGTGGCCGTACTTTCGAAACGTGCCAACCAGATCGGACTGGAGATCAAGGAGGAGCTGAATCAGAAGCTCTCGGAATTCGCCACCACCACCGACAACCTGGAAGAGGTATTCGAGAACCGGGAGCAGATCGAGATCGCGAAATATTATGAACAGCTTCCCAAACCGACGCTCATCTCCATCCACGAGTATCTCAACAGCGAGATCTATTTCCGCAATCCCCACAAGGAGAATCCCGAGGATTTCTAAAAGGGTAACCACTGATATATGCTGAAAGGGAAAAAGTTCGTGGTCGGGATCACCGGCAGCATCGCGGCCTACAAGGTCCCCTTGCTGGTGAGGCTGCTCGCGAAGGAAGGAGCTGAGGTTCAGGTGATCATGACACCGGTAGCCCGCGACTTTGTCACCCCGCTTACCCTGGCTACCCTTTCACAACGCCCGGTCATCGTCGAACCCTTCAAAGCCAACGACGGGGTATGGAACAACCACGTCGAACTTGGCCAATGGGCCGATGCGATGATCTTTGCCCCGGTCACCGCCAACACCCTGGGTAAGATGGCCCACGGAATCGCCGACAATTTTGTGGTGACCGCCTACCTGTCGGCCAAATGCCCCGTCTTCATCGCACCTGCGATGGACCTCGACATGTACGCCCATCCGTCGACCCAAAAGAACATTGAAGTCCTGCGTGGCTACGGGAACATCATCATCGAACCCCGTACCGGAGAACTGGCCAGCGGACTCTCGGGACCGGGCCGCCTCGAAGAGCCGGAGGAGATCGTCGGCATACTCAGGGAACATTTCTCAGACACCCGGCCGCTTGGTAAAAAAAAAGTCCTGGTCACAGCCGGTCCCACCTACGAAAAAATTGACCCCGTAAGGTTCATCGGGAACTTTTCCAGCGGCACCATGGGTTTCGCCCTGGCTGCCGAAGCCGCCCGCAAGGGGGCGGAGGTGACCCTGATAACAGGACCGGTGGCGCTTTCGTTACCCCATCCGGCCATCCGCAGGATCGATGTTGAATCGGCCGCCGGGATGTACGAAGCCTGCATGCGGGAAGCCGGCGATGCCGACCTGATCATCATGGCCGCCGCGGTGGCCGACTATACCCTGGATCAACCCTCCCCGTCGAAACTGAAAAAGAGCCCGTCGGGACTGACACTGAAGCTGCAACCCACCCGCGATATCCTTCGTGAGCTCGGGATCAGGAAACCGGCCCGCCAGGTCCTTGTGGGTTTCGCCCTGGAGACCGGTGATGGCCTCGAAAGCGCCCGCGAGAAACTGAAGTCCAAGAACCTTGATTTTATCGTACTTAACTCATTGTCCGACCCGGGTGCCGGGTTCGGTCCGGGGACCAACCGGGTTACGGTGATCGGGAAAGACGGCAGGCCACATGCCGGGAGGACCAGGGAAAAAAGCGCCGTGGCCGGCGATATTATTGATCATATCCTTGCTAACGCAAAGCTGTAATATGAAGAAGGTTCGGTTATTTTTGGTGCTCCTTCCGGTGCTGGCATTCTTCGCGGAACTCCGTGCACAGGAGTTGAACTGCATGATCAGTCTGAACACCCAGAAACTCGAAGGGACCGACAAAAGGTTGTTTCAGACCCTGCAGAGTGCCATGTATGAGTTCGTCAACGGCCGGAAATGGACCACATACACGTTCAAACAGGAAGAACGCATCGAATGTACCATGCTCATTACGATCAATGAACGGTTGAGCGCCGACGAGTTCCGCGGCACCATGAACGTGGTGGTCAGGCGGCCGGTGCTGAATTCGGCATACAATTCGATACTCCTCAACACCGTCGATAAGAACATCAACTTCCGCTATGTCGAATACCAGCCTCTCGATTTTGCCGAAAATACCTTTACTTCGAACATCACCTCGCTGCTTGCCTTTTATTCTTATTCGATCCTGGGATTTTATTTCGACTCGTTCTCTCCCAACGGTGGATCGCCCTACTTTGAGAAAGCCCAGGAGGTGGTTAACGCCGCCCAGCGAACCTCCGACCAGGGATGGAAAGCGCATGAAAGCGAGAAGAACCGCTACTGGATCGTGAATAATTACATGAATCCCGCCAATGCCGAATTACGCGATTTTGCCTACCGGTATCATCGCCTGGGGCTCGACCAGATGTACGACAATGTGGACAAGGGGAGGACATCGGTCACCGAATCCATCGAACTTCTGCAGAAACTCTATAATTCCAAGCCGAACCTTTACGCTCTTCAGCTGATCTTCGATGCCAAACGGGATGAATTTGTGAATGTGTATGCCGACCAGCGGGTCCCCCCGATGGAGAAATCGAATGTCGTGAATATCCTGAAAGAGATTGACCCGGCCAACGGGAACAAATACCAGGCAATCCTCGAATCGAAATAGCCTGCTGAGAAAGAAACCAACGGGCACCCGATGCTGCAGAAACTGGCCGTAAAGAATTACCTCCTGATACAAAACCTGGAGATCGGCTTCTCCGGGGGATTTTCCGTGATAACCGGAGAAACCGGGGCAGGAAAGTCGATCCTGCTGGGGGCACTCGCCCTGGTTCTGGGTCAGCGCGCCGATGCCAGTGTCCTGCTGGATCCCTCCCGCAAGTGTATCATTGAGGGCCATTTTCGGATCGACGGTTACCAGCTTGAGGAGTTTTTCCGCGATCACGAACTGGAGTACGAGGATACCCTGATCCTGCGAAGGGAATTGCAGGAGAACGGAAAGTCGAGGGCCTTCGTCAACGACACACCGGTCCCACTTTCAGCCGTAAAGGAACTGGGTGACCGCCTGGTGAACATTCACTCCCAGCATTCCGTCGTCACGTTGAACGATTCGAATTTCCAGATGGCGGTCATGGACAGCTATGCAGCCATCGCCCGGGAAAGCCAGGATTTCAGGACCGGTTTCAACCGTTTCAACACCGCAAGGTCGAGGCTGGCTGCCCTGGAGGATGCCGAAGCGCGCTCGACAGCCGACCTGGACTATCACCGGTTCCTGCTCGAGGAACTGGATTCAGCCAGGCTGGTCGCCGGGGAAATTGAAGAACTTGAACAGCAACTCGACGAATTGAATCATGCTGAGGAGATCCGCGGGAACCTGGATAGAGCCGGTCAGATCCTTTCCGACGACGAGGAGAGCATTCTCACCCGGTTGGCGGGCGCAGTACATCTGACGGGACAGGCGGCCCGGTTCAAGCCGGAACTGCAGGCGCTGGCCGACCGGATGAACAGCAGTTATATCGACCTCAAAGACCTGGCAGGGGATCTCCATGCCGCTGCCGGGCATGTCTTTACAGACCCGCAAACGGCCGAAATCCTCTCTCAGCGTCTTGACCTTCTCAACCGGCTGCTGAAGAAGCATCGTGTCGCCGGGATTGCGCAATTGCTGGAGGTGAGGGAGTCCATTGCCGGTAAGCTCGGCAAGGCAGCGACCCTTGAAGAAGAGATCGCAACGCTGAAAGGACAGATAGCCAAGATGGAAAAGGAGCTCCACTCCCTGGCAGTTGCCCTTTCTAAAAAACGCCTCCGGGCTGTGCCCGGATTCGAGAAGGAGGTGACGGCATTGCTCGCCCGGTTAGGTATCCCGAAAGCGCGGTTCAAGGTCGATCTGGCTGTGCTCGACAACCTTTCCCGCGACGGCTTGAACCGGGTGAACTTTCTCTTCAGCGCCAACCAGGGCATCGGGATGAAGGAACTGGGTTCGGCTGCCTCCGGCGGTGAGCTCTCCCGGCTGATGCTCGCCATCAAGTCGATGATCAGTCAGAAAAATCTGCTCCCAACCATTCTCTTCGACGAAATCGACAACGGGGTTTCCGGCGAAGTGGCCGCGAAGGTCGGTGCCATCCTGAAACACATGGGCGGCTTCATGCAGGTGGTCGCCATCACGCACCTTCCGCAGATTGCCGCCAGGGGCGAACATCATTACAGGGTATTCAAAACGGAGAAGGCGCAAACCACCTCCACCTCCATCCAGGAGATCGACCCACAGGAACGCGTGGAGGAAATCGCCAGGATGATGAGCGATGAAACGGTTTCCGAGTCGGCTATAAATATGGCTAAAGAACTGTTGAATAATTGATTATTTATTTAAATTAATGTATTACTTTAAATATAGGTACAATGGCATATAATATCCTGAAAGGAAAAAAAGGCATCATTTTCGGGGCATTGGACAGCAAGTCGATCGCCTGGAAAATTGCCGCAAGGGCCTACGAGGAGGGCGCGGTATTCACGCTCTCGAATACTCCGGTAGCTCTTCGTTTCGGGGAGATCCACCAGCTTGCCGGTCAATGCCAGGCCGAGATCATCCCGGCCGATGCCACGCGCGTGGAAGACCTCGAACATGTTTTCCGGCGTTCGATGGAGGTGCTGGGGGGAAAGGTGGATTTCGTGCTTCATTCCATCGGTATGTCGTTGAATGTAAGAAAGCAGAAGGAGTATGATGACCTCGACTACGACTATTTCCAGAAGACCATCGATATTTCCGCCCTCTCGTTCCACAAGATGTTGCAGGTAGCCAAGAAACTCGATGCCATCAACGAGTGGGGGTCGGTGCTGGCACTCTCTTACATTGCCGCGCAACGGACGCTGGTCGGGTACAACGATATGGCCGATGCCAAGGCGCTCCTCGAGTCGATCGCCCGCAGCTTCGGTTACATCTACGGCAGGGAGAAGCACATACGGATCAACACCATCTCCCAGTCGCCCACCCGGACAACCGCCGGCAGCGGTATCAAGGGGATCGACGGACTGCTCGACTTCACCGAAAGGATGTCACCGCTGGGAAATGCGACGGCCGACGAATGCGCCGATTTCTCGATCGTCCTCTTCTCCGACCTGTCGCGCAAAGTGACGATGCAGAACATATACCACGACGGTGGATTCTCCAGCATGGCCATGAGTCTGAAAGCCATGACCCAGTATAACAAGTGCCTCGAGGAGGAGGATAATTTATAGCCATTCTTTTCACCCTTTTCGTTAACTTTGCACCCCAAAATTTCATTCCTACATCCTCAATCATATTGTCAATGAAGATTTTAGTTTGCATCAGCCATGTCCCCGACACCACCACCAAGGTGCGGTTTGCCGACGATAACAAACGGTTCGATACGGCCGGGGTCCAATGGATCATCAATCCCTGGGATGAACTCTCACTGACACGGGCACTTGAGCTGAAAGACGACCCCGCTGCCGGTGTTACAAAGGTCACGGTGGCACACGTCGGTCTGATCGACAGCGAGCCCACCATCCGTAAAGCGCTTGCCATCGGTGCCGACGACGGCATCCGAGTCAATGCGGCCCCCGCCGATGCGTACTTTGTCGCTGCCCAACTGGCGAATGTCCTGCGGCAAGAACCTTACGACCTGGTCCTTTGCGGCATCGAATCGAGCGACCACAACGGATCGATGGTAGGGGGGATGCTGGCCGAATTCCTGGGATATCCTTCGGTTTCCTCCGTCTCCGGCATCACGGTGAAGGACGGAGAGCTGCTCTTTACCCGCGAGATCGACGGGGGTAAAGAGATCGTGACCGTTCCCGGACCGGTGGTCGCCATCGTACAGAAAGGGATCGCCAAAGAGCCGAGAATCGCAGCCATGAGAGGGATCATGATGGCCCGTACAAAGCCCCTGGCGGTGAAAGAACCGGCGGCTGCCGAATCCCTGACCGAAGTGGTGGTCTTCGAAATGCCGAAGCCGCGCGCAGCCTGCAAATTCGTCGATCCGGAGAACCCGAAACAACTGATCGACCTCCTCCAGAACGAAGCAAAAATCATCTAAACGACCCTAAAACAAAGCGAAACATGTCTGTTTTAATCTATACGGAGAACTGGGACGGAAAATTCAAGAAACTGAGTTTTGAATTGGTTTCCTACGGCGCCAGGCTGGCGGAGATGCTTCACACCGAAGCGGTTGTGCTCTCGATCGGGAACGTGGAACCCGGGGAACTTGAGAACCTGGGAAAATACGGCGCAGCGCGGATCATACAAGCAGTGAACCCTGGCGTGAACGTGTTCGACACCCGGGCTTTCACCCGGATCATCGCCGGCATTGCCACCCGTGAGCATGCAACGATCGTGCTTCTCTCCAACAACAACACGGGAAAAGCCCTGGCCCCCCGCCTGTCGGTCGTGTTAAAAGCCGGACTTGGAGCGGGTGTGAGCGGTCTTCCCGTCAGCCTCGATCCTTTTATCGTTCAAAAGAAGGCCTTTTCGGGCAACGCCTTCAGCCAGGTAGCGATCCGCACCGCGGTGCGCGTGCTCACGCTGGCCCAGAATTCGTTCGAGATCACCGACCGCGGGACCCTGGCGGGGGTTACCGGGGAAACCGCGGATTGGGATGCCGGCGCGGTGAGCACCACGGTGAAAGAGGTGCAGAAGCAGAGCGGCAAGATCCTGCTGACCGATGCCGATATAGTCGTGTCGGGCGGACGGGGTATGAAATCGCCCGATAACTGGGGTCCGCTCATGGAACTTGCCGGCCTGCTGGGCGCAGCCACCGCCTGTTCACGTCCTGTTTCGGACGAAGGATGGAGGCCTCACGACGAACATACCGGGCAAACCGGCAAAATCATTGCACCCAACCTTTATTTCGCCATCGGGATCTCCGGTGCCACGCAGCACCTGGCCGGTGTCAGCTCCTCAAAATTCATCGTTGCCATCAATACCGATAAGGACGCGCCCATATTCTCGGCCGCCCAGTACGGAATTGTCGGTGATGCCGGTAAAGTGTTGCCGAAACTGGTGGAAGCTGTGAGGGAAATCAAGGGGAAATAGTGCGCTATGATCCGACAACTGGTTTTCGCACTCGCTCTGCTGGTAACCCTCGGGTTCTTCACCTTCACCTCGCTCCGGATATACCGTTTCTTCCGCCTTACCCGTCCCGCTTTTCCAGTTCAGGACCTGGGTAAACGGTTCCTGGTCATGCTCCGGGTGGCCATCGGGCAAAGCCGGATCTTCCGCCGCCCTTTTACAGGCTTTTTCCATGCGCTGGTTTTCTGGGGATTCTGCGTCATTGCCTTCGGAAGTATCGAGATGGTGATCGACGGACTCTCCGGAACCGATCGTTCACTGCAGATATTGGGACCTCTCTATTCCCTGATCACCGCTTCGGGCGACCTCTTTGCCATCCTGGTCGGGGTCTCGATCCTGGTGTTCCTGGCCCGGCGCCTGTTCCTGCATGTCAGCCGGTTCGAGGGTGTCGAGATGAAAGCGATCTCGCATACCGATGCAAAAATAGCCCTTACGCTGATCCTTCTGCTGATGATCTCCTTGCTGGGAATGAACATGGGCTACATGGCCCTGCACCGGACCACGGGAGAGGAACCGGCAGGCATCTACCCGGTCAGTTCGCTGCTCGGAGGACTCCTTGCAGGATGGGACCCGGGAACCCTGCGCATCTTTTCCGAGACCTGCTGGTGGACCCATATCCTGTTGATCTTCCTCTTCGCCAACATTCTTCCCTATTCCAAGCATTTCCACGTGTTTATGTCGGTTCCCAACGTCTTCCTTTCCCGGTTGGATCCGTTGGGAAAACTTGCCAACATGGATGCGATCACCCGGGAAGTGAAGATGATGCTTGACCCTGCGGCCGCGGCAGATCTTCCTGCCGGAGCTCCGGTGGAGCGATTCGGGGTGAAAGATGCCGAAGATATTTCATGGAAGAACTATCTCGATGCACTGGCATGCACCGAATGCGGCCGTTGCACCTCGGTATGCCCGGCTAACCTCACGGGAAAACGCCTCTCGCCGAGAAAAATCATGATGGATGTCAGGGCCCGGATGAAAGAGAAAGGACCCGGTCTGGTCCGGAAGGGCAAGGATTTTACCGACGGACGGTCCCTGCTGAGGGATTATATCACGGAGGAGGAGCTCTGGGCATGTACGACCTGCAATGCCTGCGCCAGGGAATGTCCTATCAGCATCAACCATCCTTCGCTGATCGTCGATATGAGGCGTTACCTGGTGATGGAGGAGGCCTCCGCGCCGGGTGGGATCAAAGGCGTGTTCAATAACATTGAGAATAACGGAGCTCCCTGGCAGTATTCGCCCGAAGACCGGATGCTCTGGGCCCGTAACCTGGAAGTGAACGTAAAACAGCCTGTCGGGATATGATAAAACCGATTGAAGTGCCGGTAATGGCCGACCTCCACGCCCGCGGCGTGACCCCTGAATATCTGTTCTGGGTGGGTTGTGCGGGTGCCTACGACGACCGTTATCAGAAAGTCACCCGTGCCTTTGCCAAAATACTCGATCACCTTGGGGTGAGTTATGCCGTTCTGGGGAAGGAGGAATCCTGCACGGGCGATCCTGCCCGCCGGGCCGGAAATGAGATGCTCTACCAGATGCAGGCGCTCCGCAACATAGAGATCTTCCGTTCCTACAACATCCGTAAGATCATCACGATCTGTCCGCACTGTTACAATATCTTCAAAAATGAGTATCCCGACCTGGGAGCCGATTTTGAAGTGATCAGCTATCTGCAGTTCCTTGAATCCCAGGCGACATCCGGAAGATTGACCATCAGTCAGGATCGCCTGAAAAATACCACGGTCACTTACCACGATCCCTGCTACCTCGGTCGAGCCAATGATATTTACGAGGAACCGAGGTCATTGCTGAAGAAGCTGGCACCGGATTTTAAGGAGATGGAGCGCAGCCGGAGTTTTGCCCTCTGTTGCGGCGCCGGCGGCGCCCAGATGTTCAAGGAAGCGGAAAAAGGCGATAAGGAGGTCTTCATCGAGCGAACCGAGGAGGCCCTCAGGACCGGTGCCGGCGTGATTGCCACCGCCTGCCCGTTCTGCATGACGATGCTGACCGACGGACTGAAGTACAAGAACCGGGAAGGGGAGGTGAGGAACCTCGACATCGCGGAACTGATCGCAGAATCATTGAATCTTTAATTGATAAAACCAAACCGAAATGGAGAACAGAAAAGTGCTGAAGAGCGGCGAATTCCTCGTCGACGGGATCAACGCGGCTGATGTTTTCATTCCCGAGCAGTTTGACGAGGAACAGCAGATGATCGCCCAAACGATCCAGGATTTCCTCGAGGCGGAACTCTACCCGAACATCGACCGCATCGATTCCCCCGATACTGCCCTGATGAAAGAGATCCTGAAGAAAGCCGGCGATCTTGGCCTGATGGGGATCTCGATCCCAGAAGAATACGGAGGCTTCGGCCAGTCATTCGTAACCCAGATGCTGGCAGCCGAAAAGATCGGCGCAGGCCATTCGTTCTCTGTTGCCTTTATGGCCCACACGGGGATCGGTACCCTGCCGATCATGTACTATGGCAATGAGGACCAGCGCCAGCGGTATGTGACAAGGCTCGCAACGGGTGAGATGCTGGGGGCTTACTGCCTGACCGAGCCCGGGGCCGGAAGCGATGCCAATTCAGGGAAGACCACTGCCATTTTGTCCGATGACGGGCAGCACTATATCCTGAACGGGCAGAAAATGTGGATCACCAATGCCGGGTTCGCCGATACCCAGGTGGTCTTTGCCAAGATCGACCGAGACCGCGTGCTCAGCGCATTTATTGTCGAGCGCAGCTTCCCAGGTGTGGTTGTAAACCCGGATGAGCATAAGATGGGCATCAAAGGGTCGTCGACGGCTCAGATCTTTTACAACGATGTGAAGGTGCCTGTGACCAACCTCATCGGGGCCCGCGGCGAAGGATTCAGGATCGCGCTCAGCATTCTTCACATGGGACGCATCAAGCTGGGCGCCAATGTACTGGGTGCCTGCAAGAAGGCCATCATCGATTCGGTCAGGTATGCCAACGAACGGAAACAGTTCAATGTGCTGATCTCGACCTTTGGTGCCATCCGCCATAAGCTGGCGCAACAGGTGATTACCACTTATGCACTCGAATCAGCGATTTACCGGTTAAGCAAGGATATCGACGACCAGATCGAGGCCAACAAGGCCTCGGGCATGGACAAGGGCAAGGCATCCATTGAAGGCATCAGCCATTATGCAGTGGAGGCGGCGATCCTGAAAGTGTACGGGTCGGAAGCGCTCGATTTCGTGATCGACGAGGCGGTCCAGATCCATGGCGGTATGGGATATTCGGCCGAAATGGCGGTGGAGCGCGGCTACCGTGATTCACGCATCAACCGGATCTTCGAAGGAACCAACGAGATCAACCGTCTTCTGGTGGTCGACACCGCCATGAAACGCGCGATGAAAGGCGATTTCGACCTTTTCGGCAAAGCGGCTGCCCTGGCTTCGGCCGACGGGGCCGTTCACGAGGACATGATGCCGGGCGACGGCTATTTCACGGCCAAGCATAAGGTCATCCGCAATTTCAAGAACCTGATCCTGTTGCTGATCCACGAAGCCTCCGCCTGTTTCGACAAGAAACTGGTGCAGGAGCAGGAGGTGCTCAACAACCTGGCCGACATGATCATACAGGTTTATATTGCCGAATCGCTCGCCCTGAGGATCGAAAAAATGGAGAATCTGCGTGGGGAAGATCCGTCGGGGGTGTACCGGGCGATCCTCGACGTGTTCGTTTACGATGCCGCCGACAACATCCGCAAACCGGCAGTGGATGCATTTAACTCGCTGGGTGTAACCGGCAGGGAAGGGCAATTCCGTCGCTGGATCGATACGCTGTCTACTGCTCCCGGCATCAATGTGAAAGAGGCCAGGAGAAAGATCGCCGAAAAACTGATCGCCGACAATGGCTACAAATGGTAGACGGCAGCCTGTTTAAGAAGAAACGGGATCCTCAGGATCCCTTTTCTTTTTCATCTTCTTCCCGGTCAATCCTTACGATGATCTCGTCCTGGTCGGCCAGGTAATCGACCGTGATCACATCGCTGGGTGCCAGTTTGGTCTTGATGATCTCTTCGGCCAGGGCATCCTCCACGTACTTCTGGATCGCCCGTTTCAGCGGCCGTGCGCCGAATTGCGGGTCCCAGCCCTTTTCAGCGATGAAATCCTTCGCTTTTTCGGTGATGACGATGTGAACACCCAGGTCCTGCGTCCGTTTGTATAGGTGCTGGAGTTCGATGTCGATGATCTTATGGATATCTTCGCGTTCCAGGGATTCGAAGATCACGATATCGTCGATCCGGTTCAGGAATTCAGGGGCAAAAGCTTTTTTCAGCGCATTCTCGATGACCCCCCGGGCGTGTTCGCTGCTGGCGGCCTGCTTGGCGGAGGTGGCAAAACCGACACCCTGGCCGAAATCCTTCAGTTGCCGTGAACCGATGTTCGAGGTCATGATCACGATGGTGTTCTTGAAATCGACCCTCCGGCCGAAACTGTCGGTCAGCAGGCCGTCGTCGAGCACCTGGAGCAACAGGTGGAACACATCGGGATGGGCTTTCTCGATCTCGTCGAGGAGCACGATGGAGTAGGGGCGACGGCGGATCTTTTCCGTCAGTTGTCCGCCCTCCTCGTACCCCACGTACCCCGGAGGAGCTCCGATCAGCCTCGACACGGCAAATTTCTCCATGTATTCGCTCATGTCAATGCGAACCAGTGCATCTTCCGTGTCGAACAGGTATTTCGAGAGCACTTTGGCCAGGTGGGTTTTACCGACCCCGGTAGGTCCGAGGAAGATAAATGTGCCGATGGGTTTGTTCGGATCCTTCAGCCCGGCACGGTTGCGGCGGATGGCGCTGACCACCTTTTTGATGGCCTGGTTCTGACCGATCACCGCATTCTCCAGTTCCGCTTCCATGTGGATGAGCCGTTCGCTTTCATTTTTGGCGATGCGCTGCACCGGGATCCCGGTCATCATCGCCACCACTTCGGCCACATTTTCTTCCGCGACGGTTTGCCGGTTCAGCTTAGCGCTCTCTTCCCATTTCTTCTTCTCGCGCTCCAGGCTATCCTGCAGTTTTCTTTCGGCATCCCTCAGGTCGGCGGCCTCTTCGAACTTCTGGCTGTTGATGGCCATCATCTTCTTTTTCCGGGTTTCCTCGATCTGGTTCTCCACGTCGATGATCTCCCTGGGAACGTTGATGTTGGAGATATGTACGCGGGCTCCGGCTTCGTCGAGGGCATCGATGGCCTTGTCGGGCAGGTAGCGGTCGGTGATATAGCGGTTGGTCAGGACGACGCAGGCTTTCACCGCATCTTCGGTGTAGTTGACCAGGTGGTGGTCTTCGTATTTTTCCTTGATGTTCCGGAGGATCTCTTCGGTCTCCTCGGGTGTGGTGGGATCGACCAGCACTTTCTGGAAACGGCGTTCGAGGGCTCCGTCCTTTTCGATATACTGGCGGTATTCGTCGAGGGTGGTGGCGCCAATGCACTGGATGTCACCCCGCGCCAGGGCAGGTTTGAACATGTTGGAGGCATCGAGGGAACCGGATGCGTTCCCGGCACCGACGATGGTGTGGATCTCGTCGATGAAAACGATGATGTTCGGGTTCTTCTCCAGTTCGTTGAGCACGGCTTTCATCCGCTCTTCGAACTGGCCGCGGTACTTGGTCCCTGCCACGAGCGATGCCAGGTCGAGCGACACCAGCCGCTTGTTGAAAAGCGAGCGGGCCACCTTGCGTTGCACGATGCGAAGGGCGAGTCCTTCGGCGATGGCCGACTTCCCAACGCCCGGTTCCCCGATAAGGATCGGGTTGTTCTTCTTCCGGCGGCTCAGGATCTGGGCGATGCGCTGGAGTTCCTTTTCCCTCCCGACGATCGGATCGAGGCGGCCCTCTTCGGCAGCCCGCGTGATATCGCGGCCGAAGTTGTCGAGCACCGGTGTTTTCGATTTCGATTCCTGGCCCTTTTTCTGGCTGCCGCCGAAACTCTTTCCCCCCTCCTCGGGCTCGTCATCTTCCTCCTCCCGCGGCATGATGTCCTGGGGATCAATCCGGGCCTCACCGGATGTGTCGGACAGGATCGAGCGGAGCTCTTCCTTGACCATGTCATAGGTCACACCTCCGCTGTGAAACGTCTTGGTGACCAGGTTATTTTCGTCTTTCAGGATAGCCAGCAGCAGGTGTTCGGTCCCGATCAGTTCACTGCTGAAAAGCTTGGCTTCGAGGTAGGTGATCTTGAGCGCCCGTTCCGCCTGCTTGATCAGGGGTAGGTTCTCGCTGCCTGCCTGCTTTTCCTTATGGCTGAATACGGCCATTTCCAATTTCTTCTTGATATCCTGGAGATCAATGCCGAGGTTTCGCATGATCCGGATGGCGAGGCCTTCACCTTCGCGGATGATACCCAGCAACAGGTGTTCCAGGCCGATGTAATCGTTGCCCAGGCGCTGCGCTTCCTCACGGCTGTATATTAAGACATCTTTGACACGCTGAGAGAATTTTGCTTCCATGAATCGGTCTTCAATTAGTATTCTGTCCCGGCGACAAAAACCGAACCACGACTTCGTGCCGGTTATTTTGTCACTGTTTTCAAAAGTACGATTGAAATTCAGATTTTGTTGCCGGGAGGTTCGAAATTATCAACATTTCCATGTTAGTAATACGAAAAAAATACCGAATAAAAAACGCCTCTGCAAACGGGATTTTTGTTACCTTCGTGACATCGTAGTTTATTATCTATAATATTGATTATCAATTAGTTATAATTATCAGTCAGGACGATGCAACAGGGAGAGAAAATCATACAGGTAAATATTGAGAATCAGATGAAGACGGCCTACATCGACTATTCCATGTCGGTGATCGTACAGCGTGCGTTGCCCGATGTACGGGATGGCCTGAAACCCGTACACCGCCGAGTATTGTTCGGGATGTCCGAGCTTGGAGTGTTGTCGAACCGTACCTTTAAAAAATCGGCGAGGATCGTGGGAGAGGTCTTGGGTAAATACCATCCTCACGGCGATACCTCGGTTTATGATGCCATGGTGCGCATGGCGCAGGATTGGAGCCTGCGTTACCCGATGGTCGACGGCCAGGGCAACTTCGGATCGATGGATGGCGACAGCCCCGCGGCCATGCGGTACACCGAGGCCCGTCTTCAAAAGATGGCGGAGGAGATGGTGGCCGACATTGAGAAGGACACTGTCGATTTCAAGCTGAACTTCGACGACAGTCTCAAGGAACCCGTCGTTCTGCCTTCGCGGATCCCGCACCTTCTGATCAACGGGGCCTCGGGCATCGCGGTGGGAATGGCCACCAACATGGCTCCGCATAACCTCAGCGAGGTGGTCGACGGGATCATTGCCTATATCGACAACCGGGAGATCACCGTGGCCGAACTCATGAAATTCATCAAAGCCCCCGATTTTCCAACGGGCGGGATCATATACGGGTACGACGGCGTGAAGGACGCCTTTGAGACCGGGCGCGGCCGCATTGTCGTGCGCGGCGAGACAAAGATCGAGCAGGACGATCACGGGCGCGAAAAGATCGTGGTCACTTCGATCCCGTACCAGGTGAATAAAGCAGAGATGATCAAGAAAACGGCCGACCTGGTCAATGACAAGAAAATTGAAGGGATTTCCGATATCCGCGACGAATCCGACCGCAACGGCGTGCGCATCGTTTACGAACTGAAGCGCGAAGCGATCACCAATGTGGTGCTGAACAAGCTCTACCAGATGACTGCGTTGCAGACCTCCTTCAACGTGAACAACATTGCCCTGGTCAAGGGGCGTCCGATGCTCCTGAACCTGAAGGACATGATCGTTCATTACGTGGAGCACCGGCATGATGTGGTGATCCGCCGGACCCGCTACGAACTGGCGGAAGCACAGAAACGGGCCCACATCCTGGAAGGATTGCTCATCGCCCTCGACCACCTGGATGCCGTGATTGCGCTGATCCGTGCTTCGGCGACCCCCGACGAGGCCCGTACCGGGCTGATGGAATCGTTCGGGCTTAGCGAGATCCAGGCGAAAGCGATCCTCGAAATGCGCCTGCAGCGGCTTACCGGCCTCGAACGCGACAAGATCCGCGAAGAGTATGCCCAGATCATGAACCTGATCGAGTTCCTTTCCAAGGTGCTGGCCGACGAATCGATCCGCATGGGGATCATCAAGGACGAACTGAAGGAGATCAAGGAAAAATTCGGAGACGAACCCCGTACACAGATCGTATATGCCGCCTCGGATTTCCGCATTGAAGATACCATCCCCGACGAAAACGTGGTGATCACCATATCCCACCTTGGGTACATCAAACGCACCCCACTCACCGAATACCGGGTGCAGAACCGCGGAGGCAGGGGAACCCGCGGCACCGATATCCGGGAGGAGGATTTCCTCGAACACCTTTTCGTGGCCACCAACCACAACTACATGCTCTTCTTTACAGAAAAGGGCAAATGCTTCTGGCTCAGGGTCTATGAGATCCCGGAAGGAGGGAAGACCTCCAAGGGCAGAGCCATCCAGAACCTGATCAATATTGAGGGTGATGACAAAGTCAGGGCCTTCATCAATGTGAAAGATCTGAAAGACGAGGAGTACACCCGCTCTAATTTCATTATCCTGGCGACCCGGCGGGGCACCATCAAAAAGACCTCGCTGGAGGCCTATTCCCGGCCGAGGCAGAGCGGAATCAATGCCATCACCATCAACGAAGGGGACCAACTGCTGGAAGCCAGACTGACCCAGGGCACCGACGAAGTGATCATGGCGCTGCGATCGGGGAGAGCCATCAGGTTCAACGAGAAGACGGTCAGACCGATGGGACGAAATGCCGCGGGGGTGCGGGGGATCACCCTGGCCGGGCCCAATGATGAGGTGGTTGGCATGATCTGCATCCCCCTCGATAAAAAGTTCGAAGTGCTGGTCGTCTCCGAGAACGGGTATGGAAAACGTTCCGACCTCGACGATTACCGCATTACGAACCGGGGCGGAAAGGGAGTCAAGACCATTAATATCACCGAGAAGACCGGCGCCCTGATTGCCGTGAAGGATGTTTCCGACGCCGACGACCTGATGATCATCAACCGCTCGGGAATCATTATCCGCATGGGAGTGGCCAATCTTCGCGTAATGGGAAGAGCCACACAGGGTGTCAGGCTGATCAAGATCGATGACGGCGATGCTATCGCCGCTGTTGCCAAAGTGGAAGTGGAAGAACCCCAGGTCCTGTCCGACGAAGGGAACGGAGACATTGGCATGGAAATTGAAGAAGGGTTCAGCAGTGCCGGGGAGGAGATGGAAAGCCAGCCTCCTGTGAATGACGGAACAGCCGACGACCACGTTGAAAATTAAATGCAACCCAAATAACAGAATAGTCAGGTTTCTTTATCTTTGCAATCTAACAATCAACTCAATAGTATCATCCAAATCAGCAAACCCATGAAAAAATCCGCAATGATCCTGGTCATGGTTTTCGCCGCTGCCTTAGCCTTCGGCCAGAAAAATGTCCGCCAGACCGCTTCAAACTATTTGAAGGACGGGAAGTTAGATAAGGCTATGGAAGCCATTAACCAGTGCATTCTGGATCCGAGTACGGCTACCGACTCGAAAGCATGGTTGCTCAGGGGGAATATCTATATGGAGATTGCCAGCAGCAAGGATGAAAAATACCAGTCCCTCGACCCGGGCGCGTTCACCAAAGCCATGGAATCCTACAAGAAGTCGCTTGAGTTCGATCCGAAAAAGGAGATGCAGAAGAAAGAATACTACGGAGAGATCGCAACACGGATTGACCTGCAATATCGCAACTTCTTCGACCAGGCCATTGCGCGGTACAATGAAAAGGATTTCAAAGCGGCCATGACCAACTTCGGCCGTTCGGCGGAGGTGCTGGAAGTGATCGGGATGACCGATACCCTCAGCCTGCTCAACGCCGCTCTGTGCGCCGGGATGGCCAACGAAAGAGGATCTGCCAGGGATTATTACCTGAAGCTCCTGCAGGGAAACTATAAGTCACCTAGTTTATATAGCAGTCTGTCAGATATATACCTCAAGGAAAAGGACTCGACCAATGCATTCAAGTACATCCGGATGGGGTTGAAGGAATACCCGACGAACATGGGACTTTTCAACAGCGAGATCAATATTTACCTGACGTACAATATTGTGGACAAGGCCATGAGCAACCTCAATATCGCCATGAAGAAGGATACTGCCAATTATTCGATCCCGTTTGCCCTGGGTACCCTTTACGACAACATGGCCAACGATACGGCGAGGAGCGAAGCCCAGCGGGCCGACGCGTTCATCAATGCCGAAAAATCGTATAAAAAGGCGCTGCAGCTGAAGGCTGATTATTTTGATGCCGCGTTCAACCTCGGAGCGCTTAACCTGAACAAGGCTTCCGACATTCTCGTCAAGGCAAACAACCTTCCGCCGGATGCCGTTACCGAATTTGAGAAGATGAAGAGCGAGGCCGACGGGTACCTTGGGAAGGCAACGCCATACCTGGAAAAAGCACTTGAACTGCAACCGGCCGACCTGAATTCCATGAATGCACTGCGGCAGATCTACACGCGGTTGAATATGCCTGAGAAGAAGAAGGCGATCCAGGAGAGGATCAATAACCTGCAGAAGTAACAGGGTAACGGAGTAACAAAGTAACAGAGTAACAAGGTAACAAGGTAACAAGGTAACAAAGTAACAAAGTAACAAAGTAACAAAGTAACAAAGTGACAGAGTAACTGAGTAACTGAGTAACTGAGTAACAGGAGGCAGGGTTAGTTTAGGAGACGCTGCTATGAATAAAGGATCAGGGGAGTACCGTTAGCGGATATTCCCCTGATCTTTTAATATTTGCTATTTAACATAATATTAATTATAGGACAATTGTCTCCCCGTGTTTCTATCGGCGCATTGTCCTATCCGGACCGTTACTTCACCGGGAACAGGATATGGGTCTCCCATTTCGCCGTATCCTTTTCGATCACGGGACTGGTGATGTACAGTTCTGTAGGACCTCCCGCTTCAACCATCCCGGCATCTTTCATGTACGTCTCCATCGCACGGTAAGCAGGCTCCATCTTGCCATAATCGCCAAAATAGATCGCCCGTACAAACCGGGTCTCCGGTACCGTCTCCACCAGGATCCGCCCTTTCCCTGTTTCGACAGATGCCACAGGGATGCCGATCTTCATCACCGAGAACATGGTAACAGAGTCCCATTTCAGGTAGGTTGAATATGCTTCTCCCTTCTGCTCCAGCTTTTTATCCCGAAGAAAGCCATACAATTCTCCGTACGCCTTTGCCATTACCGCGCCGTATTCGGCAGGTCCGGCCGAATCGATCACGAAAATGACCCTGCGTTCCGGCATCACGGTCTCATCGATGGGCGGCCAGTCACGCCGGGCTTCAGCAACTACCTTCAATTTATCCAGTCCCTTTTCGAAATCCGGTCCCATCATCATGCCCATGAAGAGCCCCATGTAACGGCTCAGCGGATTCCATCCCAGGTCGCCCTCGTCCAGCCAGCTCACCCTGGCTGAATCGGCCATCGCCTCGATCACGATCTTTCCCTTCGACAGGTATTTTCCGTGATCAAAGCCCAGGTCATAAGCCACCAGTTGTCCGGGCACCAATTCGGTCAGCGTCAGCTTGCCGTTCCCAAATTCCTCTCCGTCCCACTCCCAGGTGGAGCCCACCTTCCCGGCCTCTCCGGTGGTACTGAAAACCGCGGTCGTGTCTGCCTCCTTCGTCCATGGCACCCATACGTGCCAGATCTCCAGGTTTGAGGCCAACTGGTAAATGACTTCCGGGGTGGACCGGATATTCACCGACCGCTCCACCTTGTACTGCTTTGGAAGCAGGAAAGCGATGAACACCAGCAATGCCAGGATCCCGAGTACGATGATGATTATTTTTTTTAATGTTTTCATACGCTCTGATTTTGAATGGTTAATGCCATAAAAGTAATCCATATTCATATTACTGGCAATTCTTCCTGCCAAATATTCCTATTTTTGCGCCTTTACCATTTCTCACTATGAAAATTGCCGTTACCGGTGCCAGCGGACATGTCGGGGTAAATCTTTGCCGGGCCCTTACCTCTGCTGGACACGAAGTGAATGTCCTGATCCATCGGCACGACCAGGTGCTGAGATCCATGCCCGTCAGAATCCATAAGGGTGATCTGCTCATGGAGGACACCCTCCTCCCCTTTCTCGATGGGGTGGAGGTGGTGTTTCACCTAGCTGCGAGAATTTCAATCACCGGGGATCCCGACGGAATGACCACACGGATCAACACAGAAGGCACCCGCAACATGCTGGCGGCCGCCCGCACCTGCAGGGTACGCCGGTTTATTCACTTCAGTTCGATCCATGCATTCCGCCAGCACCCCCTGGGGGCTCCGCTCGACGAAACCCGCCCCCTTGTCGAAAACGAAGGATTTGCCTATGACCGCTCCAAGGCGGAGGGTGAACGGATGGTGATGGAAGCCGCCCGGAACGGAATGGATGCGCTTGTGCTGAGCCCGACCGCCATCATCGGTCCGGAAGATGCCGAACCTTCCCTCACCGGGACAGCCGTGATCGATCTGTATAACCATAAGATCCCGTCGCTCGTGCCCGGAGGCTATGACTGGGTGGATGTGAGGGATGTCGTAACTTCTGCCATCAACGCCATCGACCATGGACGGAAGGGAGAAAAATACCTGCTTTCGGGACATTGGCACAGCTTGCGGGAATTTTCAGGGCTAATCGGGGAGCATTCGGGAAGGAAAACAGTTTCGAGGGTGGTGCCTGTCTGGCTGGCGCGTTTCGGATTGCCTTTTATCGCGTTATACAGCAGGATATCCGGGTCCAAACCCCTCTATACCAGCGAGTCGCTGACCATCATTTCGGAGGGGAGCCGGCAGATCAGCCATGAGAAAGCATCGCGCGAATTAAACCATCAGCCCAGGTCGTTGAGCGAGACGATCCGTGACCTCCTGGCGTGGTACAAAGAGAATGAATACCTGACATAATTATCCGGATGAAAGAGAGCACATTTTTTCTGATCGTGTATGCATGGATCATTGTCGCCGTGCTGATCTTCCCCCTGGTCATGATGATCGTGGCGCCCTATGGCCGGCATACGACCCGGAAGTGGGGGGCATTGATCGATAACCGGACCGGCTGGATCCTGATGGAACTGCCTGCTTTGCTGGTCTTTGCGGGCTTCTTCCTGGGAGGATCGGGAGAACGTCCGGGGGTAACATGGATATTCTTCTCCCTTTGGGTGCTGCATTACATTCACCGGACGCTGATCTTCCCGTTCCGTTTGCGGACCCGTGGCAAGAAGATGCCGTTGGCCATCGTCTTCATGGCGATCGGCTTTAACTTCGTGAACGGTTTCATTAACGGATACTACCTGGGGAACCTGGCCACCCATGAGATGTACCCACTTGCCTACCTGGCCGATTTCCGGTTTCTCGGCGGATTCGCATTGTTCTTCATCGGGATGGCTATCAACTGGCATTCAGATACCGTGTTGATCCGCCTGAGGAAGCCGGGTGAGTCGGGGTACATGATCCCCCGCGGAGGACTTTTCCGCCTGGTATCGTGTCCGAACCATTTCGGTGAGATTGTGGAGTGGTCGGGTTATGCGCTGATGACCTGGTGCTCGCCTGCTGTTGCTTTTACGCTCTGGACGGTGGCTAACCTTTTACCACGTGCCCTGCATCACCACAAGTGGTACCGTCAGGCGTTCCCGGAATACCCGGCTGGCCGGAAGGCTCTGATTCCCTGGCTCCTCTAAACACGATGGGAACCCGTTCTTGACGAAGAGGTTCCCATCCCTGAATCTGCAGACCGTAGTCTGCCGGTCAGTTCAGGCTACTGTTATTGTGGCTGGATTTCCGGGGCGGGTCTCCCCTTCCCTTTTTCTCCCGGTCCGCTGCCACAACCTGTCTTGCGACCGGTCCTGGTTGCGAACCCCGCTCCTGTCGCCCTGCCTGCATTCACAAAACCTTGCGATCCTGTTCCCTGCCTGCTTGTCC
Source organism: uncultured Prolixibacteraceae bacterium (assembly GCA_964455285.1). Taxonomy (GTDB): domain Bacteria; phylum Bacteroidota; class Bacteroidia; order Bacteroidales; family FEN-979; genus CAIVAT01. Next base: position 69,201 of record CAYVVG010000008.1, read on the forward strand.
GCGGAGGACGTTGACCCTGCGGTCATGATCTCCCCGTCCGGGCTTTGGTGCGGGCCTTTTATCGCTCGCCTGAGGAATCAAATATACAATGGACCGGCAGGCGGATGCAACTTTTTCGCCTCCCGGATATCCACATATTATGAACCGGAGTTATGAACAAATTGTTGATAACTTTGCTTTGTAAGCAACTGAAAATGAGAAGATTATTTTCCGCGTTCCGGGGCCGGTGCAGAAAAGGTTGAAAACGTGTTCATTACTCGATGGATACCGTCAGTCCACGCAAGGTCAATGCTTCATACATCGGTTTCATCTGGTGGTAATCCCCTACCCGGATGTTGCATTTTCCTTTGAGATGGGCGATAAGGGCACACTGTTCAGCCTGTTCAGGATCGTGGTCGCACACTTCCACCAGCGATTCGATGACAAAGTCGAAGGTATTTACAGGATCGTTATACAGGATGAGTCCCCGCTCGATCACGGTATCATCCAGGTGGTGCTGAACGGGCCTGGCTTTTGGTGTGGTCATGTGGGATGGATTTCACGGCAAAGGTACGAATAAACAGAGAGCATCGCGTACCTTTGCAGCACAATTGGCGATGATGGATTTTCTGACCTATATCCGGGCACTTGAAGACCGGCTGCGGCGGCCCTTGCCGGGACGTCGGGCGCAGATGCGGATGACATCGTTGGAGAGGATGCACCGGTTGCTCAACGGGTCGGTCCCCGAAGATGCGAGACCGAGCAGTGTCCTGGTTCTCTTATACCCGCACCGCGATGGTATTGGCTTCCCCCTGATCCAGCGCCCGGAATACCCGGGGGTTCACAGCGGGCAGATCAGCCTGCCGGGGGGGAAGAAGGAGGATACTGACGAAAGCCTGATTTACACGGCGTTGCGGGAAACGAATGAAGAGATCGGGGTGGATCCCCGTCAGGTACAGGTGATCGGACAGCTTACGGAGTTATATATCCCACCCAGCAATTTTCTCGTCACGCCGGTGGTGGGGTTCATTCCTGTCCGCCCCGAATTCCGGCCCGATGCCGGTGAGGTTGACCGGATCGTTGAGGTTACCCTGCAGCAACTCACCGATCCCTCCCACCGCGACCGTAAAAAGATCCGTATTCCCCTTGGCCTTTCGTTAAGTTTTCCGGCCTACGTGATGGATGGGAACGTGATATGGGGAGCAACCGCCATGATGCTGAGCGAACTGGAGGCGATTATCGGTGAACTGGGGTAAGGGCTACTTTGCGCTGTTCGGCGTAAAGCAGAACGATCCCGGGATGCGGCCGGCAGGATACTCTTTGATCAGTTTGCCATGAACGCTGTACTGGTAGGCAGTGCCGTTCTGCACATAATCCCTGGCATCGGTCACATACAGGTTCCCGCTCTTAGGATGGATATCCAGTCCGTAAAAATTCCTGCCGCCGGCGGGGATCAGGGGCGACGAAGGCAGGGCAGTGGAAGATACCGGCATCTGGAACACCCCCCCCATCAGGAAGTACAGGGTATCTCCGCCCGGGTTGATGCACAGCCGGCTGGGTACTGCGGAAGTATCGGCAAATGTAAAAGTCTTTTCGATCATCCGCAGTTCAGGATTAATGCGGAGGATTGACGGAGCTTCGTAATTATCGTACCCACCGGAGCATAACACCCACACCTTCTGTTTTTTGTCAATCGCAATGCCCACGGGTTCCTTGCCCGATTGAATGCTGTCGACCACAGCGTCGGTTTGGGTGTCGATCACCAGGATATGGGCATTGCGTTTTACACTGGGTTCGCTGAACCGGCCGATGGAAGTCACCAGCATGAAGCGGTCATAAGGGATCAGTGTTTCGGTCCAGCTGGTCGTGGGGATCGAACCGGTCACCGTGTTGGTTCTCAGGTCGATCACCGAGATGTAGTTCTGGAGATTGGTCACGTAGGCCTTGGTGGAATCCACTGCCTTGAAAAACCGTGGCGAATGAAGCCCGGTGATGGTGCCGGCCGACTTGAAATCTTTGACCGAGACCACTTCAATCCGGTTCGAATTGTTGATGACCAGGTAACCGAAGTCGCCCGAGAGGGCCATGGATTCGGCAACATCGCCGAGGCTCCGGTTGTTTGATTTGGAAAAGATATCCTGGACGACCGTGTTGGTGGCATTGTCGAGGTAGGTCACCGAAGCGTTGCCCCAGTTGTAATTGCCTTCGTTGATGACAAAAATGCCCTTATCATAAGTGGCGACGGTGACGGTATCGGGATCTGTTTTCTTTTCCCGCACCGGCTCCTTGGAACAGGAGGCCATGACCAGGAAGACCGGTACGGCAAGGGCCAATAAAAAGCTATATGCAGGGTGGTTGGTTCTCACTTCATCCCGTTGGTTAGCGCGATACCTTCTTTTCTCCCGGTATTCCGATCCTGGCCGTGAAGCCGAAATTACGGCCGGGCATCGGCCGGCTTGCCACCGACTGGTAGTCCAGGTCAAGGAGGTTGTCGATATCAACTTGTAAAGTTATAACAAAATGTCGGAATACAATATTTTTCCCGAAAATTATATTCGAGAGTTTATACGCAGGCATGACCGAAAGGTTGTCGGAACCGGTGTACCGGTCGCCGGTGAACACGAAGTCGTAGGTGAGGAAGAATTTCCATCGCTCCAGCGTCAGGGAAGAGTTGAGGGTGTGGATGGGAATGTAGTACTGCTGGTTGCCGATCTTGTCGTCATAAGCCGACCGGTCTTTCTCGTAAGTGGACCGGCAGAAGCCGTAGTTTCCTTTCAGTCGCACCTGGAATCCCGAAACCGACATCCCCAGGTTGATCCCTACCTCGAGTCCGCGTGCAAAGATCTCGTCTACGTTCTGGGGGCGGAAAATCCCTCCGCTGCCGCTTACCGGCGACCAGGTGATCATATCGAAGATCCTGGAATAATATCCTGAAAGGTTCATTTCTGCTCCGAAACGCCGGTTCTTCGATGTATTTCGGTAGGTGCATCCGGCTTCGAAGGAGTAGTTCTTCTCGGGCCGGAGGTCAGGGTTGCCATAGTCCTTCCACCAAAGCTCATTGAGCGTAGGGTAACGGTAGTTTTTTCCCGCATTGGCACTGAATGCCAGTTCAATCCTGGCGAACGGTCTGTATTCCAGCCCCAAAGCCGGGATAAAAGGGCTGAGTTTCCCGTCGACCATATCCTGACGTAGGATCAGGGAGGAACGCAACTTTTTAAAAAACAGGTAATTGACCTCGGCGAACAGACCTTCCGTCGAGCGACTTTTGTTGCCGGGATAGTCGGAAGATTCGACCCAATCGCGCGTAAAGTCAATGCCGGGACGCACCGTCAGGTTCCGGATCGCCGTCCAGGAAAAACGGATCCGGTTGATCCAGGAATAGGACTGGTGAACCGAGTGGAGATCAAGCAGGCTGTTGTCGTATTTCATGTACTGATCGTTCATGGCGGTCCTGACCGACAGGTTCCAGCCCTTCGCCACAAGACGGTAGTCGAGGATCGCCCGTAATGCCTTGTCTTTCAGTTTCTCGGTCTTCAGGGTGTCGGACGATTGGGTAGTCGGGGGCAGATTCCGGTCGTCGAGGGAGTACCAGACCCTGGCCGTGAAGAGGTGTCGGTCTTTGAGCTTCCAGAATAGCTCCTGCGACAGTCCGGATTCGGTGAACGATGCATTGCGCTGTCTCACTCTTCTTCCGTCATCGGCCGTGTAAGGGAAGTCATTGACCGCGGAGGTGAAATTGAACTTGGTATGGGATTGAAACGCGTTTCCACCGGTGGCCACGCTGACCAGCGAACGGTAATTCCCGAAACTGGCCACCGTTTGTCCTGCCATGGCTTTGATCCGGTTGTTCCAGTCGGGGGCTGTGACGAGGTCGACCACCCCCCCGAATGCGCCGCTGGTACGGGCCACTCCCGCAGCGCCGTAAAGGATCTCGAGACCGTCGAAATGAGCGACGGGGATCGTCGAAAAGTCGGTTTGTCCAAGCATCGGTGAGTTCAGGCTGATGCCGTTCCACTCCACCTGGGTGTGCTGGGCCGATGTACCGCGGAAAGAGGGTGTTGCCAGGGTGCCGTTCCCGTACGATTTGATGAAAATGGTGGAACGTTCGGAAAGGATTGCAGAGAGATCTGCACCCAGGGCGGGAAGAAAGATGCCCGAATCGAGCCGGGTGCGCTTGAACCCGTTGTTGTCGAGCAGGAAATTGGAGCGGATCTCAAATTCCGGCAGACTCAGGGTATCTTTTATTGACTGACTGCGGGAGCAGATGCCGGAGATAAGCAGGGAAAGAAGAAATATTATTCTGACTTTCAATACTTAATGATTTTTTTTATGATCCGTGTCCCGTCGGGCAGAGTGAAAGTGGCCAGGTAGAGGCCTGCTGCCATGGCGGTCAGATCGAAGGTGGCCCGGCTGTTCAGACTTCCGGTCAGGACGGTCTTTCCCACGGAGGTGGCAAGGAGGAAGCCGACACGGTCACGCAGGATGCATTCGATCTTCATGGCGCCCCTGACAGGGTTGGGGGTGATCTTCACTACGGAACCGTCAACGGGCGGTGGTGTAACTTTGGTGGTGTCGTGGATCACGCCAACGGCATCCAGGTCAAAGCCGCCGGTATCGAAGGGGGTGGGCCAGGGATCGTTGATGGCATGTCCCTGGCAGTCGAAAGATGCGAAGGCGGGCTGGATACACCCTCCCACATCGATGATCCGTACGTAGGTGATGTGTCCCGGGTCGATGCCGGTGCTGTCGGCAAGTTCGTCCAGGTCAAAGGGTGTTCCGTAACCATGCCGGTATTTGCCGGCCAGGTTGTGCAGTTTGGTCGCATCGAGGGTATCGAAGGTGTTGATCTGGCGATGGTTGGACGTGAGCGATACATCCGGGAACCGGACGAACCGGTCTCCGTCGGAACTGACTTCGACCTGTGCCAGTTCAAGGAACCCGTCACCGAAGGAATTCTCAAACACCGCAAAGTCAGGCCCCGGACGGTTGACGATGGGAACATCAAAGGTCAGCACCGCGACTCCCCGGTCGCCGAGGCTGACGACGAGTTCATCGGCGGGTCCGCTGCCGTAAAGGTAACTGCCATAGGTGGCTTTGTTCGAACCGTTGTACGCGACGGTCGTGTCGGCCATGTTGATATAGCCGCGCTGTATCTCACAGGAGGAGGCCCAACCGATGATGGCCGATGAATCCTTATGGATGGCTGTGGTCCCGGGCTGTCCGACCGGGGGCGCGAACTGTGCCCGGAGATCCGAAAACACGGGGGCCAAAATACCCGTCAGAAACAACAGAATAATCCTTCGACCGGTCACCGAAACAGCATGGGTTGGAATGCAAAATTAGAAAAAAACGGATGGAAAGGATTATTTCTTACATTTGCTGTGTCAACCGGCGCTGCCATCCAACCAAACCGGGTTATGGGCATTAAAAAAGCGGTTTCTCTCGGAATGATCCTGGTGATCTTCAGTCTGGGCCTGGCCGGAACCTCTTGCCAGACCCGGCAGGCCGGCACTTCATCGCGCGGGGTTTCCAAAACCAAACAGATGAAGAAAAACCGGAACCAATACGGAAAGCGCTACAGTTTAAAAGCGAAACCAGCCCGGAAGGATTACATCATCCGGAATAAGAGGCGTTAACCCGGCGGCCCGGTCTCCCCATCAATTTCGTAAAATTCCGAAGGATCCGGATAAAAGAGGGTTTCCTTTGATCTGTCGGCAGGGTAGGTAAAGAAGGTCAGCAGGCCTTCGGCGCATTTCCGGTTTTCGCTGTCATACAGCGACACTTCAATATCGGCCAGGTTGCGGCGCATCTGACGAAGCTTTGCCCGAAGCAAAACCGGTCCCCGGTCGATGCGGATGGATTTCAGGTACCGGATCTGCGCGTTGGAGGTGAAGCCGGCCGTTTTTACCTTGACATACACGGTCCAGCTGGCAATCTCATCCATCAGGGTGGCCTGGATACCCCCGTGCAGTATGTTCAGGAATCCCTGGTAATCGGCGGTGGGTTGCCAGCGGCTGATGATCTCATCGCCCTCTTCGATAAAGGTAAGATGCAACCCGATCCCGTTCCCCGGTGAACAGCCGAAGCAGTTGTATCCATCCAGCCTGGTGAAGGGGTTCTGAAGTTTTTTCATCTTATTTCTTCACCTCCTCCCCATCCTTGTACCGGATGGTCCGGATGACTTTTCCCAGTTCGTCGTACTCCTTCCAGGGTCCTTCCCTGAAACCGTTTTCGTATTTGCCTGACAATTTGGGTTTTCCGTTGCGGTAATACTCCATCGCTTCGCCGTTCAGTTTGCCCTCCCTGTAAAAAGATACCGACTGCAGGGAATCGTTTTCATAAAAGGTCTTCTGCACACCTTCGAAATTTCCGTCCCTGTAATTGTATTCGGCGATGCGGCGCCCGTTCTTGTTGTTCCATACCGAGGATCCGTGTTTCAGGTCGTTCCGGTACCAGGTCTCTTCCTGGAGTTTATTATTGTCGTAAAACTGACGGTACACCCCGTTCTTTTTCCCGTTCACGTATTCGGTCTCGGAGGCGGGATATTCGTTGTACTGGCTGAAGAGTGTCGTCACTCCTTCGCTGAGGCCGTTTTTAAAATGTTCCAGGATGGAGATCTTGTTTTTCCGGTCGAACTGAATGCTGATGCCTTCCTTCAGGCCGTTCCTGTAAAATTCTACCTTGTAGAGCGTATTTTTTGAGTAATAGCCCACCCAGCTGTTCTCCTTTTTCCCGGCCACGTACTGACCTTCCCAGGTGATCTCGCCGGCTTTCTCTTTCCAGAAGCCATATTTGTTACCCGAGGGGTCGGTCCGGTTGAGCGTGTCGGTAGCCGCGGCGGCCGTTGATCGTTCCTGTGCACGGGTGAGAAATGACAGTGCCAGTAAGGCAGTCAGGAGGCAGGCCGTAAGTTTTTTCATAGGTTCTGGTTTTAGCGACAAATTTATATCAACTTGCCAAATATGTCAAAGCTTTCTGCCCCGGTCACCCGGATCCGGGCGAATGAACCGGCCCTGATATCCCGGCCATCCATTTCGATCAGCACTTCATTATCCACCTCCGGGGAATCGTGTTCGGTTCTTCCGGCCAGGAAGTTCCCTTCCATTCGGTCGATGATCACCTTACGTTCACTGCCGATCTTTTCACGGTTCAGTGCCCATGAGATCCCCTCCTGCAGCGACATCAGTTCGGCCGCCCTCTCTTGTTTCATTTTTTCTTTGACGGTATCCTTTAATCCAAATGCATGGGTATCCTCTTCCGGTGAATAGGTGAAGACACCGAGGCGGTCGAACCGCGATTCTTCGACGAAGTTTCTCAGTTCCCTGAATTCAGCGGCGGTCTCGCCCGGGTAACCGGTGATGAAGGTGGTCCGGATGGCCACCCCGGGTATTTCGCGGCGGATCTTTTCCACGAGGTTTCGGGTGGCGCGGCTATCGAGCCCCCGGCGCATCGACCGGAGAATGCGGTCGCTGATATGCTGCAGGGGAATATCGATGTAATTGCACAGGTTGGAGTGCGACCGGATGACTTCGGTCAACCCGTCGGGAAATCCGTCGGGATAGGTGTAATGCACCCGGATCCATTCAAGACCCTCAATGGCGGCCAGTTTTCCGAGGAGTTTGGGGAGGCTTCGCTTTTTATATAGATCGAGCCCGTAATAAGTGGTATCCTGTGAGATCACGTTGATCTCTTTCACCCCTTTACCTGCAAGCAGGCGGGCTTCGCCGATAATTTCATCCATCGGCCGGCTGATGTGTTTGCCCCGGATCATGGGAATGGCACAAAACGAACATCTCCGGTCGCATCCTTCCGCGATCTTCAGGTAGGCGTAATGTCCCGGTGTCGTGAGGTGCCTCTCTCCCACCAGTTGTTTCCGGTATGTCCCCCCGAGGTGGGTGATGATCTTCCTCAGGTTGTTGACCCCGAACCATGCATCGACTTCGGGGATCTCCAGGCGCAGCTTTTCGACATACCGCTCGGAAAGGCATCCCATCACGTAAACATGGCTGATCTGGCCCCGTTCTTTTGCCTGCACGTACTCCAGGATGGTATCGACGGATTCCTGCTTGGCGTCGCCGATAAACCCGCAGGTGTTGATGATGGCCGAATCGATGGAGCGGGTGTCGTCGGGATCGAAAACGAGGCGGAAGCGGTTGGCTTCGAGCTGACGCATGAGCACTTCGGAATCGACCAGGTTCTTGGCACAGCCCAGCGAGATCATCCCGATTCGGTGAGGGACCGTTCTGGTTTTCAATGGATGGGTCAGTTGAAGAGACTGTCGACGAATTCGACGCGGTTGAATACCTGGAGGTCTTCGATGCCTTCGCCGACGCCGATGTATTTTACGGGGATACGGAACTGGTCGGATATCCCGATCACCACGCCTCCCTTGGCAGTGCCGTCGAGTTTGGTCAGCGCCAGGGTGTTGACCTCGGTGGCGGCGGTGAACTGCCTGGCCTGTTCGAAGGCATTCTGGCCGGTGGATGCGTCGAGGATCAGGAGCACTTCGTGGGGCGCCTCGGGAATGAGTTTCTGGATGACCTTGCGGATCTTCGAGAGTTCATTCATCAGGTTGATCTTGTTATGGAGGCGGCCGGCGGTATCGATGATCACCACGTCGGTGTCTCTGGCCATGGCGGATTTTACCGTGTCGAACGCGACGGAGGCGGGGTCGGCGCCCATGCCCTGGTTCACGATCGCGACTCCGGCCCGTTCGGCCCAGATGGTGATCTGCTCGACGGCGGCGGCACGGAAGGTGTCGGCAGCTCCGATCAGCACCGATTTTCCTGCTTTGCTGAACTGGTAAGCCAGTTTGCCGATGGTGGTGGTTTTTCCCACGCCGTTCACGCCTACGACCATGATGACATAAGGTTTTTTCCCCGCAGGAAGCGTGAAGTCGGTGAAGTCGGCGATGTTGTTCTCCGTAAGGAGCGCGGCAATCTCCTCTTTTAACAGGTTGTTGAGCTCGGCGGTTCCCAGGTATTTGTCCTTTGAAACCCTGCGCTGGATCCTTTCGATGATGCGGAGAGTTGTCTCCACGCCCACATCGGAGGTTACGAGGATCTCCTCCAGGTTGTCGAGCACCTCAT
>CAYVVG010000009.1:0-71154 GCA_964455285.1 uncultured Prolixibacteraceae bacterium
CCCCTGACCTCTGCATTGCGAACGCAGCGCTCTGGCCAACTGAGCTAATACCCCGGAAGAACGCGTAATGCGCTGCAAAGATAAAACAATTTACGATGTACCTTACAAGGGTTTCCCCCTCCTCAGGTACCGGTACATGGCTTTCAGGTCGGTCGAGTCCATGCCGGCATACATGGTCCAGGGCATGATGGTCTGCTTCTCGCCCGGCTTCAGCACGGGAGGTGTATAGGTTGCCGGATCATACGACCTGAACCGGAACAGGAAGGATTGCTCCGTCCATTTCCCGATGCCCTTGTCGGGGTTGGGCGTAATATTTGAGGAGATCAGCCGGTTGCCGTCGGGCATCAGGAACTCCCTGCCTCCCGAAAAAGCCAGCGATTTCACGATCTGCCCGTGTTCAGCCGGTGTGTGGCATTCGATGCATCCGGCCGCCCTGACGAGGTATTCGCCGTAGTTCACCGTGTCGGACAGCGGTGGGATCGCCTGAGGCATCGCCTCGGCAGGCATCAGGTGCAAAATGATATTCATCGGGAAGGTGGGCCGGGAGCGCGACGGGGTGTTGTCGATCGGCGAAAGCGTTCGCAGGTAAGCGATCACGCTCACAATGTCGTCGGTACCCAGGGTGCCGTAAGCGGGGTAAGGCATAATGGGGAACATCGGGTGCCCATCGCGGCTCACCCCGCTGGTGATCGCCCGGTAGATCTCCCCGTCGGTCCACTCTTTCAGGCTGTACGGGGTAATGTTCGGCGCCCGGTAATGACCGGGAAATCCCATCTTTTCGTCGAAGACCTCCCCGCCCCTGCCTTCGGTCCCTGCCACCATCGGACCCGAGAACCGGCTCCAGTCGCGGGTCGAATGACAATCGACACAGACCATCACATGGTTGGCCAGGTACTTCCCCCTTGCCACCCGCTCCGGCATGGCATCCGCTTTTACCGTGTTGTTCACCGGTATGTCAGGCAGGAAAAGCACGATGTAGAACACCACGCAGGCAATGATCACCACCAGTGATAAAACCCCGTATCCTGCGATCTTTGGCCAGCTTTTACTTTTCATGTGCAAAGATTTATGTAACATGTCAAATGTAATATATTTTTGGCAAAATCGTATCTCATTCCATCCGCATCCCGCCCCCCTAAAAACCGGGAGTTAGTTCATCAGGACATTTTCCTCCCCTGTCAGGGGGGGTGCAGGGAGGGGGCGCACATCAGCACATTCATTAACTTTGCCCCATGCCCTCATCCATCACCATCACCCGCGCTACCGAACACAACCTGCGCTCTGTCAGCCTGACCATCCCGAGGAACAAGTTCATCGTGGTCACCGGCGTTTCGGGTTCGGGAAAGTCTTCCCTGGTCTATGATGTGCTGTTCCGGGAATCGGAAAGCCGTTACCTTGGATCGTTCTCCTCTTATGCACGGCAGTTCATGGGCCGGTTCCGCAAGCCTTCTGTCGAATCGGTTGAGGGTCTGTCACCGGCCATCGCCCTCGACCAGAAATCGGTGGCGGCAAATCCGCGCTCCACGGTCGGAACCCTCACCGGGATATGGGACCTGTTGCGGCTGCTCTATGCCCGGACCGGGAAACCCGACGGCAGTGCGGGGGATTTTCCAGTGAGCCGCAGTCTGTTTTCTTTCAACTCGCCCGAAGGTGCCTGCCCTGTATGCAACGGCCTCGGAGTGGAAGATTTCCTCGATCCCGGGCTGCTGGTCGAAGACCCCCGGAAAACGCTTCGGGAAGGAGCCCTGGTGATCACCGCCCCCAACGGGTACATCATCTACTCGCAGGTGACCCTCGACGTGCTTGACCAGGTTTGCCGGGCTGAGGGATTCAACATCGACATTCCGTGGCAGGATCTTACCCCCGGACAAAAACACATCGTTCTTTACGGCAGCGACCGGATCGAGATCCCCTACGGAAAACATCCGCTTGAATCGCGCATGAAATGGAGCGGGATCACCGCAAAGCCGCGCGAGATGGGCTATTACAAAGGCATCCTTCCCGTGATGGAGACCATCCTCAGGAGAGACAGGAACAGGAACATCCTGCGGTTTGTACGCACAGGTCCCTGCCGCCGGTGCGGCGGAACCAGGCTGAACGACCGTTCCCGGTCGGTGAGGATCGGAGGACTTGCGATCGATGATCTTGCCTCGATGGAACTGCACCGGTTACCGGCGGTGCTGCAAAGCATTCCCTTCGACGCAACCGCCAAACCGGTTTCCGCTCCGGTGATCCGGCAAATAGAAGCGCTGGCCCTCCAGCTATGCCGGCTGGGCCTTGGACACCTGACTGCTCACCGCGAGTCGGGATCCCTTGCAGCCGGCGACGCCCGCCGCCTTCGCCTGGCCACCCTCGCCGGCATGGATCTGAGCGGCATGATCTGCATCTTCGATGAACCGTCGGTGGGACTTCACCCGCACGACATCCTGCCGTTGATAGACATCCTGAAAGAGATCCGCGACAAGGGCAACACCGTCGTGGTGGTGGAACATGATGACATCTTTCTCCGGCATGCCGACTGGATCACCGACCTGGGACCCGGTGCGGGAAGGAATGGCGGAGAGATCCTGTTCAACGGCACTCCGGAAGAGGGGATGGCGCTGCCGATGACCGCCGTGTTGGAGAGCCCGACGCTGTCTTTCTTACACGGCGTCGGAATTAAGGAAGTCATCGCCGGACAAAAAACCAGTTCGGGCGAGATCACCGTCAGGGGGGCAACGTCACGAAATCTGAAAAAGATCGACGCCACCTTTCGCCTGGGCATGCTCAATGTGGTGACGGGCCTTTCGGGCTCCGGCAAATCGACCCTGGTCAACCACACCCTGGGCGCCTTCCTCGAAAACCGTCTGCAGGGAGCCGGAAAGCCGGAAGGTTCTGCGGCTTCCATAAGCGGGTGGGAAGGCGTCGGAAAGGTGATCTGCATCGACTCGTCTCCCATCGGCCGTACGCCCCGGAGCAATCCTGCCACCTATACGGGGTTGTTCGACCGGGTGCGCGACCTCTTTGCCCGGTTACCTGAATCGGTCAGCCGGGGGTACGACAAAAGCCGGTACTCGTTCAACACCCCGGGCGGCCGCTGCGAGACCTGCGGCGGAGCAGGCTACCAGCAGGTGGGGATGCATTTCCTCGGCACCGTCGAAGTGTTGTGCGACGATTGCCAGGGAAAACGATTCGACGACGATACGCTGGCTGTGAATTACCGTGGGAAAAACATCTCCGCGATCCTGGAGATGACAGTCTCGGAAGCCTGCGGCTTTTTCGCAGGGGAACCGAAGATTGTGAATTACCTGGAGATCCTGGAGCAACTGGGACTGGGCTACCTCTCGCTGGGCCAGCGGTCGTCAACCCTTTCCGGAGGCGAAGCCCAGCGCATCAAACTTGCCGCTGAAATGGCCCGCCCGCAGTCGCGGCACACCCTGTATATCATGAACGAGCCCACCACAGGGCTCCATCCGGCCGACATCGATGTGCTGCTCAACGCCTTCGACCGGCTGATCGGGCAGGGTCACACGGTCATCGTGACCGAACACAACCCGGCCCTCATCCTGGCTGCCGGCCATGTGATCGACCTGGGTCCGGGAAGCGGGAGCGACGGAGGGTCGGTGGTGTTCGAGGGCTCGCCCGGGGAACTGATGTTGCATGAGCATTCATCGACGGCGAAAGCGCTGAATGAATATCGAACACCGGATATCGAACATCGGATGACGAAGGGCACGGATTCCGGTTTTAGCCCGTCAGAAAATCAGTGTTCGATATTCGAACTTCGAAATTTCATATCACTCAAAGGAGTTTGCACCCATAACCTGAAAAATATAAGCCTGTCGATACCCCATAACAAGATCACCGTTATCACGGGCGTTTCGGGCAGCGGGAAAACGTCGCTGGCCTACGACACCATTCACGCGGAGGCACAAAACCGGTTTTTCGACAGTTTCTCTCCCTATATCCGGAGCCGGATCGGCATGTACCGGCAGGCGGAGGCCGAGGAGATAACCGGCCTTACTCCCACCTTTGCCACCGACCAGGCGATGCCCCGCCACCAGCCGCGCTCCACTGTCGGCACCGTCACCGGAATTTACGATCATTACCGGCTTCTCTTTTCCCGCCTGGCTAGCTCTTCTCCCGATCAAGGCCAGGGCCGGGGTGGGGTCCTCAGCACATTATTCTCATTCAACCACGAGCATGGCGCATGCCCCGACTGTGACGGGCTGGGGCAACGAACCGTGTGCGACGTGGAGAAACTGATCACCGACCCGGCCCGTTCGCTTCTCTCTGGCGCCCTCGACGGTACCCGGACCGGCAGGTTTTACGGGGACCCGGGGGGACAATATGTGGCGACTCTGCGGGCGGTCGGCACCCGTTTTGGAATCGATCTTTCCCTCCCCTGGCAGGAACTTCCGGCGGAAGCACGGCAGGTTGTCTGGCTGGGGACCGGCGACGAAACCTATGACATCACCTGGGAGTTCACCCGGGGCCAGCGGGTGGGGAAACACCATTTTTCGGGAAAATGGGCCGGGCTGAAAGCCCTGGTGGAAGAGGAATATTCGAGGAAACATGCCGATCACCGTGGCGAAGGGATGATGAACGTGATGTCGGTGCAGCCCTGCGATGCATGCGGTGGCCGCAGGCTTAGAAAAGAAGCACTCGGGTTCAGGCTCGGCGGATTGAACATGGCTGAATTGGCTGATCTCCCGGTCGAAGATGCCATTGCGTACTTTTCCTCTCTCCCAGCCAACATTGCGGATGCGGCCGGTCATGGGATCGCAGAGCGTATAACCGGTGAGATCCTGAAACGATTACACATGATTGCCGGGCTCGGATTGCCGTATCTCTCGATCAGCCGCCGGACCGACACCCTGTCGACCGGAGAGGCGAGGCGGATCCGGCTTGCCTCGCAGATCGGGGCCGGGTTGACCGGGATCACCTACATTCTCGATGAACCATCGGCCGGACTCCATCCTCGTGATACAGCAGGGCTGTTGGATCATCTGCGGGCGCTCCGGGGCAACGGCAACACCCTGATCCTCGTCGAACATGACCCTGAACTGATACTGGCGGCCGACCATGTGATCGACATGGGGCCGGGAGCCGGATCCTCCGGAGGAGAAATCGTCGCTACCGGCCCGCCCTCCGCCATTCTGGCTCATCCCACATCGGTAACGGGCCGGTACCTCCGGCAACGACAGGCAACAACGAATACCTCCGGCACCCGGTCGCCAGGCCCCCCGATCCACATCAAAGGCGCCTGTGTACATAACCTCAAAGGGTTCGACGTGTCGGTCGCAACCGGGGGAATCACCGTGGTGACGGGGGTTTCAGGTTCGGGAAAATCGAGCCTCGTCTTCGATGTGCTCCACGCTTCGGCCTTGAGCGGCAGGCCGGCAGGTTGCCGGGAAATAACGGGATTTGAGCACTTTTCCCGCATCGTGGCGGCCGAAACGGCCGATACGTTCCGGTCGGGGTTGTCCGTGGTGGCATCCTATTCGGGAATGCTCGACCCGATCCGCGATCTGATGGCCCGGGAGCCGTCGGCCATTGCAGCCGGGCTGTCGAAGAACCACTTCTCCTTTCTCACCGCCCAGGGTCAATGCTCCCGGTGCGAAGGCCGCGGAGTGATCAGGACCAGCATGGATTTTCTTCCTGACGTAGAAACGACCTGTGAGCATTGCAACGGATCGAGGTACAACGATGTTGTTCTATCGGTCTTCTACCGGAAAAAGAATATGGCCGATATCCTCGGCATGACCGTTTCGGATGCGCTTCCTTTCTTTGAATCCCACAAGAAGATCGCCGCTTCGCTCGGGTTGCTGGAACGTATCGGGCTAGGGTACCTGCGTCTCGGACAGCCTCTCAGCACCCTCTCGGGAGGCGAGGCACAGCGGCTTCATTTGTCCGTTGAGATCTCCAATCCGGGCCCCGGAAGGGTTCTGTTCCTGTTCGATGAACCATCGACCGGACTCCACCTCCACGACATTGACCTGTTGATGGGCATCATTGAAGAACTGGCGGTCCGGGGCCACACCCTCATTCTCATCGACCATGATCCGATGGTCATCGGACGGGCTGACCGGGTCATCGAACTGGGTCCGGAGGGGGGCAACCGCGGCGGGTATCTTATCCGCCAGACATGAAAAAACCGCCCCGTTTGAGGCGGTTTCGCGTTTGCGAGGGGTTCCCGCGCCCTGGGGTCGACGGGATTTGGCCGAAGCCTGTTTGAGGTTACCGAAAACCGGTAAACAACACAAAATCAGTCGTTTTTAGGGTATTATCCTTGGCCTTCGATGGATTTTATGTGTTGACAAATGTATGGGGAATCGGAGGTCTCGTCAACCCTTTTAACAATTTTTAACAGCATCTACCCGGCCTGGTATTCCGGAAAATCAGTGTACCCCTTGTCATCAGCGGAATAGAAGGTATTAAAGTCCCATTTTGTATCGATGGGCCAGTCATGCTTCATCCGCTCGACCAGGTCCGGATTGTTGATAAAAGGCCTTCCGAAGGCGATCATATCGGCCAGGCCGTTTTCCAGATCGCGTTCGGCCGACTCGCAGGAGTACCCCCCTGCCAGGATCTGGGTGTTGCTGAGCTTCTCACGGAGGGTCCTCTTGATGGACAGGGGCACTTCGGGCGCACCCATCGAGCTGTGATCGGCAATATGGATATACAGGATCCCCAGCTTGTTGAGCTCATCGGCCAGGTAACCGTATGTCTCTTCGATTTCGGGGTAAGGCGCCATTCCTCCGTTGACCCCGTAAGGCGAAAGGCGGATCGCCACTTTATCCATCCCGATGGCCTGTCCCAGGGCTTCCGTCACTTCCAGCACAAAACGGCACCGGTTCGCGACCGATCCTCCGTATTCGTCGGTGCGCACATTCGAAACAGGCGACAGGAATTGTTCCAGCAGATACCCGTTCGCACCGTGAAGTTCCACTCCGTCGAATCCCGCCTCGATGGCATTGATGGCCGACCGCATGAACTCTTTCCTGGTATCGGCGATCTCCTCCTTCGTCATGGCACGGGGCGCCGGCATATCTTTCATTCCCTCCTGATCGGTATAGATCTGGCCGGGAGCCGCAAGGGCCGAAGGCGCGATCAGCGAGGCGCCCTGGGGAAGGTTGTTCGGATGCCCCATTCGCCCGGTATGCATGAATTGAACGAAAATTTTCCCTTCCCGGCGGTGAACCGCTTCGGTGACCTTTCTCCATCCGGCAACCTGGGCGTCGCTGTAAATCCCGGGAATGCGTGCATATCCGAGTCCGTTGGGCGACGGGGAGGTTCCTTCGGTAATGATCAGCCCGGCGCCGGCACGTTGTTCATAATATTTCGCCATCAAATCGTTGGGCACATTGCCGGTCGCACGGCACCGGGTCATCGGCGACATCACGACACGGTTCTTCACTTCGAGGGTGCCCAGTGTATAAGGACTGAATAATCTTTGCATGGTGGTTTGATTTTATGTGAATACCCGGTGTCCCTGCCTGACAGAGGTGCGGCGACCCTGAAATGAACCGGTTTCCCGATGTCTTTTGCCGGGATCTCCCCGTGCCATCGCCGGGGCACATCCGGATTTTTTTTGCAAAGATATTGACTTTATTTAGAATTATTTTAAATTTGCGGTAGAGTCTTTTCACTATGAATAAAATAGTCAACAATGCCCGGGAAGCGATCCGGGGAATAGAGAGCCGTATGACCCTGATGCTGGGAGGATTCGGATTGTGCGGGATCCCGGAGAACTGCATCGCCGCCCTGGCCGCGAGCGACATCACGGGGTTGACCTGCATCTCGAACAATGCCGGAGTGGACGGTTTCGGTCTGGGGATGCTTCTTCGCCGGCATCAGATAAAGAAGATGATCTCGTCGTACGTGGGAGAGAACAAGGAATTTGAACGGCAGTTGCTCAGCGGCGAACTCGAAGTAGAGCTGATCCCCCAGGGAACCCTCGCCGAACGCATCCGGGCCGGGGGTGCAGGAATACCGGCATTCTACGTCCCTGCCGGGTATGGTACCGAAGTAGCCGAAGGCAAGACAGTCCGCGAATTCGATGGAAAGATGTTCCTGGAGGAACGCTGGCTCAAGGCCGACTTTGCCATCGTCAAAGCCTGGAAAGGAGACACGAACGGCAACCTGGTCTACCGGCACACGGCCAACAATTTCAACCAGTCCATGGCCACGGCAGGCCGGATCACCATCGCCGAGGTGGAAGAACTGGTCCCGGCCGGAACCCTCGATCCCAATTGTATCCACACTCCGGGTGTATATGTGCAGCGTATTTTCCAGGGAACCGGCTATGAAAAACGCATCGAGTTTGTGACGACACGTGACACGTGACACGTGACAGGTGACGCGTGACAGGGTAAAGAAGTGACAGAGTGACAAAGTGACAAAGTGACAAAGTAACAAGGTTACGGGATCACGGCAAACGTAAATCGTAAATCGTACATCGTACATCGTAAATTGAAAACGGTATATGGCCCTCGACAAGAATGGCATCGCCCGGCGCATCGCCCGCGAACTGAAGGACGGTTACTACGTCAACCTGGGAATCGGGATTCCCACCCTGGTGGCCAATTATATTCCCGACGGGGTGCACATCGTTCTCCAGTCGGAGAACGGGTTGCTGGGGATCGGCCCCTTCCCCGTCTCCGGTGCGGTCGACCCCGACCTGATCAACGCCGGAAAACAGACCATCACCGCCACGCCGGGGGCTGCCTTTTTCGATTCGGCAGCCAGCTTTGCCATGATCCGGGGCGGACATATCGACCTGACCGTGCTGGGCGCATTCGAAGTTTCCGAAACCGGCGATATTGCTTCGTGGAAAATCCCCGGTAAGCTGGTCAAAGGGATGGGCGGAGCCATGGACCTGGTCGCCTCGGCCCGGAATATCGTGGTGGCCATGATGCACACCAACCCGCAGGGAGAATCGAAACTCCTGAAAAAGTGTACCCTCCCCTTAACAGGTGTCGGTGTCGTGAAAAGGATCGTCACCGACCTGGCGGTGCTGGATGTGACCCCGCGCGGATTCGAACTTCGTGAACGTGCCCCCGGGGTGACCGTAGAGGAGATCATGCGTGCCACCGAAGGCAGGTTGATCGCGGAAGGTGATATCCCTGAAATAATGCTTTAAAGGCCTGTTCCCGCCCCCCGGGGCATTTCTCCCCTCGGTGGTGCCGGCATCAGGAGTGGCCCGGCGGGGTCAGGACTTTCCTCCCTGTTTCCTGATTTTAATGAGACCCCGGATGAATATGGTCATGGTGACGAGCGTTATTCCCAGAATGATATACTCGAGATGATCCACCGAGGCCGGTAATTTCCGGCCAACCAGGTACCCCAGGGGGATCAGGCTCCCTGCCCACAGGACCGCCCCAAACAGGTTGTAGAGATTGAATTTCCAGAATCCGAGACCGATCGTTCCCGCAAGGATGGGGACGAAAGTCCTCACCACCGGAAGAAAACGACCGGCAACGAGGGCAGTGCCACCGTATTTTTCGTAAAACTTCCTGGATTTCTCGAGGTGCCTCTGCTTGAAGAACAGGGTGTCCCCTTTTTTCATGAGGGCATGCCCGAAGTAATACCCTGTTAAATACCCGGTGACGTTGCCGGCCACCGCAGCCGCAGCCACAGCCGGAACGAGGAGCCACAGCTCGACGGTGAGGTCGGTTCCGCAAAGGATCCCTGCCGTGACCAACAGGGCATCGCCCGGAAAAATAAAACCAAAGATCAGGCCTGTTTCGGCAAAAATAACCAGCAACAGGAGGGTCAGCCCTCCGTAATGGATCAGCTTCTCGGAATTGACAAGGATCTCCAGGTAATCAGTGAAATTCTCCATCCTGCAGGGTCACTGTTTCGTGATCTCTGCATAGATCCTCAGGATCTCCTCCTTGTATCCTGCAGGCGCCTCGACATACCCCCAGCCGAATTCCATTCCCATGATGCCCCCGAGTGCTGTGTCGTCGGAGGTGACGATGCCATGGGGTATGTTGCGGTCGTTGAGCACTTCGTCGAGAAGGCCTGCCTCGAATTCATTGTTCAGAATAAGGATCTTTTCGAAAGTTTCCATGGTCAGTGAATTTTCCTCTAAGATACGAACCTTTCGCCGATTTCTGCTTATGCTTTGACGGTTTTCTGAAAGGGATTGAGGACCGAAAAGATCGACCGGCTGCGATGGTCGAAATATCCTCCGCTGACGACTTTTACCTCGTCGATCGTATAAAATGCCGTTGGATTGTACTGCTTGATGATGCCGATGACGTACGGGGCCTCCTTTCTGCGGATGGTGGTGAACAACATCTTGGTGGGCCCCATCATCCCGTCGACCGGCACCACGGTAACACCGAAATTCTCCGCCCTCAGATGATTGATCAATTCGGTGGTATCCCGTTTGGGAATGACCCGGATCACGACATTGCCGATGGAGAGCTTTTCCTCCAGCAATATACCGAAAAAGTTTCCGGCGGCGTAGCCTCCTGCAAACGCCAGGTAGCAGTATATGTTATCGAGTTGCTTCATGATCTGCCCGATCGCCACCAGCCAGATGAACGACTCGAAAAAGGCGAAAAGGGGTGCCAGCCGCTTCAGGCCTTTGGCGGCGAAGATCAGGCGCAAAGTGCCGATCGACTGGTCGATGATCCGGAACAGGAAGATCAGCAGAGGAAGCACGACGTACATGAAGGTCGTGTTGTCGAAAAAACGGGAAAAATAGTCCAGGCTCATAGGTACAGTTATTTACACCGGGGAAACGCACAAAACAGCCCGTGCGCCTTTTTCACCTTTGGCGCCGCGAACCACTTCTGAATGATCGCTCCGGAACACCATCCGGAGAGCCGGCATGTTCGTTTCCGGCCGTTATGCAATAATAGGATTTTTTATGATCCGGCGTTACCGGGTCTTTCTTGCAGGCACCCCGACCGGCCGGAAGCGTTTCCAGGCCGACCAGGCTCCGTAACCGGCGAGGAAAATGATCCCTGCGGAGAGAATGCCCGGATGTGCCTGGAAATGTTCAGAGGCCGAATGGCAGAGGACTGTGTAGATATCCCGGAATGCATGGGCAAGAGGGGCGAACAGTCCCGGAAAAGCGGAGATGATGACCTGGAAAATGTCGAACGATGCAAGGATGTGCGAAAGGGTTTCCATGGGTGGCTGAAGTTTGATTCAAAATTACTCCCGACCCGCCGCCGGAGAAAACGATTATCGACGAACAGGAGCAAACAGGGGGGTGAATGACGAAGGGAGGAGGTCGAAAGACAGGGTCGCGAAGCAGTGCATGAGTTCGGGAGTGTGGGAAGCGAAAGGTTTGGTACTTTTGCGGGGATTTTAAGGCATGCTTTTATGTTCCGGACGATTCTGATTGCCACCTTGTTCACCGGGGGCTTATTCTATACTCCATCCATAGCTAAGAAAACCGGTCCGCTGCCGGTCCCTAAGAACGTGATCCTCCTCATCGCCGACGGGGCAGGTTTCAACCATCACCAGGCAGCGAAATATTACCTGGGCATCAGGACACTCGTCCATGAACAATTTCCTGTCCGCCTTGCCGTGGGCACCTATCCGGCCCTGGCGGGAGAATATGACGCCGGTAAACCGGGCAGCAATTACCTGGCCGGGGGTTATGATCCTTCAAAAGCATGGAACGACACCGCTTTCCTGAAACGGGATTTCACCGAATCAGCAGCGGCAGCCACTGCCCTGGCCACCGGTGTGAAAACCTATAACAATTCCATCGGGATGTCGGTTTCGGGCGATTCGTTGGAGAACCTGGTCGAACGGGCGAAGAAAACAGGCAGGTCGGCCGGGGTCGTAACCTCCGTCGAATTCGCTCACGCGACCCCGGCGGGATTTGTCACCCATAACCGATCCCGGATCAATTACCGCGAAATTGCTGCCGCCATGCTTTTCGACAGCCGCTGCGACGTGATCATGGGATGCGGCGACCCCGGGTTCGACGACAACGGCGTGGCCCTGCCCGGGAAATGGAAGGATAGTAAATATGTGGCCGACAGCGTGTTGTGGTGTCAGTTGATCGCGGGCACCGGAACCCGGGTCAGTTTTCCTTTCGCGGGCAAGACCCGGACCGTGGAGGATGTGAACGGAGACAAAAAGCCGGATCCCTGGACGGTTGTCCGTGACCGCGCAGAGTTCAGAAACCTGCAGGAGGGGAAAACACCCCGACGTGTGCTGGGTGTGCCAAAAGTTTACCAAACGCTCCAGGAAAGCCGTAAACCGTTGAACGGCGAAACAAAAGACTCACCACCGTTTGTCACTCCCCTGAATACAGCCGTCCCGACACTGGCCGAGATGGTGGGCGGCGCGCTGAATGTGCTCGACAATAATCCGAAAGGGTTCTTCCTGATGGTGGAAGGCGGAGCCGTTGACTGGGCGGCCCATTCCAACAGGAAAGGCAGGCTGATCGAAGAGATGTCGGCTTTCTTCGAAGCTGTTGACAGGGTGGTCGCCTGGGTGGAACAGGAAAGCGACTGGCAGGAAACACTGGTCATCGTCACCGCGGACCATGAAACCGGGCTTCTCTGGGGCGACCAGCCTTTCGCAGCTTTGAGCGACCATGGGAAGGGGGCCCTTCCGGGAATGACCTTTTATTCGGGAAATCATACGGGTTCGCTGGTTCCTCTTTTCGCCAAAGGCGCTGCCAGCGAACTGATCCCCCTCTTTGCCGACGAATATGACAGCATCCGGGGACCTTTCCTCCAAAACACCGAGGTCGCCCAGTTGATCAGGCTTTTGTGGAATAAGTGAAGGGTAACAGGGTGACAGGGTAACAGGGTGACAGAGTAACAGAGTGACAGAGTAACAGAGTAACAGAGTGACAGAGTAACAGAGTAACAGAGTAACAGAGTAACAGAGTGACCAAGTGAAATTGGCGACTGACGGCCGGCCGGGCAGGGTTGACGGGTGACGAAAGGGACAGGGGTGCCGTTGCTCACCCGATATGTCCGGACCTATGGCTGGCTTTTGATGTTGGCCCGTTTTACGCCGGAATAGTTCACCGTGCCGACGGTGCGGAGGTAACGGATCAGGGCCTCCGAAGTGGTAAGTGTGGACAGGGTACCCGGATCCTTGTGGTCAAATCGATAGGTGCCGGCAATATAGTTGTTCAATGCCACGGAATACTCGCTTTTTGGATCCAGCGGTTTCCCCGAAAGGTCGAACATCTCCACGTTTGAACAGGTCCCGTCAGAGTCGCCGGTCAGGGTATAGGTCATGCCCGACACTTGCAGGTCGATGGCTTTTTGATGCTTGTAACCGTAGCAGATCAGGGACCGGATCTCGTCGGGGGTCATGGAATAGATGACGATCGGGTTGTTGAACGGGTCAAGTTTGTACACATCCTTCAGTGTGATATCCCCTGCGGCAAGGCCGGAGATCCGGATCCCTCCCCGGTTCTGGAAGGCGAAATCGACTTTAAGCTGATGCGTGACCGCATCGGTCATCAGGCTGCCCAGTTCATCGATGCCTTCGATGGGGCCCCCGGCACAACCCACCACCTCCCTGAACTCAGGGTTATCATTGACCGTCCGTATATATTCCATCAATCCGGGGTTTTCCTTTTGGAGTGCCGAAAGGGCGATCACCTCTTCGTTGCGGCCGGTCACTTTCCCATCGGTAACGGTGAGGGTGGTTTTTCCGATATGTTTCAGCTGGGCTCCTGCCTGAACGATCATCACGCCATTTTCCATTCTTGGCTTTTCAAGCAGGGTATGTGAATGTCCCCCGATGATCAGGTCGAACTCGGGCACCGAATCGGCCAGCCGGAGGTCTTCCTCCAGGCCGAGGTGAGAGAGGGCGATCAGCACTTCATACCGGTTCTTCAGCCATGCATATTCCCTGGCTTTCGAGACTCCGTTCACGAACCTGACATCCTTCATGTTGGAGGGATGGGCGCTGGGCAAACCGTTATTATCGAGTTGGATGACCCCCAGGAGGGCAATGGATATGTCGTCACCCGCTTTGAGCACGGTGTAAGGCTTCAAAGGGCCTATCTCCGCGCCGCTCCCGTCGGTATTGCAGCTCAGGAAGGGAAATTCGGCCTGGACCATCCGGCGTTTCAAGAGGGTTTGTCCCATGTCGAATTCATGGTTTCCCAGGGCGCTGGCCGTAAACCCGCACCGGTTCATCAGTTCGATCATAGGGGCTCCCTTATCGGGCACCATGTCGACCACCGGGTTGCCTGTAAAGTTGTCGCCGGCTGAAACCAGGAATACAAACGGATGGATGCTGCGGAGGCTGTCGGCCAGGTAGGCCACTTTCCCGAGGTTATCGATCTTGGAATGCATGTCGTTGACATGCAGAATGATGATCTCTGTTTTCCTGACCTGCGAGAACAAGGAGGTCGAAACGAGAAGGAGGGTCCCGGCAAGCAAAGAGAAGTAACGGCGGTTCATGGCGATCGTTTGTACAAAGGTACGAAACAACCTACATCCCGGAATATGCTTATTTTTGTCCGGTGGGTACTGTGTTGGATGACCGTGATTTTTCTGCCGAACTCCGTTTCAGCGCATCCCGCAGTAGCGGTCCCGGCGGGCAGAACGTGAACAAGGTGAGCACGAAAATGGAACTGCGCTTTCTTGTCGCCGCCTCCATGCTGCTTTCAGATGCCGAAAAGGAAATGGTCCTCAGCAGGCTGGCTACCAGGATCAATGCAGCAGGGGAACTGGTACTTGTATCGCAATCGGAACGGTCACAGCAACAGAATAAAGATAAAGTCACCGAAAAATTTTACACGATGATCACATCGGCACTGCGCCCATTAAAAAAGAGAAAACCCACGAAACCGACGCAGGCATCCGTTGCCGAACGTCTGGATGCCAAGCACAGGCAATCGGAGAAGAAGGTGGGGAGGAAAGTTGGCTATGCATGAACCCTTCGATATCCGTGAAGTGACCCGTGAGATGGTGGGTTCGATCCTGCTGAATCCACCGGAGCCACACCGGCATGACCATGAAGAACTGATCATCATCACGGAAGGGAAGCCCCTCCATTACATCGATTTCCGGTCCGAACCGCTGATTCCCCCGGTGATCGTCTATATCGCCCAGGGGAAGGTGCACACTTTTCTTCCCGATGAGGCGACCCGGGGCTGGGTGATCCGGTACACAGCCGATTTCATTCCGCAGAGCCGTTTCAATTTCTATTCCCGGTTCCTGGATGAGATCCAATGCAGCCTCAACGACGGCATCTGCAGCAGCACACTGAACGATCTTTGCCGGATCATGTGCCGGGAGCAGGAGCAGAGCCCTCCCGATCAGGACCTGTTGCGTTACCTGTTGCTGGCCGTGCTTACAAAACTGGAGAGGGTGACCCATAATCAATTGTACGACAGCCGGGCAGGACGTTCCTCCCAGGTCGTCACTTTCGACAATTTTCTGAGGATCCTCGAATACAATTACAAAAGACCGGCCGGCGTGGATTTCTATGCTGAAAAACTGAACATGTCGACCCGCAACCTCAACCATATCAGCCGGTCGGTTTTCGGAACAAGCATTACGGAGGTCATCGAGACCCGGAAAATGATCGAGGCGCGTTCCCAGCTTTTAAGCACCGACAAGACCATAGCGGAGATCGGTTTCGACCTCGGATATAACGAAAAGTCTTATTTTACAAGGGTCTTTCGGAAAAGAACAGGTAAAACCCCATCGGAATTCCGAGACCAGGTGCACGCCATCATTTCCTGATTGTACCACACCTTTTCCTGAAAGTGTTACCCCCGGACCCGGGGGCCGTGGTAATTTTGCACCGTCAATCACCCGGATGGGTGAGCCCCATGAAGGGGCAGAACACCCTGACAGTATGCCACCAAGTGTAACTTAAAAAAACAGATAATGAAAACGACCATTCTTTCCCTCATCGCGATCATCTCCTTTGCATCGGCCCAGGCTCAAACCTACCAGGCCGACCTTTCCAAATCCACGCTCAACTGGAAAGCAGAAAAGATCACCGGGTTCCATGAAGGGACCATCGCCCTTAAATCAGGCACTTTCAAAATTGACAAAGACAAGATCGTGTCCGGAACGTTCGTGATCGACATGAATACCATCACATCGACCGATCTCACCGACGCCGAATACAACCAGAAACTGATCGGTCACCTGAAGTCCCCCGATTTCTTTGATGTTTCGAAATACGGCGAAGCGACCTTTACCATCCTGAAACCGGTCGACCTTACTAAATCCGTCACCGATGTCACCGGGATTCTCACGATCAAAGGCATCAAGAAACCCCTCACCTTCAAAACGGTGGTCACGAAAGCCGGCAACTCGTACATTTTCAATGCCAACAGCATCGTGGTCGACCGCACGGCCTATGATATCCGGTACGGCTCGGGATCCTTTTTCAGCGGCCTGGGCGACAAGGTGATCTACGATGAATTCCTGGTCAAGCTGAAACTCATCGTGGTGCAGTAACCGATGAACCGCAAACAATTCCTTGCATCCCTTGCATTGATACCTTTCACAGGAGCAGCCATGAAACTCCAGGCACTCGAACATGTCACACAGTCGATGAAGAGCACGGCACCCATGCCGGTGCTTTTCGTCGGACATGGAAGCCCGATGAATGCGATCGAAGAGAACGGGTTCACGCGGGGATGGAAACAGTTGGCAGACGATCTCCCGGCGCCGGCGGCGATCCTCTGCATATCGGCACACTGGGAGACACGGGGAGTCCTGGTGACTGCGATGCCCAAACCACGGACCCTGCATGATTTCGGTGGTTTTCCTCCCGAGCTTTACGAAATTCAATATCCAGCTCCCGGGAGTCCGGAGCTGGCCAACGAGGTGAAATCGATCATGCCGGAAAGAAAAGTGGGTCATGACGAGCAGTGGGGGCTCGATCACGGTGCATGGAGCGTCATCCGGCGAATGTACCCGGATGCCTCCATCCCGGTGATCCAGATGAGCCTCGACTACAGCCTGACTCCCCGGCAGCATTATGACCTGGCCCGTGAGCTGGCTCCGCTGCGCTCAAGGGGCATTCTGATCATTGGCAGCGGTAACATGGTGCACAATCTCCGGCTGATCGACTGGAGAAACCAGGAAAAAGGCTACGATTGGGCGGAAGAGGCAAATCACTTATTCAAAGACCTGATCCTACGCGGCCATCATGACAGGCTAATCGATTATCCTGCACTGGGCATGGCCATAACGAAGTCAATTCCCACGCCCGAGCATTACCTGCCGCTTTTGTATGCCCTGGCGCTGAAGAACGGCAAAGACGACGTTTCGTTCTTCAATGACCAGACCATCATGGGGTCACTTTCCATGACCTCAGTGAAGATCTCAAATCAGTGACCATGGGGATTTCAATGTAATTATGTTGCAGGACACTTCTGTTTAAAAAACCCTGACAGCACGCACATGGCTTATGTCATATTTTCCGCGGCAGTAATTATAGTTATATTCAAAACTGTGACCGAGGGCTTCCCCGGGGGTGCATTCTGAAGAGGTCCAGTAAAAATCGTTGGCAAAGATGCCAATGAGATCTTTTTGATTATACAATTCAACCAGTTCATCTCTTGATGGCAAAAACCAATCGGAGTAACCATTCAGTACGAGCTCATCGCAAACACGGGCAGCAATACCCGGCAGCGGGCAGAAATTTACAAGCAGCGTTGTATTCGCCTGTCCTGTCCCGAAAAGCGTGCTGGTACCCCCGATAAGCATTTGATAACAGCCAAATTCAGCCATTGGCTGATCAATATCAGAAGCAATCATCCCATGTTGTCCGGTGCTGTCCAGGTAGAAAATGATCCCGCCTCCAAACCGCTCTCCGATAAAATGTTGTCCATCCAAGCTTTTCCAGCCGGTACCATTATAAATTGCCAGGCTGTGCAGGGAGGTGTTATAAACAATAAGGCCTTCTTCAGGATTAGGGATTGCGTTCATTTGGGGAGTAGTCATCCTGGGGGGAAGAAAGCCCTTATTGTCGAATTTCACATCCAGTCCAGCCGATTCAGCCGGACTGCTGTTGTCATTATTGATGCTTACCTGGCCAAGGGCTCCTGCATAAAGGGACATCATAAAGACTCCTGTTAAAAACAAGGTTTTCATAAAAACGCCTTTTTAGGATTTAGTTAATAATGGAAATGAAATAGTTAATTTCTACCGGATCGACTTGTTGATCCGTGGTATTGGTAAACTTCATCTCAACTTTTCCCTGTTCGGCCACCCTGCTGTAGGCGATGATCAAACCATCCGGCAGTTCTGCTGCAGGAGAGACGAACACGGTATTCCCGGGCAGACATCCCTGGACCGTGACGATGTGTTTGAAGCTTGCATGGGCTGGTATAACAGGCAAATCAGATAATACTGATGTCTTAAAGATCACATTCTGAGGAGACTTCATGGCGGCAACCACCCGCATGATCTGCCCGGCTGAATCGACATAGAGGTTCGGGCTTACGCCGGAAACCGTGCTGTTGAAAGCACCCGTGCAGAAAAGGGTTTGAATGTCGTTGTTCCCCAACCTGACCTGGTTGCTTTCGGTGACTTCCGCGCTGTACCCCAGGGCTGTCGAATTGCTGAGGTCGGTCGGGCTCAAAGGGCCGAAATCGGCATTGTTTCCGACCATCGTGTTGTTGCTGCCGTCGATGCATGCCTGCAAGGCATCGGAACCAATCGCCACATTGCCATTGCCCGTCGCATTCATCTTCAGCGCCGACATCCCAAAGGCGGTGTTACCGGACCCGCTGGCGTTTTTCATGGCATCCCATCCTACCGCAGTGTTGTAATTGCCCACCATGTTGGAACCCAGGGCAGTTTGGCCGACGGCTACATTGGCGGTCCCGGTTGTATTATTGTACATCGCCTGGTACCCGATCGCCGTGTTCTCACTGGCCGAGTCGTTGTGCAAAGCTTCAAAACCGATGGCAATGTTGCTGTAGCCATCGATATTCATATTCAGAGCTCCGGCTCCGACCGCGACATTGCCTGTGCCGTTCACATTCGAATACATGGCCACGTTTCCCATGGCTGTGTTGTTGAAGGAATTATTGTCATGAAGGGCACTGAATCCGACCGCTGTATTTGTGTTCCCGATCTGGTTCATCGCGAGTGCGCCGGAGCCGACGGCAGTGTTGTAGATCCCTTCGGTGTTATCATGCATTGCCCAGGCGCCGACAGCGGTGTTATCAGAGGCGATATTGTCATGCAGCGCAATAAACCCGATGGCCGTATTGCTGTTTCCTGTCTGGTTTGTGGTCAATGTGCTGTTCCCCACTGCCACATTACCGGTGCCGTCCAGGTTCGATTGCATCGCCCAGGAACCGACTGCCGTGTTCTCCGAGCCATGGTTCGTCCGGAGTGCAATATACCCGATGGCAGTGTTGTCATTGCCGGTCTGGTTGTTCTGCAACGCCCCGTTCCCAAATGCAACGTTCGAATATCCTGAAAGGTTTTCGTGCATGGCCCATGATCCCACTGCCGTATTTTCGCTCACTGTATCCTTATGGAGGGACAGATAACCGATAGCGGTATTATCGTTTCCCCACTGGTTATTTTGCAAGGCTCCGTTGCCCATCGCAACATTGGAATGTCCCGAACGGTTTTCATGCATCGCCCAGGAACCCACCGCCGTGTTTTCGCTTACCGTATCCTTATGCAGAGACAGGTAACCGATGGCCGTATTGTCATTTCCCCATTGGTTACTCTGCAAGGCTCCGTTGCCCATCGCAACATTGGAATGTCCCGAAAGGTTTTCATGCATCGCCCAGGAACCCACTGCCGTATTCTCACTGACAGTGTCCTTATTCAGGGCCAGGTAGCCGATGGCCGTATTGTCACAACCCCACCGGTTATTAGCCAGGGTGGAATTCCCAAGGGCCACGTTCTGATACCCCGATACGTTGGTTATCATGGCCGATTCGCCGACTGCGGTATTACTGTTGGCCGTATCATTCAGCAGAGCCAGATAGCCGATGGCGGTATTATTTACCCCTGTACGATTGTTGGCAAGGGCCGAATTGCCCATTGCGACATTCTGATAACCTGATATATTATTCACCATGGCTGATTCGCCGACAGCAGTATTATTGTTGGCAGTATCGTTCAGCAGGGCAAGATACCCGATGGCGGTGTTGTTCCACCCCGTGCGGTTACCGGCCAAAGCGGAATTTCCGATCGCCACATTGTTGCCGCCCGAAGTGTTGGAGAACATGGCCGATTCCCCGATGGCTGTGTTATTCCAGGCGGCATTATTATACAGGGAACGGTAGCCAAAACCCGTAACATTCCGGTTTGCATCGATGATCCCCGACCTTTCATTATTCACCCTGAGCCTGAGCGAGGAGGTATCGGTCGTGCCAAGAAAATGATTGCCCGGGTCAAGCCCGCTGTTGCCGGTAAGCAGCCAACCCACGCCTGATCCAGCAACCGGAAGCCAGGAAACACCGTCGAAATAGTAGTAAATGTTGTAGGTTGTGTTGAACACCATCAGCCCTGCCACGGCCCAACCGATCCCCCACATTTGTGAATCTGCCATGCGTGGCGGCAGAAATCCGGCAGTATCACTTACAACGTCAAGCATAGATGAACGATGTGGGGTTAATGTACCGATTCCAACCTGGGAAAACCCTGACCATGAAATTGCCATCACAGTCAGAAAAAAAAAGATCTTTTTCATTGTTGAAAAATTTCGTAATTAATTGAATTTATGATATATATTGAAATGGTTAGTCCCTATTTTCCCGCCAGATAAAAGTATGTTATTTTATAAACAGATCCAAATTTTATTCAATTTTTCCTGTATCTTTGTCCCATCCTTTCCGAACAGGGAGCCATCAGCAAAAAAACCAAAGAGGATTCATGGAAAAGACCATATACCTTCATTCCCTGGTATCCAGCTACAGACGCCTATTCAGCTGCCTGATGTTTTACAATTAGGGCAATCCCTTCGTGCTCTCCTTTTATTCCTTCGTGTCACTTCGTGAAATCAGTTAAACAAGGATTTTTACCCCATTCCATTATGTTTGAAACCATCACCCCACATACCATAACTCCTGAACGTCCTGTAAAATCGGAAGGGAATTTTTACGGGAATGCACATGCAACCTCCGGTCCGGGCATGAACGAACGGATCCGCAGGCTCAGGAAACAAAGCGTGGAAGCAGAACCCTCGATCTCCATTGAACGGGCGTTGCACCAGACGGAGTTTTACCGGATGCACCACGGCACCTGCTCCGTACCTGTCCTGCGAGCAATGAGTTTCTTTGACCATTGCAGGCGCAAAACCATTTATATCGGCGACGGGGAACTTATCGTGGGCGAACGGGGGCCTGCCCCGAAAGCAGTGCCCACCTTCCCGGAACTTACCTGTCACAGCGTGGATGATCTACATGTGCTGAATACCAGGGAGATGCAGCGGTACCATGTCAGCCGTGATGACATGGACCGGTATGAAAAAGAGGTCATCCCTTTCTGGAACGGACGCACCCAGCGGGAACGGATCTTTTCGCACGTCACACCGGAATGGAAGGCGGCTTATGAAGCCGGGCTTTTTACCGAGTTCATGGAACAGCGGGCACCCGGGCACACCGCCCTCGACGGGAAGATCTACCGCAAGGGAATGCTTGAATTCAGGCGGGAGATCGAGAACTGCCTGGAGACCCTGGATTTCCTGAACGATCCCGATGCAACCGACAAGGCGGAAGAGTGGAAAGCCATGACGATCGCCATCGAAGCCGTGATCCTTTTTGCCCGGCGACATGCCGACATGGCCGACTCGCTGGCAACCCGGGAAAACGATCCCCTGCGGTCGGCAGAACTCCGCCGGATCGCAGAGATCTGCCGCAGGGTTCCCGCAGAGGCTCCGCGCGACTTCTGGGAGGCCATCCAGATGTACTGGTTTGTGCACCTGGGCACCATCACTGAACTGAACGGTTGGGACGCCATGAACCCCGGCCATTTTGATCAGCATCTCACCCCCTTCTATGAGAAGGGACTGGCCGATGGTTCACTCACCCGGGACCAGGCCAGGGAGCTGATCTCCTGCTTCTGGATCAAAGTGAACAACCACCCGGCCCCGCCCAAAGTCGGCATCACGGCCCGGGAAAGCGGCACGTACAACGACTTCACCAACATCAACCTGGGCGGGATTACCCCCGAAGGAACCGACGGTTCCGGTGCGGTTTCCCGAATCATGCTGGAGGTGATCGAAGAGCTCCATATACTTCAACCCGGTAATTCCGTGCACATCTCGTCGCACACGCCCGACGACTTTCTCCATGCGGCCGTCAGGGTGATCCGGCAAGGGCACGGATATCCTTCGGTTTTCAATGCCGATATATACGTAAAAGAGATGCTGCGGCAGGGAAAATCGCTGCAGGATGCCCGCGAAGGAGGATGCAGCGGTTGTATCGAAGTGGGAGCCTTTGGCAAGGAGGCCTACCTGCTTACAGGATACCTGAATGTTCCGAAGATATTGGAAATCACCCTGCACAACGGAACCGACCCGCAGACGGGGATAAAAGCCGGCCTTGAAACAGGAGATCCCCGTGACTTCAGGGATTTTGAAGACCTGTACGCCGCTTTTCTCCGCCAGCTGAATTTCGTGGTCGATCAAAAAATGCGGGTGAGCAACTACATCGACCGCATGTTTGCCAAGTATTCACCGGCGCCCTTCCTGTCGGTGGTCATTGACGACTGCATTGCCAAAGGAAAAGATTATTACGACGGGGGGCCCCGTTACAACACCAGCTACATTCAATGCTGCGGACTGGGCACCATTACCGACAGCCTGTCGGCCATGAAAAAGCATGTATTCGGCGATCGCACCTTCACCATGGAGCAAATGCTTCATGCCCTTGACGGAAACTTCGGGGGCGGGGAAGTGATGCGGCAGATCCTGATCAACCGGACGCCCTTTTTCGGGAACGACGACGAAAGGGCCGATACCATTGCCGTGAGGGTGTTCAATGACCTGTTCGCTGCCATCGACGGCAAACCCAACATCAAGCCCGGCGGCCGGTACCACCTGAACATGCTCTCGACGACGTGCCACATTTATTTCGGGAAGGTGCTCGGCGCCACGCCGAACGGACGAATGGCCGGTAAAGCAATTTCCGACGGCACCTCTCCTTCCCATGGAGCGGATACCTGCGGACCATCGGCCGTCATTAAGTCGCTAGCAAAACTCGATCATGTCAAAACGGGCGGGACCCTTCTCAACCTGCGCTTTCTTCCGAGTCTCCTGAAAAAAGAGAGCGACGTGGAAAAACTGGGAAGCCTGATCCGTTCTTATTTCAGGATGGGCGGACATCATGTGCAGTTCAACATTGTCGATACGGCGACACTTAAAGCGGCACAGTCGAATCCCGAAGACTACCGCGACCTGTTGGTCCGGATGGCCGGGTACTCCGACTACTTCAACGATATGAATACCGACCTGCAGCAGGAGATCATCGAAAGGACGGAGAATGATGCATTCTGATCCATTCCGGCAGGGCCTCTTTTTCGACATCAAGCGTTACGCCATCAACGACGGGCCCGGGATCCGGGTGGCGGTATTCTTCAAAGGATGCAACCTCCATTGCGCCTGGTGCCACAACCCCGAAGGGATCTTGGCCGGTCCTGAGAAAATGTATAACCCTGCCCGGTGTATCGGTTGCGGAACCTGCATACAGGCTTGTCCTTCGCACGCGCTTTCCCTTACCATGAACGGAATCGTGACCGATCACACCCGTTGCGATCTTTGCGGCAAATGCATCGGAGTCTGCCCCACAAGAGCCATGGAGATGTCGGGCCGGGAGTTGACCGTTGAGGAAATCATGGCATCGATCGGGAAAGAACGGGAATTTTTCGAAGAGTCGGGTGGCGGTGTCACCTTCAGCGGAGGCGAACCGCTGCTGCAACCCGCAACACTGATCTTCCTCCTGGAAGAGTGCGGCCGCAGGGGAATTCACCGGGTTGTCGATACGGCGGGCGATGCAGATCCCAACGTACTTGACCGTGTTGCCCGTCACACCGACCTTTTCCTCTTTGACCTTAAATTGATGGATTCTGCCCGGCATGAACAGTGGACCGGCAGGAGAAACGAGCGGATCCTCGGCAACCTGAAGCGGCTGGCCTCCTCAGGAGCACGGATCATAATCCGCATCCCGCTGATGGCCGGGGTGAACGACGACGAGGAGAACATCCGGGCTTCGGCCGATTTCATTGCAGGACTTCCCGGGGGACCTATCCCTGTGCAGCTTCTCCCCTGGCATGCCGTGGCCCGCAACAAATACCTCAGACTGGGACGCATGAGTGATTTTGTTTCCTTCTCCGAACCCCCGCGATCCGTATTTGAACGTACAATTTCTATCTTTGCGGCTGCGGGGATCACTGCAACCATCGGCGGATGACCCTGCTTTTCTTTCGCCTATGAATTTCGATCCGACATCCCCCACCCCGTCAGGATCCCCCACCCCGTCAGGGTCCCCCACCCCGTCAGGGTCCCCCACCCCGTCAGGGTCCCCCACCCTGTCGGGGTTCAACAGCCGGAAATTCCGGTTCTGGTCGTTCATCGCCATGTTCCTGCTGGTCTTCGTGCATGGATATAACCTGCAGATCAGGTATATGCAACCGTGGACCATCCCCGGAGAGGCGATGACCCTGACCGCCTTTACCGAATATTTCCTGGCCAACGGCATCTTCCGGTTCCGGATCCCGATGCTCTTCATCATCTCGGGCTACCTGTTTGCCATGCACGACCAGAAACCCTATGGCCAGCGCACCCGCAAACGCCTCCGCACCCTCCTGGCACCCTACCTGATCTGGAGCGCCCTGGGGTTTGGCTTTACTTTTTTACTCGAATCGTTCGCATATACCCGGGGAATCATCACCGCTTCGAACATCGTCCGCATCGACGACCACCGTGCATTGCTTCACGATTACCGGTGGTACGAGATGCTGGTCCGCTGGATCATCTTACCCGTTCCCTACCAGCTCTGGTTTATCCGGGTGCTGCTCATCTACAACATCGCCTATCCCGCCATCCGCTGGTGCGTCACCCGAAGGATCGCCGGATGGATCTTCTTTTCTTTGGCGACCCTGATGTGGCTGGGAACCATGGGATTCGTGTTTATTGAAGGGGAGGGGATCCTCTTTTTCTCGCTGGGCGTGTGGATGCAAAAACGGGGGTTCAACATCGACCGACCCAACAAAGCCCTGGAGCCGTTGTGGTGGGGGATCGCCTTCCTCACCCTGGCAGCAGGGAAGACGATCCTTGCCTTCCAAGGCCAATCGTTGCCGGGTCAGGCCGTGATCCCCATCCTCATCCTGCTTCACAAAGGGGTGGTGCTGAGCGGACTCATCTTCGCGTGGTACGGATGCAACCGGCTGGTAACCTGGTGCATGGATCGCAAGTGGTTCGTGTGGATTGCCGCTTTTTCATTTATGATCTATGCGGTTCATGCCCCCCTGGTGGCTTACGCTACCGAAGCGGTTTTCCCCCTGGTAAACCACCTGCCATTTTACCGGATCATGACTTACCTTTTGCTGCCGCTGATGGTAATCGCATTTGCTGTCGGCACGGGGGCCTTGCTGCGCCGGATCGTACCTCGATTCTATGGCCTGCTGACCGGGGGAAGGGGCTTGTAAAATCAAAATCACTATGAAACAAAGACCATTTACCCTCTATTTGCTGGTTTTCCTGATGGCTTTCCAGTCGCTTGGCGGACTTTTCGGCGGAATCTCCCTCGTCCTCTCTCCCACAGGTGAAATGATGGGCATGCCCTTGTCCATGCTCCATGGTTCACCATTCCACTCATTCCTTTTTCCGGGATTTATCCTGTTCCTGCTGCTGGGGATATTGCCGGGATCACTGGCGTATGCCCTGATTCGTCGTCCTGCCTGGCAACTGGCAGGCATTTTCAATATTTACAAAGGGATCCATTGGGCATGGACCTATTCGTTGTACGTGGGTATCATGCTGGTTGTCTGGATCCTGATGGAGATCATCTGGATCGATTATGACATCCTGCAAACCGTTTTTGGCCTGGTTGGTGTCATCATTCTTATCCTCACCCTTGTCCCGGCGAATATGAAGTATTTTGGCTGGAGATAACAAGTCAGGGCATCATCCCATTTTGCCTTGCCTTCTCGTTGATCCGTTCAATATCATTCTTACGCCCCAGTTTATTGAAAGCAAACAGCAGCGCGTCATAGGCGTCTTTATACCGGGGATTGATCTCCAGGGTCTTCTCCCACAGCCGCATCCCTTCATCGTATCTCCCGCTGTTATAATACAGGATCCCCAGGTTGAAATAGGCGTGGTCGTATTTCGGGTTGATCCGGATCTCTTCCAGGTAAAACTTCTCGGCCTCCGCCGGGCGGCCCGTGTTCATGCAGATCAGCCCGGCATTGCTGTGCGCCATGGGCTCGAAGGGATTGATCCCGATGGCCTTCCGGAAACAGGGCTCAGCCTTCTCAAATTCATGGTCGAGAAAGTACATCGCCCCCAGGTTGTTATAATTGAAGGCATGCGACGGAGAGGTCTCAACGGCGTTCTTCCAGAATGTCAGCCGGTCGCGGAAGTGGGCGGAGTGTCGGAAGGTCAGCAGGCTGAAGAGCAGGATGACGCCGGCAACCGCCAGGAGGGGGGCAGCGGTCGTGAACGCAGTCTTTCTGACCGGCGCGCAAACCAGCACCATCAGCAGGATCCCGGCCAGCGAAAGATAGCTGCGGTGCTCCGAATAGTTGGGGATCTGCCCGCTGACCGATACGAACGAAGGCACCAGGAATGCAAGGAACCAGGCAAATCCGATCGCAGACAGGGTCCGGTCGGCGGGGGCCGTGAAACGAAAAAGCACGCCAAGCATCCCCAACACTACAATTCCGAGCACCAGCGACACCTTCATGTCGGCGAGGATGGGGAACACCGAGAGGTCGAAGGGGAACAGCGTCTTCCCCAGGAAAGGCAGCAGGGCCGGCAGTCCCCGGATCACCGACAAGAGTTGAGCGAACACGGCAGCCCCGCCCTGGGCCCCGAGTGCCAGGTGCCGGATCGCCGCCCAGGCAACGGTCAGGAGGATCCAGGCAACAATGGGAAGGAACATCCTTTTCCGGGGCGCCCGGCTGACCAGCCAAGCATACGCCGTGAAAAGAAATGGAATGACGATGGCGTTCTCCTTGGTGAACAGGGCAAGACAATAAAAGAAAAGGCTCAGCCATAGGTACATCTGCCTGCCTCTCTTCAGATGCCGGATTAAAAACAGGAAAGATCCGGCCGAAAAAATGGCCAGCAGGGAGTCATTCCGTCCCGGGACCCAGGCTACCACTTGGGTTGCCAGCGGATGGACGAGGAACAGCAGGGAGAACAGGAAGGAACGGAGCCGGTCGAAGCCCAACTCGGCGAACAACAGGAAGATCAGGAAAACGGCGATTGCATGGTACAGGATATTACCCACATGGAACGCAGTGAAGGATCCTCCCCCGATACGGGCATCCGCCATGAACGAAAGTGTCAGCACCGGCCGGTAATAATACCGGTTGCCCGGGAGGGAATGAAAAACGTCGCCGCTGAAAGCGTCGGACAGGTGCTGCGGCGATTTCAGGTTCTCCAGGTTGGCAAGGATCAAGGTCTGATCATCGAGGTAGGTGTAATCGTACGGGATGGTCCGTCCGAAGAGGAGGAAGGCAGCCAGGGCGATCCACAGGAGGGCAGGACCCGGGCGCAGCCAGCCGGCTCCCGTCGGTTGTCGCCCTGCATCCTTTCCGCTTTTCCCTTTTTCCATGAGATGACAGGCTTACAGGTCAATCTGCTTCGGCACTCAAACCATGCTGCTGCCCGGCACGAAGGATGCGGTCATAATCGCTCTGCCTTCCCAGTTGACGATAGGTGTAGAGCAGCGTCCGGAAGGCATCGCGGTGGCCGGGGTTCATCTGCAGTGTCTGTTCCCATTCTTCGATCGCTTCTGCGGTCCGGGTCTGGTTAATATAGACCAACCCGAGGTTGTAATGAACATGATCGTATCCCGGGTTGACCCGGATCTCCTCGAGATAGTATTTTTCAGCATCGGCCAGCCGTTTCGTATAGGCGCAAACCAGTCCCATGTTGCTGTTGGCCATCGGTTCACGGGGATTGATCCGGATTGCCTGCCTGAAACATTTTTCGGCATTGACCAGGTCGCCCTCCATGAAATACATCCCACCCAGATTATTGTGTGTGAACGCATAGGAAGGAGATGTCTGCACGGCATTCTTCCAGAAGGCGAAACGGTCGCGGAAGTTCGAAGAATGCTTCCAGGTAAGCAACGCCGACAGGATGACCAGTCCGGCGCCTGCAAAAAGTACAAGGCGGGTCCTGCGATCCTCCCTGAAATCGGGAAGGCAGGCCAGCACCCCCATGATGAGACCCATCAGGGGAAGGTAGCTGCGGTGCTCGGAAAAGTTCATGGTGTGCCCGGCAAAGGAGATCAGTGTCGGCACCAGGAAGGCCAGGAACCAGGCTCCTCCCGACACGCAAAGCGCCCACCGTTTTTGCCCGGAAAAGACCACCAGGAACACCAGCATGGCGAAAGCGGGGATACCGGCCATTATCGCCAGTTTCATATCCGCAATCACCGGGAGGACCGACAGGTGAACGGGAAAAATAAGTTTCCCAAGGTATGGCAGCAAGGCAGGCAGGTTTGCAATCAGCGAGAACTCCTGTCCTGACAGGGATTCACCGGGTCCGGGTGCCAGGGCATGGCGGCGGAGGATGAACCAGAAAAGAAGGAGGATCCCCCATCCTGTCCCGGGTAGAATTAACTTCTTCCAGGGTCCGCTGGTGACCGTCCGAGCAAAAAGTATCAGCAGAAACGGCAGAACAACTGCGTTTTCCTTGGTCAGGAGCGCCAGAAGGAAAAGGAAAAGATGTACCGTCAGATCAGCCGGACGGTTGTTCCGTATATATCTCAGGAACGCAAGGAACGACGCGAGGATAAAGATGGCCAGAAGCGTGTCGTTACGGCCAGGCACCCATGCAACGGCCTGGGTGACCATCGGATGGACCGTAAAGAGCAGGGAACCTGTCATGGCAAATTCTCTCCTGATTCCCGCCCCGACCAGCAGGAGGAAGAACAGGATGGCGGCCAGCACATGGAACAGGATGTTGGTGAAGTGGAACATTTCGAGACTGCCCTTTCCAATCATGGCATCGGCCATAAAGGAGAGAGTCAGCATGGGCCGGTAGTAATTCCCCCGCAGTTCGGTAAAATGGAAAACATCTTCGCTGAATGCTGCAGACAATGTGGAAAACGACTGCAGATCCTTCATCTGGCTCATCACGAGGTTGTGATCGTCGAGATAGGTGTAATCGTAAGAAATGGTCCGTCCGAAGAGGAGGAAGGCAGCCAGGGCGATCCACAGGAGCGGCCAGCCCCCCCTGAGCAGGCGGGGTACCTCGATGTCGGAGGATTTTATCGTTCTTTTCAATCCCATGGAGCAGGCTGTACGGTGCAAATGTAATCGGATTCGGCGAAAAACTCCACACATCGCCGGGACTTCCTGATTCGTCGCCGCCTGTCGGCTGTTCATCGACTT
The DNA here is from genome assembly GCA_964455285.1 of uncultured Prolixibacteraceae bacterium. Taxonomy (GTDB): domain Bacteria; phylum Bacteroidota; class Bacteroidia; order Bacteroidales; family FEN-979; genus CAIVAT01. Next base: position 29,505 of record CAYVVG010000009.1, read on the forward strand.
TTTGTTCATCGCGCCGGCATGGCGGTATACTTTTGCGGCTCTATGAAAAAGTGCGGCATGGATTCGCACAGGGAACCTATAAAAAACATAGATATATTTTAACAACGTATATACGTTTTTAATAATTTTGCCGCCCTGTAAATCATTTCATCATGAAACCCTTTTATTTTTCAGGCATTTTCATTCTTTTTTCACTTTTCCAGGGTCTCCGCACATCCGGCCAGTCCACGGTTATCCTGCCCGCCGGGGGAACCTCTGCCGAGGTGATCAGTTTGCAGGAATGCCTGAAACGTGCCCTTGATCACAGCCCGCAGCTGAAAATATCGGCGCTGGAGAAGACCCGCCTGCATTACGGGTACCGGGAAACGGTGGGTACCGGGTTGCCCCATGTGAACTTCAGCGGTTCATGGGATGATTACCTCCATCTCCCCACCTCGCTGATCCCGGGTGAGTTTTTCGGTCGTCCGGGCGAAATGCTGCCGGTTCAGTTCGGCACCAATTTCAATATATCGGGGGCTTTGGATGTCAGCCAGATGCTCTATAACCAATCGTGGCTGGTGGCCATGAAAATGGCCCGTCAGTCGATGCAGCAGCAGGATCTTGCCCGGGAGCAGACCGGGATCGACATCGTGTTCGAAGTGGCGCAATCCTACTACCTGGCCCAGATCACCCGCCAGCAGATCCGAAACACGGAGTCGACCCTGAAGCAGCTCTCGCGGACGGCAGAAGTCGCCCGACACCAGTATGAGAGCGGTATCATCCAGCGAATGGATGTCGACCGCATCGGGATCCAGGTGCAGAACCTGCAGACCGAACTCAACCGGTTAGAGGTACTGTACCGGCAGCAGCTCGACATGCAGAAGTTCTTCATGGGGATGGACCTGGCGAAGGAGATCCGTCCGGTCGATTCCATCGCTGCTGCGACCACCGGTTTGGGTTCCGGAGCAGATCCCGACCATCATATCGACATCCGGATGATCGAGAAACAGAAAGAACTCGTAACAACAGGGATCCGGCTGGAGCAGGCGGGATACTACCCCGCCGTGACCCTGATCGGCAGCCTCAACTACACCAACCAGAGCAATGCCATGTACCTTTTCGGCAAACCCTCGTACTGGTTCAACACCACGCTTTTCGGCCTCCGGGTGAACGTTCCGCTGTTCAACGGACTTCAGCGCCATTACCGCGTAAGCCAGAACAGGGTCGAACTTGAAAAACTCTCCGTTATGGAGGCAAACACCCGCGAAATGCTCCGGGTCAACTCGGCCGATGCCGCCCGGCGTCTTGTCAACTCACGGGAAACAGAGGCGAGCCAGCGGGAGAACGTCAGGCTGGCCGAACGGGTGTTCCATATCTCCCATGAACAATACAGCAAGGGCATCATTCCACTGACCGACCTCCTGACGGCGGAAACGGCACTCAGCGATGCACAGTCCAACCACACATACGCCCTCGTCCAGATGAAACTGGCGGAACTCAGCTACCTGAAAGCGAACGGGAGGTTAATGGAGGTTCTGGAAGGTGAAAAGGTAACAAAGTGACAAGGTGACGACACCCCACCCCGGCCTATGGCCGACCCTCCCAAAACCGGGAGGGAAAAACAGAAAATCAGCACATCAGCACACCAGCACATCAGCACATCAGCACATCAGCACATCAGCACATCAAAATCAGCCATGAAACGAATCATTCTCATCAGTTTACTGATCGTCATTTTTGTCGGGGGATGCACGGCCATACTCCTGATGAACCGGAAAAAAATTGCGGAAAAATCGAACATGGACGGGAATCTCGACAGCATCCCGGTCTATGTGATAAGCGCGAAAAAGTCGATGCTCGACGGATTCTTCGTGGTCAACGGTTCGCTCGTGCCTGTTCATGAAGTTACCCTGATGTCGGAAACCCAGGGAAAGGTGACCAAACTGGAGGTCAACACGGGCGACCTGGTGCGCGAGGGGCAGGTGATCGCCCGTCTCGACGACGAGATGGCCGGTAGCCAGCTGGTGCTGGCCCAGGCGGCCCTGTTGAAGGCGCAGACCGACCTGGCCAAGTTCGAAAGCCTGTTGAGATCGGATGCCATCTCGGGCCAGCAGGTAGAAGATCTCCGGCTGGCATTGCGCAAGGCGGAAACGGATGTGACCCTGGCGAAAAAACAGCTCTCATGGATGACCATCACCGCTCCTATCGCCGGGACCATTACCCGCCGCACCATCGAAAAAGGATCGACGGTCATGCCCGGATCCCCGCTGGTCGATATCGTCGACGTCAGCCGGTTGAAATTCCTGGTCAACGTATCCGAACCGGAGGTGGTCCAGATCCGGAAAGGCCAGGCGGCAGAGGTCACATCCACCCTGTTTCCCGGGGTAACCTATAAAGGGACCGTGATATCGGTCGGTGTAAAAGCTGATGACGCCCGCCGGTTCCCGGTAGAGGTGGAGATCATCAACAACACAGACCATCCGTTGAAAGCCGGCATGTTCGGCAGTGCCACTTTTGGTTCCGGTACTCCCCGCGAGGCGATCATGGTTCCCCGTAATTCCATTGTTGGCAGCATTAAGACACCCAGGTTATTCGTGGTGGAGAACGGCCTGTCGCTGCTGCGGGAAGTCCGCATCGGCCAGGCCAGCGACCGGGAGGTGGAGGTCACCGAGGGACTCCGCGAAGGAGAGCAGGTGGTAACGGCGGGGCAGATCAACCTGGATGACCGGACTCCCGTCAGAGTGGTTAACAACAAATAATTTCCTGCCATGACGATTACCGAAATAGCCATCAAGCGGCCCACCCTCATCGTGGTGATATTCGCCGTGCTTTCCTTTCTTGGCGTAGTGAGTTATTTCTCGCTGAACTACGAACTATTCCCGAAATATTCACAGCCGGTGCTCGTGATCGTGACCGCCTATCCGGGAGCCTCCCCGTCGGAGGTGGAAAATTCGGTGACCAAAAAGATCGAAGATGCCATCTCTTCTCTTGAAGACATCGACAACATCCAGAGCACCTCGTCGGAAGGCGCTTCGGTGGTTGTGATCATTTTTAAAACCTCGGCCGACATGGACCGGGCGCTTGAAAATGCCACCCGGAAAGTGGCCAACATCGAATCCACCCTGCCGAAAGATTCCCGTCGTCCCTATATCAACAACTTCAGCATGGACGATATCCCCATCATGCGCCTGGGGATCACCTCGAAGATCCCGGGGCCGGAGCTCTACGACCTGGTGAAGAACAAGATCAAACCCCTGATCTCGACCGTGAACGGAATCTCTCAGGTGGAAATTATCGGGGGTGAAGAGCGCGAGATCCGTATCAACGTCGACAACGAAAAACTCAAGTCGCACAACCTGTCGATCCTGCAGGTGACCCAGGCGATCCAGATGGCCAACATGGAGTTTCCCACCGGGAAGGTAAAAGACCGGCAGCAGGAGGTGATCATCCGCCTTTCGGGCAAATTCATGGCCCTCGACGACCTGAAGAACCTGGTAATAGCCACGCTCCCCGGCAACAGCCCGGTGCGGCTCAGAGACATTGCCGAAGTACAGGATGCACAGAAGGAAACGACCAGCATCAACCGGATCAACGGGGAGACCTCCATCGGAATGCTCGTCTTCAAACAACCCGACGGCAACGAAGTGGAGATCTCCAAAAAGGTGCGCGAATCGATCACGCACATTGAAGACCTGTACAAATCCGAGGATCTGAAATTTGCGATTGCCAACGACACCTCCGAATTCACCCTGACCTCGGCCAATGCCGTGATGCGCGACCTGCTCCTGGCCATCTGCCTGGTGGCCATGGTCATGCTCGTGTTCCTGCACAGCCTGCGCAACTCGTTCATCGTCATGGTGGCGATTCCCGCCTCGCTGGTCTCGGTATTTATTGCCATGTATGTCATGGATTTCTCGCTCAACATCATATCCCTCATCGCCATGTCGCTGGTGATCGGGATCCTGGTCGACGATTCGATCGTGGTGCTGGAGAACATCTACCGGCATATGGAGATGGGAAAGGAAAGGAGGAAGGCATCGCTCGAGGGAAGGAACGAGATCGGTTTCACCGCCCTGTCGATCACCCTCGTCGACGTGGTCGTCTTTCTCCCGATGGCAGTCATCACCAGCATGATCTCCGGGATGCTCAGGCAGTTCGCCCTGGTGGTCGTTTTTGCGACCCTGATCAGCCTGTTTGTCTCCTTTACCATAACTCCGTTGCTGGCGTCGCGCATGGCCAAGCATACGCGGTTCCGCAAAGGGGGTTTGATGGATCTGATCATTTCGGGCTTCGAGAAAGGGCTGGAAAAGTTCACCAACGGCTATGCCGGGATCATGGCCTGGTCTTTGCGCCATAAAATTACGGTCCTCGTCGGGATGACGGTATTATTCTTCATCTCCGTATCGCTGGTGGTAGGCGGATTCATCGGAAGCGAATTCGTCAGCCTGGGCGACCGCGGCGAAGTGATCATCCAGATCGAATTGCCTAAAAATGCCAGTATCGAGCAAACGAACCAGGTGACCCTGCAGGCCGAAAAGTACCTGCTGAAACAGCCCGAGGTCACCAGCATCTTCACCTCCGTCGGCACGACGACAAGTTTCTTTGAAGCCGGCGGAAATGCATATAAATCGGAGATCCATGTGAAAATGGTCGAGAAGGAGAAGCGCAACATCACCTCCGAGATCTTTGCCATCAACATGAAGAAGGACCTGATGAACCTGGTCCCCGGAATCAAAGTCCGGTCGATGATCGTTTCGCTGATGGGCACCTCCGACATGGACCCCATCCAGGTGGTATTGAGCGGGCCAAACCTGGATACCCTGACCGCCTGGTCGGACAAAGTCATGACGGCCATGAAGCAGGTTCCCGGCACTTATGAAGTGAAACTTTCGGTGGAGACCGGGAACCCCGAGGTGGACATCCGCATAGACCGGGAAAAGATGGCGGCGCTGGGGTTATCGACGGCCACCGTGGGAATGACTTTGCAAAACGCTTTCGGCGGGAACAACGATGCCAAGTACCGCAGCGGCGATAATGAATACGACCTCAACATTGTGCTCGACCGGCTCGACCGGAACAGCATCCAGGATGTGGCCGGATTATCCTTCACGAACAGCCTGGGGCAGAACATCCTGCTCAACCAGTTCGCGGTCATCCGGCCTTCGAGCGGCACGACGGTGTTGCAGCGATACAGCCGCATGCCCTCGGTCACCGTGCAGTGCCAGGTGATCGGCCGCCCGGTCGGATCGGTGGGTGAAGATGTGATGAAGACGGTGAATGCCATGCCCCTGCCCAAAGAGATCGTGATCATTCCCGAGGGCGACATGAAGTACCAGACAGAGGCCTTCGGGAGTATGGGGATCGCTTTCCTGGCATCCATTCTTTTCGTTTACCTGATCATGGTTGCCCTGTACAACTCCTACATCTATCCTTTTGTGGTGCTTTTCTCCATCCCCCTGGCGATCATCGGAGCCCTCTTTACCCTGGGGCTCACCATGCAGTCGCTCACCATTTTTTCGATCCTGGGGATCATCATGCTCGTGGGGCTGGTGGGGAAGAACGCGATCCTGCTGGTCGATTTCACCAACCAATCGAAGGCCGAGGGGCATTCCACCTTCGATGCCCTGATCCTGGCCGGCCGGGTTCGCATGCGCCCGATCCTGATGACCACCCTGTCGATGATCTTTGGCATGTTGCCGATCGCCCTTGCACAGGGAGCCGGGTCGGAGTGGAAGAACGGCATGGCATGGGCGCTTATCGGCGGGTTGACAAGCTCGCTCTTTCTTACCCTGATCGTGGTGCCGGTGGTGTATTATATCGTGGACAAGCTGAAGGGACGTGTCGCGCGAAAGAAAGCGACTATGCCCCTTTCATCCTGAACACCGTCGCATACAACTTCATCTGCTTCACCATCGCCGTCAGGCCGTTGCTCCGGGTGGGCGAAAGGTGCTCCTGCAACCCTATCCGATGGATGAAATCCAGCTCTGACTGAAGGATCTCGTCGGGGGTGTGACCCGATAGTACCCGGATCAACAGGTTGACGATCCCTTTGGTGATGATGGCGTCGCTGTCGGCCGTGTAGATCACCTTTCCCTCTCTCATCGCCGCGTGAAGCCATACTTTCGACTGACACCCGGTGATCAGGTACTGTTCCGTACGGTATTCATCGGCGATCACAGGCAGGGTCCTGCCGAGTTCAATCAGATAGTTGTATTTATCCATCCAGTCGTCGAACATTTCGAATTCGGCGATGATCCGGGCTTCCGTTTCGGCGATGGTCATCGGGGGGAGATTTGGGGGGGTAAAGGTAGGGAAAAGAAGCGGACAAGCGGACAAGCGGACAAGCGGACGGGCGGACAAGGGGACAAGCGGACGAGCGGACAAGCGGACGGGCGGACGGGCGGACGGGTGACAGATTGGTGAGGATGCTCAATCATTCACGGGTCGCAGATGCCTTGATTCTGGCATCAAGTGCCTTCTTCAGTCCTGACAATTGGGATGTTATTTTTATAATCAAGGGAGTCAGCTTACCTAATTCTGCCTGGGACATAAACCCTAATCGGGCCGAAACGATCAGTAAAGTCTCAAGTTCATTCAGGCTTGCGAATGCAACCGACAGAAAATACCTGTACTCCCCGGTAGTTCTTCTCGCCGATCCTTCGCTGATATTGGCCGGAATGGAAACCGCCGCTCGTCGTATCTGGTTTGTGAGAGAATGCATTTCGGATTTTGGAAAGGTATCGGTAGCAAGATAGACCTCCTGAACTAGTCTGATACTATCCTTCCACACATCAAGATCTTTATGGGTTTTCATTGTTTTTATTGCTTAATCGGCTAAAAACCTAAAAGGTAATATCTATGTTAATAACTTTCCCCTTGTCCGCTTGTCCGCTTGTCCGCTTGTCCGCTCGACCCCTTGTCCGCTCGTCCACCAACTGTTAAAAAATCTTAAAACATACTACCATGTATTGCATAGTACTATTTGATATATTATCTTTGCCGCATGAATACCGAAAACCAGAACGCGCAGATGCGCAAGGGGGTCCTTGAGCTCTGCATCCTAGCCATCATTGCCGAGAACGATGCATACGCCTCCGACATCATCGCCCGGCTCAAGGAGGCTCACCTCATCGTGGTGGAGGGGACGCTTTACCCCCTGTTGACCCGGTTGAAGAACGACGGCCTGACCTGTTACCGGTGGGAGGAGTCGAAAACGGGCCCCCCGAGGAAATACCACCAGATCACCGGCGACGGAATGAACATGCTGAAAGCCTTAATGGCTGACTGGCAGGACCTGAAGAGGTCGGTCGAACGGATCATTCCTTCGTCAAATCACCAACCATCTGATCACAATCATACCATGAACCATGAATAAAACTCTGACAATCAACCTGGGAGGGATCGTTTTCCATATCGATGAAGACGCGTACCTCGTGCTGAACGAATACCTGAACAGCCTCAAGAAATACTTCGGCGACGGTGAAGGATCGGCCGAGATCCGGGCCGACATCGAATCACGCATCGCCGAGATCCTGGCCGGCAAGCGCACCGAAACAAGCCAGGTAATCACCCTCGCCGAAGTCAACGAAGTGATCGCCATCATGGGAAAACCGGTTGACATCGATCCCGACGGCAATCCGGAGACCGACGGCGAAGATCCCGGGGCTGGCAAGGGAGCCAAGAGATTTTTCCGGGATCCCGGCGAGAAGATCATCGCCGGCGTCTGTTCAGGGATAGCCGCCTATTTCCACCTCGACCCGGTATGGATCCGCTTGATATTCATAGTGTTCCTGGCTGCCGGCGGATCCGGGATACTCCTTTACCTGGTTCTCTGGATCGTGATCCCCGAAGCCAAGACCACTTCCGACCGCCTGGAGATGCACGGCAAAAAGATCACTGTTCCCAACCTGCAACGATCCATGCGGGAAGAGGTGTCGGAACTTGGGCACCGGCTCGGTGCGATGGCCAACGGCTCAGCCGAGACCCTGCGCAGGGCGGGATCCGGATCCCGGTCATTCTTCGAAACAATGGGTCGTGGCCTGGTATGGTGCCTGCAGATCGCGTGGAAAGTGATCGTTTTGCTGACCGGCATTCTGTTGATCCTGACCGGACTGGGCCTGTTGATAGCCATCGTTGCCTATACCCTGGGCTGGACCGGTGTTCTGCCCGCAGATCATGATGTATCGATGCTCGCTTTCCCCGACTTCGCCCGGATCCTGGTCGGATGCACCATGCCCGTTTCGTACCTGCAGGCGGTCCTGCTTCTGGTGCTGGGGATTCCTTCCTTCATGCTGATTTACAACGGGGCGAGAATGGTGTTTCGCTTCGAACGTGTCCGCCACCTCGGACTGACGCTGTTCAACATCTGGATCCTGGGCCTCTTTTTCACGGTCTGGAGCGGGTTTCGCATTTATCACCTCTACCAGTACAAGGAGGAAAAGCAGATCAGCCTGCCTTTGGAGAACCCCCGTTGCGATACCCTGACGATCACCTGCTTTCCCGGAGATCCGGCGATGAAGTACATCGGGGAGGAGCAATTTTTCCTGATGGACAATTGGAAAACCGTGATCGCCCCCGAAGGTGAACTGTACGTGGTTCCCGACATCCGGATCGAGCCATCCGCCGATAGTCTGTTCTCCATCACGCAGGTTACGATCGCCCGCGGAAAAACCCGGTTGCAGGCCCGTCAGCATTTGTCGGGAATCCGTTTCCAGTCGGCCACGTCGGGTAATGAACTGCGGATCAGTCCATTTCTGCGAATCCCAGGGGAAAAATGCTGGAACGGGCAGGTCATCGATATCATCGTACGGGTTCCGCGCGGAAAATTTATCCGCATGAACCCGGATATGAAGCACTTCAAACCGTGGTGGGGATGGCTGTTACAGGAGCAGGACGCAACCGTGCTGCAGATGAAAGAGGATGAACTGGTTGCGTGTCACGACAGCATATCGCGGACTTTGTAAAGCGCAATAACCAGCTGGTCGATCTCGTCGGTCGTATTGTAAAAAGAGAACGACGCCCTGATCGTGCCGGGAATCTTCAATCGTTCCATCAGGGGCATGGCGCAATGGTGCCCGGTACGCACCGCGATCCCCATCTTGTCGATGATCATCCCTGCATCGTACGGGTGAATATCGCCTATCAGGAACGAAACCAGGCTTGCCTGGTTTGAAGATGTTCCGAAGAACCGGATATCCCGCACCTGGCCAAGCTTTTCGCGGGCATAGCTGAGCAGGTGCCCTTCGCAGGCTTCAATCTGCTCCATGCCGGTCTCCTTCAGGTAGGCGACGGCAGCCCGCAGGCCGGCCACCCCCTCCACGTTGGGAGTTCCCGCTTCGAACTTGAAAGGAAGATCATTGAACGTGGTGCGATCGACCCATACCTCCCTGATCATCTCTCCGCCCATCTGGTACGGAGGCAACTCCTCCAGCCATCGCTCCTTCCCGTAAAGCACTCCGATGCCCATGGGAGCATACATTTTATGACCCGAGAAACAGTAAAAATCGCAGTCAAGATCCTGCACGTCCACCGGGAGGTGCGAAACCCCCTGTGCGCCGTCAATAAGCACGGGGATTCCCTGTGCATGGGCAAGGGCGGTGATCTCTTTTACCGGCAGGATGGTTCCCAGCACGTTCGAGACGTGGGTCAGGGTGATGAGCCGGGTTCTCTCGTTCATCATGCCCTGCAGTTCCCCAAGATCCAGTTCTCCCTGTTCGTTGATCCCGGCCACCCGCAGCACGGCTCCCTTTTCGAGGCACACCTGCTGCCATGGGACGAAATTCGAATGGTGCTCCAGGATGGTGGTGATCACCTCGTCGCCCGGGGCAAGAAACCGCTTGCCGAACGAAGTCGCCACCAGGTTCAGCGACTCGGTGGCCCCCTTGGTGAACACGATCTCGTGTGTATGCCTGGCCCCGATGAAATCCCGCACCTCCTTCCGGGCCTCCTCAAACGCTTCAGTCGCTTTCACGCTGAGATAATGAACTCCCCGGTGGATATTGCAGTTATCCTCTTCGTAATACCGGCGGATGGCATCGATCACCTGCCGGGGTTTCTGGGTCGATGCCGCATTGTCAAAATAGATGAGCGGACGCTTATAGATGAGTTGCTGAAGAATCGGGAAATCAGCCCGGATCTTGTCCATGTAAATCGACATAATGGTACGTTAAATCACAAAAGTACGAAACTTCCCGTTGCCCGGGATTCAAAAAAAAGTCGTAGTTTTAGCGCCTCATTCACTGAAAAATCACTCTCCCTTATGAAAAGAATGTTTCTGCTGTTTCTTGTTGTGACCGTGGCATGCCTGCCGGTCATGGCCCAGGACAAAGCCGATCTGAAGATCGAATTCGAAAAATACACGCTGTCGAACGGCCTCGACGTGATCCTTCACATCGACCGGTCGGATCCCATCGTTGCCCTTGCCATCCAGTTCCATGTCGGGTCGAACCGCGAAACGGAAGGTCATACCGGGTTCGCCCACCTGTTCGAGCACATGATGTTCCAGCGGTCGGAGAATGTGGGCGAAGATCAGTTTTTCAAGATCATCCAGAATACCGGTGGCACCCTGAACGGAGGGACGAACAATGATGCCACGACCTATTACGAGATCGTGCCCAAAAATGCGCTGGAGAAGATCCTGTGGATGGAGTCGGACCGGATGGGTTACATGATCAACACCGTTACGGAGAAAGCGTTCAACATTCAGCAAAACGTGGTCCAGAATGAGAAGAGGCAATCATACGACAACCAGCCCTACGGATTCTCCCAGGTGGTGGTTGCCAACAACCTCTATCCCAAGGGGCATCCTTACAGCTGGACCGTGATCGGCGAAATGCAGGACCTCAAAAATGCCACTGTGGACGATGTCAAGGCGTTCCACGAAAAATTCTATATTCCCAACAACGCGACCCTCGTCCTGGCGGGCGATTTCGAAAAGGATCAAGCAAAAGCACTGATTAACAAATATTTCGGCGAGATCAAGCGGGGCGGAAATGTCACGGATCCCATTCCGATGCCCGTGACCCTCGAAAAGAGCCGTAAAGTTTTCCATGAGGATAATTTTGCCAAAGCCGCCCAGTTCCGGATGATCTGGCCGACGGTCGAATCCTATCACGACGACGCCTATGCCCTGGATTACCTTGCCCAGTTGCTGTCGCGCGGCAAGAAGGCCCCGCTGTACAAAGTACTGGAGAAGGAGAAGCAACAGTCGTCGAGCCAGCGGGCATATCACAACACGCTTGAACTCGCGGGATCCCTTGTGATCATGGCCACCGCCAACGAAGGTGTCAGCCTCAGCGATATCGAAAAGAGTATATTCGAAGCCTTCGCGCGGTTCGAAAAAGAGGGGATCACCGACGACGATGTGGAACGCATCAAGGCAAGCCAGGAAACCGATTTCTACAATGGTATCAGCAGCATCCTTGGAAAATCTTTCCAGCTGGCGTATTACAACGAACGGAAGGGGGATCCGGGTTATTACAGAACCGACATAGCCCGCCTGAAAGCGGTTACCAAAGCCGACATCCTCCGGGTGTATGACAAATACATCAAAAACAGGCCCTACCTTGCGGTCAGCTTTGTCCCCAAAGGACAGCCGGACATGGTGGCAGCGGGCTCCGTCAGGGCGGCGATCACCGAAGAGAAAATATCGGAAGCCACGCAGGTCGAAATAAAAGACAAGACGGAAGAGCCGATCGTAAAGACGAAAACCACCGTCGACCGTTCCGTCATGCCGGCCGACGGACCCGATCCCTCGCTGGTACTTCCCGGGGTTTGGCAGGACAAGACAACCAACGGCATCCGGGTACTGGGCATCGAGGATTCCGAACTCCCCCTGGTGGAGTTCTCGATCGAGATGAAAGGCGGGCACCTGCTGGATCCTCCCGGCAAACCCGGTATCGCCAACCTGGTCTGTGAACTGATGACGGAAGGCACGAAGAACAGGACTCCCCTGGAACTTGAGGAAGAGATTGACCGGCTGGGCGCTTCCATCAACCTCAATGCCGGGAACAATTCGATCACCCTTTCGGCAAATTGCCTTGCGCGCAACTTCGATAAGGTGATGGCCCTTGCCCGTGAGATCCTGCTTGAGCCACGGTGGGATGAAGCGGAGTTCGCCCTGGCCAAAACCCGGATCCTCAATGTTATCAAGAGACAGAAAGCCAGTCCCGCAACTTTGGCACGCAACGAGTTCAACCTGCGGATCTATGGCAAAGACCATATTTTCGCCACTGATCGCCTGGGTACCGAAGAATCGGTCAAAGCGATCACGCTTGATGATCTCCGTAACTTTTACAGCCGTTGCTTCTCTCCTGCGGTTGCGACCTGCCAGGTGGCTGGAAATGTAACGCACGAAAAGGTGATGGCCGCACTCATGCCCCTGGCCGGCGTGTGGAAGACCCGCGAGGTGGTGTTCCCCTCCTACCCGATTCCCGCCGGTCCGCAAACTCCCACAGTCATCCTGGTCGATGTGCCGGGCGCCAAACAATCGGTGATCAGCATCGGTCGCCTCGGGCTTGCGAGGCAGGAGGCGGACTTTTTTCCGGCGACCCTGGCGAACTACAAGCTGGGAGGGTCATTCAACGGCAATGTGAACCTGGTGCTGCGGGAAGAGAAAGGATACACTTACGGCGCCCGGACCGGGTTCAGCGGCGGTATCGTGTCGGGTATCTTCACGGCCGGCGCCAATGTTCGGTCTTCGGCAACCGCCGAATCGGTTAGTATTTTCCGGGATCTGATGGCCCGGTACCCGAAAGAGTTCAGCAACGATGACCTGGAATTCACGCGGAATTCGATGCTCAAAAGCTATGCGCGACAGTTCGAAACCCTGGGTGCAAAACTGGGCATGCTGAGCGAGATCAACCTGTATCAGCTCCCGGCGGATTATGTGAAACAGGAGCAGGCGGCGATCCGAAACCTCACGATCGACCAGGTCAGGCAATTGACTGCCAAATACATAAACCCCGATAAAATGTTTTATGTGGTAGCCGGCGACGCTGAAACCCAGCTGGAACCGCTGTCGAAGATCGGATTGGGGACTCCCGTGGTGATCAAGTGACGCGTGACGGGTATCAGATCCTGGTCAGATCGATCCTGAACTCCACCGGGTGTTCCGGTGTGCTGCAATGAAGCACGCACTGTTCACAAATCTGGAGTTCCCCCTGCAGGCGTTTTTTCACCATGTCTTCGATCCGTTGCCGCAACTGCGGGATGGCAATCCTCGACACCACCTCATCGGCGAAGGCGAACATCAGAAGCATGCGCGCCGTATCCTCACCGATCCCCCGCTGACGAAGGTAGAAGAGGGAATCGGCATCCAGTTGTCCGGTGGTGGAGCCATGGGAGCACTTGACGTCGTCGTTGTAGATCTCCAGGAAGGGTTTGGAATTGACCCGGGCCGTGTCGGTCAGAAGAATATTCCGGTTGCTCTGCCGGGCATCGGTACCCGCAGCCTCCTGGCGCACAAGCACATGCCCGTTGAAAATTCCGTGCGCCTGCTCGTCGAGGATCCCTTTGAAAGTCTCGCGGCTGGTACATCCCGGTGAAGCATGATCGACGAACACATGGTTGTCGATGTGCTGTTTCCGGTCCATCAGGTACAACCCGAAAATATTGGCATTACCGCCCGGCCCGTCGAACAGCACCCGGATGTTGTTGCGCAGCAATCCTCCGTTGAGTGATAGGTAATGTGATTCCAGGGAAGCCGATGCCTCCATCCGGAAACAGACGGTGCTGACCAGGGTGCTTTCGTTGTTCAGGTTCTGCAGTTTGTAATGATCCAGCACGGCCCCCTCTCCCAGGCAGATCTCGGTGACGATGTTGGAAAAACTGGCTTCATGGTTGTATGAATCGTCGCAATGGACGATGGATAGACTGGCCCCTGCGCCGACCACAATCAGGTTCCTGGATTGAAGGAAGAGGCTTGTTTCGTGGTGGATCACATTGATCAGTTGCACGGGCCGGGGGCTCTTCACCCGGTTGGGAACGTAGATGAATATTCCGTCCTGGGCAAAAGCGGTGTTAAGCGCAGTAAAGCCGTCGGTAACGGTTCGTGCGACCGTGCCGTAATATCGTTCCACCAGGTCGGGAAACTGGATCCTGGCTTCAGCCAGGCTGCCCATGATGATCCCGTTGCCCAGTACCATCAAAGGAACGTCTTTCGAAACGTGCCAACCGTTGAGCTGGCCGATCACGGCGGTATCGAGATGCGGAATATTGCACCGGAAAACCTTCTGGACATCATCCACGGGAAGAGGGGCCAGGTGGTAATCGTAACCCCTTTTAAAACTCTGCGAGAAGTCGGTGAGCCTCCATGATTCCAGGGTTGTATCGGGAAATCCCAGTTGACTGAAATCGGCCATGGCCCGGTCTCGGATTGCGGCCATCGCGGGGGTGTCATGGGCCGTCAGCAGGGACCGGTTCTCCCGGTAAACCGTTTCGAAGCGTTCCCGGGTAATGGGTTTTTGCGATGGGTTCATTCCTGCTCCTTCCTTATCCAGTCGTACCCCTTTTCTTCCAACTCAAGCGCCAGCTCCTTGCCGCCCGATTTCACGATCCTTCCTTCAAAAAGAACATGCACGAAATCGGGCACGATATAATCGAGCAGCCGCTGGTAATGGGTGATCACCACAAAGGCGTTGTCGGGCCTGCGCAGCTTGTTGACCCCGTTGGCCACGATGCGCAGGGCATCGATATCCAGTCCGGAGTCGGTTTCGTCGAGTATGGCCAGCGTGGGTTCGAGCATGGCCATCTGGAATATCTCGTTCTTCTTTTTTTCGCCCCCCGAGAATCCTTCGTTCACCGACCGGTTGGTCAGGTTCGAGGTAATCTCCACCAACCTTTTTTTCTCATCCATGAGCCGCAGGAAGTCACCCCCCGAAAGAGGATCCATGCCTTTGTACTGACGGATCTCGTTGACGGCGGTCCTCATAAAGTTGGTAATGCTGACTCCGGGGATCTCGACCGGGTACTGAAAGCCCAGAAAGATGCCCTCCCTCGCCCGGTCCTCGACCGGGAGTTTGAGCAATGGTTTCCCCATGTACAGGATCTCGCCGGAGGTAACTTCAAACACCTCCCGGCCTGCGATCACCGATGCCAGCGTACTTTTCCCGGTGCCGTTCGGCCCCATGATGGCATGCACCTCGCCTTTTTTCACCTCGAGGCTGACACCCTTTAAAATTTCCCGGTCCTTTATCCCGGCATGCAAGTCTTTGATCTGTAACAACATAATATCTATATCAATTGGCTTACTTCCTTCAAATCGTTCATCTTAAATCGTTCATCCTTTATCCCACACTCCCCTCGAGCGAAACCGACAACAGTTTCTGCGCCTCGACTGCAAACTCCATCGGAAGTTGCTTCAGCACTTCGCGGGCATAGCCGTTCACGATCAGGCCGATGGCGTTTTCGGCCGAAATTCCGCGTTGCTGGCAATAAAAAAGCTGGTCTTCCGAAATTTTCGAAGTCGTGGCTTCGTGTTCCACAACCGACGACTTGTTATCGACCTGGATATACGGATAGGTGTGCGCCCCGCAGTGAGATCCAAGCAGGAGTGAATCGCACTGGCTGTAGTTGCGTGCATTCAGGGCGTTCTTCGAAATGCGCACCAGTCCGCGGTAGGAGTTGTTGCTGAAGCCGGCTGAGATACCCTTGGAGATAATCGTACTTCGCGTGTTCCTGCCGAGGTGGATCATCTTGGTGCCGGTATCGGCCTGCTGCCGGTTATTGGTGACGGCTACGGAGTAAAACTCGCCCACCGAGTGGTCTCCCAGCAGGATGCATCCGGGGTATTTCCAGGTGATGGCCGACCCGGTCTCAACCTGGGTCCAGCTGATCTTCGAATTACTACCCTTGCAGATGCCCCGCTTGGTGACAAAATTGTAGATCCCTCCTTTGCCGTTCTTGTCGCCCGGGTACCAGTTCTGAACCGTCGAGTACTTCACCTCCGCATCTTTCAGTGCCACGATCTCAACAATGGCGGCATGCAGCTGGTTTTCGTCGCGCCTGGGGGCGGTGCAGCCTTCCATGTAACTCACGTAGGCCCCTTCGTCGGCAACGATGAGCGTCCGCTCAAACTGCCCGGTATTTGCGGCATTGATCCGGAAATAGGTCGACAACTCCATTGGGCATCGCACCCCTTTGGGGATATAGCAAAAGGATCCGTCGCTGAATACAGCCGAGTTCAGGGCTGCAAAGAAGTTGTCGGTATGAGGAACTACAGAACCCATGTACTGTCGCACCAGATCGGGATGCTGCTGAACCGCTTCGCTGAAGGAACAGAAAATGATGCCCTGTTTGGAAAGGGTTTCCGAAAATGTGGTCTTGACCGACACGCTGTCCATGACCGCATCGACCGCCACACCCGTGAGCCTTTTCTGCTCCTCCAGCGAAATTCCCAGTTTGTCGAAGGTCGCCAGGAGCTCGGGGTCAACTTCGTCCAGGCTGTCGGGTTCCTTTTTATTTTTCGGAGCGGCGTAATATATGATATCCTGGAATGGAATGGGATCTATGTGAAGGTGAGCCCAGGAGGGCTGTTTCATGGTCAGCCAGTGGCGGTAAGCTTTCAAACGGAATTCCAGGAGGAATTCGGGTTCGTTCTTTTTAGCCGATATATAGCGGATGGTCTCTTCCGACAATCCCGGCGGGGCGAATTCCGTGTCGATATCCGTTACAAAACCGTATTTGTAATCTCCCTGTGTTACTTCGTCCAGGATGTTGTTGGCCTGGTTCTCCATGTATGCGATGTTTATGACAAAATTACTTAAAATCCGGGGGCGGAAAAGGCCGCGGGAATGATGGTACAAAGATAATGATAATTTAGGTATTCTGATACCTTTTTGTGAGCCGTGAATTCCCCTCCCTGTTTGGGGAGGGGTGGCCGCAGGCCGGGGTGGGGGATTGTGGATTGGGATCAGGGGCCGGTGTGGAAGAAACTGTCGGGGAAAAAGCCTGACCGGAGGAGATCGTTGCGATGGACGTTGAGAAAGGAGAGGATCCGTTCGACGGGTATCACCATATTCAGGCCATAGTGAATATGATCGGACCGGCCGATGAACGGTTCACCCGTGTACGGCATCCAATCGGGAGTGCGCGGATGTCCCGGTTCCGGTTTCAGATATTCTTCGCGCGTGGATTGAACCGAACTGACCATTCCAACCAGTTCAAGCCCACGGTTGCCCTGCACCGCAGCAAGCAGGACCCCGCCGCTGTAACCCTTGTTCAACAGCGCGTCAATGAAGAACTCACCCTCTGTCCTGTGAACAGCAGGACTGGCCATTCCACGGGTCAGGACCAGGTTTCCCATCGGGTATCCCAACACCGTGATCCCGTCGCCCCATTCCAGTGCCATGGCTCTTCCGGCAGGACAGGGGAATACATCCAGCGTATCGCGGAGCCCTTCACAACGCGCTCCGAGCAATGCTATATCCGTTTCCATGTCGGCAGCGACCACACCGAACGACCCGCATGCGGAGAGCCCCGACACCCAGTTTTCCTGCCTGTCGAGCAGGCTGAACCGCTGAACGTACCGGATCGGGTCTTCTCCCTCCGGTTCAAAATATCCGATGAGCGTATCGGGTGCCGTCACCACGTGGGCACAGGTAAGCACGGCGACCCGGGAGTTCCGCATTGTCAGGACTGTGCCTGTGCCGAAAACGGTTTCGCTGGTGGTGATCACTCCCCAGGCATGTTTCCGGTAGGTTCCCTGCTGCATATGGTATGCGGTGATCCGGTCTTCGCGCCGGAACTGCCAGGTGGTATAGGTTGCAACACTGTAAACCTTCCTTACCGAACGTGTGATGCGGGAGATTCCCTCTGGCCCGGTGATCGCGTTCACATCGCTTTGGTACCTTCCGGTCGCGACGGGACGATGATCCGGGTTAACCTTCCTTTGACCGGCACAGGAAAAAAGGATAGATCCGCACAGCAGCATGGTTGAAAGAAACAGCCGGGGCATGAACCATGTATTGATGATCCAAAGATAACTTAAATCTCCGCGCTGTTCAACACTTCCGGGATGTTCATCTACCGGAAATTTTCCGGGTAGTCGACGGGATCCGGCTTTTCTTCCCGGTTCCGGGGAGCCCGGCAACTTACTTCAGCAATTTGAAGGCATGCGTCCATTCATTTTTCAGGAAACCCGGTATGCACCAGAGCATGCACAGCGGTTCGATGGCGCGGGCCGCTTCGGCACCCCCCATGTCGGCGGTTTCCCACCCGAACTCGTCGAGGATGGCACTTACTTCCTGCCTGGCTTCCGGGTCCTTGCCGCAGATGAACATGGTGGGTCTCCCCTGGTCGAACCGGGGGTCGATCATCAAATGGTTCCCCACGCTGTTGAACGCCTTGACGAATTGTATTCCGGGAAAATCCTGCTGATACCGCTCCATGAGCGATTCATTGGGGCCGGTAAAAAACTGCAACACCCCGTTCACCGGGGGGGTGTCGGCAATGGGATTGGTTGCGTCGATCACGATTTTACCCTTCCACTCGCCGGCTCCGGCCATCCGCAGCACCGAAAGAGCGACCGTTCCCTTGGCCGCGAGAACGATCAGATCGCCGTAACGGCCCGTTTCGGCAAATGTGCCTACCCGGCCCCTGCCGGTTACCCGCCATTCTTCCAGTTTCGAAGGATCGCGCGTCCCCAGCATGACAGGATATCCCTTATTAAGGAATCCGTTTCCAAGGACCTGTGCAACCACTCCCGATCCCAAGATTCCAATTTTCTTCTTCATACGATTCAGTTATAATAAGACAGAAAACATAAATCATTAATCCTGAGCAAAAATAGTTTTTTATTTAATTTGATTCTAAATAAAATCAGGTAATTTTTGCGGAGTGAAGGTCCGGGAAACGATAACTACTTTCCCCTTATCTTTGCAAAAAAAACATGGAATCGTCAGCCCAGACCAACCAGTCCCCATTCGAAGCCAGTGTGATCGCCGCACTCCGTTCGGTATATGATCCCGAAATCCCGGTAAACATATACGATCTGGGATTGATCTACAACCTGACGATCAGCGGGCCCTCCAACGATGTTTCCATCCTGATGACACTGACCACGCCCAATTGCCCGGTGGCGGAGGACATGCCTTCGCAGGTAAAGGAAGCGGTGGAATCTGTGGCGGGCGCCGGTAAGGTCACCGTTGAGCTTACCTTTGATCCTCCCTGGGATAAAGACATGCTGTCCGAATCGGCACTCCTGGAACTTGGCCTGTTATAACCTATTCCTGCAATGACCCCCCAGTCACTACCCCTGCTTTCCCGCATCAACTCGCCCGATGACCTTCGGAAACTGAAGCCCGACGAGCTGCCGGGTCTTTGTGACGATATCCGACGATTCATCATCGAAGTCATGGCGGTGAATCCCGGCCATCTGGGAGCCAGCCTGGGGGCCGTCGAACTGGCAGTGGCCCTTCATTATGTGTATGATACACCTTTCGACAAGGTGATCTGGGACGTCGGTCACCAGGCGTATGCCCATAAAATCCTGACAGGCCGGAAGGATACTTTTAAATCCATCCGGACATATGGAGGGATCAGCGGCTTCCCGAAAATGTCGGAAAGCAAATATGATGCGTTTGGCGTAGGCCACTCCTCCACCTCCATCTCCGCTGCCCTGGGAATGGCGGTTGCCGCCCAACTCAACGGTGAGACAGGGCGGCATCATGTTGCCGTTATCGGCGATGGAGCGATGACCGGCGGTATGGCCATGGAAGCACTCAACAATGCCGGGGTATCCACGGCCAACATCCTGGTGATCCTGAATGACAACCAGATTGCGATAGACAAGAATGTCGGGGCCATGAAAGATTACCTGGCCGACATCGTCACCTCCCGGACGTATAACAAATTCCGTGACAAAGTTTGGCTGGCCCTGGGAGGAGGAACACAGTACGGCAGGAACACGCGGGCCATCGTCAAACAATTCGGAAATGCCGTCAAGACCACCCTGCTCAGGAGCGGGAACCTGTTTGAGGCGTTCAATCTCCGGTATTTCGGTCCTGTCGACGGCAACGATGTCGTGCGCATGGTGAAACTCCTCACCGACATGAAAGGGATCAAGGGGCCGAAACTGCTTCATGTTCATACGGTAAAGGGAAAAGGTTTTGCAAAGGCCGAAAAAGACCAGACCGTGTATCATGCACCCGGAGTTTTCGACAGTAAAACCGGCGCCATCAAGGAGGACAAATGCCACGGGCAGGCACCCAAATACCAGACTGTTTTCGGGCAGACCATCCTCGAACTGGCTGAACGGAATCCGAAGATCGTGGGCATTACACCGGCCATGGCCACGGGGTGTTCGCTGAACCTGATGATGGCCCGGATGCCTGAGAGAACCTTCGATGTCGGGATCGCCGAACAGCATGCCGTCACTTTCAGTGCGGGCCTGGCTGCCTCAGGACTGATCCCCTTCTGCAACATTTACTCCACCTTCATGCAGCGCGGATACGACCAGATGATCCATGACGTGGCGCTCCAGAACCTGCACGTGGTGTTTTGCCTCGACCGGGGCGGCCTTGTCGGGGAAGATGGCGCCACGCACCATGGCGCCTTTGACCTGGCCTCCCTTCGCTGCATCCCGGGCCTTGTCATTGCCTCGCCCATGAACGAAGAAGAGATGCGGAACATGATGTTCACTGCGCAACTCGACGGAGCCGGACCCTTTGCCATCCGGTATCCCAAAGGCCGTGGTGTGATGCCTGTATGGAGGACCCCCATGAAAGCGCTGGAACCGGGCCGGGGAAGGATGATCCGTGACGGCCGGGATGCTGCGATCCTGACTCTCGGTCATGTGGGCAATTATGCACTGGAAGCCTGCAACCGGTTGTCGGGATCGGGCATTGAAGCGGCTCATTACGATCTTCGTTTCCTGAAGCCCATCGACGAACCGCTCCTCCATGAAGTATTCCGCCGATTCAGCCGGATCGTCACGGTCGAAGACGGCGCTGTGGCAGGAGGAATGGGCTCGGCTGTACTCGAATTCATGTCCGATCACGGATATTCGTCGAATGTCAGGCGGCTGGGCATCCCCGACCGGTACATCCAGCAGGGCAAGGTGGAGGAACTGCACCGGGAATGCGGTTTCGATGCCACGGGCATCGCCGAGGCCGTGGCTGAATTATTGGGTGATCCACACCTTAAAAGATAATTGCATGGATAACGGGATCAGGATCCGGGAAGCCATCGTTACCGGAGCGTATGGCGCCATCGGAAAAGCCATCGCGGCCGGCATCGCCCGGGCCGGCGGATGGCGGGTAACCCTCGTTGGCCGGGACCCGATTCGCCTGGAGGATGCACGACGGGAAATCGTTGCCATGACATCCTCTGGCGAAATAGATGTGGAGACTGTCGACCTCGGCCTGCACAGGGATATCGCGGCATTCGCCCGCCGTTGGAACCGCCCGCTTCACCTGTTGATAAACAATGCCGCCACCGGACCCCGGAAACGGTCGGAAACCGACGAAGGGATTGAAGTGCAATGGGCGACCAATGTCCTGGGCTATTTTTGGATGATCCGCTCCTTCAGGCCCTTCATGGAAAAGGTGCAAGACGCGCGCATCGTGAATGTGGCAAGCTACTGGGCCGGAGGTATGGACCTGCAGGATCCCGAATTCGTGAACAGGCGATACGACAACGATGCGGCCTACCGGCAGGCCAAGCAGGCCGACCGGATGCTCACGGCCGCATTCGCCCGGCGGTTCCGGCCTCAGGGAATTACGGTAAACGCCTGTCATCCGGGCGACGTGAACTCCAAGTTGAGCAATTCTTTTGGCTTTGGCGGCTCGGAAACCCCTGAAGAGGGAGCCGAAACGCCGCTTTACCTGGCGCTCTCAGCCGAACTGGCGGGAGTGACCGGCGAATATTATGAACATCTTTCGCGGGTCAGGTGTGCCTTCATGGAGCAGCATGACCGGGTGGAGGAGTTGTTCCGGCTTTGCGACAGCCGGTTTCCCGGGTAGGCAGGTTATCCCTGGATCCGTTTCTTCATGGTCCGCCAGGTTTCAGTGATCAGGAAACTCTCATCCATGTTCCCGACCATCGTCCTGAATTTTTTCATGGGAACGGTAAAGGTAAGCCGATCCTGCGGCACGCAGGGCCTTGCCGAAGCGTCGAACATTCCCAGGATGGCTTTCGGGTCTTCGCTTTCGGCTTGCTTCAACGCTTGATAGACAATGGTACCGCAACCGGAACCGAAGGGTGCTATCACCGCGTCGCCCGAAGGACAATCATAATTGGCGAGGGTAAAAAGTCCGGCCAGCACATCGGGTTTGGCGAAGAAACATACCGCGACCGGTTCATCCCCGGGTGTTATCTGATCAAACCGTTTGAAAACGATATACCTTCCTTTCGCAGGAATGCAGCGCATGTTTTCCATGACATCCCTGACCATTTCCGGGGTTTTGATGTACCTCTCCCCTTCCATCTCTCCATCGATCCCGTACGAAAGAAAATATTCGAAATTGGGCCGGATCTTGTCCGAGAAACCCAGGTAACGCCGGGCGCCGGCGCAGCCGATTGACCCCGTGTGCCAGGCCAGTGACCGTCCTTTCCGCACAAGTGCCAGTTCGCAGACGATGCAACTCCGGCCGGCCGGCAGGTTCGCCAGCGGGACATTTCCCGGATCATCGGTATAAAAGAATGTTATCGGCAATTCGCTGTCGCCGAAATAGGCCGGCCATTTTGCCAGGAAATCATTACGGAATGAAAGATCCATAAGAGGTTCGTTGAAATGGGTGAGGAAACATGGGGATATCAGTGGCTCGAGATCGCCGGGAGGGTCCGGTCATATTTGTCGGTGGCAGCCAGTTTCAACATGAAGTCGGCAACGTCGGCCCGCGGAACGGTCTTCGAAGTCGGATTGCCGGGATGGATCTTGTAGGTTCCCGTCTTCGGAGAATCGGTCAGCCCTACCGGACGAACGATCACCCAGTCGAGGTTGCTGTTCCGGATCACCCCGGCCTGCCTCCGTTTATCAGCAAAAACATGCCGGAGGAATAGCGGGATGATGATCCTGCCGAACCAGAATCCGGCATCATTGCCCAGGATCCCGGCTGATGACATACAGATGAGCCGTCTTACCCCGGTGGCTTCCATCGCCCGGATAATCGTATGCGTTCCGTCGGAGAGCATGGTACCGGGCTTGTTCCGGTCCATTCCCAGAGCACAGAGCACCGCGTCGGACCCTTCTACCGCCTCTTTGACCTTCACAAAATCCATGATCTCGCCCTCGATCACCCGGAGATTCCGGTGTTGAATGGTCACTCCGGAAGCCCGGCGTGCATAGGCCGTTACCTGGTGGCCCTCTTTTAGCGCCTGGAAAACGATCAGGATTCCTGTCCTGCCGCTTGCACCAAATACGGAAATCTTCATGGCAGATCTGAGCAGGCTGGTTTATCCGCAGCCGTTCAGCCGGTAAAAATAACCAAATTTTCCTTGCCTGCCTCAGGCTGGCGCGGGGTTTTTCCCGCTACCGGTGCAGCAGCACCTGCGCAATGGATGCGGGAGATCGGGACAGGACGAACAGATCATTGTGCCCCGCGGGATTCCTGTCCATTCAGTTGTAATTGACTGTCACGGTAAAGGGTGCCGGTGAGGAGTACAGGCCGGTGGGCTGAAGGGCGGCCACATTCAGGGTGGCACCCACCCGCAATTCCTGCGTGCCGGTCGGTCCGAGGTTCCCGACAGCGGGCGGATCGCTCGAAAAAAGGTTCACGGTCATGATCTCCGATCCGCAGTTGACCGGCAGCGGGTCGGTGGGCAATGTGATGGCGTAAGTGACATTAGGGACGCCCGCCACCAGGAACTGCGCCGACGTGACGGAACCCGGTGCCCCGGGAAGGTTGACGCCCCCATTTTGGGTGCGGGTGCCGTCGGGCGTGAGCACCACGGTACCCGGGTTAGACCCTGCGGCCACATTCCCGAAGTCCAGATCGATCGACTTGGTGATGGAGATCGGGTTGACAATGGTGGCCATGGCATTGGCCGACCCTGTTACCTGTGCCGATAAGGCAACAGGCAGGATAGCAAATAAAAATACAAGGCCGGTATGTCTTGTGGTTGGAGACACTTGTCAGGTCTTTGTAATCCCTCCCGAATTGAGGGTGCAAAGATAACAGGATTTTTCATACGAATCCGGCGAATTATTAACAATTTGCCTCATTATCAATGGCCTAAGCACAATGAACCCTTAACATATTCTTCCGTTTTATCCATAAATTCTAAGATTTCCCGGAAGCCGTTGATTGATTGTTAGGGGAAAAAAAAGCTCCCGCCGGTTCATCCGAATGCGGCGGGAGCAATTGATACCGTTTGAATACCGGTTTCGGGCCTGGTTACCGGTCGCCCTGCCCGCTGCGGGAAGCGCGCTTGGGAGCCTGTTTTTCCTCTTTTTTCGTGGTTCTTCCGCCGGATGCCGGGGAATTCTGTTCGCTGTTGCGGGAACGAATCTCCGTCGGGGTGGTAGTCTTACGTTCCGTTTTGCTGTCGCCTGAGCGCATGACCGGTTCGGTACGTTTGCGTTCAGTGCGTTCCCGTACCTCGACGGGAGGCCTGGAACGGGTTGTACGTTCGATGCGCGTACGGGTTGCCGGTTCGGGATTGGTTCCCTGCACGGCCGGCGGAGCAGTGCGGGTCGTCCGGTCCACCTTCCCGTTTTCTCCCTGCCGGGTCTTAGTTTCCGTACGGGTCGTCCGGGTCGTTGCAGACTCTTTGCGGACCTCTTCCGTGCTGCGGAACCGGGTGGGGCGGGTATCCTTTGATTCCCTGGAAACTTCCGGACGATAGACCTCGACGCGATCGCGACCAGCGAGACGGGTTCCCGGTCTTTCCGTATCGAGTATCTCCCTCGTGTGAACCCGGGTGGTGCTGTATCTTTCAACCTCCTTCACACGGGGTCCGTGGTACCAGTTCCCGTTGCCGTTATCATGGCCGCTGCGGCGGTCATACCGGGTATCGTTGATGATCGTAATGTGATTGACGATGACCGGGTGGTCGTGGTGATGCCAGATGTGAGCGTGCCAGTTGTGGTCGCAGAAGTGGCGGCGGGGAACGAAGACCCACCAGAAATCGGGAGGATATGCGTTTACGGCAAGGTTGATCGAAACTCCGGGAGCCATCGGGGCCCAGGCCCAGTAATCGTTGTATGAACCCCAGGTGACCCACGCGGGAGCCCATTCATAACCGGGTACCCACATCCAGCCCAGGTAATCGTCGAAGTACCAGCGACCGTAATGGAAAGTGGCCCAGCCCCAGGGATAATCGGAAACCCAGGTCCATCCCAGTCCGGTATAGGCCCAGTTCCCTCCGGTGGAATAAGGGCGGAAGTCTTCGTTCATCCCGTCGGAGAAGGGACGCCAAACATAGCCGTAATCGGGCGTGTTGATCCATTCTCCGTAAGGGGAAAGTTCATCATAAAACCTCTGGATCGAAATCCGTCCGGGGACATTATGGTAGATCCGGTGAGCGTCGGCGGCGAGATTCGCCATCACCAGGAAAGCCAGGGCAATCATTATCTTTTTCATGGCGGTTGATGTTAACGGTGATTGACTTTGTTCATTTCAGGGTATTGGATGGCGCCAATGCCCTGTCCGTTACAATCAACGTGCCAAAAAACAATAAATGGTAAAAAGTGACGGGTGAGAAGCGGGCCCTGGTGAAAAAAGAAAATCGATGAACCGCTGATTAACAGATGATTAGTTCATCTTCAGATATTTTCCAGACAGAGAATCATATACCTGGATGAGGCGTGTTGAATGACCGTCCCGGTCGAAGAGGCCGCTGCGATGGTTAAGCGGTTCCCATATACAACTCCCCCGTCCGAGGCGGCCGGGGGCTTCAAACCCGATGGCGGTCACCTCCGGCTTAAAATCGGAGTACTCGACGATATTGACGGGTTTTCCGTATCGCTCGGCCAGGGCCTTCACATTCCGGTCAAGGTCGTCGAGTGTGCCATGCCAGCGCGGATAATACGATAATCCGATGACATCAAACCTGACTTCGCGGGCGATCATGTTGTCGAGCCAGAAAACCGATTCGTCGTGCTGTCCGCCCAAGGCGATGTGCATCATCACCGGGATGACCGGGTCGGCTGCCGTCACGCCTTCCGCCCCCGCCCTCAGCAGTCCGGCAAGCTGGTCGGGCCGGCTGATATGACCTTCGGGCCAGAGAAGTCCGTGGTTTATCTCATTTCCGACCTGCACCATCGACGCCGGGGTGCCCTGTGCTTTCAATGCCCGCAGGACCCGTGTCGTGTAGGACCTTACCGAGTCTTTCAGCACTTCAAACGGGAGTGCCGACCAGGCCGCGGGTTTAAACTGCTGCTGGGGGTCGGCCCAGTAATCGCTGTAATGGAAGTCGAGCAGCAACTTCATTCCTGCATCGCTGATCCTCCGGGCCATGACCATCGTGTGGGCGAGATCGCAATACCCTTTCCCGGGTGAATATCCTTTGTCGTTTTCCGGGTTGACGAATATCCTCAGCCGGATATAGTTGAACCCGTGACTCTTCAACAAAGCCAGGGCGTCGGTCTTCTTCCCATTCTCGTAAAATACCGTGCCGCGTGCCTCGACTTCGGGGAGCCAGGAAATATCGGCGCCGATCATACTGTCGACGGGTTTCGCGGTCGGCTTCAGTTGATCCGCGGTGGGAGTTCTCATCGGGAACCCGGCCGGCAGCAGATGGATCTCGTGCGATCCGGGCCAGCATCTCCCCGAGCGGGCTTCTATTTTCACGGTGCCGGGTTTCACACCGGTGATGTACTGCAGCCGGCATACACCGTTTTCGAGACGGCAGGGATAATAATCCGCTCCCGATGTGTCCTGTTTCATCGACAGGGCAGCGCCATCGGGGTCTGTTACCTTCCCGCCGCCGGAAAGGTAGATCATGACTGAGTCGCCGGCATGGGCGATCTGCCTCCCAAGGCTGTCGGCCAGGGCGATCCGTACCGGTGTTCGGTCGGTCCCGTTGGCACAGAGCGTGGTGCTGTAGCAGGTCAGCATGACGGCGGCCGGAGTTCCTGATTCCACATACCCTGACCGGGCGTATTTCCATTCGTGGTTTGGATTGGAATCACAGGCAACAACCGCCAGTAATCCGGGCAACAGGCAAAGAGAAAGAAGACGGTTCATAGACAAGGGATCTGGTATTTTCCCGTGAAGATAGAAATAATAGCGATACCGGGACCGGTTGTCCGGACAGCTCCGGGGGAAGGTGCAGGCTCCTTATCATCCGGGGCGATCAGCCATGGTCGGCGTCACCCTCCTCCTGATCCTTACGCGCTGCGGTAACTGAACGGGGTCAATAAAAATTTTTACACTTCTATAATTTTTCCCTTATCTTTGCATTTATTTAGTCTGAATTAATGTCCTAACAAATTCATCGATTGACGTTGAATCCAACGATGGCTTAATCATTATCCATTCAAACCAAACAGTATCCATTCAAATTAACATTCGAAACCATGAAAAAATACATTGTCGTTGCCATTTTATTGATATCTGCCGCCATTCCGACATGGGCGCAGGAGAGCAAGACGGCGGGATTTCCCATGCTGGGGGAAGATGCTCCGTCGTTTTCGGCAGAATCAACCGAAGGTCCTGTAAATTTCCCGGGGGATTATTCGGGCAGCTGGAAGATCCTTTTCAGCCACCCGGCCGATTTTACCCCGGTATGTACTTCCGAGATCCTTGAACTTGCCGAAGCCCAGAAGGATTTTGAGAAATTCAAGACCAGGCTGGTAGTTGTTTCAGTTGACCCGCTGGCCACCCATCGTGAATGGAAAAAAAGCATGGAGTCGATCCGGCTTTCTGACCGTGAACCTTCCACGATCGGTTTCCCGCTCGTTTCCGACGAGAACCTGGTCATCTCGAGGGCCTATGGCATGATCCATCCGAGCACCAGCTCGACCCGGGCGGTCAGGGGTGTTTTTATCGTTGACCCGAAGGACAAGATCCGGGCCATGTTCTATTACCCGATGAATATCGGCCGGAACACCGGGGAGATCCAGCGGACGCTGATCGCCCTGCAGACCGCCGACAAACAGGAGGTGATGACCCCCGCCAACTGGCAGCCGGGGGGTGACGTGCTGCTGCCCTTTGTCAAATCACCCGACGAAGCATCCCGGCTGATCTCGAAAGACGATCCGGACTATTATCAGCCCGTCTGGTACATGATGTACAAGAGAGGAACAAAATAGAAACAACCCGTTAGATCAGGGTATTTCGACGAAAGGGTCGACGCATAAGCCATGATCAGATCAATGACCGCGGAGACGCGGAGACGCAGAAAATTATCAACCATTTCATTGTTCTTTCCGTCTCTGCGTCTTTGCGGTTATTTTTGACTTCTGACCAACCGGTTTTCCGGAAGAATCAAGGAGAAGATCACCGCCATGGCGAATGCGAACACGAAGCTGGCCAGCCTCTCCGACACACCGGTGGATGCCTCGAAGAAGTTCTTCCATACCACCGTCGAGAGGGTGCCGGCTATGAGCGAGGCGAACACCCCGGCGCGGGAAAATCGTTTCCAGAATAGCAACAGCAGCAGTGCCGGGCCGAAGGAGGATCCGATACCCGACCAGGCATAGGAGACCAGGCTGTACACGGTATCCTGCATCGTAAGGGCCAGCAGGATAGCCACCACGCTGACCGCCAGGGTCATCCCCTGATTCAGATAGAGCAGTTGTTTGGGAGAGGATCTCTTCTTAACCGCATTTCCGTAAAGGTCTTCGGTGATGGAGGCAGAGGATACGGTCACTTCCGACGATGCAGTCGACATCATTGCGGAGATCACTCCGGAGAGCAGGATTCCGGCGAGGATCGGGTTGACCAGGGTCACGACCATGACCGGCAGTATTTTTTCTGCATCCTCCGATAACCGGGCTGCATCTGCCCCCAGCAAGCCGGCTTTCACAAAAGCGAAGCCAAATATCCCGATCAGGATGGCACCTGCATAGGCCAGGAGTGTCCAAACCGAAGCCACCCATTGGGCATTCCGGACATCTTTTTTATTGCGGATGGCCATCATCCGCGTCAGCAACTGCGGCTGGCCCGTATAGCCCAGCATCCAGCTCAATCCGCTCAGTATCAGGATTACTGCCGCAGACCCTGTTTTGCCGTGAGTGAGCGAAAGGTATTCGCTTCCGGCCGACTGGAGGGATGCGACGATTTCGACGTCGTTCGCCGAGGCAACGAAAAGGGCGATCACCGGAAAGGCTATGAGCGTGAAGATCATCAGGATCGCCTGGAAAATGTCGGTCACCACCACGGCGATGAAGCCGCCCATCACGCAGTAAACGGTCACCACTACCGAGCCGATCACCACCCCCCAGAACGGATCGAGACCGAAAGTCTTGTTGAGCACCTTGCCCGCCCCGCTGAATTGGGCCGCGATGTAAAAAAGAAAGAAAAAAACGACAATGGCCGCCGAAAGCATTCCTATCGGTTTTTCAGCCCCGGGAAATTTCCTTGCCAGAAGGCTGGAGACAGTCATAGCCCCGGTTTTCTCTGTTTCGCTTCTCAACCTTCCTGCCATCACCAGCCAGATGAACAGGATGCCGAGGACACAACCCAGGGCAACCCAGATGGTGCTGAGGCCGTCGGCATAAGCATGCCCTGTAAGACCCAGCAGCAGCCACGCCGATTCACCGGTCGCCCTCTCCGACAAGGCAAGGGCGGGGCCTGAAAACCGTTTATTGCCCAGGATGAAATCGGCGCTGGTTTTTTCGCCCCGCGAGTACCACCAGGCGATGAAGAGGGTCAGGGCCAGGTACAGGATGAAGACGGTCAGCATGATTTACGATTGGAGATTGAGGGATTGAAGATTGAGGGATTGAGAAAGGATGGATATTATGGATAGGGTGCTTTGACGCCGTGTTACCTTCTCACCCTGTTACCCCGTAGATCCCCAGAATTTCCCCGTAGTAAACCATGTGAAAATCATTTTTAGGGTAATATCGTTTAAGAATGGCGGGGTTCAGGGCGGAAGGATCGAGCAAGTGCTTATGGATGATCCGGCATTCAAAGTGCAGGATCGATTCGGCCAGGAAGAAGGCATTGGCTGACTTGCACTTTTCGGCATGGAGCCCGGCTGCCGCCAGTTTGTCGATATCCCGTCCCGAGCGGGTCCCGCAGAGATCGAGGGCAGTTTTCAGATGTTCGGGCAGCACGCAGACGGAGAAATCGGTCACGGCTTCCATCTTTTCATAAGTGTAGCGGACGGGGCGGACCATGACCGTCAGCACGGGGCGGTTCCAGATATGGCCGAAGGTGGCCCAACCGATGGTCATCGGGTTGGGCAGGTCGCCGGCCACCAGCAGGATTCCGTCGCCAGCCAGGGGGTCAAGGGTGCTGCTGAATGCTTCGGAAAGGGTCAATGACTGACGCATAGTAGGAGAATTTTAACATCAATCCACCGTTACTTTTCCTGTAAACACCCCTGATTCTCCCTGAACCCGGATGAGGTACATTCCCCGTGCAAAGTTGCTGACATCAAGGACATGGATAGCCCCGGGGGTCGTGTTACCAATTACTTTCTCAAGGACGGCATGTCCGCTCACATCGCTTAGGCGGATGATCAGCGACCGGTCGTTCCCTTCGCTGACAATATTCAGGATGCCCTGTGTTGGATTTGGGAAGAGCCGGATCCTGGGTTGCAGGCGATTCTCTCCGGTACCTGTGCAAACCAGGACGACAACCTCCTTCGACCCGGCCGGGCCGGTGCCGCACAGGTTGTTGCCCGCGGCTGTAACCGAACCCGAAACGGATGAGGAACCAAAATCGACGGTGATGGCACTGGTGCCCTGTCCGGCCGTTATCGTAGCTCCCACCGGCAATGTCCACGTGTAGGTGGTTGCATTGAGGATCGGTTCGATCGAAAAAACGTGACCGGAGGTGCCCTGGCAGAGGGTGTCGGGACCGTTGACCGGCTGGGCCGGATAGGGAAGCACTTCGGTATTCACCCCCAGGGAGTTGGGCAGGCTCAGGCAGGTTCCAATGCCGGCGGTAACGCTGACGAAACCGGCGCTCATTCCCCACAGCACGGTGATGGAATCGGTGCCTTGCCCCGTCTGGATCGTAGCGTCGGAGGGAACTGTCCATGTGTATGTCTCGCCCGGGGTGCCGGGTACGCTGAAGTAGGCGGTGGCCCCGGTGCAAACGGCGGTCGGACCCGTGATGGGACCCGGTGTGTTCGGCATGGGAGTAACGGTTACGGCCAGCTGGCTCGACGGGCTGGTACCGCAATTATTCACGGCCACCACCTGCACATTACCTGAGGTACCTCCCCATTGGACTGTGATGGCGGATGAAGACTGGCCGGAGAGAATGGTGGCGCCGGGAGGTACCGACCATGTATAGGAGATCGCCCCGGTGACGGGCAGGATGCTATAATATTCGTTCGATCCCGAGCAGGTCGTTGCCGGGCCGGCAATGGCTCCCGGGGAAACGGGTGCAGCTGCCATGGTCACCAGCACACTGTCTTTGGCCATGTGGGCTGCATTGTCGTTCACGGTGCATATGTACCGGGTATCGGCGGTGGGGTATGCCACCGGGTTGGCAAGGGTTGAGGTGAATCCCGCGGGGTTGGAGGACCAGGCATAGGTATACGGACCGGTGCCGCCAGCCGCAGAGGCCTGGAGTTGGGTCGTGCCCCCGGGGCAGACCGAGGTCGGATTGGCGGAGACACCCACTACCATTGATTGACCGATCATCACCCGGAGGGTGCCGGCCCTCATGTGGGCCGGTGTCCCGTTGGGGCCTTTGGCATAAAAAGTGATCGAGTAAAGCTGCTGGGGAACGTTTCCTGTGAGTTTTATACGGACGGGTTTTGATCCCGGGAAGGCGGTGATCTTGTTGCCCTGCGGAAAACTGATGGTCAGGCTCCCGGTGGTGGGTGCCGGGGTGATCTGTGCCGAAAGGACCACTGTATCGGAATACAGTTTGACAGAGGGAACGCTGAGGGTGAAGTCGGTGCTGTCGTTGGTAATGTAAAGTGTATCGGAGGCATGGCTGATGGCCATGGCGAAATCGGGAAAGTAGGCTGTGGCGCTCATAAAGCTTCCCTGGCGGAAATCGGTCCAACCGGCCATGGCCACCTTCTTGTTGGAAACAATGCCGTTATAGTCGCCCTGGTACCGGGGAGTGCCTCCCCCGCCGCAGGTCGGGCAGTCGATCTTCATTTTCTGGTTCGAGATGGCCTGGTTTGCCACCCAGGTCGTTCCGCCGTTATCCGAATAGGAAGCGTAGATCAGGGCGCTGTCGTTGGTGGGGCAATCGCGGGTGTCCATCCACATGGCGTACAGGCGGCCTGTCTGCTTGTCGCACCAGATGCCCGGATGCCACTGGTGATGGGTGGTCGGGTTGGCATCGTCGTTGACCCTTACGGCTGTCGCCCATGTGGTTCCACCGTCGTCGGACCACCGGCACCAGATATCGGGTTTGTTGCCGTTGCCGGGGGGGTCGTTGGATGCGTACACGCAATAGAGCCTGCCCCGGTTGGTTCCGTAGCTGTTGTCGGCGGCGATCATCGGGTAAGGCCGGGTGCGCATGTTCTGGACCGAGTTACGGCCGCCTACGTTGGTTCCGACATAGTTGGAAAAATTCTGTGCCGACATCTGGGTGAAGGTGGAGCCCCCGTCGAGCGACCGATAGAAGGTATAGGTGGAGGCGAAGGAACTGTTGCTGTTGGTGACGACATAGACCGATTTTCCCTGCACGGCCCCGTTGGGTCCCACACACACCATCATTCCCGGGAGGCTCTGGGTGGAGGCGTTCCAGGTGGTGTTCCAGGTGACGCCATGGTCGGTGCTCCGGGCGAAGTTGCCCCCCGAGCTGGCGGTCATGGTCGTATACACATAGTTGGCATACGGACCGTTTGTCTGGTCGCAGGCCATCCAGTTCTTGTCGACCCCCAGCACGCCCGTGACCGCGGGGGTCCAGGTGGCGCCGTTGTCGGTCGATTTGATCACCTTCACCCCGGAGATGGAGCCGTACATGTTTTGATAGAAGAGGTTTCCGAGACTGTCGTAAGCCACCACCGGGTCGCCCTGCATGGTGGTGCCGAACGACGGGACCGCATCGGCCCAGTCGATCCCGTTTTCCGTGTGATGGGCCGTGTTGATGTTGTAAGCGGTAAAATGCTGCGGCGGATTCAGCGGGTTGGCGGCGATGTTGCTCTCGCCGAAATCGACCCCCAGGTTGAAGTTATCGAAATTACCGACCGTGATCACCGACGACAGGGGCAGGTCGCCGGAAGAGGGGGCCCGGTGGAAGAGATAGGCAGGGGCGTAGTCTCTCAGCGGGTCGTTGTAATTGATCTGTTGCGCCCGGGCCGGGAGTGCGGTGGTGAGCGTCATAATACCGGCAAGCAGGGCCAGGGATAAGGGTTTCAGGGATGATCTGATCATACGGAGATAGTATAAAAGAAGGAGGATAAAACTTTCTGCGATAAAAGTATGAAATTTCCGGATATGAAGAAACCGGTTGAGCGGAGACGCGGAACCAGTTGCGGTCATCCACTGCCGGTTATTTGATTACCTTTACCCGGTATCTGACGGACATGAAAAAAACCACTCTTGTACTTACCCTGACAGTCATAGCGATGCTTACGGCAGCCGGCCAGCAGCCGTTTCCCGGCGACAGCATTCGGATTTTTACCGAATTCCTCCGGCAGAACGCATTCCACACTCCTTCGGAATATATCCTGAAATCGTTACAGGAAAAAGACATCGTCATCCTGAGCGAGCGGTACCACCCCGAGATGACGCAATACCGGATGATCGCGGAGGTGATCAGCGATCCTTCCTTCACAGGGAATGTGTACACGGAAGTCGGCGTCGTGAATGCCGGCGACCGGATCAATGCGCTGCTGATGCGGAAGGGACTTGCCGACACGGAGGTGGACCGGGAGATCACGAAAATATTCAAAGATCTCGATATGTTCCCTCTTTGGCCGAATCCCAACTATTTCTTCCTCATCAAGACGATTTACCTGACCAACCAGGGAAGGCCGGCCGAAGACAAGATCAGCCTTTTCCCGCTCGACCTCCTTTTCTCGTGGGATTCGGTAGAGTGTGCGGGGCAATACCGGATGCTCATGGAGATGATGGAGCCGCAGGGAGCCCCGCCGGTCATTGACCGGAACCAGGTCATGGGTGAACATTTCATCCTGGCTTACGAGCGGTCAAAACGGCAGAACAAAAAGAAAGTGAAAGCGTTGGTGATCATGAACACCTATCACGGATATACCCGGATTCCGGCTTATCTTCCGCTTCCAACCAAACCTTTCATCTACAGTACGGCCGAAATGATCTATAAAACATACCCGCTCCAAACCAAGGGGATCAGCATTCACGGGCTGAGCAACGGGGGCAACCTGATCGCCCGGGGAAAATGGGATGCGGCCATGCAGGTGAACGGGAACAAACAAGTGGGATTTGACCTGAAGGGAACCCCGTTCGGCGCTACCCCGTTCGACATGTACAACTTCGGGGGAAGGGCTTATGCCTCCGTAACATTCGATTACATCTTCGACGGCTACGTTTTTTATGAGCCCCTGGAAAAATTCGAGATGACCCAGGGGATCCCGGGTATTTTTGACGATCCGGCCTTCGTGCGCGAATTCATCCGCCGGTACGCCATTTCCGACAACCTGAGACCGGAGCAGGCCGACACCTCCACGGAGATCAGGGGTTATATCCGGCAATATAATATTCTTCAGACCAAGCCACTGAAAGGGTTGGACGGGTATGGGGAACAGATAAACAAATGGTTGCGCGTAAAGGAGTAACCCATGAATGAAACCGGTCAGTTTTTTACACACCTGATGGACATCCCGTAGTTTTTCCCGTTCGACATCCGGTCATCGGTGGCAGCATTGGTCTCGAGACCGCGGTAGATGCCGGAGGTTGAGTTGGATTCCGTCGTCGTCCAGAAATAGGCGTAGGAATGCAGGTTGAAAAAGAGGGAGTTGTTGATGAGTTCGCCGCCGGGAAGCCCCGTGAAACCGCTTGCATTGGTCGCGCCTGCATTCGGTGAAACCCAGTGGGCATAACCCGCTTCTTTCAGTTTTCCCCCGACGTCGGTTCCCCGGTGACCGTAAGCACTGCAGTTTACGGTCGCATCCAGGAACAGTTCCATCTGGCACCATTCCGCATCGGATGCGAAATGCCATCCCGCCGGGCAGATCCCCTGCCTGTCGCCCGGGTTGGCATTGCTGGACCCGGTGTAGTTCATCGCTTCGTCCCACTGGTATAACCCGCCGTACACATCGCAATTCGCATCGGAATCATAATAACAGTACTTCTCGATCATACTGTTGTTGGTATGGGTTACGGAAGCGTTCACCCGCACGCCGGTGTTCAGGTTCTGCGCCATCCAGCACTGGGTTCCGATCAGGACGGTACCGTACTGTTGGTTGTCGCGGGCGTCGGTGAGCGTCATCCCGCAGTTCCAGCAAGCTGTGGTGGACTGCTGCAGGCTGACGGCGGCGGAATGATCGCAGGCGCTGTACGACCAGACAAAACGGGTGTAGAGGGTGTTGCAGGTCAGCCCCGTGTCGGTCCTGGTGGTAAGGGTTCCCATGTCGGTGGCCGATCCATAATCGTCGGTGGTGTTCCACTTGTACCCGATGACATCCGGCACCGGCAACCAGTTCCAGGCGATCTGGGTCTCGCCCGCCACATGGGTCCCTGTCGCAGGTGCAGCGGGGGCAGCCAGGGTCGACTGGGTCAATACCGATACGGGGGACCCTCCGCAACTGCTGTATGCCCACAGGTACCGGGTATAACCCGTGTTGCAGGCCAGGCCCGTATCAGTTTTACTGGTAACCGGCCCCAGGTCCTGTGCCGTGTTGTAATCATTGGCCGTATTCCACTTGTACCCGGTAGCGCCTTCCGAAGGATTCCAGTTCCACGTAACCTGCGTCGATAAAGCAACATGGTTACCCTGTGCAGGGGCTAAAGGAAATCCGTTGGTCCTTTGCTCCAGTGTCACGGACCCGGAATGGCCGCAGGCATTGTATGACCAGATATACCGGTAGTAGACCGTGAAGCAGTCGAGTCCTGTCTCCACCTGGGAGGTCGCCGGACCCACGTCGGTCGCCGTGCTGAAGTCGTCGGTGGCGCTCCAGCGGTATCCCGTTGCTTCTCCGACCGCGTTCCAGATCCATGTGATCTGCGCCACCAGCGGGAACTGGTAGCCCGTTGAAGGGGCGGGGGGATTCACCAGGGTTGTGGCGGTAAGGATCGCCGGATCGGAATGCCCGCAGTTGTTGCAGGACCACACATACCGGGAATACGGTGTGTTGCATGTCAGGCCCGGCTCAAGGTGCGAGGTGGCAACGCCGAGGTCGGTTGCAGTGTTAAAGTCGGGAATTGTATTCCAGCGGTAACTTGTCGCACCGGGTACCTCAAGCCAGTTCCAGGTTACCTGGTTCGAGGTGGCCACAGGCGTACCTGGTGCAGGCATGTCAGGCGCCTCCATGGTGGATTGCACGAGCGTGGCGGAAGAGGAGATGTTGCAGTTGTTGTAGGCCCATACATACCGGGTGTATAGGGTACCGCAGGCCAGGTTGGTCTCGGTTATGAAGGTCTGAAGCCCCATGTCGGTTGCCGTGCCGTAATCGTCGGTCGTGTTCCATTTGTAGCCGGCGGCAGCGGCGACCGGCTGCCAGTGCCAGGTGATGCTGCCCGCGGTGGACACGGAATCGTCGGGCAACGGGGGGGTGCAGGGGGGTGCGATCGACTGGACCAGCGTCGCGGGCATGGAGATCCCGCAGTTGTCGTAGGTCCACACATACCGCGCATAGGTAGCCCCGCACCCGGTCCCGGTTTCCGTACGGGTGGTGGCTGTTCCCATATCTTCCGCCGTGCCGTAAACATTTGCGGGGCTCCATTTGTATCCGGTGGCCCCGGCCACCGTGTTCCATTTCCACTCGATCTGGTTTGTGCCCACGACATGGTTCCCGGCGGCCGGAGCCTGCGTCAGGCAGGGGTTCAGGGTGGTCCAGGTGCCGTTCGACAGGATGCAAAGGGACCCCGAACCGCTGAGGCCGCAATTGGTGCAGAACACGATCAGCCCTTCGGGGGGGTTGGTCATGGCGTTCCGCTGTTCGAAGGTCATCCGGGGGATCAGGACCCCTTTGTCGGGGAATTTCACCTCCAGGCCGGCGGAGGGCGCGGGTGCGCTGCCGTCGTTGCTGATGATGACCTGGGCAGAGGAGAACAGGGCCCGTAGGAGCATGGCCAAAAGGATGGCAAAACGCGGAGAGGAAATGATGACGATGGGTTGCCGGTTCATGATGCGATCTCTTTATCCCTGCCTTGCCATGTTAATCTTTACAGCAGCGTGCTGAATGGTGGTTATAGTATTTTGCATCGGCGACTGAGGCCACCGATCCCGTGTCATAGGTAACCTGCCGGTACCATGCATTGAGCGTCGAAGATTCCGTCGAGCTCCAGAACCTGCCCGCGTTGCCCAGGTTGGCATACCCGCCCGAAGCAGGATAATACCCCCCCGGCAGGGCAGTATAACCGCTGGTGTTGGTGGCACCGGTGTTGGGGGCCGTCCAGTGCAAGGTGCCCGTCTCTTTCATCGCTCCTCCCGCGGTATCGGCGCCTCCCAGCTGAGTGACCATCTGCTCCCATTCGGCATTCGAGGGAACGTGCCAGCCTGAGGGGCAGATGCCTTGCCTTCCGCTCGGGTTGGCATTGCCGGAGGAGGTATAGTTCATCAGTTCGCCCCAGTTGTACAATCCGCCATAGACCGTGCAGTTCGAGGCATTGTCGCTGTAACAGTACTTCTGGACGGTCCCTTCGTTGAGCTGCTGCTGGCTGCTGTTGATCCGCGTCCCGTAGTTCAGGTTCTGAGCCATCCAGCACTGGGTACCGATCAGCACCATGGCATAGACCTGGTTGTCGCGGGAATCGGTAAAATTACCGGCGCACACCCAGGGATCGGTCGTCTTGACAAGGACCGTCACCCCGGACCAGCCACAGGCGTTATAGGCCCACACATAACGCGTAAATAGCGTTCCACCTGCCAGCCCGGTCTCCGTTTTCGTAGTGGACGCTCCCATGTCGGTGGCGGTGCCGTAATTGTTGGTCGTGTTCCATTTGTAGCCGGTGGCCATGGGTACCGGGTCCCACACCCAGGTGATCTGTTGCGATGTGGCGGTATGGTTCCCTCCGGCGGGCGCGGTGCAGGCAGGGGGCGTCTGGGCGGAAAGGCTCAGCGGGGGGGAGACCCCGCAACCGGTGCAGGACCACACATAACGGGTATAGGTCTGGCCACATTGGGTCCCGGTTTCGGTCTTGCTGGTGGCGGTACCCATATCCTGGGCGCCCTCGAAATCGTCGGTCGTGTTCCACCGGTACCACGAACCGGCCGGTCCGCTCCAGTTCCAGGTGATCTGCCCGGCGGCGATCACCGGGTTGCCCGGCGAAGGGGCCTCTGCGGTGCAGGGGGTCACCGTGCGCCATACGCCACCGGAATAAAAAGTCAGGCGGCCCAGTCCGCCCGGTCCGCAATCGGTGCAGTAAACGATCAGTCCTTCCGCCGGGGCGGCGATCGAATTGCGCTGGTCAATGGTCAGCCGGGGCGGCAGAAATCCGCGGTCGGTAAAATGAATATCCAGTCCTGCCCCGGCGGCCGGGAGATGTCCGTCGGCGCTGATGGCCACCTGGGCCGATGTCCGGGCGACCAGCAGGACTAAACCCGCCAGGAGCAATACTTTCGATATCATTAATTTTTCAGGCACCGCACAGATAGAAAAGCTGTCTTGTTATACGGGGTTTGATTTAAAACGGAGCTATTATAGACAAGATATGATGACCATGCATAAGTGCTTCCCGATTCGTTGCTCGTCCAGAACCTGCCGGTTTGCATATACTCATAAAATGTACCGCTATAATAATAACCTCCTCCCAGTCCGGTGAATCCAAGCCAGTTGGTCGCCCCGGTGTTGGGGCTCTGCCAGTGAGCGGTGCCGGTCTCTTTCATCATCCCCCCGTTACCTCCGAAATTATTCCAGTCGTTCTGAACCGGGAGGCGCCAGCCGGCCGGGCAGATCCCGGGACTATAAGGATAAATTGCATAGTTCATGGCCTCATTCCAGGCGTACAGTCCTCCGTATATGTCACATAAAGACTCATCGTTGTATAAACAGTATTTCTCGATCGCCCCGTTCTGCACAGGGATCCAGTTCGGAGGTGTCATCCGGGTCCCGACATTCAGGTTCTGGGCCATCCAGCACTGGCTGCCGACCTGTACCGTGTTGTAGGATTTCCCGTTCCTCGAATCCACCAGCGGATTGCCGCAGACAAAGGTACAAACCGACGAAGGAACCAGTTTCTGGAGCATGGCGGGCGGCGAGACCCCGCAGCCCGAATAGGCCCAGACGTAACGAGCATAGGTGATGTTGCACTGTGTAACGGATTCTGTCCTGGAAGTGACATTTCCCAGGTCGCTGGCATTGTCAAAGTTGTTGACCGTATTCCACCGGTAGCCCGTGGCGCCCGTCACCGCCGTCCAGTTCCAGGTAAGCTGCCCGGTTCCAAGGGTATGGGTTCCCTCGGCAGGGGCCGGCAGGTTGCAGGAGTTGAGGGTCATCCAGTTCCCGTTCGTGAAGATGCTGAGCCGCCCCATCCCGTTCAGCCCGCAGTTGGTGCAGAAAACGATCAGCCCTTCGGCGGGAGCGGCGATGGCATCCCGCTGGTTGAGGGTCATCCGCGGGATAAGAACCCCTTTGTCGGAAAAGTTGATATCAAGTCCCGAGGAGGGGGCAGGGGTGAGATTTCCGGCATTGATGCCGACCTGGGCCACAGCCTGTAAGCCCAAGAAAGTGACCAGAAAAAAGACCAGTGTCTTCATCCTGACTTAATAACCCGGGAATCGGGATTACCTGGTGCTAATCTGCCGAATGAACATTCCGGGAATTACTACGGCGCAATATAATATAAATATGTTGCCGATGCAAGGATAATTTCATTTTCCATAAAATACACCTTATGACCCGGAACCGGAAGGATACCCGGAGGTTACGATCCTCCTGAACCGGGCCCCTGAAGGCGTCGAAACGACCAGGGTATAAACCCCGGTGGCCGTTTGCCGGGGCGGGATCCTGACAGCGGAGGTCAGTAGACACACAGCCGTTCGTACACGGGTTGATTCCTTACCGTTGTCGCAAGGATATAGATCCCCCGGGGAATGCCGGAAAGATCAATGGTCGCCTCACTGCCTGACATCACCTCGTGAACCACCCTCCCATCCATGCGGAAGATCCTGACCCCCGACGGTTTCCCGTCCGGGTCATCCAGCATGACATGCAGTTTATTCCGGGCAGGGTTGGGGTATATCCTGAACCCATGATCCCCTGTTGAATCGATGGCATTGTTTGCCGCCACCGTGATCCTGAATGTGGCATTCACCGAGGCCCCCGCCGGATCGGTCGCGATGATCCGGACATTGTTCGTCTGAATCATATCGGGAATACCGGTTAGGGTGACTGTGGTTGAATCCCACGATAACCAACCGGGCAGCGGGGTGCCGTTGCTTAGTTTGGCGGTGCAGGTAAGGGTATGGTTCCCGTCATCATCGACAAAGATGCTATCGGGAAGTGTATAACGGAACAACCGGCCGACCATCGCATCCTGCCCCGGAACCGGATTTTTGACATAGGGTGTGAAATTCGTGTATCTCAGGCTGTCGAGCAGGTGATCGACCCGGACCCAGTACACGTATGTGTCGGAATAATCGGGTTTCAGTCCGGTGGTGTAAAACAGGTATTTGTTGTCGGCACTGACGAAGGGACCCCACATGCCGGCCCCGAAATTGATCTTCGGTCCCAGGTCTTTGGGGTTGGTCCAGGTGCCATCCTCTTTGTGGAAGCTGACCTTCAGTCCGCCCTTTGCCAGGATCATGAAAGATTCGTCGCGGGCGACGAAGAAGTCGAGGTTGTCGGCTCCCGAGCTGACCGGCAGACCCAGGCATTCGGCTGCAGTGTCGGCACCGTTCATCACGACCCGGCACCAGTCGTTGCCGCCCAAACCTGCGGCCGCGATGGAAGAGATGAAAAAATTCCCATTCCGGGCCTGCTGCAGGTAATGCGCCGAATTGAGCCCTGCGAGGACCCTTCGCGGGGCGCTCCAGCCTGCATCATTTCTTACCGAATAATAACTACGGTACACCATGCTGTTGTCCTGGCAGAACATCGAATCTCCTTTCACCGTCAGGGCCGGCGCAAGGAAATTATCAAAAAGGTTGAAAGGACCTGTCCATCGGTCACCCGTGTACCGGTAGCATTTGATCGTATCCCCGCGGGTCGGGTAATAATTCTTTATCCCGGTATAGTAAATCTCCCGGTTGTCGTTGGAAACGGCGATCCGTTCCGCCGCAAATGACCCCGCTGCGACCGGAAGATGAAAGATCACCGGATTGTTGTCCGGGGGTGTCTGCCCCAGGTACATGCTGTCAACCGGAATGGTCTGCGAAAAAGTGGACCCGGCAGTCACCAGCCCCATCATCAAAGAAAAACCTATTGTCCTCATAATTAGCACATTAACAAGTATTAATTATTCATCCACTCTTCACTCTTCACCCTTCACCCTTCACTAAAAGTAAATGCGGTACATCAGGTTCGGGAAGAAACCGAACTGGGTGGTATAACCCGCTTTACCGGG
>CAYVVG010000010.1:0-67178 GCA_964455285.1 uncultured Prolixibacteraceae bacterium
GCGGATGGAAACCGCCGGCAAGCTGGCTGATGCCATAGCCCTTTACAGGCAGGCCCTGCAACTGAAGCCCGACATGCCCGAAACCTGGTTCAACCTGGGCAATGTTTACGGCAAGAACCGGCAATTCAAAGAAGCCATGGAATGCATGGACAAAGCCATCCAGTACAAACCCAACTACGCACAGGCGCTCTCCAGCCGGGGCATCGCTTATGCCAGTACCGGAAAGGCCGACCTCGCCCTCCGCGACCTATCGGCTGCCATTAAAAGTGATCCGGAGTACGCCATTGCCTACTATAACCGCGGGCTTGTTTACCTGAACGCCAGGAAACGGGATCTCGCATGCCAGGACTTCCAGAAAGCGGTGAAACTTGGATGGACGGCTGCCTACCCGGTTTATCAAAAGGAATGTGAAAACAAGTAGCATGAAGCCGAAAACGACTCCCAAAGGGAGGGAAAAGAGTGTTCAGGGAACACGGGCTGCGACCGTGAAAAAACCCGGCATGCCCCGTTCGCCCTCCCTGCCTGCTTTTCTGGATAAATACGGAATCTGGATCACATTCGCGCTTGCGGGAATAATGATCCTCATCGTGTTCCACGATTTCATATCCGGGCGCCTCTATTATCTTTTCAAAGACATCGGGAGCGATTCCGTGAACCAGATGTACCCCCATTTTCTTCATGTCTCCTCCTATTTACGTACCGACGGATTCCCGGGATGGTCATTCGCCCAGGGAATGGGGCAGGAATTGACTTCGAGCACGATCAACGATCCGTTTTCCCTGCTGGTATGCTTACTGCCGGCGGGGTCGATCGCGTACGCCTTCATCTGGTTGGAACTCACCAAACTGGTGCTGACTTCCGCAGCGGCCTATTTTTTTCTCCGCTACTGGACGCGGAATCCCCTGATCCTTGCTACCGGAGTCCTGTCCTACAGTTTCTGTTCCTTCATGATCATTGGCGGAGGATGGACCATCTTCTCCACCGAAATGCTGTTCTTCACCCTGCTGTTGCTGGCCTTCGAGCAGCTTTACCATCGCGGTTCGTGGTACCTGTTCCCCCTGGCCATTGCCCTGACCGGGATGCTCAGGCCTTTCGACCTTTTTATTTTCGGACTTTTCCTCATCATTTACTTCCTTTTCCGCCACTTCTCCTCCGACAGACCCACCCTTCGCAAATTCGTGGTCACAGCCGGCCAAATGCTGGGGCTGGCAATCATCGGACTGATGATCAGCATGTTCTGTTTTGCACCCGGACTGCAGACCATGCTCGACAGTCCGAGAGTGGCCGGCACCGCGGGATATTTCAGCACCCTGCTCTCGAAGCCGGTCTTCTTTACGGAAACTTCCCGGTATTACCAGACCCTGGCCCTGCGGCTCTTTTCCAACGACATTCTCGGAAACGGGAGCCTTTTCAAGGGTTGGTACAATTACATGGAAGCACCGATGATCTACATCGGCATCCTCCCCCTGCTGATGGCACCGCAGGTCTTCCTGCATCTTCCGAACAGGCAGCGGGCAGCTTTTGGTATTTTCCTGGGCATTTTCATCCTGGCCTCCGTTTTCCCGTTTTTCCGCTATGCATTCTGGGCCTTTGCTGGTGACTATTTTCGCCTGTTTTCGCTGTTCCCGGCATTGATCCTGCTGATCTACTCCCTGCGGGCGTTCGATGAGATCCGCGAAAAGCAGGGAGTCAACCTGATCCTTCTCGGGATTACGCTGGCCTTTCTGCTGACTCTGCTCTATTTTCCCTGGAAAGATGCACAGCTGATCCACAATGAACATCAATCGGCAGCCCGGAACTTCCTGATCGGATACGCGGCGATCCTCGGTGTGTCGCGTTATTTCCCTTCCCGCACGGTTTTCTTCGGCGTACTTCTGGCGGTTGTGTTCCTCGAACTGGCATTTGTGAACTACAAGACCGTCAACGACCGTGACTGCCTGTCGCAAGCCGAAACCCTTCAACGAACCGGTTATAACGACTACAGTGTCGAGGCCCTGGAACTCATAAGGTCGGGTGATAACAGTTTCTACCGGATACACAAGGATTACACCAGCAAACCAACCATCCATACCAGCTTCAACGATGCCCAGGCACAGGGGTATTTCGGAACAATGTCGT
Organism: uncultured Prolixibacteraceae bacterium; assembly: GCA_964455285.1. Classification (GTDB taxonomy): domain Bacteria; phylum Bacteroidota; class Bacteroidia; order Bacteroidales; family FEN-979; genus CAIVAT01. The sequence continues at coordinate 2,119 of CAYVVG010000010.1, forward strand.
ACAGTTCCTTCAACCAAAAATACTATACCCGGTTCCTGGAGGAGATGAAGCTGATCGAAAAAGGGAACGAACGGGAAACCCGCTGGTCGGTTGGGTTGGTTAAAGCACCCTTGTTACTCAATTGGGCCAGTACCAAGTATTCGCTTCGTAAACGGGAGGGATCGAATATGGGATTTCCCGAGAAGCTGATCGCCACCTTCGGAGATATCAAGACCTATAAAACAGAGAATTTCCTGCCGCTGGGTTTTACCTATGAAGCATATATCCCCTTGTCCGACTTTCTGCAGCTTTCTTCCCTTGCAAAAATGATCTTGCTCCTCAAGGCAGTAGTAATCGAGGAACCCGTTGATCCTGTTCTTTCAGGCAAGCTCACCCGGTTCGATCTCCACGATACCACATCCCAGATCATGATTGACACCTACCTGCAGAATGTCAGCACGCTCAAGGAGGATACCCTGGCGATCAACACTTTCCGGCAAAGCAGGATTGAAGGAACGATCAAGGTTGACAAACCCAAACTGCTCTTCTTCACGATCCCCTATGACCGTGGATGGCATGCCATTGTCGATGGCCGGGAAGTAAGTCCGATACTAACCAATATCGGATTTATGGGACTGATGATGGACCCGGGTTCACACCATGTGGTTCTCTTTTACAAATCCTCTTATTTCACCCTCAGCCTGGTTGTTTCGGTGGCGGGGATTCTTATCTTTGCTCTTCTGACCGGATGGTCGCTGGTGAGAAAAAGGAAGGTGAAACCAGAATCTACCCCCTCATGAAGGAACCCATCCTTGTAACGCGGCCTTTTCTGCCCCCCCTGGAGGAGTTCAACGAATACCTCCGGAATATCTGGGATTCCAAATGGCTCACCAATAACGGTCCATACCATCAGGAACTCGAGAAGAAGCTGTGCGAATACCTGGGAGTTGATTATCTTTCCCTGTTTTCGAACGGAACGTTGGCGCTTGTCACTGCGCTGCAGGCGCTCCGGATCACGGGCGAAGTGATCACGACCCCTTTCAGTTTTGTTGCAACCACCCATGCCCTTTGGTGGAACAACATCAAACCCGTGTTTGTTGATATCGAACCGGACCATTTCAACCTGGATCCGCAGAAGATCGAGGCCGCCATCACCCCCCGAACCACGGCGATCCTTCCTGTGCATGTGTATGGCCATCCGTGCGAAGTGGAACAGATCGGGGAGATTGCCGCAACGTATGGCCTCAGGGTGATCTACGACGCCTGCCATACGTTTGGCGTCACCCTCGCCGGTACGCCTGTACTGCGCTTCGGCGACTTGTCGGTGATGAGTTTTCACGCCACCAAGGTTTACAACACCTTCGAGGGCGGCGCCATCATCTGCCATGACGCCGCGATGAAAAAGAGGATCGACAACCTGAAAAACTTCGGTTTCGCGGGTGAGACCACGGTGGTGGCCCCCGGTATCAATGCCAAGATGAACGAGGTCCAGGCTGCCATGGGGCTTCTGCAGCTGAAATATGTCGACCGGGCAATCGCCCGCCGGAAAGAGATCGCATCGCTGTACCGCGAACAACTGCACGGATCGGAGGTCATTTCGTTCCCCGGCGACGATCCGCATGTCGGTTCCTGCTACTCCTATTTTCCCGTGCTGATCGATGCAGCAAAAACCAGCAGAACCCGCGATGAGATCTACGAGGAACTGAAGAAGAACAATATATTCGGCCGCCGGTATTTTTATCCGCTGATCAGCCAGTTTCCCACCTACCGGGGGCTGGAATCCGCTCTTCCGGGCAAGATGCCGGTAGCGGAAAGGATCACGGAGGAGGTGATCTGCCTGCCCATTTACCCTGACCTTCGCCTGGAGGAGGCCGCCGAAGTCAGCAACCTGCTCAACAAATTGACATCCTGATGGAAACGAAGACCTCGTTTTACACTGATCAGGAATTGACCTCCCTGGGCTTCAAACAGGTTGGGAAAGATGTCCGGATCAGCCGGAAAGCCTCCATTTATTCTCCCGGCGAGATGATCATCGGCGATTCGGTGCGAATCGATGATTTCTGCATCCTGTCGGGAGCCATCACCCTGGGGTCATACATCCATATCTCGGCTCACTGTTGCCTTTACGGCAGCCGGGGGATCGTCATGGAAGATTTTTCCGGTCTCTCCCCGCGGGTCACGGTTTTCAGCGCCACCGACGATTTCGGCGGCGAGTTCCTGATCGGACCGATGGTCCCGCAGGAGTACACCCATGTCACAGGCGGGTTGGTGAAACTGGAGAAGTTCGTCCAGGCCGGTGCACATTCCGTCATCCTCCCCGGCGTGACGCTGCACGAAGGATCAGTGACGGGCGCCATGTGCCTTGTCAACCGCTCGCTTGATCCGTGGACTATTTACACGGGGGTGCCGGCAAAACCTCTCCGGGCACGAACACGCGGGGAGGCCGACAAAGCGTCCGTATTTCTCACGCGCCCAGCAAGATAAGGCCATGAACAACCAGGAGACAGACTGCAGCATCATCATCCCGGTCTATTATAACGAGACCACCCTTACGGCCCTGTTTTCCACGTTGCACGACAAGGTGATCGTGCCGAATCCCCGGCTGCGCTTTGAAGTGATCTTTATCGACGACGGTTCCCGTGATGGTTCCTTCCCTGTGCTGCTCAACCTTCGCGAACAGCATCCTGGCCTGGTCAGGATCATCCGTTTTACCAGGAACTTTGGCCAGGTAGCCGCACTGTTTGCCGGGTACCGCCATGCCCGCGGCAAATGCATGGTGAATCTTTCGGCCGACCTCCAGGATCCGCCTGAACTGATCAACGAAATGCTGGCCGCGCATCTCGATCCTTCAGATCCCCGCGAGGTGGTGATCTGCGCCCGGGAGGGACGCGATGAGTCGGCTTACCGGACCGGGACATCCCTGGTTTTTTACCGGCTCATGCGGGCCCTGACATTCCGGAACATGCCCCCGGGCGGATTCGATTATGTGCTGATATCGCGGAAGGCGATGGAAAGCGGGATCACACCGGGTGAGACCAATCCCTTCTGGCAGGGTCAGATCCTGTGGTCAGGATACGAACCACGGATCATCGGTTACCGGCGGCGGAAAAGGGAGAGCGGCAGATCCCGGTGGTCCTTCGGGAAAAAGGTCAAGTACCTGATCGACGGCATCATGAGCTATTCCTACTTCCCGATCCGGCTCATGACCATCATGGGCACATCGATCGCTTTAGCCGGATTTATCTACGCGATCTTCATCGTTTTCGCAAAAATCGTAGGGGATGTCCCGTTCAAAGGATGGGCCCCGATCATGGTGCTGATCCTCGTGCTTTCTGGGATCCAGATGCTGATGCTGGGGATTATCGGGGAATATCTCTGGAGAACCCTCGACCAGGTGAGGGGAAGACCTCCCTACATCATCGAAAAGATCGTGGAATAGGCCTTTTGTTCCGTAAAAGGATCACCGACAGGTACACCGCCACGACAAATACACCGGTTCCCGAAATGAGGAACATCGTTGCCGGTCCCGCCGAATACCAAATCAGACCCGCCATCGAGCTGGACACCAGCGCACAAATGCTGGCCCAACTGGTATAAAAGCCCACCGCTGTTGCCGTGTCTTCCCGGGCCGCCAGGTTCGTGATCAGGGCCTTGGATATCCCTTCGGTGCTGGCGGCATAGATCCCGTAAAGGAAGAAGAGGAACCCCAGGGCGGCCAGGGTGGACACGAAACCCATGGCGGCATAGACTACCGCGAACAGGAAAAGGCCGGCAATCAACATGGTTTTTAACCCGATCCGGTCAGCCGCCACTCCGAGAGGATAGGAAAATAGCGCGTAGACCAGGTTATAGAAGATGTAAACCCCGATCATCATCGGGTCGGAAAGACCCCGTTCCTTCAAAGCCAGAAGCAGGAATGCATCGGAACTGTTGAAGAGGGTGAAGACCAGCAGGCCGGCAACCAGATACCGGAAGGTAGGAGAAGCCTTTTTCCAGTATCGCAGGTATGTAAAAAGACCCGCCCGCTTTCGTTCAGTTCCCGATGGAGGGTCGCCTGCCCCCTCTTTCCTGTCACGGAGCATGAGGCTTAAAGCAATGGCGGCCAATCCGGGAAGAAAGGCGAGGACGAACATCAACCGGTACTGACCCGGGAAGAGAGCCAGAAAGATCAGTGCCAGCACCGGGCCGATGGCGGCTCCCACCGTATCCATCGAACGGTGAAACCCGAATACCCTTCCCTTGTGCTCCGGGGTCGTTTCGTCGCTCAGCATGGCATCGCGGGCGCTTGTGCGGATCCCTTTCCCGAACCGGTCGAGGGTGCGGGCAAAGAAGATCCACAGCGGGGCGGTCAAGAGGGCCATCAAGGGTTTCGAAATCGCACTCAACAGATAGCCTGCCTGCACAAAGGGGGCCCTCCGACGACGGAGATCCGAAAGGTGTCCGAAATACCCCTTGCTCAAACCAGCGGTTGCTTCAGCCACCCCTTCCAGTATCCCGATCAACAACACCGAAAACCCGATCGACTTCAGGTACACCGGCATGACCGGGTACAGCATCTCGCTGGCGATGTCGGTAAACAGGCTGACAAAGGATACCAGCAGGATCGTGCGGGTAAGGATGGTGCCTCTTTGCTTCATACTTTTTTTTTCGGGCCATCGGGGTAACGTTACATCGCTTGCAGCCGACCCCGGGCTGTCGCTCATTTCCCTTTTAAATAATCTTTTGCGGCGCCGCTCAGTTTATTATTCCAATGTTTGGAGGCCTGTTCGGCATGGGCACGCGTTTGATCATCAAAATAATTCAGCCTTTTCAACACCGAAAAGGCGTTCATGCGTGTCTCGAATTCATATTTCGGACTGCAATAACCGACCAGTTCGGGCAGGAAAGCCAGTTTCCCGCCGGCAATGGCAATGCCAAGCCATGCCATGCGGATGTTCTTTCCTCTCCAGCCCTCCATGTCCTGCGTAACGGTCAGATAATGGTCTGCACCGGCCGGGAAAGAGAGGCAGAGAGCCTGCAAGGCCGCCTCGACATTCGCATAGCTCGAATCGAACAGCATTGCCTCGACCCGGCTGCGAAGGAGGTCGGGTATGGTATCAAGCGAGAACAGGGCCGCTTTCCTGACGTTTGCGTCGGCATCACCCAGGGCCTGGCGGAACATTTCTGTGGACTCGGGGGTGAAGTCGCCGGACAGCTGACGGAGTGCCTCAGCCCGGGGAAGCCAGAACTTCTCCGTAGCTACACAGTTCCTCAGAACCCCTGCTTTTTGGTCCAAAGGCACATTCCGTAAAGCGACCAGGGCATCGTACCGGTCTATCATTCCGGGCGCTCTTGCCGCCTGCGCCAGCAACATGGGAACCGGGCGGTCGAAAGTCAGCTTTTTCAGGATCTTCCGGCCCGGGTCGAAAAGCAGGTAATCGATCGTTCTGTTTCCCGGATTCGGTACCATGACCTCCGTATATTCTTTCTCCACCCACTGGGTCACCCGGTCAAAAGTGCCGTCAGCATAACGAACCTCAAAGGTGACCGGCATCCGGAAGAGCCCGTTCAGCTCATTCCGGGGTTGCACCTGCCGCACCCGGAACAGGGTCGAGGCCCCGCCGGTCGTCCGATCCCTCCATACCGAATCCGTGACCTGATAATCGGGTTCTCCTCCGCGGTAGATCCATTCGTCGAAAAACCAGTTAAGGGGCATCCCCGAGGCGTCGTAGACGCACCGCACAAAATCTCCGGTTTCGGCGTTATTGAACGCATATCTTTCCAGGTACAGCCGTACAGCTTCCCTGAACTCCTCCTCTCCCATCACATCCCGTAGCATCTCGAGCACCAGCGAACCCTTCTGGTAGATCCGCTGAACACCGCTCCGGCTCGACCTTACAGGGTAATCATTGCTCTTTGCCGCTTCCAGTGCCAGATGGATTTCATCGTTGCGGATGTTCTGATAGTAATCCTCGCCGTATATGCTCCGTTCGAATAATTTGGCGTAATAGGTGCCAAAACTCTCCGTCAGCCACACATCCTGGTTCACCAGGTGGGCAACACAGTTCCCGAACCACTGGTGAGCCAGTTCATGGGCGTTCACATTCACATAGTTACGTTGCCACCACGACCGGGGAGATATCTGCATATAATCGCCGAACACTGTGCTGGTGGTGGTTTCCATGGCCCCGTACATATAATCGATCACCGGCGCTTCCCGGTAAACAGGATAGGGGTAATTGAATCCCAGCTCCTTTTCGAAAAAGTCGAACATCTTCTCTGTGTGTTTGTAGGTGGTGCCTACACGGTCGGCCATCTCCGGGTAATACCAGAATTCAAGGGGTACGCCCCGCCGGGTCTTCGCCGGGGTGTACCGGTAATCGCCGATGACCAGGGCAGTCGAAAAATAGGGGTGGTCTTTCTCCATTTTATAGTGCCAGGTGCGTGTTCCGTCGGAGTTGCCGGTCACCTGCACCCTTTCTCCGTTGGAGAACACCAGGTACGATTTTTCGAAGGTGACCACCATGTCGGCCGTGACCCTGGCGTCGATGTACGGGAGCCAGCCATGCGGCCTGTGGGCCCATATCTGCTTACGTTTTCCTTCTTCCTCAGGCTGCCATCCGATAAAATAGATATGCCCAGAACGGGGCTCGGCAATGTAATCGATCGAAATGCGGAAGGCAGGCGGCAGTGAGCCGTTTCGCGGATAAACCGACAGGGAATTGCCGAACCGTTTGAAATTCACATCCTCCCCTTCGATCTTTACGGAAGAGACAGTAAAATCAGGGGTATAAAAAACGACCGAATCGGTTTTTGCCCGGTTGGGCATCCCCCGGAACTCGACCGCTCCCATCACCCTGAATTTTTCCGGCTCAAAGCGCACCTTCGCGACGACATGCGTGATCCTGACCGGCTGGTCGGGAGGCACCGAAGCCGGATCATCATAATAGGTCAGCGTTTTCTCCTGTGCATGCAGGGTGTGCCAGGATGACATGGCCGTCAGGAAGAGTAACCACAGGCTCAGGGTTCGCAATGAAATACGTGTTTCTCTTATAGGGAAGAGTTCCATGTCAGACATATTTTAGTATGTTTGCCGTATGAACGCCTGCCGGCAGGAGGATTCAAAAGTAGAAAAAAACGGTGAAGACGACCACGCTGGGTGAAAAACTCGTGCTGTATTTCGTCCTTCTGGGAGCAGGTGCCATCCTGATCATCGGGGCGGTGGCCTTTTACAGCACCAGGAAGGCCTTGATCGACCGAACCACCGACCAGCTCACCTCCCTCCGGATCGTGAAAAAGAACCAGGTGGAGCAGTTTTATTCGGACCGTATCAGGGACATCACCTTCGCGGTCGATCGCGGCTGCCCCGATCCACAGTCGCCGGCCAACCTTGAAACCCTTCGCTCCCTTCTCCGGATACTGGGCCGGTACTATTCGGCGTATTATGTCACCCGCGGAGGGGATCTCACAGCCGGGGGCAGCCTGGCGGAGAACGGAGATACCCACCCGGAACTGCCTTCCGCCATTTTACGGGATTTGCCCTCCCGGATGAAGGATCAGGTCGTGTGGATCTCCGACGTGGTTGCAGATGCTCGTGCGGGCCCCCGGCAGTTCATTGCCGGCCGGATGAAGGCCGACAAGGGAAAACCTTCGCTGAACGGCGATTTTACGCTTGTTCTGGAATTCGACCCGGGAGCGATCGATGCGATCATGCTGAACAACGACCCGCAAAGCGGCCTGGGTCTCAGCGGAGAGACCTACCTGGTCGGGAGCGACCTGCTGATGAGATCTTCTTCGCGTTTCCAGCCGGGATCCATCCTGAAAACCCGGGCCCGCACCGCGCCGGCCCTGAATGCCCTGGCAGGAAAAACCGGTGAAATGACCACCCGGGACTACCGGGATATTGCCGTCATCTCCTCCTTCGGAAGAGTGAATGTGCAGGGCCTCAGCTGGGCCATCCTTGCCGAGATCGATCTTAAGGAAGCCATGGTGCCCGTGTACAATACACGGTCGCGGATCCTGATGCTGAGCCTTCTGCTGATGATCCTCTTCTTCGGGGTCGTGCTGTTTATCGCCAACCGGATCACCCGGCCGATCGTTCGCCTGCGCGATGCCGCCATCCGGCTGGGCCAGGGAACCCACAACATCGACCTTCCGGTGGAGACACGGGATGAGATCGGAGCCCTCACCGGCGCATTCAACGTGATGGCCCGCCAGATTCGCGAAAAGACGACCGAATTGCAGCAGGAACGATCGGGACGGATGCGCTCGGTGTTCGACGGCGAGGAGATGGAACGGCAGCGCCTCTCGAGGGAACTGCACGACGGCATCGGGCAATCGCTGATCGCGGTCAAATTAAGGCTCGAGAGCCTGTTGTACCTGGAGTCCGGCGACATCCGGAATTCGATCCAGGAACTCAGGCGGTACTTCGACCAGATCATCGACGAGGTCAGGCGAATCTCGAACAACCTGATGCCGTCGGTACTGGAGGCGTTCAGCATTCCGATCGCATTCCGGAACCTGTTCAACGAAACCGAAGAACACAGTGAACTAAAGATCCACTTTGAAGCACGGGGCACGTTCGACGACCTCGACCGCAAGACCAAGACCTACCTGTACCGTCTGATGCAGGAAGCCCTCAACAACATTGTCAAGCATGCTGACGCCGGTGAAGTATGGGTGAACCTGCACCGGTCGCAGAACGAATTATCCCTGGTGATCCGTGACAATGGCAAAGGATTCGTACCCGACCGGATCGGTCAGGAGGGGGGGAACGGCATTCACAACATGCGTGAGCGGGCCGGGCTGCTCATGGGCCATCTGGAGATCCGGTCGGCCCCCGGAGAAGGGACCACAATAACCTTACAACTATCAAATCTGCATACCGATGTCAAAAATCAGGATTTTCCTCGTGGATGACCATCAGCTCGTACGCGATGGCATCAAAGCCCTGCTGGTCAGCGCCGACGACCTCACCATCCTTGGAGAAGCATCGTCGGGGGCAGAGTGTTTTGAAAAGATCGCCACGGAGGCCCCTGACATCCTGATCCTCGACATTTCGCTGCCCGACACCAACGGCATCGAGATCACCCGGCGTGTCACTTCCGAATACCCTTCCACACGGGTGCTGATCCTCTCGATGTACACCAACGAGGACTTCATTTTCAATGCCATCAAGGCGGGTGCACGCGGTTATCTTCCCAAGAACACATCACGAGAGGAGTTGCTGGATGCCATCCATGCCATCCACCAGGGCGAGGAATTTTTCGCCGATTCGATCACGCGCATCATGCTGAAGAGTTACGTCAGGAAGGCCAAAGAAGACGAGCCGGCCGGTCAGGCGACTCCGGTCCCCCTCACCTCCCGGGAAGTGGAGATCCTGAAGCTCTTTGCCGAAGGATTCATCAACAAAGAGATCAGCGACCGGCTCGATATCAGCATCCGGACTGTCGAAACCCACAAGAACCATATCATGAAAAAACTGGAGCTCAAATCCACCGTCGAGCTCATCAAGTATGCCATCCGGCATAAGATCGTGGAGATCTGACATACGTTAATCGCTTACGTCAGCATCGGGCCATAACGTAACGTTTTTCAGTAGTTTTCGGGATTGTACAGGAGCTTCCGCAACCCTAATATTGCATGTGAAAACATTAACAGCACATGGCAATGAAACAATCCTTTACCTTTTCATCCCGCATGATCCTGCTTACGGCCCTCCTGGTCATCCCCGGTATCCTTCCGGTCAGCGCCCAGGATAACAATGCGGCGGAACCACCCGCTGCGACAGGGGCGATGTTCACCTTCGGCACCGACCTGGTCAGCCGATATATCTGGCGCGGAGCCGATTACGGGAATTCTCCCGCCCTTCAGCCCACGGTAGCCTTCACCGCAGGCGGTTTCAAGGCCGGCTTCTGGGGTTCGTACGGCCTGGGTCAGCACACCCGCCGGGTGAACGATACCGTGACGGAAAACATGGGCCATTACGCCGAGAGTGATCTGTTTCTCTCTTACTCCTGGAAGGGATTAACGCTTACCCTCACCGACTATTTCTTTCCGAATAGCCTGGATCCCAACAGCTCCAACAAGTATTTCAACTACGCGAATGCCACCACCGGGCACACCTTCGAGGCCGGCCTCTCCTGGACCGGGCCTGCATCCTTCCCCCTGCAGCTCAGCGCCAATACGCTCTTTTACGGAGCCGACAAGGATAAGGACTCAACCGGTACCTATGGCATGGGGAGCGGGAACAACTATTCCACCTACCTCGAAGCCTCCTATACCTTCGATGTGAAGGGATTTTCGGTAAAGCCGGCGGTCGGGGCCATCCCGTTCGGCTCATCCTGGTACGGCAGGGATGCCGGGGTCGTCCATGCCGGTCTGACCGTATCGCGCGCAATCGCCATCACCAGGGAATTTTCGCTACCCCTCTACGGATCCGTGATCACGAATCCACAAACCCAGAGCATCTATCTTGTTTTCGGGCTCTCCCTTCAGGTGACGCAATAGTTTCAATCATTCAACCATTCAATAAAACTGTCTTTATGGGAACCATCGATGTTGGATCCACCGGCTTTATGCTGCTTTCGGCAAGCCTGGTGATGCTTATGACTCCAGCCCTCGCCTTCTTTTACGGCGGCCTGGCCACAAAAAGGAACATCCTCGGAATCATGATCCAGAGCTTTGCTTCGCTGGGCTGGACGACTGTTCTGTGGGTGATTTTCGGCTATTCTCTCTGTTTCAGCGGCGGTGAGGGCGGCATTTTCGGGAACCTCGACAAAGTCTTCCTGAACGGGGTGACCCTGGATTCTATATACTCCGGGAACGGGAAGATCCCGGAAACCGTGTTCATCGTTTATCAGATGATGTTTGCCATCATCACCCCGGCCCTGATCACCGGCGCCTTCGTGAACCGTGTGACGTTCCGTTCCTACATGATCTTCCTCACGGTCTGGCAGATCCTGGTTTATTACCCCTTTGTCCATATGATCTGGGGTAACGGACTGCTGGCCCAGTGGGGTGTACTCGATTTCGCCGGGGGGGTGGTGGTTCATGCCACGGCCGGATTTGCGGCGTTGGCTTCGGTATTCTATGTCGGTACCCGTGTGGATAAGAATTCGACTCCCAACAGCATTCCGCTGGTCGCCATCGGCAGCGGGCTCCTGTGGTTCGGATGGTACGGCTTCAACGCCGGAAGCGAGCTCCAGGTCGACAAACTGACGGCGCTGGCCTTTATCAACACCGACGTGGCCGCTTCGTTTGTCACAGCCGCATGGGTGGCCATCGAATGGATCCGGGAAGGCAGGCCCAAACTGCTCGGCCTGCTCACGGGTTCGATCGCCGGCCTTGCCACGATCACCCCCTGCGCCGGCTTTGTTCCCATGTGGTCAGCCCCGCTGATCGGCATCGCGGCTGGATTACTGTGTTACCTGGCCGTGCAGCTGAAAAACAAACTCAAATGGGATGACGCCCTGGATGTATGGGGTGTTCATGGTGTGGGAGGCGTTCTGGGAACGATCCTACTCGGGGTTTTTGCTTCCTCAGCGATCAACCCGGCCGTTTCAACCAACGGACTTTGGTTCGGGGAAACCTCCTTCTTCTTTAAAGAGCTGATCACCGTCATGGGTGCGGCCGCCTATGCCTTCATCTTTACTTACATCATGCTCGCACTGATCAATCTTATCACGCGGGTAAGGGTTTCGGAAGAGGAAGAAAAGGCCGGACTGGATGTCGCCCTGCATGGCGAGAAAGCCTATGACGAAGGGTCGCTTTGATCCGGGCGAAGGACGGCACGCAGGACCTGCTCCAGTTCACGGATCTGGTTCTTGTTCACGAAAGCGTCGGCTCCTGCCCCGATGCATTCCTTTCTGACCGATTCGCTGATTGCGCCGGAGACCACGACAAAAGGGGTTTCCGGCGCATGCGTTCGTTTAATGTCCAATGCACTGTGCCAGTTAAAACCCGGAATGCTGACATCTGAAAGGATCAGGTGCGGTTTAAAATCGGCCAACGCTTCCTGCATCGCCTGCCGGTCGTCGACAACGAGGAACTTGCATGGGCCGAGAACCTTCTTCACCTCCCGGCTCACCAGGTACGCATCCGAAGGCATATCCTCAATCTGTAAAATCCGGTACATCTTTCTGCTCTTTATGTTCAGAAAAACGCCATTGCTCCTGTCGGGGTCCGGCGCATGTCATTCGTCACAGCGAAGATAATCAACTTACCTTTATCGTCCAATACCCGCAAGGAGAACCGGCTGTCCTTCCACAAGATCCGTTCACCGGGTTGCCGGATTCATCGTACCTTTGTACCGAGAAAATCGCCATGAAGCAATTTGCCACCCGGAAAGAAGTTGCAGGTTTCGTCCTCGAACAGCGAAGGATCGGCAGGACCATCGGCTTTGTGCCCACCATGGGCGCCCTGCATGAAGGTCATCTTCAACTCGTCGCGCGGTCGGCGAGGGAGAACGACCTGACCGTTTGCAGCATCTTCGTCAACCCTGTCCAGTTCAACAATCCGCAAGACCTTGAGAAATACCCCCGAAACCTGGCAGGCGATGCGGAGATGCTCAGGAAAGAAGCGTGTGACGTACTTTTCGCACCCACAACGGATGAAATTTACCCGGACGGGGAACCGATGGATCCCGGGTTCGACCCGGGAGTCCTTGACCGGGTGATGGAAGGGGCTTTCCGGCCCGGCCATTTCAGGGGTGTGGCCCTGGTGGTCAGAAAATTTCTGGAGATCGTCGGACCCGATCGGGCCTATTTCGGGAAAAAGGACTACCAGCAACTGGCGGTGGTGAAGAGGCTGGTTGCCTCGTTGCACCTGCCTGTTACCGTCGTGCCCTGTGAAACGGTGCGGGAACCCGACGGCCTGGCCATGAGTTCGCGCAATGTCAGGCTTACCGTTGACCAGCGTGCTGCCGCCCCCCGCATCTACCAGGTTCTTCGATCGGTCAGGGCTGAGGTTGGCAGGATCCCCGCCGGGGAATTAAAAGCCTGGGCGGCCATGGAACTCGCCCGGGATCACCGGATCCGGGTCGAATATTTTGAGATTGCCGACCGTGACAGCCTTTTACCCATCGACGGCATGGCAGATCCCCAACGGACTGTGGCATTGACAGCCGTTTATCTGGGGGATGTGAGGCTGATCGACAATCTGGAACTTTTTTGCTAATTTTGCAGCATGATGCAGATTGAAGTATTAAAGTCGAAGATCCACCGCGCCATCGTCACCGATGCCGACATCAACTATGTCGGGAGCATTACCATTGATGAGGCCCTGATGAAAGCCGCCAACCTCATTGAATTCGAGAAGGTACAGGTGCTGAACATCAACAACGGCGAAAGAATAGAGACTTACGTCATCAAAGGGAAGAAAGGCAGCGGAACGATTTGCCTGAACGGTGCGGCCGCACGCAAATTCCTGCCCGGCGACATGGTGATCATTGTTTCTTATGCCCTGATGGATTTCGAAGTGGCCCGGACCTTCCGCCCGGGTATCGCTTTTGTCGATGCAAAAAACAAGCTCATCAAGGCAAAATAATCATCTGATGGCCGATTTCAACTATGAGACGGCGACCCGGACCGGCCGGACAAAGACGTTGTTTAAGTTCGCGCTGTTTTTAGGATTCGGGCTGCTGATCGTCTGGTTGTCGCTGAGAGGGCTGACCCCGCCGGAGAAGGTCCAGATCCTGGAAGCTTTTCGTATCGCCAACTACAACTGGGTCGTGTTGGCCATCCTGCTGGGAATCGTCAGCCATATCCTGCGGGCGTTGCGTTGGAAATTGTTTTTCGAACCGATGGGATACCATCCATCGCTGAAAAACACCTTTTATGCCGTGATGGTAGGTTATTTTGCCAATATGGCGTTCCCCCGGCTGGGCGAAGTGACCCGTTGCGGGATCCTGGCCCGCTATAGCAACATTCCTTTCAACAAATCCTTCGGCACGGTGATCACAGAACGGGCGATCGACATGATCCTGTTCATCGGCCTGTTCTTCCTGATGATCTTCACACAGGCCGGAACGATTGGGCTGTACCTGAACGAGAACATCTATCCGAAACTTGCCGGAAAATTCGACCACCCGATGTTCAGCAGAATGGTCTTCATTTCCGCTGCCGTTGTTGCCCTGGTGATCCTTGTCGCCATCTGGTTGTTCAGGAAAAGGATCGCCGGTTCTTCAGCCTTCCACAAGATCGCCACTATGATCCGGGGGTTCTGGGATGGATTGAAGTCGTTGAGCCAGATCAATCATCCCGGGTTATTCATCTTCTACTCGGTCGCCATCTGGATACTCTATTTTTTCATGCTGTATGTCTGTTTCTTCTGTTTTCATGATACAGGGCAACTCACGCCCGGGGCCGGTCTCTCGGGACTCGTACTGGGCAGTGTCGGGATCATGATCACGCCGGGTGGCATCGGGTTGTATCCCGCCATCATCCAGGAAACCATGTTGTTGTACGGCATCGTCCGCACCACCGGTCTTGCGCTTGGCTGGATTTCATGGACAGCCCAAACCACCATGATCCTGGCAACGGGAGGCATCTCCCTGCTGTTACTCTCTTTCAATAAAAAATCACATGGACAGGCTTCACATCATCCGTTCTAAAATTTTCACCTGGGACCAGATACGGAAACAGATGGCCATATGGCGTTTCAGGGAAAAAACGATCGTATTTACCAACGGTTGTTTCGATGTGATCCACCTGGGACACGTCGAATACCTGGCCAAGGCGCGCGACCTTGGGCATGTCCTGATCATCGGACTGAACTCCGACGATTCGGTCCGTCGCCTGAAAGGTGCCCATCGCCCGGTCAATCCTGAGGAGGCCAGAGCCCTTACCCTGGCAGCTTTCTCATTTGTCGACGCCATTACGGCATTCACGGAAGATACTCCCTGGAATCTCATCCGCCATATCCAGCCCGACATCCTTGTCAAGGGCAAGGACTATGACGGGAAGGAAATTGTGGGCAGCGACCTGGTCAGGGCGCGGGGTGGAAAAGTTGTGACCATCGAACTGACGCAAGGATACTCGACAACCGGGACCCTCGATCATTCCCGCAAGGTCGGGTTGTGATGAGAAGGATCGGCCGCTGATAACCGACGAACCATGTCAAAAGTAAAGACTGCCTTTTTCTGCGGGAATTGCGGTGCACAGTCACCGAAATGGATGGGCAGGTGCAATTCGTGCGGCGAGTGGAATACTTTCGTCGAGGAGGTGATCCAGCGCGAAGGACCGGGCAAGTCCGCCCAGGGCGGGCCGAATCCTGGGAAGTCAGCCCCGGTGCCCATCATGCAGATCACCCCGGGCAGGGCGAACCGCATCGACACCCATGACCAGGAACTGAACCGGGTGCTGGGAGGAGGATTGGTGACCGGGTCGCTTGTGTTGATAGGCGGGGAACCCGGCATCGGCAAATCAACCCTGATGCTCCAGGTCGCCCTGCGATGTCCCGACCAGAAGATGCTGTATATCACCGGGGAAGAGAGCGACCAGCAGATCCGGATGCGGGCCGAACGCATCGGTTTTAACGAGAGTTCCTGCCTGGTGCTGACCGAAACCAGCACCCAGGCCATCTTCCATCATCTCGACTCGATCCGGCCATCGGTCATCATTGCCGATTCTGTGCAGACGCTGCAGACGGAGACGATCGACTCTTCGGCGGGCAGCATTTCGCAGATCCGTGAGTGTGCGGCAGAATTTCAGCGCTACGCCAAACAAACGGGCACGGCTGTTTTCCTCATCGGCCACATCACCAAGGATGGTGGGTTGGCCGGGCCGAAGATCCTTGAGCACATGGTTGACACGGTGCTCCAGTTTGAAGGCGACCGGAATTACGGCTACCGGATCCTCCGCTCGCTGAAGAACCGGTTCGGCTCCACCTCCGAACTTGGCATCTACGAGATGAACGACACCGGGTTGCGCGAAGTTTCCAATCCTTCCGAGATCCTGCTCTGTACCCGTGACGAGGACGTGAGCGGCATCGCGATCGCCGCAATGATGGAAGGGCAACGCTCCCTGCTTGTGGAGACACAGGCCCTTGTGAGTTCGGCGGTTTACGGAACCCCGCAGCGGGCAGCCACCGGGTTCGATGTGCGGAGGCTGAACATGCTGCTGGCGGTGCTCGAAAAGCGCAGTGGTTTCCGGCTCGGGCACAAGGATGTCTTCCTGAATATGGCCGGAGGGATCCGGGTCGACGATCCGGCGATCGACCTGGCCGTCGTGGCAGCCGTGCTCTCATCGAACCAGGACACACCGGTGGATGCAAAAACCTGCTTTGCCGCAGAGATCGGCCTGAGCGGCGAGATCCGGCCGGTCACCCGGATCGAACAACGGGTCTCGGAGTCGGAAAAACTGGGATTCGAACGCATCTATATCTCCCGATACAACACCAAAGGACTGGAAAGCAGGCAGTTTAAAATCAAGGTCATCCCGGTTTCCCGGATCGACGAGGTTTACCACCGGTTGTTCGAATAACAGGAATCATTCGCTGTTCATCCGACCCTGTTGAAAGGCAAGGCTCTGATGCACCTCTTTACGGTCCGGAAGATGCTACGAGGATTCCTCATCCTCCAACTCCTTCAGGATATGGTTCACATCCTCTTCTGTGGAAGTCAGTTTCCGCTTGCAGATCCGGATGAGCTGGACGGCCCTTTTAACCCGTTCTGCCAGGAGGTCAACGGATATCTCTCCGCTTTCGATCTCTGACACGATTTGCTGCAATTCGGTGTACGCTTCGGTGTAATTGGGTTCCTTATTCATGGTCATCTCCATTTTTTTCTGTCGCTTCAACCCGGCTGCCAATCGTTCCGTCGGCCGTCCAGGTCTCCAGCCGGTCGCCGGGCATCACCTCCCCGACCGACCTTATGATCTTTCCGCCCGATCGTGTAATGCTGTACCCGCGACCTAATACCCGCACGGGATCGAGCAATTCGACGCTCTTCTCCAACCCCGTCAGCAGGGTTTCCCGGTCCTGTAACTGCCCGGTTACACCGGCACGCAGGATGGTGCGTTGCCTCTCCAGGTCCGTCTCTTTCTTCGTCCGGAAGAACCATGAAAGTCGGTTGCGAATAGTTTTTTCATCCGCTGCAAGTGCCGATTGCCGCACCCGGTTGCCGGTCCGCACGTTAGAACGCAGTTGCCGGGCTGTAAGCTTTATATCCGCCCCTCTCCTGCGCAGGATAGCTTCACTTTCGACCGCCAGGAAGGAGGCGGCTTCGCGGATGGGTCCTGCAAACTCGTGGTATTTCTGCAGGATGAATCCGGCAAGTTCGGTCGGGGTGATCGCATTGCGGCAGGCCACCATTTCGGTGACGGTCTCATTGGTCGAATGTCCTATCCCGGTCAGTACGGGCAACGGGAAAAGGGCCACCGCACAGGCAAGATCGTAATGATTGAAGCAGGATAGTCCCACATCCCCTCCCCCTCCGCGCAGGATGATCACAGCATCGAAATGCTCTTTTACCCGTGCGATCCTCGCGAGTTGCCCCATGATGGAAGGAATGGCCTGGTCCCCCTGCAGCAGGGCCGGGAACAGCATGTGAAACACCTTGTATCCATAGGGATTTTCGTCGATGATCGTGCAAAAGTCGGAATATCCTTTGCTCGTTTCAACAGATATCACCGCCAGCCGGCTGGTCAGAAGAGGCAATTGCAGCGAGCGGTTACGGTCGAACAATCCTTCGGTTTTCAGTCTGGCCAGAGTCGCCTGTTTCTCCCTCTCCAGCTCGCCGAGCGACCACGACGGATCGATGTCGAGTATGCCCAGGCTCAAACCATAGGCCGGACTGAAAGTAATCCGCGCCAGGAACAGGATCTTGATCCCGTCCTTCAACGGTTCGTGGAGCACTTCGAGGAAACGGTCGTTGATCCGCTGAAAATCATCCCGCCAGATGGTCGCTTTCATCTCAGCCACGATCCGGTCGCCCGACTTCTCCACCAGTTCCGGGTAACAATGTCCCGATTGCGGATAATGGTGGAGCTTATTCATCTCGGCCTTGATCCAGAAAGCTTCCGGATATCGCTCCGATAACGTCTTCCGGATGCTCATGGCGATCTCTGAAAGAGTCATGATCTTCCGTTGTCCGGACCATTCATTCATGATGATTCCCAGCGATTGTTCTTCGTGCTAATGTACGAAAACCGCTGGAGTTTGGAATGGCAGCCCCATTTTTCTGTACATTTGCTGAAGACCATTATCAATACCATGAGAGCGCGTGCTATTATCGATAAATCAGAGCTGACCGACGTCATCCGGAGGCCCACCTTCTGCCACCTTGCCATGACCGACTCCGAAGGGAAGCCTTATGTCCTGCCGATGAATTTCGGATTCCGCGACGGGGTGATCTACCTGCACGGTTCGGCCCATGGCCGAAAGATCCGCATTCTGAAAGAGCACCCCGAGGTGTGTATCAATTTTACCACCGATCACCTTTTACGCTACCAGTCGGAACAGGTGGCCTGCTCGTGGAGCATGAAGTACCGCAGCGTATTGTGCTATGGCCGCGTGGAATTCATCGACGATCCGGAGGGAAAATCAACTGCACTCGATATCATCATGGGCCAGTATTCCGACAGGCCGTTCAAATACAACCCGCCCGCGATCCGGGAAGTCTGCGTTTGGAAAGTGCCCGTCGCGAGAATGGAAGGAAGGGCTTACGGATATTGAGTGATGAATGAAGGGTGATGAGTGAAGGGTGAAGGGTGAAGAGTGGGTGTGAAAGGGGGAGGTGAGGGAGAGGGTTGGATATTCTATTTGATCCGGTAGATGACACCGACATTGGCATAGGTGGAGTTGTAACCCACTTCGCCGTTCACCCCGATGGTTTTATTGAAAAAATAGCTGGCACCGAAAAAGATACCGGCGTAGGGATACACCGGAGTCGACCCGGCGCTGCCCGGATGATCGTCAAAACTATGGGCGCAGAATCCGATTCCCAGCGGAAGGCCGCCATAGGTATCCAGGCCTTCCACATCCCATCCGTAGTGGAAAGCTCCGCGGGCACCGAGCATGACATTGAACCAGGATTCATGCCAGCCCAGACCGAAGTTGTGGCTGAAGAAGGAGAAGGAGGCTTCACCCCCGAGTGACACAACACCCGGACCGACATCCCACATTCCCGATTCGAACGTGCCTTTCAGGGCGGGACCGAAACCGGCTCCGTTACCCAGGTAGGGCGTGCCCGGGCCAATTCCTCCGGTAACAACCCAGGTTCCGAGCCGTACGGGATCGAGGGGACCTTTTGCATGGGATCCCGAGTAAGAAAGGCATAACACAATCATGGATATCAGGGCAATCAGGCTTTTTATTTTCATCGGTACAATTTTTGGGTTCCAGGTCATCCCGGTCATTTTCCGGCCAGGCAGGGTATTAACGTCGGGGAAGGAAAAAATGGTATGCAACCGTGGTATTTTTTGACCGATCCGTTCACTCTCTCCCTGTGTACCATCGGCACAATGAGCCGAAACCCCATCCGATCAGTCCCCCGGCGATCCAACCGGCCACGATATCGCCGGGATAATGCACACCCAGGTAGATGCGTGTCCAGGCCATGAAGAAAGCGTACAGCAGCATCATTGCAGGAAAAAACCGGAACGGGCTGCCGAGCACCCGGATCAGGAAAACCGCAAGGGCCAGGTTGTTCGAAGCGTGGGCCGAATAGAACCCAAAGGTGGCCCCGAGATAGCCGTTGACTGTATGTATGCCGGTCAGTGCCGGTTCGTGGGTCGGCCGCGGCCGCGCCACCCAATCTTTGACGAGGTTCGAAAGCTGGTCGCTGGTCAGAACCATGCAGGCAGCGAATAACATGACCCACAGGGTGCGCCAGTGGTATCGCCGGATCACGAAAATGAGCAGAACAAGGTAGAACGGGAGCCAGGTGAGGGTTTTTGTTCCGTATGACATGACCGGGTCAAGGAGGGCACAATGCCATCCGTTGAGGATCATAAACAGGGCCTGGTCGATATTTGTCAGCCATTCGGGCATTCCGCATTCAGTATCTCACCATTATTCCGACAAGCGGGCTTTCTGCAAGGATGGTCAGCCACCGTCACGGGGTCACCGGTTGAGTTCCTCCCACAATACCTGTTTCAGCCGTTCCAGGCCGGTTTTCTTATGCGAGGAAAGGAAAACGGTCCGTATGTCGGGCAGATCTTTCTTCAGTTCGGCGATGATCTCCTCGTCGGCCATGTCGGCCTTGGTGACCGCCAGCACCCGGTTCTTATCCAGGAGGTCGGGGTTGTATTGTTTCAGCTCATTGAGCAGTACCTCGTAATCTTTGCGGATATCCAGGCTATCGACCGGGATCATGAAGAGCAGCACCGAATTTCGTTCTATGTGCCTCAGGAAACGCAATCCCAGTCCTTTCCCCTGGTGGGCACCCTCGATGATTCCGGGGATATCGGCCATGATGAACGACCGGTGATCGTGGTAACGTACGATGCCCAGGTTGGGAACAAGGGTGGTGAACGGATAATCCGCAATTTCGGGCTTTGCGGCAGAGATGACCGAGAGAAGGGTTGATTTGCCTGCGTTGGGAAATCCGACCAGCCCGACGTCGGCCAGTAGTTTCAATTCCAGGATCTTCCATCCCTCGGCACCGGGTTCTCCGGGCTGCGCAAACCTCGGAGCCTGCCGGGTGGGCGTTTTAAAATGGTCATTACCCAGCCCGCCACGTCCTCCGGAAACCAGGATATGCGTCTGTCCGTCCTCCGTGATCTCACACTCGAAATCGCCGGTTTCGCTGTCCCGGGCCACGGTCCCCAGCGGCACCTCGATGATTACGTCGCTGCCATTGGCGCCATGACGGAGCTGGCCGGATCCGGCGCCACCGTTCTCGGCCCGCAGATGACGGGTAAACTTCAGGTGAAGGAGGGTCCAGAACTGGCTGTTCCCTTTCAGGATGACATGTCCGCCACGACCTCCGTCGCCTCCGTCGGGCCCTCCCCGGGCACTGGTGCGGGTCCGCAAAAAATGCTTCGACCCTGCACCTCCGTTACCCGAGGTACAGTGGATCTTTACGTAATCGACGAAGTTGGTTTCAGACAAGAGGATGGCGATTGAAAAAAGTCTTCGGGGGATTTGTCAGGATCATTGGCACGTTCCGATAACGTCGCACAATTGTCCAAAAATATCATCGATCGAACCAACACCATGCACCTCCCTGAAAAGGTTTTGTTCGCGGTAATAGTCAATCAGCGGCCGGGTATGCTGATGGTACTGAACCAGTCGGTTTTTGATCACCTCCTCGGTGTCGTCGAGCCGTCCCTGTTCGCGGGCACGGTTCAGCAGGCGCCTGACCAACTCCTCTTCATCGACCTCAAGGGCAAGAACAAGGGTGACACTCCGGCCCAGCCGTTCAAGCATGCGGTCGAGTTCCCTGGCCTGGTTGAGCGTCCTCGGGAAGCCATCCAGGACGAAGCCCTGTGCCGTTTCATTCCGGGTAAAAACCGATTCCATGATCTCGATCAGCAGGTCGTCAGAAACGAGGTGACCGGCATCCATAACCGATTTCACCCTGACCCCGAGCGGGGTACCCTGGCTCACTTCCGAACGAAGGATATCGCCCGTTGATACGTGCTTCCACCCGAATTTTTCGGCGATCTTCACCGCCTGGGTGCCTTTTCCCGCCCCCGGGGGACCAAACAGAATAAGGTTGAACATGATGGGGTTATTTTAGTAACAGGGTAACAGGGTAACAGGGTAACATAGTAACAGGAAAAATCTTTATTATAATTTATATCAACACATTAGCACATCAGCACATCAGCACATCAGCACATTAGCACATCAGCACATTAGCACATCAGCACATCATTTAACAATCTTATAGATGTCGGGCAGGTTCCTGCCGTAACCATTGTAATCGAGGCCGTATCCGACGATAAAGTCGTTCGGGATGGTCATTCCGATGTAGTCAATCGGAAAGTCTTTGCGGAACGCCTCCGCTTTGAAACAGAAGCATGCCACACTCACTCCGGCGGGGTTTTTCCCGTTCACGTCTTTCAGCAGTTTATCCATGGTGATCCCGGTGTCGACAATGTCTTCGACAATGATCACATGACGGCCGGACAGTTCTTCATCGATTCCGATCAGTTCCTTGACGACCTGGGTCGTAGCCGTTCCTGAATAAGAGGCGAATTTAACAAAGGTGATCTCGCAGGGAACTGTGATCTTGCGCATCAGGTCGCCTGCGAACATGAAAGCTCCGTTCAGGATGGCCAGCAGCAGCGGGTTTTTCCCTTCAAAATCGCGATTGATTCCGTCGGCGACTTTTTGAACCGCCCGATCGATCTCCTCCCGGCTGATGAATTTCTCAAAAACGAGTTCTCTAACCTGTACCTTAGTCATAATCAGTGATATGTTAGCTTCGCGCAAAGGTAGTTAAAAATATCTCTACATTTGCCGGGTAACCCGAAAACCGCTTTCATGGAAGCAAAAGTCAGCATCATCATGGGCAGCACCTCCGACCTGCCGGTCATGGAGGCTGCCGCAAAATTTCTGAACGAGATGCAGATCCCGTTCGAGATCAACGCATTGTCGGCTCACCGCACCCCTGAACAGGTGGAAGAATTCGCAAGGAAGGCCCACAGCCGCGGCATCCGGGTCATCATCGCCGCCGCCGGCATGGCAGCCCACCTGCCCGGCGTGATCGCAGCCATGACCACACTGCCGGTGATCGGAGTTCCCATTAAAGCTTCGCTGGAAGGGCTCGATGCGCTCCTTTCGATCGTCCAGATGCCTCCCGGGATCCCGGTTGCCACCGTAAGCATCAATGGAGCCCAGAATGCCGCGATCCTGGCCGCCGAGATCCTGGCTGTCGCCGACGCGGACCTTCAAGGCAGGCTTGTTCAATTCAAGAAAGAGTTGAAGAAGAAGATCATCAAGGCCAACGAAGAACTGGAAGCGGTCAGGTTCGAGTACCGGGTCGGGTGAACGCACCTCCCCGTAACACCTGCATTCATTCCCCTACGGCAGGGATCCATCCTGATATTACTTTTTCCGGATCAGCATCAGTCCGTCGCGTACCGGCAGCAGCAGGTTCTCGACCCTGTCGTCATCGAGCACGAACTGGTTGAAATCCACGATTCCCCGGGTATCCCTGTCCATCCCTGCCGGATCCCCGGTCACCTTGCCGTCCCAAAGCACGTTATCGGCAATGATAAAGCCGCCGGGCCTGACATTCGGAAAAACCTGGCTGTAATAGGCCACGTAATTCGGTTTGTCAGCATCTATATACACGAGATCCCAGGTTTCGTCCATTGAAGGCAATATCTCCAGGGCATCTCCGATATGAAGGATGATGCGGTCTTCCATGCCTGCTTCGCGGATATATTTTCGAATCCGGTCCTCCAGTTCAGGGTTCACTTCAATGGTGTGAAGCCGGGGAATTCCCGGTCGTCCGGCGCTGATTCCGGAGTCGGAAGCATCCGACGGGTCATCCCATCCGCCGGCCATGGCAAGCGCAGAATACCCGGTAAATGTACCAATCTCAAGAATCCTTGCCGGGCGGATCATCCGAACGATCATCCGCAGGAGGCTGCCCTGCAGGTGACCCGCAAGCATGCGGGGATACACCTGGGTGAGGTGAGTCTCCCGGTCCAGTTGCGCCAGTAGGCCAGGCTCCGGCGTGGTGCGGGAAAGGGCATAATCGAGCAGGGATTCGTTGACGATCATCTGGCGACTGCTATCGATGCCTCAGCGGGCATAAGTCAATGTACTCAGAACCTGTTCATCGAAGATCTCGTTGGCAATTTCCAGGATCTCCGGGGATGTACAAGCCCGGATGCGGCCTAATATCTTTTCGACAGGGTCGAAATGGTTGCACAGCAGGAAGCTTTTGCCCATAGCGAGCATCGTGGCCAGGTTCGACTCCTGCGATATGGCCAGCTGACCGGTGATCTGTTTCTTTGCCGCCTCCAGCTGCGATAAACCGAGTTTCACCTCGCGAAGCTTCTTCAGTTCCTTTCTGACAAGGGTGAGTGCCTTGTCATAGAGCATCGCGTCGGTTCCGAAATAGATCATGATCAGCCCGGCGTCGGAATAGGCGGTGTAATTCGATTCGTTGTGGTAGGTAAGACCGTTTTTTTCACGGAGGGCGATGGAAAGCCTTGAGTTCATGACGGGGCCGCCAAGGAGATTGTTCAGCAGGGCCATGGGGATGCGCCGTTCATCGCCATACCGGTAGGCGGGCGCTCCGACCAGGCAGTGGACCTGCGAAGTCCGCTTCTTCTTCTCCGTTGCGAACGGACGGTACCCGGTGAACGGTTCCCGCGGATTTTGCTTCTCCCGTTGCGGGCAATGGCTGAAATATCGCTCGGCAAGCTGCACGAGCCGCTTAAAGTCGATCGGCCCGACCGAGGCGATCACCACTTCATCCAGAACATAGTTCCGGCGAATGAAGGCCTGGATTTTATCGCGGTTGAGCCTTTTTACGCTGCGGGGAGTTCCCAGGATGTTTCTCCCGAGGGGATGACCGGCAAATAAAAGGTCCTCGAAGTCGTCGAAGATCTGTTCGGAGGGCGTGTCGCGATAAGAGTGTATCTCATCCAGGATCACCTGTTTTTCACGTTCCAGGTCCCGGTCGGGGAAGGTGGAATGGAAGAATATATCCTGGAACAGTTCCAGGGTACGCGGGTAATATTCCGCCAGGAATGAGGCATGGATACAGGTATCTTCCTTTCCGGTAAAGGCATTCAGGTCGGCACCCACGTTTTCAAGCCGGTTCAGGACCTGTGTCACAGACCTCTTTGCGGTACCTTTAAAGATGGCATGCTCGATAAAGTGGGCAATCCCGTGCTCCTGATCCGTTTCATCCCTTGACCCGGCATGGATGAACAACCCGCAATGGGCCACCGGACTCGCGACCGGGTGATGGACCAGCCTGATCCCGTTGGGGAGGGTGTGGACCCGAAGTTCCATCGGTTATTTGCGGCTCTCGATCAGGATCTCGAGCAGTTTGATCCCCGCTTCCGGGATCACGGTGCCGGGACCAAAGATCGCCGCTGCACCGGCCCGGTAAAGGAATTCATAGTCCTGCGGGGGGATGACTCCTCCAACCACGACCAGGATATCCTCACGGCCAAGCTGTTTCAGCTCTTCGATCACCTGTGGTACCAGGGTTTTATGCCCGGCGGCCAGGCTCGACACACCGAGGATATGAACGTCGTTTTCGACGGCCTGGCGGGCCGATTCGGCCGGTGTCTGGAACAAGGGGCCGATATCGACGTCGAATCCGATATCGGCATACCCGGTTGCGACCACCTTGGCTCCGCGGTCGTGACCGTCCTGGCCCATTTTGGCGATCATGATGCGCGGACGGCGGCCTTCCATCGCAGCGAACTTATCGGCCAGGTCCCGGGCCCTGATAAATACCTCGTTATCTTTGGATTCCGAGGAATAGACTCCTGAAATACTTCTGATCACTGCCTTATACCTCCCATAGATTTTTTCCAAAGCAAAGGAAATTTCGCCCAGCGATGCCCTCTTGCGGGCGGCATCGACTGTAAGTGCGAGCAGGTTTCCCTCTCCTGTTTCGGCAGCGCGGGTAAGCGCTGTCAGAGCCTCTTCCACCTCCCCGTTGTTGCGGTTCGCCCTGAGTAGTTTCAAACGCTGAACCTGGGATTCGCGAACGGCCGCATTGTCCACGTCGAGGATCTCGATCGGATCCTCCTTGTCGAGCCTGTTCAAATTGACTCCCACGATCCGGTCAAGTCCCGCATCGATACGTGCCTGCTTCCGGGCCGAAGCCTCTTCGATGCGCATCTTGGGGATACCGGTCTCGATGGCTTTTGCCATTCCGCCCAAATGTTCCACCTCCTCGATGAGCGACCACGCCTTGTGAGCGATCTCATGAGTGAGCCTTTCCACATAATACGAACCGGCCCAGGGGTCGAGCGACCGGCATATCTGCGTCTCTTCCTGCAAATATATCTGTGTGTTACGCGCAATCCTGGCCGAAAAGTCGGTCGGAAGTGCGATGGCTTCATCCAGGGCGTTGGTGTGCAGCGACTGCGTATGCCCGAGTGCGGCAGCCAGGGCTTCGACACAGGTACGCGCCACATTGTTGAACGGATCCTGCTCGGTCAGGCTCCATCCCGACGTCTGTGTATGGGTTCGCAGGGCCATCGATTTCGGATTCTTCGGATTGAACTGCTTAACGATCCGGGCCCACAGCAACCGGGCAGCACGCATTTTGGCGATTTCCATAAAATGGTTCATGCCTGCAGCCCAGAAGAAGGAGAGACGGGGAGCAAATGTGTCGATGTCCATTCCTGCATGGATCCCTGCCCGTAGGTATTCAAGTCCGTCGGCCAGGGTGTATGCGAGTTCGATATCGGCAGTTGCACCCGCCTCCTGCATGTGATACCCGCTGATGGAGATGGAGTTGAACTTCGGCATATTCCTCGAAGTGAATTCGAATATGTCGGCAATGATCTTCATAGAGGGACCGGGCGGATATATGTATGTATTGCGTACCATGAACTCTTTGAGGATATCGTTCTGGATCGTCCCCGTCAGCCGGGCCATCGGAACCCCCTGCTCCTCTGCGGCCACGATATAAAAGGCCAGAACGGGCAGTACTGCACCGTTCATGGTCATCGATACCGACATAATATCGAGCGGGATCTGATCAAAGAGTATCTTCATGTCGAGGATGGAATCGATGGCCACGCCGGCTTTGCCGACATCGCCCACCACCCTTTCATGGTCGGAGTCGTAGCCACGGTGTGTGGCCAGGTCGAATGCGACCGACAACCCCTTCTGCCCGGCCTTCAAATTCCTGCGGTAAAATGCGTTGGACTCTTCGGCGGTGGAGAATCCGGCATACTGGCGGATGGTCCATGGGCTCATCACATACATCGTCGAATAGGGTCCGCGCAGGAAGGGCGGCAAACCGGCTGCGTAACCCAGGTGCTCAATCCCCTCCAGGTCGGGTTCGCCATAAACCGGTTTCACCCGGATCTGCTCGGGCGTCCGCCAGTCCGGATTATTCCCGGTCTTCTGCTCCCACTCGGTAAAGGAAGTTGCATGGGACATTCCTTTCAGCCTGATATTCTTAAAATCCGGTCTCATTTTTCTGATAGCTTTTAGAGTAATTCTGACTGAAATTTCCTGAGAGTTTCCAGCAGGTTGCTCCTGACATGGATAAATTCGTCGACCCCGGCCGAACGGAAGGACTCAACATGATCCTTGGGAAACCCGGCCACCACGACCTTCACCGAAGCCTTCCCGTCTTTGATCTTCCGGGCCGCTGCAGGAACGATCTCCGGGTATTCTTCGTCGGAACTGCATAAAACCACGATCCCGGCTCCCGATGCCAGGGCGGCCCCGACACCTTCGTCGACAGAAGCAAATCCCGGATTATCGATGATCTCGTAACCCGCACATCCGAAAAAGTTCGTGGCAAACCCGGCACGCGCCCGCAGCATGGCCAGGTTGCCCATCGTAAGCAGAAAGACGGCCGGGCGCTTATGACCGTTTCGCACATGCTGTTCAGTGGCCAGGCGGATCTCTTCAAAAGCGGCGGCAACCCGGAAAGGTACCATGGGTTTGAAAAGCGGTTCGGTGACCTTTTCAGCCGGACCGGCGCTTTCAATTACATCGGGTATTGCCTCGGTCGGATTAGGAAACTGGTTGGTCCCCAACAGGATAAGTCGCCGGGCTGCAATATCCTCTTCCTTCTTCTTCCGGCTTTTTTCCACTTCATCCTGGATATAACCGCTCTTGATGCAAGCCAGCATTCCACCCTGCTCCTCCACCTTCCGGAAAGCCTCCCAGGCATGGTGTGCGATGGCACCGGTGAGGGTTTCGATGTAATAGGAACCGGCACCCGGATCGACGATCTTGTCGAGGTACGACTCCTCCTTCAGCACCAGCTGCTGGTTTCGGGCAATGCGGCGTGAAAATTCGTCGGGGGTATGGTAGGGTTGGTCAAAGGGGGTAACTGTGATGGAATCCGCATTTCCGAGAGCTGCCGACATGCTTTCGGTGGTCGTGCGAAGCATGTTCACATAGGGATCAAAAACCGATTTGTTCCATGTGGCGGTTGTGGCATGGATGAACAGCCGGTACGATTCTTCGCGCTTCGCCCCGAAGGTCTCCACAAGCCGGCTCCACAATAACCTGGCAGCCCTGAATTTGGCAAGCTCCAGGAAATAGGACGGTCCGACGGCCAGCGAGAGCTGGAAACAGGGTGCGACATCATCGACAGAAGCCCCACGGTCGGTCAGCGCAGCCAGGTATTCGGCGGCACAACCCATCGAAAAGGCAAGTTCCTGAACCAGGGTGGATCCCGAATCCTGGAAATAGTGACCGTTAACGGTCATAACCCGGAATCCCGGCAGTTTGTCACGCACAATCCCCAACAGGTATTCTGCCTCCTCAATGGCATACTCCCAACCGATATAGAAGTTTCCATGAAGCAGCAGGAAGCCGAGGGGATCGAAATTCACCGAACCTTGCAGCAGATCGCCTTTCATCCCGCGATGATTCAGTTCGTAGATCAGGAATTCAAGGACGAGCGGATAGGTCTTTGCCGAGATGAAATGAATTCCAGTCCTGGTAAAATCGATGCCACTCAACAGGTCGCTCAATTCTTTGTGAGTGGTGACTTCATTGGCTTTCAGTCCGATGGCTCCGGCTCCCCGGGCGACGGCATTCCTTGCAATGGGGTTGATCCGGGTTAGATCCGGGGTCAAAATATCTTCGCGGACGATCCAATCATTTTTTCTCTTTTTCACGCCGCGGGTAAACGGAATCTCCCCCGGCAGGGCGTGAAGGTGGTCAAGCCCGGCCAGGTCTGCATCCCGGTAATAGGGCCTGACATCAAACCCTTCGCCGGTATTCCAGATCAGTTTTTTTGCATAGTCGGCCCCCTTCAGGTCGGCCAGGATCTTCTCTTCCCAGGCTTCGGTCGGAACGGGTGGAAACTCACCGAAGAGATTTTTGTGTGTAGTGTTGTCCATATCAGAAGCAAAATAGTATCGGGATGCGCAGGCGGTGTTGGTTCGATCTGTCTTCTAAATCTACTGCAAAATTAGATAATTCCGTAACTTTACACAAAAAAAGCATGATTGCAGCTATCAGTGGGGCCGGCGGGTTTATCGGGCGCTCCCTGGCCAGGAAACTGAGAGAGAACGGGTGGACTGTCAGGGTGATGAACCGCGACGCCTTTTCAATGACCGACGGGGAGTTCACCGGCTCGATGATCGAAGGGGCCGATATCGTCATCAACCTGGCCGGCGCTCCCGTTTCCAAACGCTGGACCCCGGCCTACAAACAGGAGATTCTCGACAGCCGGATCCTGACCACCCGGAAGATCGCCTCAGCGATCGTACGGGCAACTAAAAAACCTTTCCTGCTGATCAGCGCCTCAGCCATCGGGATCTACGATTCTCAGGGAACCCATACCGAATCGAGTACAGCCTTCGGCGATACTTTTCTCGCGGAGGTATGCCGGCAGTGGGAAGCGGAAGCCATGGCCGCCGGAGAGGAGTGCCGGGTAGTTCTTCCCCGGTTGGGTGTGGTGCTTGGAAAGGATGGCGGCGCCCTGGAATCAATGTACCGTCCATTCAGCATCGGCCTTGGTGGAAAGATCGGCAACGGGAAACAACCTGTGTCGTTCATCCATATCGACGACCTTGCCGAAGCACTCCTGTTCCTGATCGGGGATCCATCCATCGGTGGCCCGGTCAACCTGGTATCGCCCTATCCCACCGACAACGCGGAATTCACGGATATCCTGGCGAAAGTGATGCATCAACCGGCATGGCTTACAATTCCGGCTTTTGCCCTGAAGTTGATGTTTGGCGAGGGGGCCCGGATACTGCTCGAAGGTCAACGGGTCATCCCCGAAAAACTGGAACAGGCAGGTTTCCGGTTCCGTTACCCTACAATGCGTAACGCGCTGGCTGCCATCTACCGGTAAACCAGTTCCATTTCATCGATCAGGCGGCGGCATCCCGCAAACCGGTCGATGATAAACAGGCAATAACGGATATCAAGCGTGATGTTCCGGCATTGGTCCGGATCGTACTTCAGGTCGCTTAGCGTGCCTTCCCAGTTCCGGTCGAAATTCAGCCCGATCAGTTGTCCGTACCCGTTCAGCACAGGGCTTCCGGAATTTCCCCCGGTGGTGTGATTGCTGGCGGTGAAGGCCACATGAAGGGTACCGTCGGAGTCGGCATAGGGTCCGAAGTCCTGCTTAAGAAAAAGATCCTTGAGCCTGGGATCCACCCGGTAGTCAGAAATGGTGGCATCCTCCTTTTGGATCACCCCTCCGAGGGTGGTAAAATACTGATAATGAACGGCATCGGCCGGAAAGTAGTCATCGACCTTCCCGTAGGCAATCCGCAGGGTCGAATTGGCGTCGGGATAGAATGACCGCTCCGGCTGCATCTCCATCTGGGCGGCCATGTATATCCGTTGCAAACTGTCAATCTGTTTTCCGAGCCGGTTTACCACCGGCGCGATCACCTTCTCCTGGTGTTCGTAAATGCCGGTCATCAGGCGGTATGCCGGATCCCTGAGAAAAATCTTCACCTGTGATGGGTTGTAATCATCCAGCAACCCGAACATCCGGGACGAATCGGCAAAAATCGATTTAACGAACAAATTGCGGGCAAATCCTTCCAACCCCGACGATCCGGAACTCCCGACGATCTCGTCCAGGATCACAGGGCGGTACGTGCCGTGCATATTCTGTGCCATCTCACCCAGCATGGCCACCATGATCCGGCGATCGACCGGAGCCTGAAAATTCTTATAAAAATCAGTGGCCTGGCGTTTCATGCCCTCTGCAAGCCCGGCTACCTCCTTCCGATCAACCGGCTGTTTCCTGCTGGCGGCAACCAGGTTGCGGAAGGATGCCGCAAACCTTACCAGTTCGATCCCCTGTCCGGCCTCCTGGATATATATGTTGGCCAGGTCGGGTGGGGCAAACTCCCGGTATGCAGCACTGAACGCATCCAGGATGGCACCGTACCGCAACCGCCGTTCATCTCCGGCAGCGGCCCACACCCGGAACTGGTTTTCGAAAGACCGCTTGGCCGAAGTTGCGTCGATCCGCCGGATTCCCCGCGACTCTCCGATCATCTTCTTCCAGTAATTCGCAACCCCGTTCGCCTTCGCAGTGTACTGGATGCGTGTCAGCCGGTCGCTTTCCATCGCGGCTTTCATGATCTCAAGTCGCTTTCCCCGCAAGGCGATCCGTAACGGATTCTCCTGGTTCACAATCAGTTCAACGCCGTAAGAGGAAAGGTACTCGCGGGTGGAGCCGGGATATCCGAAAACAAAGGTAAAATCCCCTTCCCGGTAACCGGCCAGCGAAACGGTCAGAAATCTCCCCGGATTGAGGGGTACGTTCTCGGGGGACCAGGCCGCCGGCGAGCCATCTTTGGCAACGTAGATCCGGAACACTGAAAAATCGCCTGTGTGACGTGGCCACATCCAGTTGTCGGTATCGCCGCCAAACTTGCCGATACTGGCAGGGGGTGCCCCTACCAACCGGATATCTTTAAAAACCTCATTAATAAACAGATAATATTGATTTCCATAAAAGAAGGGCCTCACGCGGGCTTCAAAGCGGGTGCCCTGGGCAGCCGCCTTTTCCAATTCGGCGATATGCATCCGGATGATCTGGTCGCGCTGGAACTGGTTCATCGTGGCAGTAACACCGTCAAGGACCTGCCGGGTCACCTCCTCCATCCGCACCATCCGGGTTACGGTAAGCCCCTGACAGGGCAACTCTTCACCGGGAGAGGTGGCCCAAAAACCGTCGGTAATGTAATCATGTGCCATCGAACTTAGCCGCTGGATCGATCCCAGGCCGCAATGATGGTTTGTCAGCAACAGGCCCTTCCCTGAAACAATAACTCCCGTGCACCCTCCTCCGAACAGCACGACAGCGTCTTTCAGGCTGGACTGGTTGATGCTGTAAATATCTTCGGCCGACAGTTTCAGGCCAAGGTCTTGCATGTGTTTCACATTCAGCTGTCCCAGTAAAACCGGGAGCCACATCCCCTCCTCG
This sequence comes from uncultured Prolixibacteraceae bacterium, assembly GCA_964455285.1. Lineage (GTDB taxonomy): Bacteria > Bacteroidota > Bacteroidia > Bacteroidales > FEN-979 > CAIVAT01. The sequence goes on from CAYVVG010000010.1 coordinate 34,109, forward strand.
GCGGCTGCAGGGAACCAGCCGAAGAGCGCTGCTAAAAGAATCAGGGAAACTCGTTTCATGAGGTGCATAATTGGAACCGAAGGTAGCATATCTTTTTGCCCTGGGCCAGCCACTGGCTTTCGTAATAGGTCCGGATGCCGGTCAGTTCATCGTGGGCATGTGTAAGGTAGAGGTCATCGGTGGCCTCGAGCAGGCAGTGCCTGCCGTTCTCAATGGTCTCGAGGGTGAAATCATAAAAAAAACGGTCGTCGGTCTTCAGGTGGATCGTTCCCCCGGGTACCAGGATGTTTGCGTATTTATCAAGGAATCCCTGGCAGGTCAGTCGTTGCCTCTCTTTTTTATATTGCGGATCGGGGAATGTGATCCATATCTCGGAAACTTCTCCGGGGGCGAAGATCCTTTCGATGTGCCCGATCATGATCCTGACAAACGCGGCGTTGGATATCTTCTCTTCTTGTACGGTTTTGCAACCCCGCCACAAGCGGGCCCCTTTCCAGTCGATCCCCACGAAATTCCTTTCCGGGTAACGGCGGGCAAGGCCAACAGTATATTCCCCCTTCCCGCATCCCAGTTCGGCGATGATCGGATGGGAATTTTTGAAGTACGAACTATGCCAGGCAGACCGCATGGGGAATGCGTTCATCAGTTCATGATACCCGGGTTGAAAGAGGTGTGGAAAGGTGAGGTTTTCCTCGAAGTGAACCAGCTTCTTCTTCCCCACAAGCAGGCTATTTTACAAGGATCCATGCGCCGGCGTACGACATGGATTTGGCAGAAGCCAGCAGGTCCATGGCTTGAGCCCGGCCGGTGGCGGTGCCGATGGCAACGCGGTACAGACCGGTTTTCGATTGATCGTAAATGATGGCTCCGGCTCCTTTGGCTTGCAGTTCGGCGACGAGCCGGTCTGCATTTTCCCTGAACCGGAAGGCCCCGACGATCACGGCAAAGCGATCACCGGCCGCGGCCGGAGATGCTTCGCGGGCGACCGGGGGCAATTCGGCGACCTGTTTCAATGGTTGAACGGCCGGACGAGTGATGGTTACGACCCGGGGCGCCTCTTTCTTCATGACCAGTGATGCGGAGGAAAACCGAGAAAACACCGAACCGAGGATCCCGGCCTGGCTCTCGGGACCCTCGGGCAGGGTACCCAGTCGGGCGAAAGCGATCATGGCAGCAATCCCGGCCGGAAGGGCCAGTGCGGCGGCCCACCGAAGGGTCAGCCGGACGGCAGGCATGCGAACGATGCGACCGGTGCCTTCGACCGGTGCCAGGGTCTGAGAGGGAGTCGCGGCAACCGGTCCTACCGGGGGGGACATAACCGGTACAAGACCAAAGGCATCGGGTAAAAGGTCAGTATCGGGTTCCTGTTCGAAGAAAACAATGTCGCCCGGCCCGGGTAAAAGCTGACCGATCCCCGACAAACGGACAGAATCGCCCGACAGCAGCGATGCACGGCATTGCTCTGCGAACTCATCCACAAACCGGCACGCATCGGCATAGGAAACACCTTCCCTGGCGGCAACAGCATTGGCAAGAAGACCGTCATTCTGCTTCAGATGCACGTTAAAGATCAACTTCTTGGACGGCGGATGGAAAACATGCCTGAGCGGATCTATCCAGGCCGGCGCCGGATTGCCGATGAATCCGCCAAAACCGGGCACGATCACGCAATCGTGTTGTGCGAGCAGGTCGGCGATACTTTGTCGGATATCCATGTTGGAAGCGGTTTTCGGTGTGCTAAGATACGGTTTTATCGCGATAGGGTTCCGCCGCTGTTAGTAATTTTTAACAAATCGGCCGGCGAGTCAATGGCAAAGCTTTCATATTCTGTGATTTGCGTCATTATTCGGTATCCGTGTTCCAACCAGCGAAGCTGTTCCAGCGATTCCGCTTTTTCGAGCCGGGTGGCAGGCAGTGTCACGATTTCCGCCAGCGTATCTGTCCGGTATCCGTAGATCCCTATATGCCGGTAGTAGGTGGTTTCTCCAGTCCATGACTCTCTGGCCATGCCCCTGACGAAAGGAATGACCGATCGGCTGAAAAAGAGCGCATGGCCCGACAGATCCGTCACCACTTTCACCACATTCTCCGGTTCAAGTTCATCCGGTTTCGCGACGTTTTTGATCAGTGTGGCGATTCGCGTGCCGGGATCGAGAAAGCAATCGGCCACTTGTGCGATCTGGCGTGGATCGATGAAGGGCTCGTCGCCCTGGATGTTGATCACGACATCGCATGGTTCACCCCGGGCAGCAAGCAGTTCTGCCGCTTCGCGACATCGTTCGGTACCGCTGTTGTGATGGCGGCCGGTCATGACCACATTTCCTCCGAAGTCCCTCACATGGTTAAAAATCGCTTCATGATCGGTGGCCACCACCACATGGTGCAGGCGGTCGCACTCCGACGCCTTTTCGAACACCCTCCGGATCATGGTTTTACCATCGATCACCACGAGCGGTTTACCCGGAAACCGGGTTGAATCATAACGTGCCGGAATAATGCCCAGGATTTTCATGTGCAATGATTCATGTTGTCAGGGAAATGCCCCCGGAAATGTTTTCTGTGATCCGAACGGGCCCAGGCGACCATCTGCGGGATCCCCGGCCGGGGATATCTTTTCAGAACAGTCCGTGCAACTGGGCATTGATGCTGTCGATGACCTGCCCCAGGTGGTCGGGGTTCTCGCTGACCTTCAGGGTATCGGCGTCGATGATGAGCAGTTTTCCCAGTGTATATCCGGAGATCCAGTCTTCGTACATCTCGTTCAGGTTTTTCAGATAGTCGAGCCGGATCGAATTCTCATAGTCACGCCCCCTTTTCTGGATCTGGTTGACCAAGGTGGGAACGCTGGCCCGGAGGTAGATGAGCAGGTCGGGAGGCCGTATGAAGGCGCTCATGAGTTCGAACAGGGAGCGGTAATTCTCAAAATCGCGTGTGCTCATGAGGTTCATGGCATGCAGATTGGGCGCAAATATAAAGGCGTCCTCGTAGATGGTCCGATCCTGGATGACGGTCCGACCCGAATTACGGATGTCGATCACCTGGCGGAACCGGCTGTTGAGGAAGTATATCTGGAGATTGAACGACCAGCGCTGCATGTCCTCGTAAAAACTGTTGAGGTAGGGATTGGTATCCACATCTTCATAATGGGGATCCCAACCGAAATGTTTGGCCAGCAAGCCGGTCAGCGTAGTTTTCCCCGAACCGATATTCCCGGCGACGGCAATGTGCATAGGATTGAATTTGGATCAAAATTATAAAAAGGAATCAATCCTGCGCCAATAATTCGAGGATTTCATCAATATATTTCCGGTCGTTGGATAACCTGGGAACCTTATGTTGTCCGCCCAGTTTTCCCTTCGATTTCAACCAGTTGTAAAAGGTTTTGGCGGGTACGGGACGGATCATGGGTTCGTCGAGCATCATGTTGTGATATCGTTTCGCCTCATAATCGGAGTTCAGCGATTTCAGGGCTGTGTCGAGTGTCGCGGTGAAGAACGAAAGGTCATCGGGCATCCGTGCGAACTCGATGAGCCATTCATGGGCTCCTTTGCCTGAACCCGAAAGGTACACCGGTGCTGCCGTATATTCGGTCACCACGGCATGGCTTCTTTCGCAGGCGACTGCCAGTGCTTTCTCAGCGTTGTCGATGATCAGTTCTTCGCCGAAGGCATTGATGAAGTTGCGGGTACGTCCCGAAATCCGGATGCGAAACGGACGGAGGGAGGTAAAGATTACGGTATCGCCGATCACATATCGCCAAAGACCGGCATTGGTGGTAATGACCATGGCGTAATTGGTATTCAGCTGCACTTCTTCGAGACCGCAGGTCACGGGATGATCCCTGTTGAGCTGATCTGTCGGAATGAACTCATAATAGATGCCGTAGTCGAGCATGAGGAGCATGTCGTCGGCCTTGCTGCGATCCTGGATGCCGAAGAACCCTTCGGAGGCATTGTAGGTTTCCAGGTAATTCACCCGGGATGAAGGCAGCAACTGGCGAAACTGTTCCCGGTAAGGTCCGAAACTGACCCCTCCGTGAATAAAGAGTTCGAAATTGGGCCATACTTCGAGCAGGTTCTGCCGTCCGGTGATCTCCAGGATCCGGGTCAGCAGCAGCAGCGTCCAGGAGGGGACCCCGGTGATGTTGGTCACATCGTGCTGCATCGTGGCATGGGCCATCATCTCGATCTTGCTCTCCCATTCGTCCATGAGTGCGATGGACAGGTTTGGGGTGCGCATAAATTCGATCCAGCCCGGCAGGTTCTGGATGAGAATGGCCGACAGGTCGCCCTGGATGAAGGATTCGTTGTTCACTTCCATGATCTGGTGTGAACCGCCCATGGCGATGGCTTTGCCGTCGAAAAGTTTGGTTTCGCTGTTCGAATTGAAATAGATCGAGAGCAGGTCCTTTCCTCCCTTGAAATGGCATTCTTCGAGCGCCTCCTGGCTGACCGGGATGAATTTGCTGCGGTCGCTGGTGGTTCCCGACGATTTGGCGAACCACTTGATCTCGGAGGGCCAGAGGATATTCTGCTCCCCCTGCCTCAGCCGCTCGATGTCACCTTTGACCGAATCGTAATCATTGAGCGGTACCCGCTCCCTGAACTGGGCAGGGGAGCCGATTGTTTTAAAGTCGTATCTCCTTCCCCATTCGGTATTTTTCGCGGTACTCAGCAGCCTGCGCAACAATTCCAGTTGCACCTCATCCGGATAGCGCATGAACAACTCGATCTGATGAATTCGCTTCTTCATCAGCCACGATATAACTGAATTGATGAGGGCCATCCGGCGTGGGTTGGTTAGGGTGATCAAAAATACAATTAAAAAAAACGCATGTTCCCCGATTCTTCAGAAAAATCAATATTTGTTGAAAAATAGTCGCATCTGTTAAGTTATTTTTAATATATTACTTTGGAAAAAGACAAGAATGTTGTAACTTTGCACACCATAACATCAAGAAGGCTGTTTCATTAAAATTAAATCATTTATTTATGGCATCAATCAGTTTGTACATTGTTGAAGACGAGTTGATCATTGCCCACGATCTGAAAGCCAAGCTCACCGAGTTCGGTTACAACGTGCTGGGTATTGACACGAAAGGAGAGAGCGCGATCGAGAACATTGCAAATCTTCAGGAGTCGAACGTTGAACCGGATATCGTCATCATGGATGTCGGGCTCGCCGGTCAGATGGACGGGATAGAAGCAGCTCGGATTCTTACCGAGAATTATAACTGCGGCATCATTTTCCTGACCTCCATGAACAAAAGCGAGATATTCAGCAAATCCTTTTCCCTGAAGCCCTACGCTTATCTGTTCAAGCCGGTGGATATTGACCAGATCCGCGCCGCGATAGAGGTTGCCAACTACCAGCGCAACCTGGAGATCACCAACGAACGGATCATCTCGGAACTGAAAAAAGAGATCGAGCACCGCAAGAAGGTCGAAAAAGAACGGAACCAGCGCCTGCAGGAACGCATCCATGCCGAACAAAAAGTCAACCAGCTCCTCAAGCAGAAACACCATATGGAGATGGACCTCATCAACCGCGAACTGGCCACCTCGTCCATATTTATCTCCCAGAAGAACAAGATCATCGGCCTGATCAAGAAAGATATTAACCGGCTGGTGCGAAACGACAAACCCATCACCAAGACAGAGATTGCCAAAGTGCTGAAAACCATCGACGAGAACATCAAGTTCGACAACGACTGGTATCGCATCAAGGCACATTTCGAGAAGATCCATCCGGGTTTCTTCGAGCGGCTGCGTAAAACCTTCCCGCAACTCACCCCCAATGATCACAAATTGTGCGCATTACTCCGCATGAACCTGAACACCAAGGAGATCTCTCATATCCTGAAGATCACCGCACCCAGCACGGAGATCTCGCGCATCCGGCTCCGTAAAAAACTGAACCTGCCAAAGGGGATCAACCTCACCCAGTATATCTGCGAGGTATAAAACAAAAAACGCGGCAATCGCCGCGTTTTTTGTTTGATCACCCTGAGCGGATCACAGCTTCTCAGCCAGTTCGTCGCTCACTTCCAGGTTATGGAAAACATTCTGTACGTCGTCGTCCTCCTCAATGATGTCGATCAGCTTTAATACTTTCCGGCTGGGATCTTCATCAAGGGTTACCGTATTCTTCGGGATGCGTTGAAGTGCGGCGCTCTCCGGCTCAATGTTCAGCTTTTCGAGTTTTTTCACCATGCTGCCAAAGTCCTCCATGGCAGTGGTAATGGTGAACACATCGTCGTCCAGCGCAATGTCCTCGGCCCCCGCATCGATCATCTCCATCTCGAATTCATCCCGGTCAAGAACGCCCCTGGGCACCACAAACACTCCTTTGCGGTCGAAGAGATAGTTCAGCATCCCGTTCTGCCCCAACTCCCCGCCATGCTTGTTGAAATAGGCACGGATATTTGAAACTGTCCGCTGAAGGTTATCCGTGGTGCATTCAACGAAAATTGCAATTCCGTGAGGTCCTTTGCCTTCGTACGTCGTTTCGATCAGGGCAGCTGCATCCTTGTCGGATCCCTTGCTGATGGCACGCTGGATATTCTCCTTGGGCATCGAGGCGCCCTTGGCATTGGCGATGGCCAGACGCAGCCTCGGGTTCCCGTCGGGATCCGCCCCCCCCTCCTTCACGGCAATCGTGATGTCTTTGATGATCTTCGAAAATATCTTCGATCGCTTGGCATCGAGGGCGCCCTTCTTGCGCTTGATGGTGGACCATTTATTGTGACCTGACATAGTGCTGTGTTTATGGATTCACAATGTAAAAATAATAAAAAAAGGGTCGGTATGAAAACGATTGGTAATTTTGAAGGCGCAAACTTACGAAAATCCCCGACTCCCGTTGCCACACCCGACAACATTCTTCCGTCTCTTTCTTGCTATGGTCCTGCTTTACGGGGCGGGGTGCGCCAATCAGGTAACACCCGAAGGAGGGCCCCGCGATACCGACCCGCCCAGGGTGCTGAACAGCATACCGCCCAACCTCTCTCCCCGTATTACGGAAACCTCCTTCCGTATCGATTTCGACGAGTTCGTCGACCTGAAGAACCCGATGAACGAGATCTTCATCTCTCCTCCACTGAAAAAGCCGATGGAAACGAGGCTCAGGGGCAAATCGCTGATCATCCGGCTCCTTGATACACTTGCCGCCAACACCACCTATTCGATCTCTTTCGGCAACGCGCTCACCGACCTCACCGAAGGCAATATCCTCACCGGGTTCCGGTACGTGTTTTCCACCGGCGACCGGATCGATTCGCTCTCGCTGCGGGGCAACGTGGCCGGAGCTTTCGACCGCCAACCGCAAAAGGATGTGATCGTGGCGCTTTATCTCGACCATTACGACACCATCCCGTTCGACTCCCTGCCGTTGCGGGTTCCTCCCTTTTATATCACGAAAACCGACCCGCAGGGAAATTTCACCTTCAGCAATCTCCGGCAGGGGCCATTCAAACTGTTCGCCCTGAACGACCAAAACGGCGACCTGATCTTCAACCAGCCGACGGAAAAGATCGCCTTTAGCGACAGCCTGGCCCTCCCCTATTACATGACCGCCCCCTCACCCTGCCGTCCGGCCGATTCGTTGATTGCCGACAGCACGGCTAAACCGAATACACCCGCCCTCCACCCCGATTCGATCCGGCAGGCCGATTCTGCCCGGCGGGCCGACTCAATCCGGATCAGTCTGCTGCGATACCCCTCATATTCCCTGTCACTCTTCGAACAACATGATTCGGTACAACGGATCGTAAAATCTTCTTTCCCCGCCCGGGGTATGGCTTTGATGGTGTTCCGGTATCCTGTAAGGGAACTGAAAATCACTCCCCTGAACTTTGATTCTGCGGTTCCCTGGTGCCGCATGGAATATACCCGGAAAGCCGACTCCGTCAGGCTGTGGATCACCCGGCCCGGGACCGATTCGCTCATTGCCCGGGTGACGGCCGGATCGCTGGTGCCCGACACTGTCAGGCTCGGACTGGCATTCGGCGATATCTCCAGGAAGCCCAAGAAAAGTGACACCCCCGATCGCCTGACAGCCAACCTGCTTACCGGCACAGCCGGATTGAACCAGTTCCTTCATCCGCTCATGATCGATTTCTCTTCCCCTCTGGAAAGGTGGGACTTCAGCCAGGTACTGCTGATCGACGAGAATGATACGATCCGTCCCTCCGTTTCTTTTGCCGACAGCCTGAAAAAGCGCATCATCGTCGGTCATCCATGGGAGGAATTCCACTCCTGTCGCATTTTTTTTCCCGATTCGATTTTCTTCGGCATCAACGGACTGGCAAACGATACGGCCCGACTTGACTTCAAGACAAGAGGGGAACGCGACTTCGGCAACCTGACCGTGATGGTGAATGGCGGCAACCACCCCGGGCAGCTTGTTCTTCAACTGATGAACGAAAAAGAGTCGGTGATCTATGGCGAAAGGATCGTGGAAGGCTCCCAAAAGGTCACCTTTCCCTGGTTGTTGCCCGGGAGGTATAAACTGAAAGAGATCCGCGACCGCAACCGGAACGGACGATGGGATACCGGGGATTACTCACGGAAAATCCAGCCTGAAGAGGTCAGGTATTTTCCTAAAGCATTGGAGATAAGGGGTAACTGGGACGTGGAAGAGTCCTGGGACTAATGCGACACACACTGGTTGATGCAATCGATCACATTCGCCAGGACTTGGGTCCGCAGGGAATAATGGATCATCTTGCCGTTTCGTTTTGACTCAAGCAATCCTTTGTTTTTCAATATATTGAGATGATGGGAGGCAGAAGCCTGCTCGATGTTGAGGTATTCGTATATCTCCGTGACCGTCAGTTTTGGATTACTGGTGAGCAGTTCAATGATGGCAATACGCATGGGGTGCGCCATGGCACGGAGTTTACTGGCAGCCTGTTCCAATTTCTGGAGGTCGAGTGTCGATTTTTTAGTCATTGTGTTTAGCCTTACTAGTTTCTGGCAGCAAAATTATAAAATATATCCTTTCAATATATATAAATATATTATTTTATTCGGGGAATATACCGGTAAATCTGAAGAGTTTCCCGTCGAAAAGCCCCCGGTCGCTCAGTTTCAGGTCGGGTATGACGAGCAGGGCCATAAAGGAAAGTGTCATGTACGGTGCCGATAAGGAGGATCCCATCTCTTTGACCCTGCTATCCATCCTTCGGTAGCGTCGTGCCGTTTCAAAGCCGTCGATTCCTGTCATGATCCCGGCAAAAGGGAGCGGGAGTACTTCGTTGTGTTCACCATCGACCCTTGCGATGCCGCCCCGTCCTTCAATAACCAGGTTTACCGCTTCGGCCAGCGAACGGTCATCCGCGCCCACCGCAACGATATTGTGGCTGTCGTGGGCAACCGACGAAGCGATGGCTCCGCGCCTGAGGCCAAAATTTCGGATAAAACCCACCGCCGCAGGAGCTTCGGCATAACGGTTCCGGACCACTATTTTCAGGATGTCCCGGTCGGTATCGCTCACAACATTCCCCTCCGACACCAGGGGTTCGGCCAGTTCAGAACCGGTGATCAGCTGGCCATTGTCGGCTGTCATCACGCGGATCCGGTCTTTGATGGGAACCAGCTTCAGTTCCTTTTCATCAAAAGGTCCGATTCTGAACCGGTTGACCGGCACATCCTCCATGTGCGGGATCAGGGTCTTTCCGTTTTCCGCCACCCTGATCCCTCCGACAAAGGTCGCCATGACATGAAATGAAGCGAGGTTATCGACCACCACCAGATCGGCAGGGTCGCCGGGCTGCAACAACCCACCGTCGAGTTTGTAATGCCTGACCGGGTTCAGCGAGCAACTTCGGATCACGTTCATAGGATCAAGTCCCTTGGCAAGTGCCCTGCGGATGATCTGGTCGATGTGTCCGTCGACCAGATCGTCGGGGTGCTTGTCATCACTGCAGATCATGACACGATCGGGATATTGGTCGATCAGGGGCCACAGGGTCTCGAAATTCCGTGCCGCACTTCCTTCCCGGATCAGGATGTGCATGCCGTAGCCAATTTTTTCTATGGCTTCTTCCAGCGAAAAGCACTCATGATCGGTGGTGATCCCTGCAGCGATATACCGGGCGGCATCGAGGCCCCGCACTCCCGGTGCGTGGCCGTCGACCGGTTTGCCGGCCTGCGAAGCCAGTTTCAACTTCTGCATCACCTCCGCATCGCCCGACAGCACCCCCGGAAAATTCATCATTTCCGACAGGTAACGGATCTCAGGCATGGCCAGGAGTTCGCCAACCTCCTTAATGCCCACGATGGCACCCGCTGTTTCAAACGGGGTGGCCGGGACGCAGGAGGGAGCACCGAACCAGAAACGGAAGGGAACTCTTTTCCCGTTGGCGATCATGAATCGAACTCCGTCGATTCCCAATACATTGGCGATCTCATGGGGATCCGACACCGTGCCGGTCGTGCCGTGGATCACCGCAAGCCGGGCGAACTCGGACGGAATGAGCATGGAGCTTTCGATATGGATGTGGGCATCGATCAGGCCGGGCAGGATGTACCGGTCGGTCTCCACCGGCTCCCGGCGAATCTCAAGGATCCTGCCCTCTTTCACCACAACCGTACCCGGGTGGATGGTCCCGGCAACCACATCGACGACATTCCCCCGGATCTCAAACGAAAGTTCTTCCATAATGCGGATTGTTAATGTTTTCGGGCCAGCTGACCGCAGGCCGCTTCAATGTCTTTCCCCCGGCTGTGCCGGATATTCACCACGAGGTTACATTTTTCGAGATAAGCTGCGAATGCCCGCACGCGGTCGTCAGCAGAGGGCTCAAAACCGGTCCCCTCCACGGGATTGTATTCGATCAGGTTGATCTTGACCGGGAAACTCCGGCAGAAGCGGGCCAGTTCACGGGCTTCCGACATTGAATCGTTGACCTTACCGAACAGGATATATTCGATCGTAAACCGTTTACCGGTTGTGGAGGAATAGTACTTCAGGGCTTCGGATATCTCCGTGAGCGGGTGTTTCAGGTTGAACGGAATGAGCCTGTTGCGCAATTCATCGGTCGGAGCGTGCAGGGAAAGGGCAAAGTGGTAACGGGCCCGGTCGTCGGCCATCTTCCGTATCATCTTCGGGATCCCCACGCTGGAAACCGTGATCCTTTGCGGCGACAGGCCGAGTCCGCCGGGATCCGTGATGTGCTCGATGGCCCGTGACACCGCTTCGTAATTGAGAAAGGGCTCTCCCATGCCCATAAATACCAGATTCGATATCCGGGATTTGGGATCCGGCAGGTTTTTCTCCGGTTTTAACGGGTCTGCCACAGGCAGCGCAAGGGTCACCTGGTCGAAGATCTCCCCGGTCAGCAGGTTTCGGGCGAAACCCATCTTCCCGGTGGCACAGAAAGCACATCCAAGGGCGCACCCGGCCTGTGAGGAGATGCAGAGGGTCACCCGCTCCCCGGAAGGGATCCATACACGTTCGACCACAAGGCCATCATGCAACCGGAGCGCGGTTTTCAGGGTACCATCGGCACTGGTGCGATGTTCGGCCGCGACGGCTGTGTGCAGCGTAAAATGACTTTTCAGCAATTGCCTGAGAGCGGCAGGCAACGAGGTCATCTCATCCCATGATCCGGCCGATTTCTTCCACAGCCATTCCCATACCTGCCGGGCCCGGAATCTCTGTTCACCCTGGTCAAGAAGAAAGCACTCCAGTTCCGGAAAGTCGAGGGACCGGATATCGGGGGGAATCTTACCACTCATCTTTTTTGACCACCGTCGGTTTCATTTTCTCCTTCAGGGTGGTGATCAGCCGCTGCATGGTGGTATCGACCTGGTAGAGGTACATGTCCCATTTCGGATTGTACGCAGGGTCCGACCGGTTCATCCATTTTTCGATGGGATTTCGCGACGCACCTTTCAGGTTGAAGTCGGTGAGGGTGAACCGGTACTTGTTTTCCTTCAGTTCGATCCGGATCTGGTAAACGATGATCCCTCCTTCCCGCGCCACGCCGGAAGCCTCGTCGGTATAGAAGATACGCATGCGGCCCTGTCCTTCGATCCGGCCATTCTCTTTACTCTGGACAGAATACACCGATTGGGGATTTAAATAATAGTATCCGAACCATTCAATGGCCTTGTCGTACAGGTAGCCGGCCGTTCCCGGCTGGTCCACCACTTCGCGCAACTGGATCTTTTTCGAATCAGGGTCAACGGGCAGGTTATACGTATAGCTTTGCCCGGCGGCCTGTGGAGACCAGGCAAGACCGGCCAGCATCACAACCCAGGCAAGCCGGAAAACAGTGACTTTCATGTAAGCAGGTTTTTCCATGTACAATATTATGCAAAATTGCACAAAAAAAGCCCTGATCGCTCAGGGCTTTTTTCAACAGGAATCCCATTTAGTACATATCACCCATGCCGCCCATGCCCGGATTCATCGGGGGCATAGCCGGTTTTTCTTCTTTATGGTTAACGAGTACACACTCGGTCGTCAGCAGCATGCTGGCGATTGAAGCGGCATTTTCAAGCGCCACGCGGGCCACCTTGGTCGGGTCGATAACTCCCGACTGGTACAGGTTTTCATAAACCTCGGTGCGGGCATTGAATCCGTAATCGTCCTTGCCTTCCTTCACCTTCTGGATGATCACCGAACCTTCGAGGCCGGCGTTCTCCACGATCTGGCGGAGGGGTTCTTCGAGTGCGCGCTTCACGATGGCGATACCGGTGGTTTCGTCTTCGTTGTCACCCTTGAAATCCTGGATGGCTTTCTGGGCGCGAAGGTAGGCAACACCGCCGCCCGGGATGATCCCCTCTTCGATGGCGGCACGGGTGGCGTGCAGCGCATCTTCGAAGCGGTCTTTTTTCTCCTTCATTTCGATCTCGGAGGCAGCCCCCACGTAAATGACGGCCACACCGCCGGCCAGTTTGGCCAGGCGTTCCTGCAGCTTCTCCTTGTCGTAGTCGGAGGTGGTGGTGCCGATCTGGGCCTTGATCTGGTTGATGCGGGCGGTAATATCTTCCTTCTTCCCGTTCCCGTTGATGATCGTGGTGTTCTCCTTGTCGATGGTCACCTTTTCAGCCTGTCCGAGGTACTGCAGGGTGGCATCCTCCAGCTTGTACCCTTTCTCTTCGCTGATGACCACACCGCCGGTCAGAACCGCGATATCCTCGAGCATCTCCTTGCGGCGGTCGCCGAATCCGGGAGCCTTAACAGCGGCCACTTTCAGCGTCCCGCGGATCTTGTTCACCACCAGGGTGGCCAGGGCTTCCCCTTCCACATCCTCGCTGATGATGATCAGCGGACGACCGGTCTGGACCACTTTTTCGAGCACCGGGAGGAGGTCCTTCATGACACTGACTTTTTTGTCATAGATGAGAAGGTAGGGAGTTTCATACACGGTCTCCATCTTTTCGGTGTCGGTCACGAAATAGGGGCTGATGTAGCCGCGGTCGAACTGCATTCCTTCGACCACCTTCACGGTTGTTTCGATCCCCTTGGCCTCTTCGATGGTGATGACGCCTTCCTTCTTCACTTTTCCCATGGCCTCGGCAATCATCTTGCCGATAAAGGAATCGTTGTTGGCCGAGATGGATGCGACCTGCTCGATCTTCTCCATGCTGTCGCCCACCTTCTGCGATTGTTTCTTCAGCGAAGCGATCACCTCGGTCACGGCTTTGTCGATCCCGCGTTTCAGATCCATCGGATTGGCTCCGGCGGTGACATTCTTAAGACCGGTGGTAAAGATCGACTGCGCCAAAACCGTGGCGGTGGTGGTTCCGTCGCCGGCCAGGTCGCTGGTCTTTGAGGCTACCTCTTTCACCATCTGGGCTCCCATGTTTTCGATCGGCTCTTTCAGCTCGATCTCTTTGGCAACCGATACGCCGTCTTTTGTCACGGCGGGGGCTCCGTATGATTTCTCGATGATTACATTTCTGCCTTTGGGACCCAGGGTCACTTTGACAGCATTCGAAAGCTCATCAACGCCCTTTTTCAGTGCTTCACGGGCCTTGATGCTGAATATAATATCTTTTGCCATTGTTCTGTTCTTTAAAATTTGGTGATCATTTAATTGCTTGAAGGTGGTTGATGGGTCAGACGATCGCGACGATGTCGGATTCACGCATGATCAGGTAGTTGTTTCCGTCGATGGTGATCTCGGTGCCGGCGTACTTTCCGTAGAGAACGCTGTCTCCGACCTTTACGGTCATCGGCTCGTCTTTCTTACCGGGTCCTACGGCAATCACAGTGCCTTTCTGGGGTTTTTCCTTTGCAGTGTCGGGGATGATGATCCCCCCGGCGGTCTTGTCTTCCGCCGCGGCGGCCTCAACCAGAACGCGATCGGCCAACGGTTTGATCTTCACTTGTGCCATGTTTCAATACTATTTAAGGTTTAACAAAATATTTTATTACCAAGTGGCAGGCATCCCTCCCTGTCATATGTCGTGCCAAACCCGCAGAAAGATACTTTTCGGGACATTTTTTCAGTCGGATCCCCCCGGTGAAAAAAAAATGTCAGATTGTGCTGACAATCTGACATTCCTTCCCTCCGGGGAACCCGGAAATGGTTATTTCTTCTGGGTGGGAGGCGCCTGAAAATCCTGGATGGGGGCCGTTTTGCTCTCGTCGATCTGCTTCTGGATCTCGCTCTGTGCCGATTCCGGCTTACCCGATGACTTCGGGATCACAAAGATGGAAAAGAGGCTGAGCACCAGCAGGGCGATGGCCAGTGTCCAGGTCGATTTTTCGAGAAAATCGGCGGTCTTCCTCACCCCCATGAACTGGTTGGAGGAGGCGAAGTTGGAGGCAAGGCCGCCCCCTTTGGAGTTCTGGACAAGCACCACCAGGATCATCAGCACACAGATGATCAGGATCAGGACCGAAATCAGGATGTAAAGACCCATGGAGATAAACGATTTATGATTAACGATTTACGATTTACGATTGATATTTCAGGCAGGCAGGTTAAAAGATGATTCGTTGGTACCCGGAGCCAGTTTTTCAATTTGGGCTGCAAAGTAACGACTTTTTTCTTGATTTATCAAGGATAATTTCTCGTAAATATGAATGGCCTTGTGGAGATTGCCCTGTTTGGCATACAGCAATGCAAGCGTCTCGCTGACGATCTCTTCCTCGTCAAAGTTACTTCTGATGGCACTTTCCGCCGGGTTGAAGAAGGAGCTCCGGGGCTTGGAGATCCTCGGCTCGTCGCGGATAAATTTGTCGATGAGCGAGGCTTTCGATACGCGAACATCCGGTTCCGAAACATCCTCCCTTCCTTTCGCGGCATTGATCTCGGCGATCCTTCGTTTGACGATGGCCAGCAATTCCTCCTCCGTGAACCGCTCGGCAGGGACAGGGATGGGGTCGGCGATCCAGGGTTCCGGAGGTTCAGCAAGTGCAGGTGCGACCGTATCCGTAGATCCTGTGCGGGCAGGTCCGGAAGTCATTTCCGGTCTGTGCGATCCGCGGATGCGGGTGATGAGACCGCGAAGAACACCGCGATCGCCCGCACAGGCGGCAGCCTTTTTCAATTGTTCCGGGTACCGGGGATCATCGGCTGCGAAGAACGCCCCTGCCAGTAGCAAATGCCCCGACTGGAAATAAGGATAGCGGCTCACTGCATCCTCCAGCAGGGCGATTTCCTCCCCGCCCGCACCGGCAGGGTCGCGCATCATCTGGATTAGGGTGGCGCCGTTCATTGTCTAGATCAAATCACCGTGTATCACCAGTTCACCACCGCCTTGTTAAATATATCCTGCACCAGTTGGTCGGAAATATCGCTGATCAGCCCTTCCTGGACCGAAACCAGGTTGAGGGAGCTGGAATAATCCTGGTACCGGCTGAACGAGGTTTCCCAGTTTTGCTTTGTGTTGGTCTTATTAGTGAACCGGATGGTCACGCCGATCGTAAGCCGGTTCATTGCGGCAGTTTCATTGCCCCTGATGGCCACCGGTTGAATGTTATACTGCGTGATACTCCCTTCCAGGTTCAGGTCACCGTTGCGGTCGACCAGTACGAGATTGGTCTGCGAGGTGAAATAGTTCCGCAGGGCGTCGGTAAAGCTCCTTGAAAGCGTGGGGACCACGATGCCGGCATGGTTGGGCAGGTAGGCGATGGAGACTGTCCTGACCTCGGGCGAAATGGAGGCTCCGGTGAAAGAATAACTGACCCGGCAGCTCTGGCCGACCGGGACCAGCAGGCATAGCAACCCTACCAGCCGTGTAATTGCTGCACGTCCCGGGAATATTCTGAACCGGTCACGATCACTCGATGCCATATTCTTTGATTTTCCGGTAGAGGGTCCGCTCGGAGATACCCAACTCCCCGGCGGCCTCCTTTCGTTTTCCGTCGTGCTTGGCCAATGCCCTGCGGATGAAGTCGATCTCTTTTTTCTCGAGTGAAAAAGACTCTTCCACCTCTTCGGGTTCCTGTATAGGCTCCTGTTCCTCAAACCGTTTGACGGGATTATGCACCAGGATCGGACGCGAAGGTTCCATCCCGTCTTCAAGGTCTTTGTACAGCCGTTCGATCAGGTGGGTGTTCTCCCCGATGATGCTCGAAATTCCGTCCTCATGCCGCATCAGGTTCATAACCAGTTGCTTGAGGTCGTTCATGTCCTTTTTCATATCGAAGAGGACCTTGTAAAGCAACTCCCGTTCGTTTAATTTCGAGGAGTCTTCCCCTTTATAGAGCACCGGCAGATCGCTGGAGGATCCACCCTGCGGCAGATATCGCTGCAGGGTGGCCGCATCGATCAGCCGGCTTTTTTCGATGATGCTGATCTGTTCGGTCAGGTTTTTCAGTTGCCGGATATTGCCGGGCCACCGGTAAGCCCGCAACGCCTGCTGGGCCTCCTCGTCGAGCTGGATGGCGGGCATGCGGTACTTTTCTGCCGCATCGGATGCGAATTTCCGGAATAGCAGGTACACATCCTCCTTTCGCTCACGAAGAGCCGGAACAAGGATCGGCACCGTATTCAGGCGGTAGTAAAGGTCCTGGCGAAATTTCCCGCCCGCAATGGCGTCGGGAATGTTGACGTTGGTGGCAGCTACTACCCGAACATTGGTCTTCAGTACTTTGGAAGATCCGACCCGGATGAATTCACCCGTTTCAAGCACCCTGAGCAGCCTGACCTGGGTTCCCAGCGGCAGTTCGGCCACCTCGTCGAGGAAGATGGTGCCGCCATCGACCACTTCAAAATACCCCTTTCGCGCTTCGTGCGCCCCGGTGAAGGAGCCCTTTTCATGGCCAAAAAGTTCCGAATCAATGGTTCCTTCGGGAATGGCACCGCAATTTACCGCGATGTACGGACCATGCTTGCGGGCACTTAACTGGTGTATGATCTTGGGAAAGAATTCCTTCCCCGTACCGCTTTCCCCCGATACCAGCACGGTGATATCTGTTGCGGCCACCTGCCTTGCAATATCAATGGCACGGTCGAGCAAGAGAGAGTTCCCGATAATGCCAAAACGCTGCTTTATTGATAGGACATCCATAAGGTCATGATCTCAGCTGGGCGTGGAAAGTCTCCCTCAGGACCCGCAGGATCCGCTCCATCGCTTTTTCTATCTCTTTATCCGTCAATGTCTTGGATTCGTCCTGCAGGTAAAAGTTCAATGCATACGATTTCATGCCGGCCTGGATCTTCTCTCCTTCATATACATCGAATAACCCGATCCGGCGCAATATTTTTCTTTCAGCGGTCCATGCGGCCTGTTCCAGTTGGGCAAAAGTCACCTCCCTCCCGACAAGTAGCGCGAGATCGCGGCGCACCTCCGGGAACTTCGGCAATTCCCGGAATTGGGCGCTCTTTGAGGGTACCCTCTGAAACAGCCGTTCCCAGTTCAGTTCGGCATAAAAAACAGGCGAACGGCAATCGAATGCCGAAAGGGTCGTTTCTGTCACAGCACCCATCACGATGACAGGTTCTCCCCCGTCAGAGTATTGCAGTCCGCCGGTGAGTGTTTCCGATTGGTACGGTTCTATCCCCCATGCGGCGGGAGGGACGCCCATCCGTTCGAGCATTCCGTCGATGTATCCCTTGAGGTCGTATAACCCTGCAGGCCTGTCGGAAGTGTTCCAGCTTTCGGGTTCCATGCGCCCGGTCAGGACCATCGCCATATGCATCTCTTCATGGTATCCCGGTACCGGCTCGTTGCCGGGTGACGGGAGTGAGGAATAGACTTTCCCGAATTCGAAGAACTTCAGGTTGGGGAATTTCCGGTTCTGGTTAAAGACAATGCACTCCATGATCCCGAAGAACAGCGTCTGCCGCAGCACATCGAGATCGCGGCTGATGGGGTTGAGCATCCTGACCGCTTTTGCCAGGGGATAACCGGCACTTGATTCATAGTAAGCCGACCGGGTGAGCGAATTATTCATCACTTCGTTGAACCCGTTGGAGGCCAGGAAGTCGGACACAATATTCTGGACCTTACCGGGGTCGGGTTCCCGGGTGAATGAGAGGGATGAGACCAGGCGGTCGCTTATCCCGACATTGTTATACCCGTAAACCCTGAGAACCTCTTCGATCACGTCGGCTTCGCGGGTTACATCCACTTTCGCGGCCGGGACTGTCAGGAGAATCCCTGAAACATCGCCGGCATTCCCGGACCGGGTAAAACCAAGGTCGGCGAGAATCCCGGAAACCACATCGCGGTCTATTTGTTTCCCGATGAGGCGATCGAGGTTTTCATAGGCGAGGAACACCGTGGCCGGCTGGACCGGCTCAGGGTATGCGTCCACGATGCCGGAGGAGATCGTACCGCCGGCAACTTCCCTGATCAGGGCTGCAGCGCGTTTGAGGGCAAAAACGGTCATACCCGGATCTGTTCCCCGTTCAAAACGGAACGATGCGTCGGTTTGCAAACCGTGGAACCGCGCCGTACGGCGGATGTGAGCCGGGTCGAAACAGGCGCTCTCGAGAAACACACAGGTGGTGCTTTCAGTGACTCCCGATCCCGCCCCGCCGAAAACCCCGGCGATGCACATCGGTTCCGACTCATTACAGATCATCAGGTCGCTGGCGGAGAGTGAACGCTCCACCCCGTCGAGCGTGACGAATTTCGTTCCTTCCGGGTATTTCTTAACGATGACATGGTCGCCGTGTATGCGGTCGGCATCGAAAGCATGAAGCGGCTGACCCAGCTCCATCAGGATATAATTCGTGACGTCGACGACATTGTTGATCGGACGAAGACCCACCGCGAGCAACCGGTTCTTCAGCCATTCCGGCGATCCCTGGACCCGGATTCCCGAAACCGTGATCCCCGAGTACCGGCGGCACGCCGGATGATCTTCGAGCGTCACCCGCACAGGACGGCTGTTGCTGTCGATGCTGAAACCGCTGATATCTGGCATCACCAGCCGGTTTTTTCCCATTTCGGCTGCTGTGTTCTTTCCTGCATGGTTCACCACTGCGACGAGGTCGCGGGCCACTCCGAGGTGCGAGGAGGCATCTACCCTGTTGGGAGTGAGCCCGATGGTCAGCACGGTATCCCCCTCTACGCCGAACCAGGTTGCCGCCGGCATACCGACTGTCGCCGACGGGTCAAGAACCATGATTCCGTCGTGCGAGGCACCCAATCCGAGTTCATCTTCAGCGCAGATCATTCCTTCGGAAACTTCGCCCCGGATCTTTGTGCGCTGAAGGGTCAGCTCTTTGTCCCCGTAGTAGAGGGTGGTTCCCAAGGTGGCCACTGCCACTTTCTGTCCCTGAGCAACATTAGGGGCTCCGCACACGATGTTCAGCGGGACCCCCGTGCCGATGTTGACGGTGGTCAGGCTCAGGTGATCGGAGTTGGGATGCTTTTGGCAGGTAAGAACTTCGCCGATGACCACCCCGTTCAAACCGCCCCTGACCGAGTAAAAGGATTCCATCCCTTCGACTTCCAGTCCGCAGGAGGTCAGAAGTTCCGCCACCTTGTCAGGTTCCAGGTTGAGATGATGGTACTGTTTCAGCCAGTTCAAGGATATCTTCATCGGATCGGGTAATTTGGAAAGGCAAATTTAACGATAAAAATGGATGATCTAGGAAATGAGACCCCAATTTTGCTGCCTTTTATCCATCTCGCGCAGGTGGAGTGCCAGAATGTCATTTTCGGGACGCGACAGGCTGGGGTCGGTGGCAATGATCTCCGTTGCCAGGTCGCGGGCATATTTCAGGATCCGGTCATCCTTTACGATGTCGGCGATCCTGAGCTGGAGAAGTCCGCTTTGCTGGGTACCCTGCAGGTCGCCGGGCCCGCGCAACTGCAGGTCGGTCTCGGCGATCTCGAAACCGTCGCTGGTACGTACCATCGTCGAGAGACGTTTCCGGGCTTCAGCCGACAACTCGAAGCGGCTCATGAGTATGCAGTATGACTGTTCGGCCCCTCTTCCCACCCTTCCGCGAAGCTGGTGCAGCTGGGAAAGTCCGAATCGTTCGGCGTTCTCGATGACCATGACCGATGCATTGGGGACATCGACCCCCACTTCGATCACCGTGGTGGCGACCAGGATCTGTGTTTGACGGGTCACGAACCGCTGCATTTCGGCATCTTTCTCCTGTTGTTTCATTTTACCATGCAGCTTGCCCACCGAAAACTCGGGGGATGGAAAGATCCCGGTCAGGGCATTGTACCCGTTGTTCAGATCTTCGAGATCGAGGGATTCCGACTCAGTGATCAGCGGGTAAACAACGTATACCTGGCGGCCTTCCTTTACCTTGTCGCGGATGAAACGAAGCACTTTTGGCCGCTGGGGCTCAAACACATGACGGGTCAACACCGGTTTCCGGCCGGGCGGAAGTTCGTCGATCACCGAAGTGTCAAGGTCTCCGTACAGCGTCATGGCCAGGGTACGGGGAATCGGTGTGGCAGTCATGACCAGGATGTGCGGGGTCACCTCGTTCTTCTCCCACAGTTTGGCCCGCTGGGCTACGCCGAATCGGTGCTGTTCATCGATTACGACCAGGCCAAGGCGGTTGAACCGTACATTTTCTTCCAGCAGTGCGTGTGTCCCGAGGAGGATGTGCACCTGGCCGTTTCCGAGGTTTTCGTGGATCTCCTTTCGCTCTTTCGGCCGGGTAGCCCCGGTGAGCAGCCTGACGGAAACGGAAAGGCCGGTCAGCATGCGGGTAAGGGTGGAAAAATGCTGCCGGGCCAGGATTTCAGTGGGGGCCATCAGGCAGCTCTGGAATCCGTTATCCAGGGCGATGAGCATGGTCATCAGGGCGACCAGCGTTTTGCCGCTGCCCACGTCCCCCTGAAGCAGCCGGTTCATCTGGTTCCCCGAACCCAGGTCGGTGCGGATCTCGCGGATCACCTTTTTCTGGGCTCCGGTCAGTTGAAAAGTAAGGTGATGGTGATAGAACTGGTTCAGGTAGTCACCCACTTTCAGGAACCGGTGGCCTTCATGCCGGAGCAGCCTGCCTGACCTTTGCCGGGCCAGGCGGAGCTGAATAAAGAACAGTTCTTCGAATTTCAGCCGGGTCTGGGCTTTTCGCAACAATTCCGGGCTTTGGGGGAAGTGGATGTTGACGAATGCGTCCTGGCGGCCAAGGAGCCTGAGCCGGTTCAGTACCGAGGGGGGAAGTGTTTCTTCCATCCGGAACCGGTCGCTGAGCAGGATGGTCCTGACGAGGCGCCCGATGCCTTTAAAATCCAGTCCCTTCGACTTTAATTTCTCGGTCGAGTTATAGATGGGGCGGATGATCTCGCTCAGGGGAAGCGGGGTTGCCGGAGGGATCTCCATCTCAGGGTGCGGGATGTTCCACTTTCCGTTAAATAGGGTCGGTCGTCCGAAAATCACATATTCCTGCTGAGGGGTCAGCATGTCGAGCACCCACTTTACCCCCTGGAACCAGATCAGCTCGATCTCGCCCGATGCATCGCCGGCTACAGCAACCAGTCTCTGGTGATGAGGCGGACCGATGGCTTGTATCCTCAGGATCCGGGCTTTCAGTTGCACATAGGTATTCTCCTCCCGGATGTCGGCGATCCGGTAAAACTGGCTACGGTCGACATAGCGGAAGGGAAACCAGGTGAGTAGTTCACCAAAAGTTCCGATATCAATCTCCTTTTTCAGGAGCGCGGCCCGGGTGGGGCCTACTCCTTTCAGGTATTCAATGGGAGTATCAAGGAAAGCGGTGGTCATGAAAACGGTCCCGAAAGGTCAAAGGTAAGAAATACCCCGGGGAACGGAAAACGAAAACGCGAAGGCCCACCGCGGCGTACCGCCGGATTGAGTCTTCGCGTTTTTGCGCCGGATGCTCTTCAGGCTAATATTCCCAGAGGTTCGATTCGAATTCGTACAGGGCGTTCTTGGCTTTTTCCGACTCCAGGAGTGCATCGACCCCGGTCGCGTATTCGCTGATCGACCGGTCGTATACATTTTCCTCCTTGTAGATATAGCTCGCAAACATCCGTTTCATGAATACGTCATCGTAGGTGAGTCTTCCCGCCGAACCGTTTTTCAGGTTGAACATTTCGTTCTTTGCGAAGAGGTTCCTGCATTCGGGGAAATAGATCCAGAACAGGTTTTTCTCGAATCGCTTTTCCCCGGTATTTTTGTCAATCTCGTCGACCACCGGGCATATGCCCAGGATACGGACACTGTATTCAGACCGCTGTTTGTCGAAGAAGAAATCCTCCTTGATCTTGATTTTCTTCACATTCGACGGATCAAATTCGGTCTTGATCACGGTATCGAACATGATATCGGGATTGTCGGGTCTTGGCAACTTCACCGAGTCGATGCTTTCCAGTTTATCCATCAACTCCTTATAGGTAAGCGGGTACAGAAACTGGTCCGACTCATTGGAGTAGGCGGTCACCGTTCCTTCCCGCAGGCCGTCCATGATGATCTGTACGAAGCTGCGCCAGCTGTTCTGGGGCTTTTCGGGAAAATAGAAGGGCTGGTTCATTTTTTCGCGCAGGTCGAGCACGCGCCAGATCCGGCGGGTCCACACGACATCGGCTTCGCGCAGGTACGAATAGGGGATCGGCTGAACCTGGGTGATGGCGGTCTTATCATAGACCCCGTCTCTCGGGGGGCCTTCCAGGACCTGGCTGTAGGACGTCAGGCACATTCCCGCCGCAAAGACGGGGAGCAGTACCAGGAAAAGCGCTTTTTTCATATAACCTCCTTGGGAATAAAATCAGTTCAGTTTCAGACTCAGGCTCGTATTCACTTTCCGGACGCCGTCGGGTCCCTTGGCATAGATATCGTCGAACCAGATACGTTGTCCTTTCCGGGCATTTTTAACGGTGCGCAGGATATCCTCGGTCAGCCGGTTCCCCTGGACCTTCACATCGCTACCTTCGCCGGCGGCGGTGGAAGTGGAGAAGACAAACGAGGTTACCACGTACTTCAGGTCGAAGTCAAATCCCGGTGGCATCTCGGGTACCAGGTAAGGGCTGGCCAGCAGCAGTTGCTTGGAGATGAACCCTTCGTTCTTCCCGGCGATCTTGATCAGCGGGTCGGGAACGGTTTTCAGCCGGAATTTGTAGGCGCCCATGTTGCGGGACTTGCCCGAGAATACGGCATTGACGGTGATCACCGCTTCGCGTACGTTTCCGGCGGTCAGGCCCGAAACGATCCAGTCTTTGCCCTCCTGACGCAAATTCCCGGTCGAGATGGTGGGCATGATCCGTTCGGGATTGCCCGGAACGCTGATCTCCACCGGGTTATCGACACCGATGTAGAACACGTTCATCTTGATGGGGGAGATGGTGATCCCCGGGCGCGCAACAATAAATTCATCGCTGAAATGGAACGACATGGTATCGCCGAGCGGGCTGACCACCTTGATGATACCGGCAAATTTCTTCAGGCCTTCGGAAGATCCTGCGAGTTTCAACTGGACCACGCCATCGTTTCCCTCGAGGAAGGTGGCATTGCGGTAGTTCCCCGGGGTTAGCGTATCGGCGCCGAGCATGTAGCGAACATCGGGGTTTTGCTTGGTGTCGTAAGCTCCGACAAGGATTTCAGCCTGGTACTCTTCACCCAGGAAGACATACCGGCTGCGCGGGATCACCTTCGCCTGGATGCGGTCGAACTTGAAGTTCAGGGCATCGATCGAACTGTACAGATGGTTGACCACATCGAATTCGGCGTTGTAGACCTCGGCTTTGGTCTTGTTCAGGATGGTGACGGTGGCGGCCAGGATCGTGCGGTAAAAATTATGCATCTCCCAGTTCTGCTTTTTCCCGTCGGCATCGTAGAAGGGTCCTTCGGTATCCATGCCCATCTTGATCGTGTTCCGGTATTTAGGATCCACCAGGTCGAGCATCTCCTTCTTGAATTGCACGATCTTTTCCTTCAGGATCTTTGCTTCGCCCGCCGATCCGTCGGGAGAGCTCCCGATGAAAAACCTCGTCGGGGCGTCGTAGTTGTCCTTGCGTTTTGCGTTACGCAGGTTCAGCTCTTTCGCCTCCTTCATGGTTTCGAGTTTATCGGTGCGCATGACGACCACATACTTGATGCTGTCGATGTATTTGGCCAGCTTATCGGCCAGGAGATGTGCCTGCTGGGCTTTTTCCCAGTAGGGCCCCACCTTGTTGGGATTTAACTGGTACTGGATCCTGAATTTGGAATAGGTGTTGTCGAGTTTTTTGGCAAAGTTCTCATTCGTGGTCTCCATCCCTTCGTTGACCACGAGAAAAGCGTCCATGATCTGTTTCGAGACGTTCAGTGCGAGGAGCGCCGTGAGCACGAGATACATCATCCCGATCATCTTCTGCCTCGGTGTCTCTTTATATCCAGCCATCTATATCTATATTATAATATTATATGGTACCTGTGAAGAAACTCCCCTTATTTTCCGCCGATGCTCATGGCCGACAGCATATTTCCATACACCTTGTTCAGGGAGGTGATGTTCTTCGTGAGGTTATCGACTTCGGTCTTTAACTTTTCGGTATTGGCCATCGTGTCACTCAGGTTGGCGGTGAATTTGTTCATGACCGAGTTGAAACTATTCGTATTCTCCATCTGTTTGTTGGAGCTCTGCAGGTGGAGTTCATAGAGTGCGTTGAGGGCCGACAGGTTGGACGAAATCCGCTGGAGTTCCTTGTTGTACGAAGCACCGCTGTTGGCTGAAGCATTCAGGGTTTCGGCAGTTTGTGACAGCAGGGTGGCCGATTCGTTATATTTCTCGATGAACTTGTTGGCCGAGGTGGCGGCGTTGGCAATACTTTGGGAGAACGATTTGCTGGCGCTCACATCATCTTTGAGCGACTCGCTCACTGCGGTGAACATCCCCGAGAGGTCGGCAGCACTCTTGGCGGTGGATTTAATGTGAACCAGTTGTTCTTCCGAAGCCTTGACGCTCTGTTCCATGGTTTGTGCCGTTTTCCGGTAGGAATCGTTCAGCACGGTAGCCGATTCGGTGGCTCCCTTCATTGCATGGATGTACTTGTCGCTAGCCACTGACGCATCGGCCACGTCCGACAATTTCGAGGTGGTATTCGTCAGTTTGGTCAATCCCGCACCGAGGCTTTCTATCAGTTCAGGTCCGATTTTGGCTTTTTCGAGCATTTTATCCAGCTCCTGGGTCACTGTATCCTTGGTGTTGAAAGCCGATGTGGCATCCACCTCATCGCCATGGTAAATTCCGGCCAGTTGGGGATAAACAAGGCTCCAGTCGGGTTCCACGTGGGGAGGTTCGAAGGCGGAAAAGAAGAAGATGATCGATTCCGTTCCCAGCCCGACGATCAGCATGATGTCGGCGCCGGTGTAATGATTGATCTTGAACAACGCACCGATGATCACGACAGCGGCGCCCCAGCCATACAGCTTGGACATGAAATTCTTGTAACCCTTTGTTTTTACGAAATCAAGTAAAGCCATGGTTTTTTAGGATTAGAAATGAATGAAGCGGATAGCGGTTAGAATTATCTGTAGACTTTGGAAGCCCGTGAAGGGTTGTCATCGCGCTGCCTTCCCAGGAAGCTCTGTACGCACCGGAACCCGATGTAACACTTGGCCGTATCCTGGTACTCGTAGGAACGGGATGAAACGCGAAGGAAGTAGTTGACATCCTTCCAGGAGCCGCCGCGCGTCACCTTTCTTTTCAGGGCGGGGGGGTCAGTATCCTTGGCATTGTACTTATAATCGGGATTCAGGTCCCATGAGAAGTTATACGAGGAAGGATGAAAAGCGGTGATCGTCCATTCGGCAACGTTGCCGGCCATGTCGTAGAGGCCGTACTCGTTGGCCGGGTAATGCGCCACAATGACCGTGGTTGCGCCCCCGTCGGCGATATAATCGCCGCGCATCGGCTTGAAGTTGGCCAGGAAACAACCTTTATCGTTCCGCGTATAGGGGCCTCCCCAGGGATAGGGGTTGGCGTCGTAGCCGCCGCGGGCCGCCCATTCCCATTCTCCTTCGGTGGGCAGGCGGAAATCGCTGATAAAGGTTTCGCCTTTTTTGCCGTTCAGGGCGCTGTTCTTGAGCTGGGTACGCCAGATGCAGAACGCGTTGGCCTGCCGCCAGTTCACGCCCACCACCGGGTAGTTGTCGTAGGCCGGGTGCCAGAAGTACTTTTCCGTACTGGGATCGTTGAAGGAATAGGCATAATCATGGATCCAGCAAAGGGTGTCGGGGTAAACGCTGATCACCTCTTTTCTGACATAGACCGAACGGTCTTTAAGACCCTGCGGCCGGTTGGCCAGGCTGGCCTCCCTGGAATCGGGCTGTGCTGAATAGTCTTTGCGGGAAGCTGCTTTCAGGTCGACAAAATAGTATTCAAAATAGAGCTTGCGGGTATCGATCTCTTTTCTGCGAAAATATCGCTCATTCTCAGGAAGATACATCTGAGCCAATGCATCCCTGACATCCTGCTGGTCGGAATCCCATTCCAGCTTGTTGTCCCAGTTCAGGTAAGGGGGGTCGTATTGTTCACCGGTCTTTTTATTCTCGGTAATGAGGTAAAGTTCCGGTTTGGATTCTCCGAGGATCCTGCGGGCGATCGAATCGCGCACCCAGTACACGAACTGACGGTACTCATTGTTGGTAATTTCCGTCTGATCCATATAGAACGCGGAAACCGTGACCGTTTTATGGTTGTTCAGTTGTGCATAGGGCATGTCCTCATCGCTGACGCCCATGGTGTAGGAGCCCATGGGAACGTAAACCATGCCAAACGGGTCGGGCGAATAATATCGCTTGCGGTTCTTAACCCCCGTAAGCTCACCGCTTCCTGAGTTACCGCAACTCGCAACGAATACGAGCAGTGCGGAATAAATGAGCAGTTTTTTCATTTGCTGGCAGATTAAAGGACGAAAAATAACGCTTGGCATTGAGGTTTATTATGTTAAAAGTCAGCTTTGCGACACAAAACCGCAAAAATACTCTTTTTCTTTTATAAGAACCGGGTGTTACGGTAAGTTTTCCTGAATTTATCCGTATCGATTTTAAAGCAATAATTCAGCAACACTTCGATTCCGCCGCTATGGTAACGGCGCATCGCCGACGTCCCCGCATCGTAAGCCACCCCAACACGGAGACCTTTGATGATCACCCCGGCCAGCACCGAAAGAGCATCCTGGTGACGATAGCTGAGCCCTCCGTAAAACTTGTTGTTGTAACTGACCAATGCGCCAGCAGTGATTTGCAGTACCGCCCCGTCGAAGAGGATCTGGGCCGACGGCAGCACCTCATAAGCCGGGTGGTTGGGCACGGTCCACTGATATCCGCCCTGAAGGTAAAAAGTCCGCCTCAACCGGTAGTTGGTCTTGCTCCCTTTCATCTGCAGGAGGTTCTCGCCCGAAAGGCCGATATAATATTTCTCGGGCACCGAGTAATACAGCCCCAGGGCCGCATCGATGATCATGTCGGATTTCTTTCCTTCCAGCTGGCCCAGCACCGGATCCTGTTCATCGATCGGGTCAAATTTGGATGCGTCGTATCCAAGGTTCTGAAGGATACCCTGGATGCCGACCGCCAGATCGCCGCTGAGCGCCTCGGTACGGTAAGCGTACCCCAGTTTCACGATGGTGTTCTTGAATGCGCCGATCTGGTCCTGTGTGACGGAACCGCCGAGGCCCCCGTGGATCTTCCTTATGGGTGCATCGAGCGAGATCAGGAAGGTTTGCGGTCCCGATTTGGTACCGTCGGCATCCTTCCATCCCATCCATTGCTGCCTCACCAGTCCGGTCACGTTGATCCCCGCGCTCCCCCCTGCAAATCCCGGATTGACCGCCATGTCGGCGAACATGTAGTGCGTAATGAGGGTGGGCTGCTGGGAATAAAGTTCCCGGCTGCAGAACAAACCCAGCAGAAAAAGAATTATGTATCTGATTCTAAATATATTAGAAAAAGTCAGGCAACGCAACATCAACGACCTGTTGTCAGGTTTATTTAAAAAACGGGATAAAAGTACACCTTTTTTTGTTACGCCGGTCATCATGTGATCAATTTGCACCTGTTATGCCGGGAGTGGCCTCCGCTTCCGTCCTGATCGGTTATACAGGGTTCATCCGATAAGGTTTCAGGCAATAACGCTCTTTTCGCCCTTTCATTGTGCCATAATCAGGTATCTTTGCCCTCCGAAACCCAAAACCTGCACACCATGCCAGCCATGCTATTATTCCGGGAGAAGCCGTTTTCCACCAAATGGATCATCTCTTACAGCCTCATCGTTGTCGGAGCCTTTATCCTGGCCGCCAGTTTTGTCCTGTTCATAACTCCTTACAAGATCGTACCAGGCGGAGTTTACGGGATTTCAATTGTCCTGCATTACTTGTTCGGCACGCCGGTCGGATTGGTGGCCCTTTGTTTCGACATTCCCCTGACGCTCATCGGGATCCGTTTCCTTGGACCCCGGTTCGGGATGAAAACGGTCGTGGGTTTTTCGCTGACGGCCTTTTTTACTGACCTTCTGACCTGGCTGTGGGGATTTAAGCCGCTGGTGGAAGGCGATGCGCTCCTCTCGTCGATCTTCGGCGGCGTGGTCGCCGGTCTCGGGCTCGGCCTGATCTTCAAGTCGAAAGCGACTTCGGGAGGCAGTGACATCGTGGCCATGATCCTCGCCAAATATACCCGGATGCCGGTAGGGCTTCTGCTGATCTATGTCGATTCGGCCATCGTGCTGATCGGCCTGCTCGTATTCCGCGACTGGAAGATCCCTCTCTATTCGTGGATCGTGATCTACATCTGCGGAAAGGTGATCGACCTGGTGGTGGAAGGGGTCGGAAGCGATAAAAGCGTATTCATCATCTCCGAGAAGCATGAGGAGATCCGCGACCGGATCATCAACAACCTCGACCGTGGCGGCACCTATCTCGACGGGAAAGGGATGTATAACAACGCAGAACGCCGCCTGATCTTCACTGTGGTGAATCGCCGGGAACTGGCCATCCTGGAAGCTTACATCCATGAGATCGACCCCAAAGCCTTTCTCACGGTGACCGATGCCTCTGAGATTCTCGGGGAAGGATTTAAATCGCTCAAAGAGAAGGTGACGGATTGATGAGGGGTATTACCTGAACAGCCGGATAATATCCTGGGCATTGACGAAGAGCAGCAGTCCTAAAATGAAGACCATGCCGGCCACCTGCGAATATTCCATGAATTTATCGCTGGGTTTGTGCCGGAATATCATTTCGTAAAGAAGGAACATGGCATGCCCCCCGTCGAGGCCGGGAATGGGCAACAGGTTCATGAATGCCAGCACGATCGATAAAAAGGCGGTAAGCGACCAGAAGGCGGCCCAATCCCACGTTCCGGGAAATATCTTGCCGATGGTGATGAAACCTCCGAGCGATTCGTAACCCTTCTCCTGTGTAAAAACAAATTTGAAGGATTTCACATTTACCGCCACCTGGTCCCAGGCTTTAACCACCGCCGCGGGAATGGCTGCAAGCACCGAATATTCCTTCTCCTTCAAAGTAAAATAGGTCAACGGGCTGCGGGTGGCCACACCGATGATCCCGGTCGAAGGGACCTGCACCGGAAGGGAAAGGGTGTCGGCTCCGCGGAGGACGGTCAGCTTGACCGTTTTATTCTTGTTCTGTTGCAGGGCGGCGCGGATCTCGGGAAAGAACATCATCATCGAATCGTTCAACCCGATGATCCGGTCATTCTCAATGATCCCGGCTGTTTTTGCCGGTGAACCCGGCCGCACTTCGGCCGCTTCGAACGGAAACCGGGGGGTGATGAAATCGGCGCGGTTGGCTTTGATCAGTTTCCCGATAAAACCGTCGGGGACGGGAACATCCATTTTCTCCCCTCCACGGATAATCTGCACCGATTGCGGGTTATCGAGGAGGATACTGCGGGTGATGTCGTTGAAATCGTCGACAGGCTTGTTCCCTACCGCTACAATAAAATCTCCTCCCCTCAGGCCCATGGCCTGGCCCAGCGAATCGACCGCAATCCCATACCTGGCTTCGGAGGCCGGCAGGTACTTTTCTCCCCATGCCGCGAGCAACACCACGTAGATGCCCACAGCCAGCAGGAGGTTGACCATGATCCCGGCGAGCATCACGATCAGCCGCTGCCAGGCCGGTTTTGACCGGAGCTCCCAGGGCTGTGGGGGCTGTTTCATCTGCTCCGTGTCCATCGATTCATCGATCATCCCGGCAATTTTCACATATCCGCCCAGGGGAAGCCAGCCGATCCCGTATTCGGTATCTCCCTTTTTGAACTTGAACAGGGAGAACCAGGGATTAAAAAACAGGTAGAACTTTTCGACCCGGGTCTTAAAGGACCGGGCTGCAATGAAATGGCCCAGTTCATGAAGAATGACCAGGATGGAAAGGCTGAGGAGCAGCTGAGTTATTTTAATTGCGATCACCATGTATAATCAGTAGATAAGGGTTAATGATATAAAAACTGTTCGGCGCACGCCAGGGTTTCCCGGTGGGTGGCGACATATTCTTCGTAACCGGGTTGTTTGTCGAAAGGCACGGTTTTCATGCAGTGTTCGATCACATCGGGCATGCGGAGAAACCCGATCCGTTCGTCAAGAAAAGCCCTGACGGCCATTTCGTTCGCCGCATTGAGAATGCAAGGCATGTTCCCTCCCCGTTCGAGGGCTTCGAACGCCAGGGCCAGGTTCCGGAAGGTGACCGGATCGGGCCGGTGAAAGGAGAGGCGGGGATAGTCGGCAATGCTGAACCGTGGAAAATCAGAGGGGGTGCGCGAGGGATACGACATGGCGTAGAGGATGGGCAGTTTCATGTCGGGCGGTCCGAGTTGTGCCTTCACCGAACCATCGACAAACTGGACCATCGAATGGATGACCGACTGGGGGTGGATGACCACTTCGATCTGGTGCGGCTGGAGGTTGAAGAGCCAACGGGCTTCTATCACTTCCAGTCCTTTGTTCATGAGCGAAGCCGAATCGACGGTCACTTTGGGCCCCATTTTCCAGTTGGGATGCGACAGGGCCTCTTCCCGGGTGATAGCGGCAAGTTCGGCGCGGGTTTTCCCGAAGAAGGGGCCGCCCGACGCGGTGAGGTAGATCTTTTCGACACGGCCGGGGTCTTCGCCTGCCAGGCACTGGAAAATCGCCGAATGTTCCGAATCGACCGGAAGGATGCGCACCCCTTTCCGGCGTGCTTCGGACATGACCAGGTCGCCGGCGACCACCAGCGATTCCTTATTGGCAAGGGCCAGGTCTTTTCCCGCCCGGATGGCGTTCAGGGCCGGTTTCAGTCCCGAATATCCGACCAGGGCCGATAAGACCAGGTCGATCCCTTCCTTGCCGGCCACGTCGGCCACCGCCCCCGGACCGGCCAACACCTCGATGGGGAGGGAAGCCAGGGCGGAAGCCACCTCAGGATAACATGAGGTGTTGCCGATGACCACCACGGCCGGCATGAATTCGCGCGCCTGGGCTATGAGCCGTTCACAGTTGCCCAATGCGGTCAGCACCTCAACCCCGAACAGGGCAGGATGGCTCCTGACGATTTCCAGCGCCTGCGTGCCGATGCTTCCGGTGGACCCTAGTATGGCGATCTGTTTCTTCAAGGGGCTGCTCAGCATTTCAGAATGTGATGTATTCGCGGGGATTTACAGGGGTGCCGTCGTACCACAGCTCGAGGTGAAGGTGAGGTCCGGTGGACAGTTCACCCGTCTCGCCGACGATCGCCACCGGGTCACCGGCCCTGACGTAATCGCCTGACCGTTTCAGCAGCACCGAGTTGTGTTTGTAAACCGAGAGGATGTTCCGGGTGTGCTGCACGGCGATCACATAACCGGTCTCGAGGGTCCAGTTGCTGAAAATGACCGTCCCGTTCTGCACCGCTTTGACCGCCTCGTCTTTTTTCGCCGCGATATCGACGCCGTAATGGCGGCGGGCCGGGTCGAAAAAGTTGGTCACGACACCCTTCAGCGGGGTGAACAGAAGGGCACCGCCGAAGGAGGGCTTCTTTGGCGACGAACCTTCCATCGGCTCCACCCGGTTCAGGTTATACCGGGTCTGGTTTTCGACCTCCAGCCGCAGCAGGGAATCCTCCGCCGACCTTTTGATCCGTATGTTTCCGTACCTTTTAAGGCTGTCTCCCACCACGGGCCTGTCCTCGGTCAGATCCCGACCGTTGATCACATCCTGAAGATTTTTAAGGAACACCTCCTTGGCAACCAGGGCACGTTCGATCGAATCGGTCCTGATCTGCAGGCGGTAGATGCGTTTGGTAAGACCGACACTGGTATAGCCGGGGATATATTCGCGGAGCGGTGTGAAAGCGATGAGAACGCTGGTGAGGAAGATCAGGACGATGGCCAGTGTGCCGAGTGCCACGAATACATTCAACCGGGAAAGCCGGAACGTAAGCCGCTCTTCCAGGGTGTCGTCGGTCATGAAAACCAGGCGGTACTTGGACCGCCATTTTTCCGACCAGCGTCGTCGCTTCCTTATTTTCTCTCGGGTGGGCACGGGGATCCTGCAGGACTTAAAACGCTGCAAATATCGGAAAATTATACGCTCCCCCGCCGTGGATCATTCCGGCCGGAATCCCGGCCGTTTGCCGGTGACCATGATTATTCCGCCGGATACCCGTATTTTTGGAAAAATTAAAATATTTTTGTGGAATATTAGTTAATACTTGTTGTATAGCATGACATATTTGACACTATTTATCGATTGTTAGAAAAACCAAGG
>CAYVVG010000011.1:0-66894 GCA_964455285.1 uncultured Prolixibacteraceae bacterium
AGGGAGGGAAAGTTCCCCTTCCCTGTTTGGGGAAGGGGGCCGGGGGGATGGGGTAAATATTTCTCCGGCAAGCAGTTGTCAGTTTGGTGGAGATAATCGTCGATCGCCGTGCCGAAATCGAGGTCCGACGCCATCCAGCACTGGGAGCCGATCTGAACGGTGGGATAGTTCTTGTTGTCACGTGGATCTGTCAGGATCTCTCCGCAAGTGACGGGTGACGCGTGACGCGTGACGATCGTGACGGTGGCCTGGTCGCTGCACGTAGCTGCATTGGTGTAGCTGTAGGTGATAGCGTGTGTGCCTGCCCCGGCCGCGGCGGGGTTGAAGAAACCGGCCGAAACGCCCGATCCCGTGTAGGTGCCGTTCAGCGGAAGCCCGCCCTTCAGCCGGAAAGGCTTTGCATTTACTGTAGTAATCGTATCAAAACAGGGGGAGAAGGTGACTGCAGGATTCGGAAGAACGGATACCGGATGCGGGATGCTTAATGCGGGATTGTTGGAGGTGCAGGGTTCCGAGGAGGTGAGTGTGCAGGAAACTAAATCCCCATTCACAGGTACATAGGTGTACACTGCATTGGTTGCATTGCTCGCATTGGCTGCATTCACGATCCATTGATAGGTGGGTGCACTTCCTGCATTGCTTGCATTCGCCGTAAAGGTCACGGCAGTTCCCTCACAAACAGGATTTGCTGAAGCGGATATGGAGATGCCGACTGCCGACTGCGGACTGACGACTACGGTAATGATGTCTGAGGTGTCCGGATTGTTGGATGTACAGGGTTCGGAAGAAGTGAGTGTGCAGGAAACTGTATCGCCATTCACCGGAACATACGTGAATACTGCATTGGTTGCATTGCCTGCATTGGCTGCATTCACGACCCATTGATAGGTGGGTGCACTTCCTGCATTGCTTGCATTCGCCGTAAAGGTCACGGCAGTTCCCTCACAAACAGGATTTGCTGAAGCGGATATGGAGATGCCGACTGCCGACTGCGGACTGACGACTACGGTAATGATGTCTGAGGTGTCCGGATTGTTGGATGTACAGGTTTCGGAGGAGGTGAGTGTGCAGGAAAATGTATCGCCATTCACTGGTACATAGGTGTACACTGCATTGGTTGCATTGGTTGCATTGGCTCCATTCACGACCCATTGGAACACAGGGGCACTTCCTGCATTGCCTGCATTCGCCGTAAAGGTCACCGGGGTTCCCGCACAAACGATTGTGTCAGAGGCCGTGATGGTCACAAACACCGAATCGCCGGGATTCACCGTTACCGTGAAATCGGTCGTATCTCCGGCACAGTTCCCGATTCGCGGTACAACATGGTAAGTCACCATCCCCGGTGCGGCAATTTGATTGAGCAGCACCTGGTCGATCACCAACCCGGAATCGGCGCTGAAACCCGTGACAGTGCCCGACGTCAGCGACGCGGTCCAGTGAAACAGGGTGCCCGGAACATTGGAGTTAAGCTGGATGCCGGCAGATTCACCGGAACAGATTGATTTGACCAGCGTGTCGTTGGTCACCTGGGGCTGCTGTGTGACATAAACCGTGACTGTATCTGCAACGAAACCGCAATAACCGGCATCCGCCCTCACCCAGTAGGTCCCGGTGTTGTTCGCCCAGATGGATTGCGTGGTGTCGCCCGTGTTCCACAGGTACCACTCCCTTCCCGGACCGGCGTTCAACTGCACGCTGTCGCCCAGACAGATTGTTTTATCCTCTCCCAGGTTCACCAGGGTGGAGGGGTAAAATGAGATTTGGATGGTGTCGCTCAGGGAGCAGTCCGGTTCTGTGGTTGAAACCCAGTAAGTGCCGGGGGTGTGCACCCAGATGGATGAAGAGGTATTACCCGTGCTCCAGAGGTAGGTATTCCAGCCATAACCGGCATCGAGAAATACGCTGTCGCCCGGGCATATTTTTCTGTCATTCCCAAGATTCAGGGAGGAGATATCCGAAAAATAGGCGAATTTGTCGAACGATCCGGTCGTCATTACCGCGTAGGAATGGACCGGGACAAAGAACCTTCCCAGGGAATTGGTGATCTTTACCTGGGAATAAGCTCCCGCATTGCCGAGCCCATGTCCACCCCAGCTCCATTTCCCGCCCGTACCCGGAACGGGAATGCTAACATTGAAATACATGGAAGAGGGATCATAGGTAAAGGCTTCATTGATGGCTGTTTTTGCAACGATATATACCATCCAGTTTTGCCAGGGAGCGCCGGGAGGTGTACCGGTAGTGGTCACCCTTCTTGATCCGCGACATTCGAGCGGAGGAATGATGCTTTCAGAGGATTGGAACGATTGATAAGGAAAAGTCAGCTCCTTTTTTGCCCCCGAAAATTCAAGGATAGATACGGGTTTACTTGAGGTGATGTAGGCCGATGTATGAACCGAAGTAAAGGTAGTACCCGTAAAAGAGAATACAGCACTTTCCCCCTGCTGGATTACCCGGGTCTGAACGGACAGACTGTCATTAAACGTGATCTGGGTATCGTCCTCATAAGCATAAGCCAGGATCATCGTTTCGGAAGGCGGAAGTGACATCGCCAGTGCAATAAATTCATTTCCGGCAAGATGCTCAGGAATGAGCTGGTCCCCGGCAATGTCAAAAGCCACATCATCGTACCCGGGTAAAAAAACAGCGTCATCCGTGACGGTGATTGCGATGGGTTTGGAAGAAGTTATTTTCGTTCCGCCCAGGTGCATGGCCGAATCTCCCGATACCGCTCTGCCGCTCCAGGTCTGTCCCCGGTTCAACAGCAGCGAAAATGGAACCTGGGATGAATGACCCTCAATATTACTCGCCGGGCGGACCGTGACCAGGGTCGAGTCTTCCGTTGCTACGATATCAAATGAATTTCTTGCGGGAGGGGAACAATAGGGATAATTGGAATAATGATGCTGTGCCGGGATGATGAAGCTGATCCCCAGCGCATCCTTTCCCGCCAGGGGATAAGTAGCTGCGTTATAGGGTGACTGGATCTCATATACGGCGCTGATCCTCCGGTTTGAGGTGGCTCTCAATCCGAAGTTCAACACCGAATCGGCAGGTTTGTTCTCTATCATCTCCAGGTAGGGCGTTAGAATGACCACTTCGGCCGAATCATTTTCGACCGTACACGTGATGGGAGTGAACAGGGGATTGGCCGGTTGATCGATGGTGACGTCAGCCGGGCCCTCATCCGTGGTAAAATACATGCTGATCGGGCTGTTGAGATCAGTCAGGGAGACCGGGCTGGGGGAAACGGTATGATGGGTCACCGACGGCGCGGCAAACCAGAATTCATAATTGCCCGATGCAAATGAACCCACCGTCACAGACAACATGACCGGGATCAACGCTGCACAGCCGTTGGTATCGTTGTAATTCACCTTCACCCACTGCGGCCCTGCAATGCTCCACTGGATGGTGACGGAGTCATCGCCGGTTCCGCCGCCCGATACCAGAGCGCCTCCCGGAGAAAAACTCCACTGATAATTCGTCATCCCGGAAGCGGTGGAGTATGTACATACGGTGCCGGTGGCTGTTGATGCAGGACCGGTGATCACCAGGACCGGCCTTGGTGAAACCGTCACGTAGAGGGAATCGGGCGGCCCCGTATCGTAACACTTGTTCCAGCCTCTCACGTAAACATAACCGGAGGAGGCCGTTCCGCCGAAACTGACCGTAATCGAGTCAGTACCAAATCCCGCCGTAATATCGGCTCCCGGAGGCAGGTTCCACATGTACCCGGCCGCATGGGGGAGCGTGGCGGTGGAAAAGACCACGACTGGCATGCTTTGACAAACCGAATCGGGTCCGGCGATGGGTTGGGCCGCCGCGATCGGCCAGCAATCGACAAACTTCTGCAGGTAGGCATCCTGCATCCCGCCGCCGAACGCGGGCTGATGCGCGCCGGGAGTCCCGATCCCGGTCAGCGACTGCGTATTGCCCTGCAGGAAAATCGTATCTTCGGCCAGGTAGTTGCATGAACCGCCGGTTTCGTACTCCGGACCTCCGAAATAGGTTCCCCACTGGCGTATCCCGTTATGGCTGAACTTGACCAGGTAAGCCTCATTGTTACCGTTTGACGTCGGCTGAAACGAGCCCGGAGTGGCAATATTATCGGCGGATTCGGTACTGCCCGAAACGAAAAAGGTTCCGTTCCATCCTTCAGCACATCCGGTAACTTCATCCCATAACGAACCGCCGTAATAGGTCCCCCAAATCCGCTGACCGCTATTGTCAAACCGGGCGATAAATCCATCCTGGCCACCGGCAAGTGCCGGCTGATGGCAATCCGGGCTTGCAATATTGGAAGGCGATTTGGTGGCCCCGACGAGGACCACCTCTCCGGAGGCAGTCACTTTGCAATTCGTTCCCTGGTCGGTCTGGGCTCCCCCGTAGTAGGTCCCCCACAGCCGCAGGCCATCGTGCCGGAAAGCGACCAGAAAGGCATCGTTCATTCCGCCAAAAACTTCCTGCCAGGCACCCGGGGTGGCTATATTTATGGGCGAGGTGGTAGTGCCGGTGGCATAAACAACCCCTGCCGTGTCTGCCGCACATCCATTGAACCAGGTTGTAACACCACCTGAATAATAGGTACCCCATTGCCTTATCCCATTGCTGTCAAACTTCACCAGGAACCCGGCCATCCCGCTGATGCTGGTCTGGAATGCTCCCGGGGTGGCGATACCTGTGTCGGAACTGGTCTGACCGGCCATGAAAATATTGCCTGAAGGGTCGTTGGCGACGGCTGAACTGTTGCCCCATAGCTCATCATCCCCCTTCCCTCCGTAATAAGTGGCCCAAAGCCGTTCGCCCTCCTGGTTGAATTTTGCAAGAAATACATCCCAAGGACCCGGGGATCCGCCGAACGTCGTCTGGTGAGCGCCGGGGGTGGCAATTCCCGTATCCGATGTGGTTTCTCCCGTCAGGTAAATCCGGCCGTGGAGATCGACGGTGCATGCTATTCCCCGCTCATCCCCCATGAACGAACCCGCGAAATAGGTCCCCCACCGTCGCTGGCCGTCCGGAGCGAATTTGGCCAGGTAAGCACGCCAGGCTGATCCGAAAAAGGTCGATTGGTAAGCACCGGCCGTGGCAATATTGTCCGGTGACTTAGTGGTCCCGCTTATGAAGATGTTACCGGCAGCATCCACTGCCGATCCCCATCCATAATCAGTTGAGCCTCCCCCGTAATAGGTCCCCCATCGCCTTATGCATGACGGGTCTATCACCAGCGTGTGTCCGGCCGCCCATTCCTCATCCACTTCAAAACCAAAAAAATTTTCCCCGATCCGGCAGAACCTTGCCTTTACCTTCGTACGGTGATCACCCGACAGCACGAAGGATTCGGGGATAATCTCTTCGAACTTGCCCAACGCAGTCTCTATCCGCAGGGAACCGCCGGTCACCCGGATGTCGTCTGCCCCATTGATATTCAGCCGGATGTCGTGAAGTTCCCCTCCCGGCCGGACGATAAAATTGTATTTGTGCCGCTGATCCGGGGTAACGACAAATTCAAGGTCTATCCCCGGGTAGATGTTTTTATAGATGACCTGCCGGTAGGTTTTGACCTGCCGGATGCCGTTTACCGGATAGGATGCACCATAATAATTGCAGTAATCGGAGGAGACTTCCCCGGCGATTACCTCGCAGGAAGGGTCGGCCCCGGCCAGGTCGAAATCGATGCGGTGGAATTTATGAATACGCTGAGAAGGGTCAGTCTTTGCATCCGTGACTTGTGACTCGTGACTCGTGACGGAATAAAAATCATAACTGAATCCGTTCCGGCGCAGTTGGACATTCATCCCCGGGGTGTTCAGCAGGTACAGCACCGCCGGGTTGGGTCGGCCCTCCTGGTCGGTGATCTGCCCCTTGTTTTCCATGAATCCCCGGGAGCCTCCTTGTGAAGTTGCATTTCCGGCAACAGAAAATGCCGGTATGATCATAAGGAAGATCAGGGTCAGTCCGGATCTGCACATGGGACCTGGGGTATGGGACTATCAAAGTTACGATTATTTAAAAAAGGAATCTCCAGTCCTCAGTCTTCAGTCAAATCGTAAATCGTAAATCCAGATCGCAGATCAGCAAGCAGGGGATAAAAAAAAAGCCACCCCGAAAGGTGGCCTTTTTTGACACGATTGTCGTCTTACTTCACTTTCTTGCTGAGAGCAGCGCCGGCCTTGAATTTTACGACCTTCTTGGCAGCGATCTTGATCTCCTTGCCGTTCTGGGGATTGCGACCTTTGCGGGCAGCCCTCTTCGAAACGGAGAATGACCCGAAATCAACTAAAGCAACTCTTTCACCCTTGCTGAGCGCCTTCTTGGTGTTGTCAACGAAAGCTTCCAGAGCGCGCTTTGCTTCAGCCTTGTTCAGTTTTGCATCGACGGCAATCGCTTCGATTAACTGTGCTTTGTTCATTTTTCTAAGGTTTTAATGAATAATTGGTGAATAATCCCTGCAAAGATAAGGGATTTGAAAAAAAAGTCAAGTGTTTATGCCTGAAAAGTGTCGGAAATGTTGATAAAATGAAAAATTTGTTAATATCTCCCCCTTCAAAACCGTTATATACCACGGGTTTCGTGAAATAATCGGCCGTACCCCCTCAGGAAATCCCCGCTGGTCATGGCTTTCCGGCCGGGCATCTGGAGCAGGACCGGGTGAATAAATCCGTCACCGGCCGCCACCTTGAAGGTGGTCTTCGCGTCGGTGACCACCGTGCCGGGAGTGAGCGCATGCTGTTGTACTTCAGCTAAAGCCCTGATAATGCGTATCTCGGCCGTTGTACCATCGGCAAGCGAAAAGGGAGCGTAGGCACCCGGGAACGGGCTCAATCCCCGGATGAAGTTATAAATTGTCGCCGTTTCCCGGCTCCAGTCGATCCTCCCGTCCTCACGAAACAACTTAGGAGCCGTTTTCAGGGCCATTCCCGGCGCGATCATCTCATCCTGGGAGACTTCATTCACATCTCCTGAAATAATGCGTTCTACCGTCTTTAAAACGAGTCCCGCGCCCAGGACCATCAGCCGGTCATGAAGTTCCCCGGCGGTTTCATCCGGCCCGATGACCGTCTTTTCCGCCAGGAGGATCCTTCCCTCGTCGATCCTTTCGTTCAGAAAAAACGTGGTGACGCCGGTTTCAGTCTCCCCGTTCATCACCGCCCGGTGAATGGGCGCCGCACCCCGGTATTGCGGCAGCAACGAAGCATGCAGGTTGAAAGTTCCCCGGGGAGGCAGCGACCACACCGCCCTGGGCATCATCCGGAAAGCGATGACGATCTGCAGGTCGGGAGCATACCCGGCCAGTTCCTCCAGGAAGGCAGGATCCTTCAGGTTCACCGGCTGCAGGACCGGGATATTCCGGGCCACCGCGCACGCCTTGACGGGCGAGACGGTCTCCTTCAAACCCCGGCCCGCAGGCCGGTCGGGAGCCGTCACCACGGCGACAACCGAAAAACCACCCTCAGCCAGGTTTTCCAGCGAAGGCACTGCAAAATCCGGAGTGCCAAAAAAAACGATACGGGGATATAAGCGCGTAGATTATTTCTTCAACTTTCCTTCCGCCAGGGCAATGTACTTATCGATCTCGCGGCCTTCGAACGAACGGGGGAATTCATCCTTGATCCGCTTGTACAGGCCCAGCGCTTTCTCGTAATTGCCCAGTTCCTCATAGGCGAGTCCCGCCTTCATGAGGAAAAGGGGTGCCGTGAAGTCGTTCTTTTTCATCTCGGCGGCCTCCAGGTAAAGGCCCGCTGCCTTCTCCACCTGTTTGAGTTCCATGGTGGCATCGCCCATCGCACCCTTGGCCATCGGCCCGGCAAACTGGTCGTCGGAATCGAACTTGCCCAGCTGCTCC
Organism: uncultured Prolixibacteraceae bacterium; assembly: GCA_964455285.1. Classification (GTDB taxonomy): domain Bacteria; phylum Bacteroidota; class Bacteroidia; order Bacteroidales; family FEN-979; genus CAIVAT01. The sequence continues at coordinate 7,850 of CAYVVG010000011.1, forward strand.
AGCGCCTGGTCGAACTGCCCCAGCTTCAGGTAGCAGATACCGGCGTAATAATGCGCCAGGTTGGCCGACTTGGTGATGCCGTACTCGTCGATGATGGCAAGGAAGCCGAGGTACTGACCGTCGCCGTTCAGGGCCTTCTTCAGCGAATCCTGCTCGAAGTACTTTTCGGCCATGAACATCTGTCCCTGCGCCTCCTTTTCCTTCGGTGCCAGGTAGAAACGACGGAACCCGAAGTAACCAAGCACGATCACGACCAGTATCCCGATGACGATCAGGATGATGTTCTGGTGCTTCTCGATGAACTGCTCCGTTTTGCTGAAGGCCTCTTCGACGGCAACGATCCGTTCTTCCGTTTTGTTGATCTTTTCGTCCTGCTTACTTGCCATGTTTTCTGAAATTTGGAGGTGCAAAATTACATTTTTTCCTCAATTATCTAAGGGGTGACCCATTTTTTTTACATTTGCCGCCAACCGTAAGCGAGGTCGGGATGCCTATGAAAAGTGAAGACCCTGCTGCCGTCAGGGCGAAGATCGAGATACTGAAACCTTTCGTGACCGAAGCGCGTTTCCGCCGTTTCACGGAGGTCCTGGCGCAACGCACCCGCCACATCACCGTTGCGCTGGAGGATATTTACCAGCCGCACAACGCCAGTGCCGTGCTGCGTACCTGCGACTGCTTCGGTCTCCAGGAGGTGCATATCATCGAAAACCGGAACCGCTACGAGGTCAACCCCGATGTGGCCCTCGGCGCCGCAAAATGGCTCGACCTGGTCCGCTACAGGGGAAAAGAGAATAACACAGCCGACTGCCTGGCCGCCCTCCGGTCGGCCGGCTACCGGATCATCGCCACTTCGCCGCACAGCAGCGGCTATACCCCGGAGACCCTGCCGCTCGACCGCAAGGTCGCCCTGCTCTTCGGCACCGAGCTGGAAGGACTCACTCCCGGGGCGCTCGAAATGGCCGACGATACCATCCTCATCCCCATGGTTGGCTTCACCGAAAGCCTCAACATCAGCGTATCCGCTGCCATCCTCATCCACACTCTCACCAACCGCCTCAGAGCCTCAAATTCGGGCTGGACACTAAAGTCAGAAGACCATGACCGGGTGCTGCTGGGCTGGCTGAAAGCGTCGATCAGGGGGGCGGAGGGGATTGTGAAACGGGTAGAGTGATTTACGATTTACGATTTACGATTTATGATGTATGATCTGCGATCTGCGAGGTACAATTGGCAATTTGGGGGAGGGTTTTTCGGAGAAACGGGTTTGTTCGCGGATTGCTTGTCTTTTCAGCAAAACAATAAATTTATCGTGATTACATCGTACATTGTACATCGCAGATCGTAAATTTCCTTACTTTTGCGTTTTCAAAATAGTACAACACAATAAACTATGGGAAAAGGAGATAAAAAGAGCAAGCGCGGCAAGATCACCATCGGTTCCTTTGGAGTGAGCCGGCCCCGCAGAAAGAAAAAGAACCCGGTCCCGGCAAAAGCCAAGCCCGCTCCGAAAGCCACGGAAGAGATCGAAGTCCAGGCTGCAGCCCCTGTCAAGCCTGTGAAAAAGGCGACGAAGAAGGCAGAAGAGGCCGTTCCTGCGGCCGAAAAAAAGCCCAAAGCGGCAAAGCCGAAGAAAAAAGCGGCCGAAGGTGAAACGGAAGAGGCCCCCGGGGCAGCACCCGAAGCCACGCCTGAGCCACCCGCCGAAAAGGAATAACCGTCGCACCCACCCGGGGCGATGCCACATCCGGAACAGCCCCCGCTGTTCCGGATTTTTTTTTGTCCGATGAGATCCCTCCTTCATCCCTATTTTCCCGACCTGCCGCCGGAACTTCCCGGGCGCTTCGAGACCATGGTGCATCTCTACCGCGAATGGAATGGCCGCATCAATGTGGTTTCCCGGAAAGACATCGACCACCTGGCCGTCCACCACATCCTCCACTCCCTGGCCATCGCACGGGTGATCCGCTTCCGGCCCGGGACCACCGTGCTCGACGCCGGCACCGGGGGAGGATTCCCGGGGATCCCCCTTGCGCTGATGTTTCCCGGTACCCGATTCACCCTGGCCGATTCTATCGGAAAGAAGATCAAGGTGATCGATGCCGTCGCCGGGGAACTTCAGCTCGAAAATGTTACGACTGTCAACGCCCGGTTCGAATCCCTGAGGGGAGAGTACGACTTCGTCACCGGCAGGGCGGTTTCGGGACTGCCCCTGTTCGTTTCGATGGTCAGGCACCTGGTGCGGAAAGAGGGGTTCAACGGGATCCCCAACGGCATCCTGTACCTGACGGGCGGCGAGGTGGAGGCTGAACTGAAGGCGATCCGTGCCTCTGCCGCCACATGGCCCCTGTCCGGCTTCTTCCGCGAGGAATACTTCGCCACGAAAAAGCTGGTCCACCTGTTCGATTTCCGGTGACATTTGGTCATGTCGCGCCTTTTTATTTATTTAGCAAACTGTTAACGACATCCTTCTTTACTCTTAAAATCCTTATTTATGGCTGAACACAAAAAGTTCATTCCGTTCGTTTCGCCCGAAACGAACATGAAAGAATTCACCCTGAGGGCGCTGATCATCGGTCTCTTCTTCGCCGTGATCCTCGGGGCCGCCAATGCATACCTCGGCCTGAAGGCCGGCATGACCATCGCCGCCACCTACCCGGCCGCCGTGCTGGGCATGGCGATCCTGCGGCTGATGAAAGGATCGATCCTCGAAGAGAACTTCACCCGTACCGTCGGCTCGATCGGCGAATCGGTCGCCGCCGGCGCCATCTTTACCCTGCCTGCCTTCTTCGTCTCAGGGATCTGGTCCGACTTCTTCACCGCCGGTCACTACATCACCTCTTCGCTGATCCTCATCGCGGGCGGTATCCTGGGCATCATGTTCGTCGCACTGCTGCGGCGCGTGATGGTCGAGGACGCCGAACTGCCCTTCCCCGAATCGGTAGCGGCAGCCGAGATCCACAAGGCCGGCCAGGGAGGTTCGGGAGGCTCGAAGTTCCTCTTCTGGGCCATGGGCCTCGGCGGACTGATCAAGATCCTGGGCGAGTTGAAGCTCTTCCAGTACCTGTGGGAAAAATTCTACGTGTTCGGCAACCAGGTGATCACCGGCACCATCTTCCAGGGCAAGGGAGGCATGCTCCTCAGCTCTCCCGGTGTCAGCCCGGCTTACATGGGCGTGGGATACATCATCGGCCCGAAGCTGGGAGCACTGAATTTCAGCGGGGGCATCCTCGCCTGGGGACTGATGGCGCCGATGATCATGTACTTCCTCCTGCCGGGTGTCGATTTCACCCAATGGGCGCAGTTCCTCATGACCAACGACCCGACCCTGACGATGGACGCCGCCATGGCCAAGGTGAACGATCCCTCCTACCAGATATTCCAGATCTGGAAATACATCATCCGCCCCATCGCCATCGGGGGAATGCTCGTTAGTGCAGGGTTCACCCTGTTCAAGATGAGGAAAAGCCTCTCCACCGGCATTGCCCGTTCGGTGAGGGATGTGAAAAAAGCCGCTTCAGGGATCGAACACAACGTACCCCGCAACGAAAAAGACATCAGCTTCGGCTGGATCATGGTCGGCATTGCCGCCGTGGCCGTCCTCACCTTCGGGATCACCTACTTCATTTTTGAGACCAACCTGCTGATCGCCATCGTCGCCTCGACGGTGATGATCATCCTGGCCTTCTTCTTCGCCTCGGTCTCCGGCTACCTCGTCGGGATCATGGGATCGTCGAACAACCCCATCAGCGGGCTCACCCTCACTGCCCTCGTGGTGACGGCCCTCATCCTCGTCGCCCTGGGCGTTTCGGGGGATTCGGGCGTGGCCACCGTGCTGGGCGTCGCCGCGATTGTGTGCGTATCGGCGGCCGTCGCCGGTGAAATGCTCCAGGACCTGAAAGCCGGGCACATCCTCGGCGGTACCCCCTGGCGCATGCAGATCGGCGACATCCTCGGCGTGATCCTCGCCGGTGCGGTGATGTTCGTCGTGCTCGCCTTCCTCAACAACGGCGACATCTCCAAAGGGAACGACCTGGGTTACCAGGGAGGTTTCGGCAGCAAGGAACTCTCCGCCCCGCAGGCCAGCCTGATGGCCATCCTGTCGCGCGGCATCGTCCAGGGACAGATGGCCTGGCCGCTCATCATCGCCGGGATGTTCATGGGCGTCGCCTTCATCCTCATGCAGGTGAAAAGCCCGATGCTGGTCAGTGTCGGGATGTATCTCCCCATCGAGACCACCTTCGCCATCTTTGTCGGCGGACTGATCAAGGGTGCAGTGGACATGGCGGCTGAAAAACGCCGTTTCAACGAAGCCCAGAAGGTACGGGTAGAGAACACCGGCGTGCTGCTGGCCTCCGGGATGATCGCCGGAGAGGCCCTCATGGGCCTTGTCATTGCCATCTTTGCCGTGGGCGACATCTTCCTCTACAAGTACTTCAGCTTCTTCCAGGAGCCGACCTTCTACATCAGCTTCGTCATCCTGGCGATCATCGCCTACGTGCTGATCCAGGTACCCCTGAAGAATGCAGGAAAACCGGATGAACCTGCACCGCCGGCGTCCGGGATGTAAAAATCCAAATTAACCGCGAAGGCGCGAAGACACAAAGTAAAATATTGCGTCCTTGCGTCTTTGCGGTATTTTATCCTCATGAATTTCTGGCAGAAAAGAAAGATCCTGAAAAACGCCAACTTCCTCGACCTCCGGCCGGTGAAGCTGCTGGATCACCGTGACCGGGAGGATGGGTGCATCGACCTGCTGATGCCCCGCTTCCGCAAACGCTGGCAGGCGAAGATGCTGCAACCCGCCGGAAAGGAGCGGTTCATATCCATCAAACTCGACCGTTTCGGGAGCCGGGTGTGGCTCCTCATCGACGGACAAACAACCGCCGGAGCCATCGCCGGAACGCTGAATGCCGCCTTCGCAGGGGAACTCACCCCCCCGGAAGAGACCCCGGTGCGGGTCACGAAATTCCTCTCGCTTTTGTACCAGCAGCGTTACATCACCTTCCGGGAGATCATGGGGAATGAAAACATTCATGGAACTCAATAAAACACTATCTTTACCGTTCAATTCAAAAGCCGGAGAATCCCACTGATTCTTTGGGTCTCTGAGCCCCTGCCGGCAGGCAGGTCTGCGGTTATTTTTAAATCATAAAATTCATCATAATGAGCAACGACATCCTCCAACTCAGCCCCCTGGCCCTCTGGAAGCATTTCCACAGCCTGACCCAGATCCCCCGCCCCTCCAAGAAAGAGGAGCGCATCCAGGAATTCATGTACAATTTCGGAAAAAGCCTCGGCCTGGAGACCCTCCGCGACGAGACCGGCAACATCATCATCCGCAAGCCGGCCACACCTGGCATGGAGAACCGCAAAGGGGTGATCCTGCAGGGGCACCTCGACATGGTGCCGCAGAAGAACAGCGATAAAGCGCATGATTTCGAGAAAGATCCGATCGAGACCATCGTCGACGGCGAATGGGTACGGGCCAACGGCACCACCCTGGGTGCCGACAACGGCATGGGCGTGGCGGCCGCCATGGCCATCCTCGAATCCAATGAGATCGCCCACGGACCTGTCGAAGCGCTGTTCACCACCGATGAAGAGACCGGGATGACCGGCGCCAACGGGCTGAAGCCGGGGGTTCTGAAAGGTGACATCCTGATCAATATGGATTCGGAAGACGAAGGTGAACTCTATATCGGCTGCGCCGGAGGCACCAACGGGAACATCACCTTCACCTATGCTGAAAAACCGCTGACGGGCGACCATCAAGGGTTCAAGGTGAACGTGACCGGTCTGAAGGGCGGCCACAGCGGGGTGGATATCCACCTCGGACGCGGCAATGCCAACAAGATCATGAACCGGATCCTGTACCACGGCTTTAAAAAACACGGGCTCCAGGTGGCTTCGATCGACGGCGGCAGCCTGCGCAACGCCATCCCGCGCGAATCGTTTGCCGTGGTCGCCGTTCCGGCAGCCCAAGCCACCGGTTTTCTTTCCTGCCTCGAGAAGCAGGCCATGAAGATCAAGAACGAACTGTCGGCCGTGGAACCTACGCTGAAGATCGAAGCTGTGGCGACCGGCACCCCGGCGTCGGTGATCGATCCCGAGGTGATGCTCCGGGTGATGAACGCGGTGTACGCCTGCCCCAACGGCGTGGTCCGCATGAGCAACGAAATGACCGGCCTGGTGGAGACCTCCAACAACCTGGCCATCGTGAAATCGGAGAACGGGACCCTTCGCCTGATGAACCTCCTCCGCAGTTCGGTCGATTCGGCCAAGGACGACCTCCAGCAGGTGATCCAGTGCGTGTTCGACCTGGCCGGCGGCGTGTCGGTGTTCGACGGCAGCTATCCCGGCTGGAAACCCAATCCCGCCTCTCCCATCCTGAAGACCATGCAGGATGTTTACCAGCGCAAATACGGCAACATCCCCGAGATCAAGGCGATCCACGCCGGACTGGAGTGCGGCATCCTGGGCGGCGCTTACCCTGACTGGGATATGATCTCCTTCGGCCCGACCATCCGTTACCCCCACTCGCCCGACGAAAAGGTGAACATCGCCACCGTACAGAAATTCTGGGACTTCCTGGTGGAAACCCTGAAGAACATTCCGGTCCGGTCATAGCTAACCCGCTTCAATATGTCATTGAAAATCAACATTATAAGAAAGACAAAATGGTTGTTCTGCCGGTACCGGCTGGACAGGCTGGTCGAACCCTTCTCAGGGGTACTGCTCAACCTGGCCTACCTGTCGAAAGTATCCCGCTGGATCAGTCAGAACCGCCACCTGGATTTCAATGATTTTTATTCCCCTAAATGGGACTACAGCAAGCGTTACCTGCTGTACGAACACATCCTCCGGTCGAAAAACCTCGACCAGCCGATCACCTACCTCGAATTCGGGGTTTCGGGTGGCATGTCGTTCCGCTGGTGGGTGAATGCCAACCGCAACCCGGATTCGGTTTTTGTCGGATTCGACACCTTCGAAGGGTTGCCGGAGGACTGGGGCGGGTTCAGGCAGGGAGCCATGACGGCAGACATTCCCCGCATGGACGATCCCAGGGTGAGCTTCAAAAAGGGGCTCTTCCAGGAGACCCTGCCCGGGTATCTGGCCGGGATCCGGCCAGGTCGCCGCAAGGTGATCATGATGGACGCCGACCTGTTCACCTCCACCCTGTATGTGCTGACCACACTCGCTCCTTTCCTGGAGAAAGGAGATATCCTCCTCTTTGATCAGTTCAACGTTCCGATGCATGAGTTCCTGGCATTCCGGGAATTCACGGCCAGCTACTACCTCAAATTCAACCTGATAGGCGCAGCGAACAACTATTATTTCTGCGCCTTTGAACGGGTGGGGTAGCTTTCAACCAGGAATCGGGGATAAAATGCTGGCTGTTTCTTGACTTCGTCTTGTATTTATTGTTATTTTTAGGGTCACAAATGTTCCTGAAAATAACCCCATGAATACCCGGATCCGACTGCTCGTTCTCTGTGCAGGTTTGGGTTTTTCGCTCGCTGCCCATGCTCAGTCAGTTCAAACCCTGACCCTTCGGCCCGGAGGTGCGGAGGGCATCGATGCCGAGGTGCGAACCGATTTCGACTCCATCCCTCGTCCGACCATCCACGACTTCATTGCCAACGCCTGGACTGCACAGGGGAATTTCTTCATTGCCCGAAGCCTGCTGAAATTCGATCTCACGCAGATCCCCTCCAATGCCGAAGTGACGCAGGCCACCTTGTTTCTCTATACCAACCTCACCACCGGCCATCATCAGCTGGATTCGGGAGAAAATGCATCGCGGCTGCTCCGGGTGACCGAACCCTGGGTCGAAGAGCAGGTATGCTGGAACAACCAGCCGGCTTATTCCCCGCTGGATCCCGTTCATTTACCCCAATCGGTCACCCATACCCAGAATTACGAGGTGGATGTCACCGGTCATGTGGCGGACATGGTGATGCACCCGGAGGCCAATTTCGGATGGATGTTCAAACTCGATACGGAGGAGCGGTACCGATGCATGGTGTTTGCCTCCAGCGATCATGCAAACGAAGCCTGGAGGCCGATGCTGGTGGTCACCTACCGGACCTGTCCGATGCCGGAAGCCGGGTTCAGTTACGAGATCAGCGGCAATATCGTTCAGTTCACCGACCTCTCCAGCCCGGCTGCATCCTGGCATTGGACGTTCGGCGACGGAGACACCTCCCTCCTGCAGAACCCGATGCACGAATATCCCGGCCCGGGGAATTACCAGGTCTGCCTCACGATCGGCGACAGTTGCGGAACCGACCTTTATTGCGCCAACGTGATGATCGGATGTGATCCGCCGGTAGCTGCATTTTACTATGACCGGAGGGATCTTACCGTGTGGTTCTCCGACACTTCCTCCCACTCCCAACCCATCTCCCGGTTATGGGATTTCGGCGACAGCACCACCTCCACCCTGCCATTCCCGGTCCATGAATACAGCACCTACGGGACCTACCTGGTTTGCCTGACGGTAACCGACACCTGCGGCCAGGATTCCTGCTGCGATATGGTTTCCCTGATCGAGCCCTGCAAACCCGCCTTCACTTCCGCCCAGAGCGAAACGAACGACCTGAACGTAGCTTTCACGGATGAATCGGTCAATGCGACGCGCTGGAGCTGGGACTTCGGCGACGGGGGCAAATCGGCCGAACGCAACCCCGTGCACACATACAGCCAGTACGGCACTTACCCGGTATGCCTTACGGTCGGCAACGACTCCGGTGACACCACCGCCTGCCATACCCTTGTGGTGAAAAAAGTTCTGATCAAAACCGGGGACCCATCGGTCCTGTTCTATCCGAATCCTTCCGCGCTGACGGGATCGGTGAATTTCGTCACCATCGAGGATGCACCGTCGCTGTCACTCACCCTCTTTGATGCCGACGGCAACAGCATCCGGACGCTCACTTTCTCCCATGTCCTGAAAAACGAACCGATCGTGCTCGACACCCGGGGCCTGCCCGCTGGCACTTACCTGATCCTTTCGGAATTCAACCGGTACCGCCAGACCACCAAGCTGGAACTGTACTGAAACCAGGCAACCGGTTTCCCCGGAGATACCGGTGCAGGATTTCATGTTTTTTTTCATAAGGCTTTGGTGATTTTATAAAGATTCGTATCTTTGCACTCCCAAATTATTGACCAATGACAAAGAGAACATTCCAGCCCTCGAACAGGAAAAGGAAAAACAAGCATGGATTCCGCGAAAGGATGGCCACCGCCAACGGGCGTAAAGTACTTGCAGCCCGGAGGGCAAAAGGAAGGAAAAAACTCACTGTTTCGGACGAATACCTGGACAAGGAATAACATTTCTGTCGTTGATTGATCCGATCAATCCGATTTTTATACAATTTTGCATAAAGAAAGAAGATAACGTTCGTTTATCTTCTTTTTTTATTTTACATGCCGACAACCAACCCTGTTCCCATGAAAAACACAGACTTTAAAAAGCTGCTCCCGTACCTGGCCGCTCTGTCGATCTTTATCGTGATCAGCATGATCTATTTTTCGCCGCTGCTGGAAGGGAAAAAGATGATGCAAAGCGATATCGTTCATTTCAGGGGCGTATCGAAAGAGATCGTTGATTACCGGGCTCAGACGGGCCGGGAGGCCTTGTGGACCAACTCGGTGTTCGGCGGCATGCCCGCCTACCAGATCTCGGTCGATTACTCGGGCAACCTGATCGGGTATCTCGACAAGGCGCTGACCCTTGGCCTGCCGCACCCGGCCGGCATCGTTTTCCTGTACTTCCTGGGCTTCTTTATCCTGCTTCTGGTGATGGGAGCCGGCCCGTGGCTGTCGGTGGCCGGAGCCATCGCATTCGCCTTCTCGTCCTATTTCTTCATCCTTTTCGAAGCCGGACACAATTCCAAAGCACACACCATTGCCTACATGGCCCCGGTCATGGCCGGCATCATCCTGACCATGAACCGGAAATACCTCTGGGGCGGCCTGCTGACGGCAATTTTCCTTTCCCTTCAGATCAAGGCGAACCATCCCCAGATCACCTACTATTTCGCGATCATTGCCTTGCTCTACGGCATATTCCGCCTGGCACAGGCTTTCAGGGAAAAGCAACTTCCGGTATTCTTCACCTCGGTCGGAGTGCTGGTCATCGCCGCGGCCTTCGCCGTTGCCACCAACCTGACGAGCCTGTGGGCCACCTGGGAGTACGGAAAATACACCATCCGCGGAAAATCGGAGCTGACCAGCGACCAGGGCAACCGCACCTCGGGACTCGATAAGGATTATGCCACCCAGTGGAGCTACGGCATCGGGGAGAGCATGACCCTGCTGATCCCCGACTGCTACGGCGGTTCCTCCTCGGGCATGCTCAGCAAGAACTCAAAGGTTGCCGAAGCCATGCGCGAAAACGGGGTACCTGAAGAGACCATCAGCCAGTACACCAGCCAGCCCACCGGTTTCCTCTACTGGGGGCCGCAGCCTTTCACCTCGGGACCTGTTTATGTGGGCGCCATCGTGGTTTTCCTTTTCGTGCTCGGACTTATCATCGTCAAAGGCCCCCTGAAATGGTGGCTCCTCAGCGGAACCCTGCTGTCTCTCGTCCTGGCATGGGGCCACCACCTGATGCCGGTGACCGACTTCTTCATGCATTATGTGCCCATGTACAACAAATTCAGGGCCGTTTCGATGACCCTCGTCATCGCCGAATTCACCATGCCGCTGCTGGGATTCCTGGCCGTGAAGGAGATCGTTGACGGGAAGGCAGACCGCGGCAGGTTGTTCCGGGGTCTCTGGATCAGTGTCGCCGCAACGGCGGGGATCGCCTTGCTTTTTGCCCTGATGCCCGGTCTTTTCTTCGATTTCACCTCGGCCAAAGACACCACCTACCAGCAACAATACCAGTTCCCCGCATGGCTCATGCAGGCCATCCGCGACGAGCGTATGCGCATCCTGCGCATGGATGCCCTGCGCTCGGCCGTGTTCATCGTGCTCGGTGCCGGGATCATTTGGACCCTGCTGGCCAAAAAGCTGAAGCCTGCGTACGCTTTCCTGATCCTCAGCGCCATCATCCTTGCCGATATGTTCACCGTGAACAAGCGATATATCAACAATGACAGTTTCACATCGCCCTCGCGCGTGGAACAGCCTTATGCTGCGAGCGCAGCCGATGAACAGATCCTGAACGACAAGCAGGATCCCGATTTCCGCGTGCTCAACCTGACCGTCGATCCGTTCAACGACGCCAGCACCTCCTGGTTCCACAAGTCCATCGGGGGGTATCACGGCGCCAAGCTCCGCCGGTACCAGGAGCTTATCGAAGAACATATCTACCCGGAGATCAGGGCCTTTGCAAGAACCAGCCAGACCGACAGCACCCCGGTCCTGAACATGCTCAACACCCGGTACATCCTCGTTCCGGGAGGCAAAGACCAACCGACCATGGCCTGGCCCAACCGGATGGTCCTGGGAAATGCCTGGTTCGTGCAGGCCGTCAGGAAGGTGGACAACGCCGATGCCGAGATCGCCGCCATGAAGGGTTTCCGGCCCGATTCCGTTGCGGTGGTCGCGAAAGAGTTTGAAAGCCTGATCGCCGGTTACCCGGGCGGCAGGGACTCGTCCGACCGGATCTCGCTCGATTCGTACACCCCCAACGACCTCCAGTACCAGTACCGATCCAGGAACGGCGGCCTGGCAGTCTTTTCCGAGATCTATTACCCGAAGGGCTGGAATGCCTATATCGACGACAAACCGGCACCGCATTTCCGGGCCAATTATGTGCTCCGCGCCATGGTCCTGCCGGCCGGCGAACACAAGGTGAGATTCCGCTTCGAGCCTGCCGTGTACCGCGTCGGTGAGAAAGTTTCGCTGGCCGGCTCGGTCATCCTGATCCTGGTGACGGTGGCCCTGGCCGGAATGGGCCTGAGGAAGGCATTCGCAAAGAAACCATGAAAAAGGCACTGGTCCTGACCTATTACTGGCCACCCAGCGGGGGGGCCGGCGTGCAACGGTGGCTCAAGTTCGTCAAATACCTTCGTGAATGCGGCTGGGAACCGGTGGTTTATACCGCCGGCAACCCCGAATACCCCGAGCATGACCCCTCGTTGCTGAAGGATGTCCCACCCGGGATAACGGTGCTTAAAACACCCATCTGGGAGCCCTATAACGCGTATAAGAAACTGACCGGCCAGAAGAAAGAGGAAAAGATCCAGGCGGGCTTCCTCTCGGTGAAAAAGAAAAACCCGATGGCCGAAACGCTCTCGGTATGGGTGCGCGGGAATCTTTTCATCCCCGATGCCCGTCGCTTCTGGATCGGCCCGTCGATCCGGTACCTGGCGAAATGGCTTGCGAATAATCCCGTCGATGCTGTCATTTCCACGGGTCCCCCCCATTCCATGCACCGCATCGGCTACGGTTTGAAGCGGAAGACAGGCATTCCCTGGCTGGCCGATTTCCGCGACCCGTGGACCGGCATCGACTTTTACGGCCAGTTAAAACTGACCCGGTATGCAGACAATAAGCACCACCGCCAGGAACGGGAGGTGCTCTCCGCTGCCGACCGGGTGACCGTGGTGAGCTGGCACTGGGCCCTCGACATGGAAAAACTGTGGACCAGAGAGTATGATGTGGTGACCAACGGCTTCGATCCGGATGATTTCCAAAAAACACCCCCTGCCGTCAGGGAAGGATTCGAACTGACGCATGTCGGATCCCTCAACCGCGACCGCAACCCCGGCGTGCTTTGGGAGGTGCTGGCTGACCTGTGCCGGCAGGATCCGCAATTCCGGCGTGACCTGAAGCTGCGATTCATCGGAAAGTGCGACCATTCGCTTTCCGAAGATCTTGAAAAACATGACCTCAAGAGTCTCACACACGAGATCGCCTATATGCCGCACGGGGAGGTGATCCGGGAATCGGCTGCCTCGCAGGTCCTGCTCCTGTTGTTGAACAACACGCCCAACGTGCTGGGGATCGTTCCGGGGAAGATCTTCGAATACCTTGCCACCCGGCGCCCGGTGCTGTGCATCGGCCCCCCGGAGGGCGACAGCGCCCGGATCCTGAGGGAATCCGGCGCCGGGGAGACGTGCGGTTTCTCCGACCGGGAGGGGATGCGCCAGGCCATCCTTGGCATGTACGAAAAATTCAGGGAAGGAAACCTGGAAAGCTGCAACGGCGATTTCGATGCCTTTTCCCGCCGCCGGCTGACCGGAAAGATCGGCGCCATCCTGGATGAGATGACGGGTCAAAAGAAAACAAGCAATCACCGGATCCCATGAAGATCATCAACATAGTAGGCGCACGGCCGAATTTCATCAAGATCTCGCCCATCATGCGCGAGATGCGCAAATCGAAATTCCTTGAACCGGTCCTGCTCCACACAGGGCAGCATTACGACGTGGAGATGTCGAAACGGTTTTTCGAGGAGCTCGACATTCCCGCTCCCGACATTTCGCTCGAGGTCGGGTCAGACACCCATGCCAGGCAGGTGGCGAAGATCATGGAGCGTTTCGACGATGTATGCGAAAACGAGCGCCCGGACGCCATCCTGGTGGTGGGCGATGTCAACTCCACCATGGCATGTTCGCTGGTGGCAGCCAAGAAAGGGATCCGGATCGTCCACGTGGAAGCGGGGATCCGCAGTTTCGACCGCACCATGCCGGAGGAGATCAACCGCATGGTGACCGACGCCATTGCCGACCTTTTGCTGCCTCCCTCTCCCGATGCAGTGGAAAATCTGCTGCGGGAGGGCCATACCCCCGAAAAGATCCAAATCGTGGGCAACATCATGATCGACACCCTCGTCGCCGCCCGGCCGAAGATCCTGCAGTCGGAGGTGTTGCAGCGCTTCGGGCTCGGCGGGAGCGGTTACGCCCTGGTCACCCTGCACCGTCCAGGCAACGTGGACCACGTTCCGGCCTTCCGGAAAATACTCCTGGCGCTGGCTTCCATCCAGGAAAGGATCCCGGTGATATTCCCCGTGCATCCGCGTACCCGGAAGATGCTGGAGGCACCGGAATTGCAGGAGATCACGCGCAACATGCCCGGCCTGATGCTGTGCGAGCCGCTGGGTTACTTCGATTTCGGGAGGCTGGTCATGGGTTGCCGGATGGTGCTCACCGACAGCGGGGGGATCCAGGAGGAGTCGACCGTGTATGGCATCCCCTGCATCACCTTAAGGGAGAACACAGAAAGGCCCATCACCATTTCGGAAGGCACCAACGAACTGGCCGGCAACGACACCGAAAAGATCATCGCACTCAGCGAACGGATCTTCAGGGGAGAGTGGAAGAAGGGGCGCGTACCCGAACTCTGGGACGGTCATACCGCGGAGCGGATCGTGGGGTGCCTGGAGGCACTTGCTCTCTGACGCACATCAGTCGCGGATGCATCGCACCGTGAACGCGTAGATTTTATTGTAACTGCGTCACATGATGGATCCGGTCGATCTTCCCTGCTTTTTATTATATTTGCGCGTATCACCACCCGATCATGAAACCGCTTTGGTTTTTGCTTTGTTGCTTATACCTGCTCTCCCCCATTCTTTCAAAAGGTCAGACGGATACGGAATTCTGGTTTGTAGCGCCTGAGATATACAAGAGTGGTTCTGCCAACTGGGATATTCCGGTCTATCTGCGAATATCCGCCTACAATCAGGCTGCGACCGTTACGGTGTCCCAACCTGCCAATACCCTCTTCACACCCATCGTGAGCTCCATCCCCGCCAACGGCTTTACGACCATCAACCTTTCCCCGTTTTTGGACATGGTTGAAAATAAGCCGGCCAATACAGTTCTCAACTATGGTTTGTACATTGTCTCGACATCTCCGGTCAGCATCTACTATGAACTTGCCAGCACTTATTGCAACTGTAATCCGGAGCTATGGACCCTCAAGGGACGGAATGCGCTGGGCACCAATTTTCTTATTCCGACGCAGAATTACTTTTACAACCAATCGGGATATAATCCGCTCCCTTACAATGCGTTTGACATTGTTGCAACGCAAAACAACACGACCGTGACCATCACGCCGTCAAAACCAATTCTTGGACACGCAGCAGGAGTGCCTTTCAATATCACCTTGAACCGTGGGCAAACCTGGTCGGGCCTCGCAACATCACAGGCTGCCATAAACCATCTCTGGGGCACCAAAGTGGTGTCAAACCATGCCATCGCGATTACGATGACCGATGACGCCCTGTTTGGCATCACAGCCTGTGTGGATGCCATTGGCGACCAGATTGTACCGGTCAACATTACAGGCACTGATTATGTGGTCATTCGCGGGAACCTTACCAACAACGGCAACCGGGCGTTCATCCTGGCCACACAAGACAATACAAACATATATATTGACGGGAATTCAGTGCCGGCGGCCACCTTGGCAACCGGGCAGTTGTACAACCACCTGATCATCAATCCTTCATCCAGCATCTCGGCCAATCATCCTGTATATGTTTTCCAAACATCCGGCTTTGGCTGCGAACTGGGGGGGGCCCTGATCCCATCCATCAACTGCAACGGCTCTCAGCAAGTAGCCTTTACCCGCACAAACAACCAGGAACTTGGGCTGGTCATTGCGACACGAAGCACAAACATCGGCAGTTTCCTCCTGAATGGCAATCCTTCCCTGATCCCGGCATCGGCATTCTCAGTTGTGCCTGGCACCTCGGGCAACTGGCGCATGGCCAATCTGACCTACACGACCAGCCAAATCCCGGTAGGCAGCGTTGTGACCGTATCCAATACCATAGGCACATTTCATCTCGGACTTTTGATCGGAAATGCGGATGATGGCTGCAGCTATGGCTATTTTTCAAATTTTTCAGGACTCAACCTGGGGCCGGACATCTCATTCTGCAATGGGAGTTCGGCCACCATTCATGCAGGCGCGGGCTGGTCCGGCTATCTGTGGAACACAGGAGCGACAACCGAGGCCATTACCGTCACCACAGCAGGGATCTATTCTGTAACGGTCACAGATCCTCAATGTACACTGTACGATTCGATCTCGGTAACCGTGAATCCGTCAAATCTTGTTTCCATTTCGATCGCGGCTTCAGCAACGACCGTTTGTGAGGGCAATTCAGTCACATTCAATGCCATCGCTGTGAATCCGGGAACATTTCCCGTCTATCACTGGAAAGTGAACGGAGTAAATACCGGTCCGAATAATCCCGCATTCACCTACGTCCCTTCAAATGGTGATGTGGTGACCTGTGAACTGGTCTCGAATGTAACGTGCGGGTTGAATAATCCGGCGCTCAGCAATCAACTGATCATGTCGGTACTCCCTGCCGTACCGGTCTCCGTTTCAGTCACCGTTTCCAACACCAGTGTATGCGCGGGAACCATGGTCACCTTTACGGCCGTCCCGGTAAATCCCGGGTCCAGCCCCATTTATCAGTGGAAAGTGAATGGGATCATTGCCGGCTCCAACAATCCTTCATTCATTTATCCGCCAGCCACTGGCGACATTGTCACCTGCCGGTTGACTTCCAGTCTGCCATGCACCCAAAGCAATCCCGCGATCAGCCAGGCTCCGCAGGTCACAGTCGTACCCGTATCCGGTGTTTCCGTTACAGTTACAGTTTCCGAAACATCTGTATGCGCAGGTGCCACCGTTACCTATATAGCCACACCTGTAAATCCAGGCACTGCCCCCGCATATGCATGGAGTGTGAACGGTATTCCCGCCGGAACCAATTCCCCGTTGTTCTACCATATCCCATCCCCCGGTGATGTCGTTGGATGTCAGCTCACTTCAAGTCTTCCCTGCACCCTGAACAACCCCTCCGTGGGTTTGGCGCCGACCGTCACGGTGATACCGGTTGACACTGTCGATATCTCCATAATAGCTTCCGCAACAGATGTTTGCACGGGAACATCCGTCATTTTTACCGCTATTCCCGTCAACCCAGGTGCTTTTCCCGCTTTTCTCTGGAAGGTGAATGGATCCGTGGCCGGGAACAATGCTGCAACTTTCACATACGTTCCGCTTGACGGAGACGTGATCAGTTGCCAGCTGACCTCAAGCCTGAATTGCACAAGCAACAACCCTGCATCAAGTAACCCCGTCACCATCCATGTCATTCCCGAAGCCCCGGTGTCCGTCACAATCAGTGCCTCTGAAACAAGTGTCTGCGCAGGAATGGCTGTAACTTTAACTGCATTTCCGGTCAACCCGGGAACATCTCCGGTCTGCCAGTGGAGTGTCAACGGATCGATCGCGGGCTCCAACACTCCGGTTTTCACATATATCCCTTCGGATGACGATACGGTGATCTGCCAGCTGACCTCAAGTCTCGGATGCACATCAAACAACCCGGCGCTCAGCAATCCTGTAAATATTGCCG
Organism: uncultured Prolixibacteraceae bacterium; assembly: GCA_964455285.1. Lineage (GTDB taxonomy): Bacteria > Bacteroidota > Bacteroidia > Bacteroidales > FEN-979 > CAIVAT01. The sequence goes on from CAYVVG010000011.1 coordinate 25,197, forward strand.
TAACTGCACTGTCACCGGTCTTTGTCACCATTGCTGCCACCGCGGTGATCCTGTGCGAGGGCGACCCGGTCACATTCACTGCCAGCGCGACCAACCCCGGCACAAATCCCGGTTTTCAGTGGTTTGTGGACGGGCAGCCCGCGGGGACCAACACACCGGCATACACCTTCACTCCCACTGATGGCGATACCGTTATTTGCCAGTTGACCTCCAGCCTGACCTGCCCCGAAAACAACCCTGTCGCCAGCCAGCCTGTGTTTCTGACGGTTACGCCAAACTCGCCGGTATCTGTAACGATCTCTTCTTCTGCAAATCCCGTGTGCGAGGGTACAACAGTGTTATTTACCGCCCAGCCCGGGAACCCGGGATCGAGTCCCTCCTATCAATGGAGCGTCAACGGTTTGCCTGTCGGTTCCAATCAATCCAGTTACTCCTGTATTCCATCGGACAGTGATCTTGTGACATGCCGGTTGACCTCCAGCCTCACCTGCACGGTCAACAATCCAACAACCAGTCAGCCGTTGCTTGTGACCGTGATCCCCAATGAACCGGTTTCCATCACGGTGAATGCGTCCGCGACAACGGTTTGCAGCGGAACGCCGGTCTCATTTTCAGCCATCCCGGTCAATCCGGGGATCAATCCCGGGTTTATCTGGAGGGTAAACAATCTCACAGCTGGATCCAACTCCCCCCTTTTCACGTTTCTTCCGGCCGACGGCGACATGGTTACCTGCCAGCTGACCTCCGGTTTGACTTGCACCACGGGAAATCCGGCCCGGAGCAATGCCGTTCTCATCCATGTCAATCCTCTTCCCGAAGTCACCTTCAGCATCTGTTCCGACACCGTCACATCGGTCGGGGCGCAACCTTACACTTTGCATGGGGGCATGCCGCCGGGAGGCATATACACTGGCCCGGGCATCGTTTCTTCTCCGGTTTTCTCCCCACCACTGGCGGGGGTTGGATTGACCCCGATAACCTATACGTATGTCAATGTCAACCAGTGCAGTGCGTCATCAAACGCGACGATCCGGGTATTGCCTTATCCGGCGTTTACATGTGGCGAGGTGTTCACCGATGTTCGCGACGGACAAAGCTATCCGACCCTGCAGCAGGGGAACCGATGCTGGCTGCAGAGAAATCTCAATTTCGGACAGGTGATCCAGGGAAGCATCGCGCAAATGGACAATTGCCGGGCGGAAAAATATTGCTACAAGGACAAATTACAGAATTGCACGAATTATGGTGGACTTTACCAGTGGGATGAAGCAATGGGACACCAGGACACAGAAGGCGTGCAGGGACTGTGCCCACCGGGCTGGCATGTGCCCGGTCGGGAGGAATGGCAGGAACTTTTCGCTGCCAACCAGGGCCAGGCCCTTGCAGGACGATTTATCCAGAACACATCCGCAACCGGATTCAATGCCCTCCCGGGAGGGGTGATCTATAACAACCTGCATTGGGATTATCAAGGTTTTGCTACCCTGTTCTGGACGTCGACGGCACTTGGAGATGGGCGAGCCCTCTCCCACGGGTTTAACAGGATGGATTTCAGCATATGCGATTACCCCGGCCTGCGTTCCAATGCACTTCCGGTAAGGTGTGTGAAAGATTAACCGGCGGGGTTGACAAACTCCCGGATCAGATCCGTTTTATCAGGGTGCACGAAGAAACAGTTCCTGACCCCGTCATCGGTTTTGCGAATGATCGAATTGACCTTTACCAGGCCTTTGCCGGTTTCATTATAAAATTCGTACCCATACCGATGAAAGATCGACTCAAGATCCTCCTCGATCCGGTTGAACAGGGTTTCACAGATCACCACCGGCTTTAACGTGCTTAACACATAATCAGCATGTTGAAGGATCAGATGCTCGGTTCCCTCGGTATCCAGCTTCATCAGGTCGATACGGCTGACCTGGTGACTCTTCACATAATCATCAAGGGTTTGGGCTGGAACTTTGGTGACAACGAAATTTAGCCCGGTTGTCTTGCTGCCCGCGTTACTCTCCCCCGCCAGGTTGTGCTCCAGGTAAGTGTATTTCTTGTTCCTTACCTCATGAAACTCAATTTCTCCGTTCAAATGTGAAAGAGCAACCGGCTCCGCGCTCATGTTGGTAAAATTGTTCAGCCTGATATTTTCCCTAAGGTAAAACAAAGGACCGGAAGCGGGCTCAAAGCACACCACCCTGATCTCCGGATTGACCATTTTCGCCAGGAGAGAATAGTATCCCAGGTTGGCCCCGACATCATAGAATGAACCGATCTTCTTTGCAAGTGACAGGAAAATCGGTGTGTACTCATAATTCATATAACCATTCCAGAACAGTAAATGGGTCACATAACTGGTCTGGTTGCAGGCGATTTTCAGATTTCCTTCCTTGTTCCCGATCGACAACACCCCCGACGGCGGGATCTGGATTTTCATCGGAAGAACCGGATACAAAAATTTATTCAGGTTTCGCAACCAGTAATTGATCGTACCGTTGTAAATGAATTTATAGAAGCATTGCAGCATAAGGCTTATTTTTTCGAAAATTACGATTTATCGGTTAATTTTTACAGAATCATTTTCAACCTTATTTCTTGACCAACTCAAACACCCCGCATCCGTAGTAGCATCCGTAATTGTCGCGGATCTTTTCCTCCTCCATGGGAACATCCTCGTGCAGGTCGTGGTGATCGTCGATGTAGCTGAACGAGACCACCTCGAACATAGGCTGCAGGATGCCCAGCAGGTAGGCGACATCGAAGATGCGATGGGCGTTGAATTCGATGCGCTGGCGGCCGATCGGCACCGAAAAATAGAAGGTCCCCCCGGGCTTCAGCACCCGGTGGATGGATTCGATGCCCCGGATATGCCCGAATGCGTCGACGGGATCGCCGTACCTCCCCAGGCCGAAATGCTCTATCGCATGGAGGGAAGATATCGAATCACAATAGTCCCTCATCTCTTCGGGGATGTTCATGAAATCGACCTGCCGGAAGGTGATGTTCCGGATCTTATCGGCATTGGGCCTCACATCAAACACTTCGATCGGACGGAATACGGCCACGTGAGCCACGAAACCGTCGACCCGGGAACCCACGTCGATATGCTTCTGCGGGTTCTTCGTGAACAATTTCCGGGCAACCAGCAGGTCCTGGTGGAAATAGGCACCATGACTCTTCCCGTTCTCGCTCCTTTTTTCATACATGATGGGATAGAGGGAGGTGAACGGAAATTCCCTGTTCTTCCCCAGTTGCCTGCGGAACTTGCGGTAATCCCTGAAAAAGGCCGGCAATCCCGCAAAGAAGGAGAAGAAGGCAACCGGGTTAAAACCGATCCGTACCAGGAAATGATAGATTTTCTTCATGTCTTGACTCTCAATGATTCTTGTTCGTAAAGGTCGATCAGCTCTTTGGATCCTTCAACGAGGTTGTATTTCTTCAACACCGCCTGCCGTCCGTTCTCCCCCATGTGTCTGGCCTCCTCCGGGTTGTTTTTCAGAAAAAGGATCTTTTCGGCCAGTTCGCCGGCGTCGCCGCTGCGGAAGACCAGGCCGCTCCGGTCGGTATCGACGATCCTGACCTGTGGCACACAGTCGGACACCAGCAGCGGTTTTCCGAACAGGCTGTACTGGAACATCTTGTTGGCGATGGTCGTGTCGTGCTGCTCGCTCTTCACGATCGGGGATATGCCTGCATCGGCCACCGCAAGGTACGAAGGCAATTCGGCCAGGGTGATCCAGGGTACATGGATCACCGATTCGCGGTAGTCGGGGTGGGCAAAAACGGATGAAAAGAGATCCCTCTCGGGGGTATCAACCGGACCGATGACGAGGAATTTCACGTTCTCGCCCCGGTCACGGAGGAGCTTCACCGCATCCGTCACGGTGAGGATGCCCCTGCGCTGCGCCACCCCACCGAAATAGACGACGACGTAAGCTCCTTCTTTCCGGATCCCGACTTCCCGGACGGGCTGCGAAAGCAGGAAATCCGTATCCGGAACATTCATGTAGGTCGCCACATTCCCGGGCTTCAGAAAAGCGTACCGGCCGAGCAGGATCTCCTTCAACACATCGCACATCACCACGATCCTGTCGGCATAGGCCAGGTAGGGTTTCTCGAGCATTCTCCACAAATGAGGCCGGGCGATGAAACGTTTGAGCGGCGATCTGATCCATTCGTAGTTGACAATGGCCGCCGGGTAATTTTCCTTCAGGTCGACGACCAGCCTTGCGCCCGTGCGCCTTTTGGCAAGGTACCCGCTGCGCGCCATGAACAGGTCGGCGACATGGATGACATCGATCCGGTATTTCCGGATGAAGCGGACGATCTGGCGGGCCCATAAATAATGGTACAGGGGCACGGTGTTCATCGAGCCGAACAGGATGTTCTTCAAGGGCAGATGAACCGGCACCCGCGTAACGGGAATGCCGCCGACCACTTCGTCGTTCGCATGCTTCCCGTAGTTCATGCACAGCACGCGCACGTCGAACCCGGCACGTTGCAACGCCCGGGCCTCGTTGCCCACCCGGGGGTCGTCGTTGAACTCGTTATCGACTACAAAACCGATTCTCAAATGGCCCATCAGTAACGCAAAAAAATCTGCCTGGCCTTCCGTGCCAGCAAGCCGGCGGGCCGAAGATAGTAATTATAAACATACGACAACACCCGCCGGGATGCATCGGCCCCGACGGGGGTGACATGCTGCGACGCCACCACCAGCGACCAGATCAGTTCCCCGACCTTTTCCGGATCGCAGAACCCGGTGTACCGGTTACCGGACAGCCAGGGCTCCGAAAGCACTTTCCGGTATTCGTCAGGATCGTTGTCAAGCCGGATGATCCGTTCGATCACCGCCTCATCCGACCCGTAGTCATGCCAGTTGATGAACGACCGGGTGTTGAAATCACGGTCAACCAGGGGGTTGCCCCAATAAACCGGGATGGATCCCACGGTCATCGGATCCACCACTTTCTCGGTGGTATATCCCGGGTAGGAACTATTTTCGAACGCAATGTTGAACTTGTACCTGCGCATGAAATCGAACTTGTCGGCCACCGGGCCGCCCACGTTGTTCAGGTACCGTCCGCCGGAGTCAACGCGCTTGTATTTCGAGAGTTTTTTGAAAAAGGAGATCCGTCGGGGCGAATAGGGATTGGAGATGATGAAGGAGCAGAAAAGGGTCTTCTCCCGCATGATCCTGTCCGGATCCCTGGGATCGAGCAGCGACCCCACCCCGGGGCGGATCACGTAGAGGGGCAGCCGGAAATTCCTTGGAGAGGAGGAATAATCGAACGAAAGGGCAAAATCGCACTCGAAAAATTTCGGGCGGATATTCTCTCCGGTGTAATAGATGCGCGGGCAACGGTACCGCCAGAAATCCCTTCCCCGGTATGAATAAAAGAGGATGTCGGGGTTTTTTGAATCCAGCCGGACCTGAAAATGGAGGTCAAGGATGTTCTTGAAGAAGTTCTCCTCCGGCCGGAATCCTTCCCAGAAATCGGTGAACCATACTTTCACGGTCGGTTTTCCCTGTGGTTCGGTTGTCGCTGCGTTCACTTTCCTCTTTTTATCAACAACAAAAACCTCCGTACCGTCAGGTCACGGATCGTTTTCAACTCGATCGGTTCGAAAAAATCCAGATAATAAAGCACCAGGGGATATAGCATCAGCAAGGTAGTCCTGGCGATCACCTTCATGCCGGTGCCCCAGGGGTCGGCAACGGTGCCGGCAAAAAGAAACAACGCGGATAATCCGGATGCCGTGATCACCTTCCTCCACTCGAACCGGATGCCGTAGAATTTTCTCGAGAAGGTTGCATTGGTCAAAACAAGGAGCAGGTGGGAAAGCAGGTTCACCCAGGCAGCCACCATGATTCCATAGACGGGCAAAAGAATCAGGTTTAAAACGATGTTGAAGCCAGCAATGGCGAAATTGGGGATCACGACAAAACGGTTCTTATTGGTCAGGTAAACGCCGGTAACCGTAAAAAAGATCATGCCCTGGGCGATGAAGGCAAAGCAGAGCACCGGTACGACCGACAAACCATCCCAGTACTCCCTGTTTTGCACCAAGGGCCACAGCGGCAGTTTATAGAAGAACAGGAAACCCATGATGAGCCAGGATGTTATGAACGCATAATAGGTAAGCATTTTCACATAATACCGCTTGTTATCCTTCTCCTTCTCCTGGCTGAAGAGTGTCGGCAGGTAGCTCACGGTGATGGCCTGGGTAAATACCAGCACGATGCTGGCCATCCGGTAGCCGAACGAGTATTTCCCCACCTCGTCGTTGCCCAGGACCATGTTGACCAGGTACCGGTCGCTCATCAGGAAGACCAGAAAACCGATGTTGGCCAGGATCACCGGGAATCCATAAGTGACCGCCTGTTTTACCTTCTCCATCCGGAAAGTCCAGGTCACCCGGGGGAGGATGTTCCCGGCAACCTGCCAGGCGAAGAGCATGGCTGACCCGCAGATCCGGCCCAGGAATACCCCGTCGATGCCGTATTTCAGATGGATCACCAGGTACAGGGTGATACCCAGGCTGAGCAGCAGCTTCATCAGGTTCTGCGCAGCATACTGAACCGGCTTGTTCTCATACTGCAACTGGTGCAGGGGGATCTGGTTGTTCACTTCGAAAAAGAGGGCGATGCAGACGAGCACCATTACATGCGCGTTCGCCGCATCCCCGCTGATGGCGTATGCGAGTGGTCCGCGAAAAACGATGAACAATGATACAATGAGCAATGAAACAATAAGATGGGCGGAAACGAGGGAGAAGAGGAAGATGCCATATTCACCCTTTTCCTTCTCTTTGAAGAAATACCGTTCATGCCCCTGGGGGATGCCCATCGGGATCATGTTGGCCAGGAAGAGGATCGCCATCTCAAATACCGCCAGCACCCCGAACTGTCCGATCGGGATGAACGCCGCGTACATCGGGATGAGGAAGATCCCCATGAACTTGTTGAGGGTGTTCCCCAGCCCGTAGATCAGGGTGTTTTTCGAGATCTGCTTGACCTTGTCCTTCATCGATCAGTCCTCCGTCCGGCGCAACACCGATTTTTTCTTCCAGTTACCGGTCCGGTAATAGGCGTAATAGAGCAGTACGCCCGACAGCCAGCCCACAGGGATCGACCACCAGATGCCGCGCAATCCGAAGGAGGGATGGTGCGAAAGATACCATGCCACGGGGATCCGGATGATCCACAGGGAAAAGAGGCTGATGAACATGGGGATCAACGTGTCGCCGGCCCCCCTCAACAGGCCGTTGACCGTAAACATGATGGCGAAGAGAAAATAGGTGGCCCCGATGATCAACAGGTATTCGCTGCCGATGGCGACCACGGCCGCATCGGTGGTGAACATCCGCATCAGCGGTTTGCTGAAGACAATGATGAACAACGAGATGACCACCGAAGTGCCGACGCTCATCATCAGGGTGTCGCGCAATCCTTTCATGACCCGGTCGGGGCGGTCGGCGCCGATGTTCTGGCCGACAAATGTTGAGAGGGCCATGGCGAAGCTCATGGCCGGCAAGGAGGCAAAGGTGTCGATGCGCCCGGCGGCGCTGTATGCCGCGTTGGCATCGACGCCGAACTGGTTCACGATCCAGTAGAGCGCCACCATGCCGGCCGCGACAAACGTTTGCTGGAAACCGGTCGGCAGCCCGACCCGGATGCTCCGGGAAAAGATATCGCGGTCGAACTCCATTCCCCGGAAGGAAAACCGGACCACGCTGTGATGGCGGTTGAGGTAGATGACCTGGGAAAAGAATGCAACGGCGATGGAGATCACAGTGGCAACGGCCACGCCGGCGACCCCCCAGTGGAACACCGGAACGAAGATCAGGTCCAGCACGATGTTCAGGGCGATGGAACCGGCCAGGAAATAGAGGGGCGTCCTGGAGTCGCCCAGTCCCCGCAGGATGGCGCTGGTTCCGTTGTATCCGAACATGAAGATGATTCCCGACAGGAAGATGTTGAGAAAGATCACGGCGTCGGGGACGATGGCCGGGTCGAGATCGATGGCACGGAAAATCGTTCCGCTGAGCAGGATCCCCCCTGCGCTGACGACCAGCGAAGTGACGAACATAAAGATATACAGCGTATCGATGGCCTTTTTGACATTTTCCATCTGCCGGGCGCCGAAAAACTGCGAGATGGCGATGGTGAATCCCATGGTCACGCCGATGATGAACGAGACCAGCAGGAAGATGATCGGTCCGGAGGTACCGACAGCGGCGAGCGCCTCCTTGCCGATGAACTTCCCGACGATCACGCTGTCGATAATGTTATAGAGTTGCTGAAGGACGTTCCCCACCAGCATCGGGATGGCAAACCGGAAGATCAGCCTTCCTTCGTTTCCGTAACTGAGGTCCTTCATGGCGCAAAGGTAGCCACATTTCACGAATTAACTGTATCTTTGCTGCGGCAACAGTTCGGTCTGTCGCCACGCTCCGGCGTGGAGGAAAGTCGGGACAACACAGAGCACCATGCTTCCTAACGGGAAGGCTCCCGGAGCCCCAAGGCCCGGGAGACAGCCAGTGCCACAGAAAACAAACAACCGGAGTGGCAACACCCCGGGTAAGGTGAAAACGCGGTGTAAGAGACCACGCTCCGTCCGGGCAACCGGCGGATGGGTAAACCTCATGGGTTGAAAGACCAAGTATATCCCGGTTTTCAGCGGTTCCGACTCCACGGAGCCGGAACCGCTGAAATCTGACCGCTCATCAGAACGACCGAAAGGAACACCGGGAAGGGTAGGTCGCTAAAGCCTGCCGGCGACGTCAGGCTCAGATAAATGACAGATTAAAACAGAATCCCGCTTACGGAACTGTTGCCATTTTTTCACCATCCCCTGTTCATAAAATCCCGGGCCTGACCGCGTTTTACCTGCTCCCGGTATTTAAAAAAACTGTACCTTTGTTTGCTCCTTATATTTTTACAAAATACTGATTATGACTGATATAGAAAAAGAGATTGCCAGTCAGAGCTATACGGCGGACAACATCACCGTGCTGGAAGGATTGGAAGCGGTGCGGAAGCGCCCGGCGATGTACATCGGGGATATCAACATAAAAGGCTTGCATCATCTTGTTTATGAAGTCGTTGACAACTCAATCGACGAAGCCCTGGCCGGGTTTTGCAACCAGATCGACGTCACCATCCGCGAGGACAATTCGGTGACGGTGGTCGACAACGGCCGCGGGATACCGACCGACTACCATGAAAAAGAGAAGAAGTCGGCCCTCGAGGTGGTCATGACCGTGCTGCATGCCGGAGGCAAGTTCGACAAAGACACCTATAAAGTTTCGGGCGGGTTGCACGGGGTCGGCGTTTCGGTCGTCAACGCACTCTCGTCCCTGCTCCGGGTGGTGGTCAACCGCGGAGGCAAGGTCTTCGAACAGGAGTACCAGCAGGGAAAACCGATCTATCCGGTGAGGATCACCGGTGAAACGGACAAGACGGGAACCGAGGTAACCTTCAAGCCCGACAACACGGTCTTCATCGTTGAGAAATTCGATTATGAGATCCTTGCCTCGAGGCTGCGTGAACTCGCCTACCTCAACAAGGGCATCACCCTGACCATCACCGACCTGCGGGAACGGGGAGAGGACGGCAACTTCCTCCACGACGTATTCTTTTCCAAAGACGGGCTGAGCGATTTCATCGATTACCTCGACGCGAACCGCGAGAAGCTGATCCCCCAGCCCATCTGCATGGAAGGAGAGCGGAACAACATCCCGATGGAGATCGCGATGCAGTACAACACCTCCTTCTCCGAGAACATCCACGCCTACGTCAACAACATCAATACCCACGAGGGGGGAACCCACCTCGCCGGGTTCCGGCGCGCCCTCACCCGCACGCTGAAATCCTACGCCGAGAAAACGGGCATGCTGGCCAAGCTGAAATTCGACATCAACGGCGACGACTTTCGTGAAGGCCTCACCGCCATTATTTCGGTGAAGGTCCAGGAACCCCAGTTTGAGGGTCAGACCAAAACCAAGCTCGGCAACAACGAAGTGATGGGGGTGGTCGATCAACTGGCCAGCGAGATGCTCACCAACTACCTGGAAGAGAATCCCCGCGAAGCCAAAACCATCGTCAACAAGGTGATCCTGGCCGCCACCGCCCGTCATGCCGCCCGCAAAGCGCGTGAACTGGTCCAGCGGAAAAATGTTCTTTCCGGATCGGGTCTGCCCGGTAAACTGGCCGACTGCTCCGAGAACGACCCTGCCCAGTGCGAGATCTACCTCGTCGAGGGCGACTCCGCCGGTGGAACCGCCAAGCAGGGCCGCGACCGCCGGTACCAGGCCATCCTCCCGCTGCGGGGAAAGATCCTCAACGTGGAAAAGGCCATGCAGTACAAGATCTTCGACAGCGAAGAGATCAAGAATATCTTTACCGCCCTGGGGGTGACCATCGGAACGGAAGAGGACAGCAAGGCACTGAACCTCGAAAAGCTTCGCTATCACAAGATCGTGATCATGACCGATGCCGATGTCGACGGCAGTCACATCGCCACCCTGATCCTCACCTTTTTCTTCCGTTACATGAAAGAACTGATCGAGAACGGGCATGTGTACATCGCCACCCCCCCGCTCTACCTGGTGAAAAAGGGAAATACGCAACGCTATTGCTGGACCGAAGAGGAAAGGCAGTTGATCGTGGCCGAACTGAGCAACGGCAAAGAGACCGGGATCCATGTACAGCGGTACAAAGGGCTCGGCGAGATGAACGCCGAACAACTCTGGAGTACAACGATGAATCCTGAATTCAGGACACTCCGCCAGGTTTCCATCGAGAACGGCACCGAAGCCGACCGCATTTTCAGCATGCTGATGGGCGACGACGTCCCGCCAAGGCGCGAATTCATCGAAAAAAATGCGCGGTATGCCAATATCGACGTATGATTGCCGTTGATCTTTTTTAACATCTCCTATGAGCCGTAAAAAGTCAGTTTACCTGATCGCCGGGATCCTTTTCCTGGCGATCATCGGTTATTTCCTCTTTGGCAGGAACAGCAAGAACGAACAAATCACCGCCACCGTCAAACTCGGGAACTTTCCCATCGAGGTGACAACAACCGGGGAACTGATGGCCAAAAGTTCGGAAAAGATCTACGGCCCGCAGGGGTTGCGACAGATCCAGATCTGGCAGGTCAAGATCCAGGACATCATCCCCGACGGAACCGTGGTCGACTCCGGACAGTACGTCGCCACCCTCGACCGGACCGAGATCTCCAACAAGATCAAGGACGAGGAGACCAACCTGGAGAAACTGGAGAGCCAGATGACCAAGACCCGGCTCGACACTTCGCTGGAACTGCGCAGCGCCCGCGATGAACTGATCAACCTGAAATATTCACTCGAAGAGCGGAAGATCACCCTCGAACAGTCTAAATACGAACCACCCGCCACCATCCGGCAGGTGCAGATCGACCTCGAGAAAGCCCAGCGCACTTTCGAACAATCGGAAAAGAATTACAAACTCCGTTACCAGAAAGCCGTGGCAAACATGCAGGAGGTGAGCGCTTCATATAACCAGGCCCAGCGGAAACTCCAGCAAATGACCGACGTTCTGAAGCAGTTCACGGTCCTCGCCCCGAAGGCAGGGATGGTCATTTACAAGCGCAACTGGGACGGCAACAAGATGGGCATCGGGGCGACCATGAACGCCTGGGAGAATATTGTGGCCGAACTGCCCGACCTGTCCGAAATGATCTCCAAGACATACATCAACGAGATCGATATCAGCAAGGTGAAGGTCGGCCAGTCCGTCAAGATCGGAATCGACGCCTTCCCCGAGAAAAAGTTCACGGGAAAAGTGGTCGAGGTGGCCAATATCGGCGAACAACTGCAAAACTCCAACGCCAAGGTGTACGAGGTCAGGATCGTGGTCGCCGAGTTCGACTCGATCCTGCGCCCCGCCATGACCACCAAGAACAGCATCCTCACGAGTACCATCGACAGCGTCCTTTTCATCCCGATCGAAGCCATCTTCAACAACGACTCAGTCACCTTCGTGTACAAGCGCTCGGGCCGGTCGGTGTCCAGGCAGCAGGTCGTGGTGGGCCCGTCCAACGAAAACGAGATCATTGTCCGCGCCGGACTGGAAAAAGACGACGAAGTGCTTCTCGTTCCGCCCGAAGAGGCTGAAAAACTGAGTACCGACCTCCTTCCCAAAGAGATCGTCAATAAATACAAGGAGAAAAGTCCCCCGGGCCAACCGGCAAAAACCCATGGCAAAGACACCGGGAAAGTCGCGACCCCGCCTCCTGCACCCAAGAAGTAACCAAATGTCCAGCCTCCGTAATTTTTAATTTTACTTTTAATTACCTCCGCATGCTGGAACGCTACAAATACATCTTCAATATCGCGCTGGAAGCGGTATTCCTGAACAAGTTCCGGTCGGTGCTGACGGCCCTGGGGATCATCTTCGGCGTGGCCGCCGTAATCACCATGATGGCGATCGGGAACGGGGCCAAGAAAGAGATCCTCGACCAGATGAAGCTGGTGGGGGTCAACAATATTGTGATCATGCCCAAATCGGAGAAGCAGAAAAGCGGATCCGACAATTCCTCCTCCGGCGAGTCTTCCGAATCTTCCTCGCAGTCGGCCGGCAAGAACAAAGACAAATATTCGCCGGGACTGAGCATGAAAGACGCCGAAGCCATACGGCAGGTCATCCCCACGGTATCGACCATCAGTCCAGAAGCGATCTACGAAACCGACATCATTAAAGACGGCATCAAGACCACCGCCAAATTCTCCGGGGTGACGCCCGATTTCTTCCGGGTGTTCAACCTGGAACTCCAGGAAGGACAGATGTTCAACGAGGAGCAGCTCAAAGACGGGAAGGCGGTATGCATCATCGGCCCGGTGCTGAAATCGAAGTTCTTTCCCACGGAAAATGCCGTCGGGAAAGACATCAAATGCGGTCCCATCTGGCTGAAGGTGATCGGGGTTCTGAAGAAACGGGAGGTAAGCCAGTCGAGCATCGACAATCTGGGCATCTCCGATTACAACAACACCATTTACGCGCCCATCCAAACGCTTCTCCGTCGTTTCCGCGACCGTTCGGTGATCACCTCCGCCTCCCTGCATGGCACCACTACCTATTCCGACGGCTTCAACTTTATGTCGTTCAGCAGTTCGGGAGAGGAAGGGAAAACCGGGGGCCAGATTGACAAGATCGTCGTGCAGGTGAAGGAGAGTGAACAGATCGCCCCCACGGTGGAGATCCTGAAAAAGATGATGCTGCGCCGCCATGCGGGCGTCGAGGATGTCGAGATCCGGGTGCCCGAACTGCTGCTCAAGCAGGAGCAGCGGACCAAGGACATTTTCAACATCGTGCTGGGGGCCATTGCCAGCATCTCGCTGCTGGTGGGCGGCATCGGCATCATGAACATCATGCTCGCCTCGGTGATGGAACGCATCCGGGAGATCGGCATCCGCCGCGCCATCGGGGCCACCCGGCGCGACATCGTGCTGCAGTTCCTCATGGAAGCCACCCTGCTGAGCCTCTCCGGAGGTCTCGTCGGGATCATCCTGGGCCTGGGCCTGTCGGTGGCCATCATGAAACTTACCGACATCCTGACCATCGTATCCCCGCTCTCGGTCCTGATCTCGTTCGGAGTCTCTGCCTCGGTCGGGATCATTTTCGGCTACATGCCCTCCAAACGTGCCGCATCCCAGGACCCCGTCGAATCCTTAAGACATGAGTAACATGAAAATCCGCCTTGCCGCATTCTGCCTTGTGCTCCTGGTGTCCCCGGCGACGGCTGTCCGGGCGCAGCAGTCCGGCCAACGCCACCTCCTCACGCTGTCGGATGCCATCGGGATATCGCGGACGCAATCGCCCGACGCCCTCAACGCCCGGCAGACCTTCCGGAAAAACTACTGGGAATACCGCTCTTACAGGGCCTCCAACCTCCCCTCCCTCTCGCTCAATTCGACCCTCCCCAACATCACACAAAGCATCTCCCCCTATCTCAACTCCGACGGGTCCCGGAGCTATGTCAACTCGCGCTATATCAACGGTGAAGCCAACCTTGCACTCACTCAGAAAATTGGCATCACGGGTGGCACCATCTCGGTGAACTCCTACCTGAGCGGCATCCACAATGTCAATTCCGCGAACCTGTCGCCCTTTCTCAGCTACCCGGTGAACATCGAACTGACGCAGCCCCTTTTCACTTACAACGCCTGGCGGTGGGACCGCAAGATCAAACCCCTCACCTATTCACTCGCCAAAAGGAAATACCTTGAGGATATCGAACAGATCGCCATCACCGCCACCGACTATTTTTTCAACCTGCTGCAGGCCCAGGTCGAAAAAAAGATCGCGATGACCAACCTGTCGAATTACGACACGCTTTACCGCATCGCAAAAGGAAGGTACCAGCTCGGAAAGATCGCCGAAAATGACCTGCTGCAGCTGGAACTAAGCTTTTTAAAGGCACAGGCTGCCGTTGAGAACGCCAACCTCGCCCTCGACAACGCACAGTTCCGTTTCAAATCCTATCTGCGGTTGCAGGACACCGTGCCGGTCGTCCTTCTGCCCCCGGCCGAGATCAATTTTTCGAAGATCGACCCGAACCAGGCGGTAACCCTGGCTTACGACAACTCCTCCTCCTCGCTCGATTTCAAAAAGAGGCTTCTCGAAGCCGCCAGCGTCGTCAACGCCGCCAAACTCGATGGGCGCTTCGACGCCCGGGTCCACGCCCTGATCGGCCTGCAGCAATCGGGAGCCACGATCCCCGACGCATACCAGAATCCCCTCGACCAGCGCCAGGTTTCGCTGGGGCTCACCATCCCCATCCTCGACTGGGGCGTCGCCCGGGGCCAGATCAAGGTGGCGCAGTCGCAACAGGAAATCGTCAGGAACTCGGTCGAACAGGAGATCATCGACTTCAGGCGGAACGTATATCTCAAAGCGGTGGAATTCAACATGCAGCAGAACCAGCTCACCATCGCGGCCAAATCCGACACCGTGGCACGCAAAAGCTACGAGGTGATCAAAGGCCGGTACCTCATCGGCAAGATCAACAGCATTCTCGACCTGAACAACGCCCAGATGGAGACCGACAATGCCGAAAAGAACTACTATTATGCACTTCAGACATTCTGGAGAAGCTATTACCAGATCAGGAAAATGACACTTTTCGACTTCCTGCGGGATGAACCCCTTCAGTTCGACCTGAGGGATGTGAACTGACCCTCTTTTTCAATTTCTATTCATATTCTTTCTAAATAATGCCTATCTTTGCGGAAAGATATAATCACCTAAAAAAAAACATCTATGTCAGTATTAGTTGGTAAGAAAGCTCCTTTGTTTGAAGCAGATGCCGTGATCAACGGCGGCGAATTCGTCGACAAGTTCTCCCTGGCGCAATACATCGGGAAGAAACACGTGATCTTTTTCTTCTATCCGCTCGATTTCACCTTCGTATGCCCCACCGAGATCATTGCCTTCCAGGACAAGCTGGCCGAGTTCGAAGCCAGAAATGTGGCCGTGGTAGGCTGTTCCATTGATTCCAAGTTCTCGCACTGGGCCTGGCTCAACACCGAGCTGAAGAACGGCGGTATCAAGGGCGTGAAATTTCCTATTGTATCGGACCTTTCAAAGACCATTTCGGCCAATTTCGATGTGCTGGCCGGCGAATACGTTTACAGCGAGGACGGCATCATGGAATTTGAGGGCGGACCGGTAGCCTACCGCGGACTCTTCCTGATCGACAAACAGGGTATCGTTCGTCACCAGGTGGTCAACGACCTGCCGCTCGGCCGCAGTGTCGACGAGGCCCTTCGCATGGTCGATGCCCTCCAGTTCTTCGAAGAGAACGGCGAGGTTTGCCCGGCCAACTGGCATAAAGGCGAAGCCGGCATGAAGGCAACTGCCCAGGGTGTCGCCGATTACCTGAGCAAACACTGACCGCAGGGACAGGTTTACAGAGTTGGTAACCCATGCACGATTCACCCCGGAGGCTCCTGAAACGCCTCCGGAGTGAATGGCAGTAAAAACGGATCATGAAAAACCCATACTCGCTGGGCGCATTTATCCTTGTTTCTGCTGTCGTCATCACCTTCCGTTTCATTCCAGAAAGATATCCCAGGAACTACCCTCTGGTCGTCACGACCTGGGATGCCCTCGGGTACTACATGTACCTGCCGGCTATCTTCATCCATCATGACTACAAGGAACTTAAATGGTTCCCGGAGGCCGATAAAAAGTACGTCATGTCCGGGGGATGGTTCTACCAGGCCAACCGGTGCGAAAACGGGAATTATGTGTTCAGCTACATGGGGGGGACCGCCATCATGCAGATCCCTCTCTTTTTCATCGGGCACCTGATCGCTGTCAATGCCGGGTACCTTGCCGACGGATTTTCACCTCCCTACCAGCTTTCCATCGCTTTCGGAGCCATCGCCTACTTCCTCTTATCCCTGCTCCTGCTTCGAAAGATCCTGCTGAAATACTTTTCCGACGGAGTGACCGCGGTGACCCTGTTATTGCTCGTGCTGGCCTCCAACATCATCCAGTACATCTCGATTGACGGAGCCATGAGCCACAGTTTCATGTTTCCGCTCTATGTGCTGATCCTCTATTTTACGATCCGGTGGCACGAAGTTCCTTCCCTTTTCATGGCATCGCTCATCGGTGTAACCATCGGAATTGTCACCATCAGCCGGCCTACAGAGGCCATCATGTTCCTGATCCCTCTTTTCTGGGGAACCCAGACGCGTGAACTGGCTGCCCGAAAATGGAAGTGGCTGAAAGAGCACAGGGCACATGTTTATACAGTGGCCCTCTTCGCCTTCCTGGGCGTACTCCCCCAACTTATTTACTGGAAGTTGGCCTCCGGTTCCTTCATCTTCGTTCCCGGCAGCCGGTGGGACTTCCTGAACCCGCACTTCCGGGTTTTGTTCGGTTTTGAGAACGGGTGGTTCATCTACACCCCCGTCGCCGTGCTGTTCATTGCCGGGATGTTTTTTATCAGAAAGTACCCGTTTTACAAACCGGTGCTCATCTTTGGCCTTCTCAGCATATACATTGTCATATCGCATCATGACTGGAGGTACGGCGCTACTTACTCCTGCCGGGCGCTCACACACATTTACCCCGTTTTTGCACTCTCGCTTGCCGGATTCATCCATCGGATCCGCGACCGGAGAATGAAGTACCTGCTCATCCTCCCGGCCGTCTATCTTGTGGGGGTCAATCTCTTCCAGTTGAGGCAGTATAACCAGACGATCCTTCATTTCCGCGACATGAACCGGAAATATTACTGCAGCATCTACCTGAACCCCCATCCGACCCCGTTTGATATCAGCCTGCTCGATACCAACGACAGAATCAGGGATGAGCGCCCCTACCGCAAGCGATTCCTTCTGCATGCCGACACATCGCTGCCTGTCGTCCTGCCGGAGAGTTCGGAAAGGACGCTTTTTGAATCCGCCATCGGCCCGGATCCTCTTTCATCGCCGAACAGGGAAGCCTGGCTGAAGATGGAGATCCGGATGAAGCTGAACGGGCAGGAGGCATGGGGCAGCTATATCAACGGGGAGCTGAAATACGAGAATTCAGTGAAGCGCAACAGGATCCGGATCATGAATCCGCTGGTGCGGCCGGGAGAGGAAAATGAGTTCGCCTTTTACATGAAGGTTCCCGGTTACTTCAGCCGGAGCCGGTTCAGGCTGTTCGTGACCACACCCGTCAAGCTGGATGCTTCCGTGACAAAGATGTCGGTTCAGTACCTGAGCAATTAGGAGATCTCCTTTGCCTGGTTCCAGTACACATCCATTTCGGCGAGGGTCATCTCGTGGAGCAATTTGCCGGCAGCGCGGGCGTTTTCTTCCAGGTGCCTGAACCGTTTGATGAATTTGCGGTTGGTCGATTCCAGGGCATCCTCCGGGTTCACGTCGATGAACCGTGCATAGTTGATGGCGGCAAAAAGCAGGTCGCCCAGCTCCTCTTCCCTGCGGCGGTGCGATCCCCCGGCCGCGACCACCTCCTTCAACTCTCCCAGTTCCTCCATCACCTTGTCCCACACCTGTTCCGGTCTCTCCCAGTCGAACCCCACGCCGCTGGCCTTCTCCTGGATGCGGAACGCCTTGACCATGGCCGGCAGGCCCGCGGGGACTCCCGACAGGACCGACTTGTTGCCTTTCTCCTGCAGTTTGATCCGCTCCCAGTTGTCATGCACCTCCCGGGCGTCTTTCACCACCACATCGCCGAAGATGTGGGGATGGCGGTGGATCAGCTTGGTAATGATGCTTTCGAGCACATCCCGGATATCGAAGGCCTGTGTTTCGGAGGCGATCTTCGAGTAGAAAACGATGTGCAGCATCAGGTCGCCGAGTTCCTTCTTCAGGGCTTCCAGGTCGTTTTGCAGGATGGATTCGGATAGTTCATAGGTCTCCTCGATGGTCAGGTATCGCAATGATGCGATGGTCTGCTTCTTATCCCAGGGACACTTTGCCCTGAGTTCGTCCATGATTTCCAATAACTTACGAAAAGCGGCAACTTTTTCCTCCATGAAAATTTTTTGGTAAAAGTAAGCATTTCGCCCCGATCCCGTTATATTATCCCGGGCAGAGTGCGCGAAGAGCAGGGAAAGAACATTCGCCCTAAATTTGCCGTTTGATCTCCGGCTGTTCCTCTTGAATCCGAAACCGCATTACCGGCCTCCCTGCATCCCTGCCTTCCTTGCGGCAATGCTGTTCCTTGTCCCGGCCCTGAACGGGTCCGCTCAATTCCAGCACAAGCTTTTTTCGCCCAACCTGATCTTCGAGGGCAAGGTACACTACGGGTTCCTCTATGCCCAGCACCTCGAACTGGAGCTTTTCAATGGCCATTTCCCTGCTTTTGAGATCGTTGCAGAGAAGCTGACCTACGGGAAACATGCCTGGGAAAGGGCTTACAACTACCCCATCATCGGCGCCTCCTTCTTTTATAGCGGCGTTGGCAACCATCCTGCGCTCGGCAGCGCCACCGCCCTCATGCCGTTCATCAATTTCCCCCTGGTCAAATCGAAGAATTTCACGGCAGGCTTTCGCCTGGCGCTTGGAATCGGGTACATTGCCCGGCCGTTCGATCGTCTCACCAACTACCGGAACCTCGCCATCGGCTCCCACCTGAACGCGGCTGTCAACCTGATGGCCGAGGCAAGATACAGGATCAACTACTTCCTGACGCTCACGGGTGGTGTAAGTTTGCAGCATTTTTCCAACGGATCGCTGAAACTCCCCAATTACGGTGTCAACCTTCCCCTTGCGCACCTGGGCATCGCATACCGTCCGTTCAAGGATAACCAGAACATCGACGATCGATACCTCGCCCCCACCGAGCCCTTCTCGGCCATCATCAGGCGGTCGGTCGAGATCAATATCGGCGTCCTGGCCGGATTTAAGAACATGAAAGCCGTATTCGGAAAAAACTTCTGGGTCACCCACTTTTACGGGAATTCCTTTATCAGGGTCAGTCCTAAAAGCAAGTTCGGGCTCGGCGTCGACTGTTCCTACGATCCGTCGCATCTCACCATCCTGGAAAAACGGGGGATGCCGGTCGAAAACCGGTTCAGCATCCTGCGGCCGGGAGTGAACGGCGCCTACCAGCTGACCATGGCCGACCTGGGCATTGTCCTCAACCTGGGATACTACCTGGGCGGGAGAGAGAAAAGCAACGGACCCCTGTATGAGAAGATATCCGTGCAGTATGGGTTCGCAAGATCATTGTATGCCTCGGTCATGCTGAAAGTACATTGGGGACGTGCCGATTATATCGGATGGGGGATCGGGTACAAGTTCGATATTAACTACGGAAAGAAAACGATTCGATGAAGCATTCTGTTTACCGGGTATCGGTTGCCTTTCTCTTTGCAGGAGTTTTCCTCAGTTCCTGCCTGAAAGACGGGGGAAATTGCCTGTCACCCTCCGGCCCCATCATCACCCAGGACCGGCATGTGGCTGATTTCGACAGCATCCGGATGCTGGATAATGTGGATGTGGTGCTGCTGCAGGATTCGGTGAACCGGGTGCGGGTCGAAGCCGGCGAGAACATCATCGGAGGAATCAGGACCGACATCGCAGGCCGGGAACTCATTATTGCCAACAACAACGTTTGCA
This sequence comes from uncultured Prolixibacteraceae bacterium, assembly GCA_964455285.1. Lineage (GTDB taxonomy): Bacteria > Bacteroidota > Bacteroidia > Bacteroidales > FEN-979 > CAIVAT01. The sequence goes on from CAYVVG010000011.1 coordinate 45,321, forward strand.
ACTGGTTAAGAAGTTACTCAGCCCCCATCCGGGTGTACGTATCGGTGAAAAACCTGCTGAAAATCCATTATAACAGCTCGGGAGATATCAGTTGTCCCGACACGATCCGGACCGGGTACTTTAAAATAGAGATGTGGGGCGGGTGCGGAAACATCGGCCTGAAACTGGTCACCGATGACGGGTACTTCATCCAGTACATCGGAACGGCGACGCTGAAAGCGAGCGGTACCTGCAAAATCAGCAACGTCCATGCCAGTGACTACGGTCTTCTCCATCTGGGAAACCTGAGGACAGGATACACCTTCGTTACCAACAACAGCACCAACGATTGTTATGTCAACGCCGTGCATGACCTGGATGCAACGATCTCCTCCATCGGCAACATCTATTACAAGGGAGAACCCGAGGCGATCAACCTGACGGTGACCGGGACGGGTAAGCTGATACGGTACTAAGGATCCGGGACCGGCACCGATCAGTAGGCCCTGGCGAAAATGACGCGCTGGCCGGAGGGTTTGCCTGAATAGACGCAACGGCCCTCTTCGGGGGTGTTGCCGAGCGGGATCACCCGGATGGTCGCCTTGGTCTCCTCCTTGATTTTCTCTTCCGTCTCGGGTGTGCCGTCCCAATGCGCGGAGATGAACCCGCCCGTATCGTCAAGCACCCGTTTGAACTCATCCCACGTATCGACCCGGAAGGTGTTGTTTTCCCTGAAAGCAAGGGCCCGGTCGTACAGGTTTTTCTGGATCTGGTCGAGGAGGTTTACGATCTTGGTCTCGATATCGGTGATCTGCAGTACCTCTTTCTCGAGGGTATCCCGCCGGGCCACCTCCACGGTGCCCTGCTCGATGTCGCGGGGCCCCACCGTCAAACGGACCGGCACACCCTTGAATTCGTATTCGGTGAATTTCCATCCCGGTTTCTGCGTCTCGCGGTCGTCATATTTCACGGTGATCCCGCGGGCTTCCAGCGCATTTTTAATGGGGATCACCGTTTCGGATATCATAGCCAGCTGATCGGAGTTCCTGAACACCGGAACGATGGCCACCTGGATGGGAGCCAGTTTCGGAGGGAGAACCAGCCCGTGATCGTCGGAGTGCGACATGATGAGCGCTCCCATCAGCCGGGTGGACACTCCCCAGGAGGTAGCCCACACGTAGTCGAGCTGGTTTTCCCGGTTCAGGAACTTGACATCGAAGGCCTTGGCGAAATTCTGGCCCAGGAAATGCGATGTTCCAGCCTGGAGCGCCTTGCCATCCTGCATCAGGGCTTCGATGGCATAGGTCTCAATGGCTCCCGCGAACCGCTCGGCCGGCGATTTGGTTCCCCGGATCACCGGGATCGCCATCCAGTTCTCGGCGAAATCGGCGTACACATTCAGCATCGTCTCTGCCTCTTTCACGGCCTCCTCGCGGGTGGCGTGGGCGGTATGCCCCTCCTGCCACAGAAATTCCGCAGTACGGAGAAAGAGCCGGGTGCGCATCTCCCACCGAACCACGTTGGCCCACTGGTTGATCAGCAGGGGAAGGTCGCGGTACGACTGGATCCAGTTACGGTAGGTATCCCAGATGATCGTCTCCGAGGTCGGCCGAACAATCAGTTCCTCTTCCAGGCGGGCCTCTTCGTCCACCACAATCCCTCCCCCACCGGGATCATTTTTCAGGCGGTAATGGGTCACCACGGCACATTCCTTGGCAAATCCTTCCACGTGGGAAGCCTCCTTGCTGAAGAACGATTTTGGGATGAAGATCGGGAAATAGGCGTTCGAGTGTCCGGTATCCTTGAACTTCCGGTCGAGTACCGCCTGGATCCTTTCCCAGATCGCATATCCGTATGGTTTGATCACCATACATCCCCTGACTGCGGAGTTCTCGGCCAGGTCGGCCTTGATTACCAGGTCGTTATACCATTGTGAATAATTTTCTGCCCGGGATGGAAAATCTTTGGCCATTTGCTTAGTTTGGTATGAGATTTGTTAATTTTGAAGGTGCTAATGATGCAGCAAAAGTAGTAAATAATCCCGATCCGGTATCCTGCTGACAGGCGCCGGACGGTCAAATAAAAAAGCCCTATGAAAAGATCAGCCTGGTTCATCGCGATGATTGCCCTGGCACTCGGTGCCTGCACCACACAGCGTCAGGCGACTTCGTACGTCAACGACGATGTTTACAACGACGTTCCGAAGAAGGCACCGGTGGCACACGCACCGGCTCAAGCCGGCAACGACGGGGCGCAGGTCGTCACCTCCCCCGACAAAGTTCTGGGGCAGCTGCCTGCGTCGGCCGCCGGGGAGGACGTGAACGATTACTCTTACTCCGATCGTATCAAGCGTTTCAGCAACAACGATACCACGAAGGGATATTTTGATGATTCCTTCGGCAACGGATCATCGCCGGTTGATCGCGACAACAGTCCCGACCTCAACTTTTACCTTGGCAATGGCGGATATTTCGGCCCCTCCTGGTCGATCGGATGGGGATATCCTTACTCCTCGTGGTGGGATTACCGAATGGGCTGGGGGTATCCGTATTATTACCACGGATATTATTCATGGTACAACCCGTGGTACAGTTCCTGGTATGATCCATGGTATTATAATAGATGGAACGATCCGTATTACTGTTGCGGTTGCTACTATACGTCGAACCAGGAACCCTGGAATAACTTCCAGAACAGTGGTTATTATTACGGATCCCGCCGTTCTCTTTTCCGTTCCGACGGTGGCGGGAATACCGTATCGCGGATTGCGGGAACCTCTTCCGATGACCCGCGCCTGCGAACCGTTCGCACCGGGCCTTCACGGACGTCGGTCTCCTCCTCGGCCGTGCGCTCCGTCCCCGGCGACCAGGAAAAATACCGCTATTCCCGTCCTTCAGGAATCCGCCAGGCGAACTTCACCCGTTCCGCCCCGGAGTCAGGCCGTTCCTCCATCACCCAATCAACCGTGCGGCAACCGGCACCCCGCTACACCCGTCCCGGCAGCGTGAACACACGCACCCCCCAGGGTACCACGCAAAGTTATACCTCACCGGTTTACCGGCAACCCAAGTCGAGCCAGGAGTACCTGGCCCCACGGTCACAGAGCCCCGGAACGACGCGTCAGGATGTGAGAAGCACCGAAACCCGGACCGGTTCCGGCATATCGAATCCCTCGCGCAACGGGAACAACCGTTCCTACCCGGCCCCGCCGCGCAGTTCCGACAACTATTCCACCCCCCGTTCGGGTGGCAGCAACTCCTACAGCGCCCCTTCCCGGTCAACCCAGCGTGAATCTTATACTCCCCCGGCTCGGTCCAACGAAAGCCGGTCGTACACTACGCCAAGCAATTCGGGAAACAGCAGCTATACGGCCCCATCCCGGTCAAGCGGTACCAGTTCTTCTCCATCCAACAACAACAATTCATCGGGCAGTAGCGGAAGAAGAAGATAAACCCAATCTGAACGTTCAATTTCCGTCAGTATGAAAAAAGCGATCCTCATAGTGATTATGTGCGCATTGTATTCAGCCGCACACACGCAGACCCCCGAAGATGCCCTCCGGTATTCACGCCTCTTCTACGGCGGCACTGCCCGGTTCAACGGCCTCAGCGGCGCCTTCGGAGCCGCCGGCGCCGACTTCTCGGCCCTTTCCACCAATCCGGCCGGGCTTGGCATGTACACCGCCTCGGAGATCACCTTCACACTTTCCCCCAACATCGGGTACGCCACTTCGACATACAACAGTCACAATTCCACCGACAACCGGGTGAACCTGGGGGTCGGGAATTTCGGGGTCATCCTGAGCATGGACCCCCAAGAGAAGGACGGCAAGGCCCTCCGAAATTTCAATATCGGCATCGGGTTCAACCGGCAGACCGACTTCAACAACCGGGTTGCCATCCGCGGAGTCAACAACCGCAACTCGATGATGCAGAGTTTCGCCGACAAGCTCAACGAAACATGGGAACCTCCCCAGTTTGTAGAGGATGATTACCCCTTCGACCTCGGACTGGCTTATGGCACTAACCTGGTATTTTACGATACGGCCACCGGGTACTATTATGCCGACGCAGCCTTTGGCGGGGTCACCCAGGAGAAGACGATCGAGACCTCCGGATCGATGAATGAACTCGACCTTGCCATGGGGGCCAACCTGTCCGACCGGCTTTTCATCGGCCTGACCTTCGGGATCCCCACCATCAACTACTATGAGTACAGCGTGTACAAGGAGTGGAGCAACAGCGACACCGTGCCCAATTTCCTTTCGATGACTTACAAATACGACCTTCACACCAAGGGTACCGGGTTCAACCTGAAAGCAGGGATCATCTACAAACCTGTCGACTGGATCCGGTTGGGTGCGGCTATCCATACCCCTACCTGGTTCCCGAACATGAGCGACCGGTGGTATGGCAGCATGTCGTCGACATTTACCAACACCGCCTGGAATGCCTTCAAGGAATCCCCGATCGGCACCTACGATTACCGGCTGACCACGCCTTTCCGTGCCATGGGAAGCCTGGCTTTCATTGCAGGCAGGTACGGCATGGTGAGCGCCGACTATGAATATGTGGATTATTCGCAGGCCCGGTTCAATTCATCGGACGACAGCTTCGGTGATGTCAACCAATCCGTTAAAACCGATTACGGCTCGTGGGGGAACATCCGGGTCGGCACGGAGTGGAGGCTCGGTGACCTTCGTCTGCGGGGTGGTTTCGCCTATTTCAGCAACCCGTACACCAAAAAGATAAACAACAGCGAACGGCTGCAGGTTTCGGCCGGAATCGGATACCGCGGGAAGCATTTCTTCGCCGATGGCGCCTATGTATGGAGCCGGATGAACCAGGATTATTACCTGTATGATCCTTCGATGGTCAGTGCAGCGGCCATCACGAGCTATTCCCATACGATCTCCCTCACGGCAGGGGTCAGGTTCTGATCCTACCGGCCTCCCAGCCGCCTGATGCCCGACCGGGCTTTCTGATGCAGGCTTGTGCGGTATTCCAAAGGTTTCATCGAAAGACAGGCCCGGTAAGCGCTGTCGGCACGGGCGCGTTCACCCTCATTTTCGAACAACATTCCGAGCCGGTAAGCGGCCGATGCCGAAAAATACCAGGGTTCATTCCGTCCCATGGCTATAGTCTGCCGGTAGCTGCCCACGGCCCGCGGAATATTTCCCTTCTCATGGTAGATTCGTCCCAGGCGGTAGTTGTACTCCAGCAGGTCGCGTTTCGAACGGAGCGACTCCCTGACCGGATGGTCGAGAAGTTCGGCCAGGGCGCGGTCGTAATAGCCGCCGTCGAACAACAGCCGCGCCCTGAGCAGGCGGAGGTTGGGCAAGTCGGCGGAAGCAGCTTCCCATGTAGCCTGTTTGTCTTCATCCGTCAAAGATCCTCCGCGCAGGGTCACCCGGCGCATGAGACGCCTGTATCCCAGGGTATCGTTTTTCAGCCAGGAGGCCCAGGCCATTTTGTGATATGCCGACCGGATATAACTGACTCCGCGAAAGGATGACACAAACCGCCCGAACCAGGCGGCAGCCCCCGGGTCCAGTTTGTTCAGCAACGCCGCCCCTTCCAGGTAATCAAGGTACCGGAACGGGAACTCCGTTTTTTGCCGATGACGCTCCCGAAGCACCTCCAGGGCCCGGTCATTCAACCCATTACGCATCAGGATCGTGGCCCTGGCATAGATCATCAGGGGACTTTCAAGAGGAACCTCTTCCGGTGCAGCAGGTTCCTTCAGCGCAGGTATGCCGAGCGCATCCTCTTTGTTCTTCTGAAGGTTCACCGTCAGAAAAGCCAGGTAAAAGGCAGCCTGGGGGCGATACAGCCGCGCCACCGGGTCGGAGCCTGCATACCCGGCCGCCTCCCTGATCGATCCGATCCCCTCGGCAACCGAGCCTTCCAGGCCGATCAGGGAGGTGATCCACTTGTATTCGTCGGGCACCAGGCCCAGAACCACTCTGACCACCCCGAGGGCGACCTGGTTGGGAAGGAATCCGGGGTACAGCGCCGAGTTTTCGGCCAGGTACCCATAGCTTTTCCTCATCTCGCGGGCGGCGGTCATATAATCGCCGAATTTCAGCCGGGCGATGGCCCATTGCAGATACACCTCCCCCAGGAAGAGACGGTGGTAGGGAGAGTTCTGCGGCCCCTGTTCGAGGGCTTTGATCCGGGAGGACCTGTTCATCTGAAGCCGGCGGTACTGTTCTGCCTCCTCCCCGATGACCAGGGTCAGGAAATCGGAATAGTTTTCCAGGTATACCGGGACCAGGTTTCCCGGATGACGCTGCTTTTCCTCCTGAAGCATCTGCCCGGCCGTATTCAATTGCAGGCACAGTATCTCCCTGAAGGCTGCCCGGCAGCCGGTATTGAAGTCATAGTCTGCCGCATTTCCCGGCAGGGCGAAAAGGAAAAAGGCGCCCACGATCAGGACTAGCCTGTACCGGGACGCCTTCCCTTGTGGTAATCTGCAAAACATTAATGAATCGCGTTCACGATCCCGTCGTCAACCAGGATTCTTCCGCAGTATTCGCATACGATGATCTTCTTGTGCATCCGGATGTCGAGCTGATGCTGGGGCGGGATCTTGTTGAAGCAACCTCCGCAGGCGTCGCGTTCGATCTGCACGACTGCCAGCCCGTTCCGCGCATTTTTCCGGATCCGGGTATAGGCGGAGAGCAGGCGCTCTTCAATGTAATCTTTGTTATTTTCTGAGACCTTGATCAACTCGTTCTCTTCTTTTTCGGTTTCAGCGATGATGTCGTCGAGCTCATTTCTCTTGATCTCCAGATCGCTCTTCTGGTCGTTGAGCTGTTTCTGGAATTGTTCGATCTCCTCTTTCTTTATTTCCAGGTTGGCCGTGTACTCGCGTGCCCGCTTTTCGGAAAGCTGGATCTCCAGGTTCTGGTACTCGATCTCCTTGGTGAGTGAATCGTACTCGCGGTTGTTGCGTACATTCATCTGCTGCTCTTCGTATTTCTTGATCATGGCCAGGGCATCTTTCACAGCATTTTTCTTGTCCATGATGGAGCGTTCCATGGCGAGCGTTTCCTGCTCGTAGTTCTCGATGCGTGTTTCGATGCCGGCGATCTCATCTTCCAGGTCCTGTACCTCGAGCGGCAGTTCGCCCCGGATAATCCGGATCTTGTCGATCTGCGAATCGACCTGCTGCAGGCTGTAGAGAGCGATCAGCTTCTTCTCGATGGTGATCTCGGTCTTATCGTCAGCAGATTCCGGGCGGGTTTTCGTAACCATTTTCACAGGTATCTTCTCCTCGGTGGCCGCTTCGGTGGCCGGTTTTCCGGCAGGGGCGGTTTCCTTCTTCTCCACGGTCTTTTTAGCCAGTTTGGAGGGCTTGGAAGTTGCGATCGGCTTGCTGGGTGTCTTTGCCATATTCTGTTCGTTAAAAATGGTACTGAACCGGGTTGGTATTCGCTTTTGAAATCAGGATTGCAAAAGTAGGAAATTTTTCGATAAGCGCTGCATAGAGCCAATCTTTTACCCATTGTTCGCTCTCGTAATGGCCGATGTCGGCCAGCACCATCCGGTCGTGGAATCCGAAAAAATCGTGGTACTTCAGGTCGGCGGTGAGAAAGAGATCGGCTCCCTCGCGAAGGGCGTCGCTGCGGAGGAAAGAACCGGCTCCGGTGCAAAGGGCCACCTTCCTGACCGGCCTGTGCAACAACGGCGTATGACGGATCACCGGGATCCCGATCTCTTGCCTGACCCGTTCCAGGAATTCAAGCTCTTCAACCGGTTCGGGAAGGGTACCGATAAGACCGGCGCCGGCCAGAGGGTGTTCGTTGGCCAGCGGATAGAGATCGTAAGCCACCTCCTCGTAGGGATGGGCTTCAATCATGGCCGACGTGATGGTCCGTTCGAGCCAGGAGGGGAAGATCACCTCGATGCGGGTCTCGGGTTCCCGGTGGACCACGTTCTTCTCTCCTACATACGGATTCGCCCGATCGGATGCCCGGAAGGTCCCCTCACCCTGCAGGTTATAACTGCAACAATCGTATTCGCCGATGCGGCCGGCTCCTGCCGAAAAGAGGGCTTGCCTGACATGATCCGCATGCCCGGCGGGGCAAAAAACGGCCAGTTTCATCAGCCCTCCCCGCTTCGGGCTCAACACGTGGCACGCCTCCACCCCGAGTTTCTGCATCACGAGGGCATTCAACCCGTGCCTCGAATTGTCGAGATTGGTGTGCATGGCATACACGGCGATGCCGTGCCGGATCGCCGACATGATCAGCGATGCTTCCGGGTCTCCGGCCAGGATCTTCTTTACACCCCTGAATATGAAGGGATGATGGGCGATGACCAGGTTGCACCCGGCGGCTGCCGCTTCGCTCATCACTTCGCCGGTCAGATCGAGGCAAACCATCGCCTTTCGGAACTCATCGTCCGGATCGCCGATGATCCATCCGCTGTTGTCATAGTCCTCCTGTAACGACAGGGGGGCAAGGCTCTCCAGGTATCGCGAGATATCTCTCAGTATCATGGCATGGGATTAAATGGTCAAAGATAGGCAAAAACGGGGGGAGACACCGGCCGTGAGCTGTTTGTGTTCATAACCTGTTTAAAAGTTTCATCACCGGGCATGTCGCCCGGTCCTAAAAAATGCAAATTTTGGCCAACCAAATTCCCTTACAAGGATGAGAACTCCCCGGGTCTATGTGGTCGACAGGAACCCGATCCACCGTCACCTGATCAGGTATCGGCTCGAAAGCGGCCGGTTCGCGATTACAGAGGCTTTTCCATCTGCCACGGAATGTCTTTACCGGATCCGCCACCACGAACCTCCCAACTTCATCATCACCACTTATTTTTCAGACGACAACGACGGATTCCGTTTCCTCCGGTCAGTGCTTGCCGAAGCCCCGGGATGCAGGATCCTCTTTTTCGACAGCTTTCACGACCCGCACCTTCCGGCCCGGCTGATCGAAGAAGGAGCCGCAGATTTTGTGGCAAAGACCCCCGATCCGGATGCCGGGATCGCCGAAGTGATGAAGAACCTCCACTTCCTGATCCGCGAGGAGACCCTGGCAGGAAGATCCTGAGGAACGGACCGTTCATTTCCGGGTTTTCCGGGGAAAATTATTCCCATCTCATAACATTCGGTATTTTTTACTAATTTAGGGGATTGATTATGACACGGTTCCTCCAGATCCTCCTCTTTCCGGTTTCGGTTTGTTATGGACTCGTCCTGCAACTCCGCAACCTGCTGTTTGACCTGCATATACTGCCTTCGGCGGATTTCGGCCGGCCGGTGATCTCGATCGGGAATCTTTCGTACGGAGGAACCGGGAAAACACCGCACATCGAATACCTGATCCGGTTGTTATCCCCGGAATTTCCGGTGGCCACCCTGAGCCGCGGATACGGGCGCAAGAGCCGGGGCTTTATCCTGGCATCGAAACGGTCGAACGTCAAATACATCGGCGATGAACCGCTTCAATACCTGAAGAAATTCGAGCATCTCCGCGTGGCGGTGGACGAAAAGCGACGTCGCGGGGTGCAGATCCTCTTTGACAAATACCCCGATCTCGGGGCTGTCCTGCTCGACGACGCCTATCAACATCGCTATGTCAGGCCGGGGTTGTCCATCCTGCTGACCGACTACCACCGTCCCTACTATGACGACTTCGTGCTTCCATCGGGCACCCTTCGCGAATTCCGGCACGGAGCCGGCCGGGCCGACATCATCGTTGTGACCAAGACTCCCAAGATCTTCTCGCCCATCACCCGCCGGAGGATCCTGGAGGATCTGCATCCGAAAAACCAGCAGCGTGTTTACTTCTCGTATATCAAGTATAAGGAGCCTTTCCCGGTATCTGACCCTTCACTGGTATTCCCGCCTAAAGTGACCAACATCCTTCTTTTCACGGGAATTGCCAACGACTACCCCCTGCGCGAGCACCTGGAACGGTTGTGCAGCGAACTTTTGGTGATGAAGTTTCCCGACCACCATCCCTATACAACACGGGACCTTGATGCCATAGCCCGGAAATTCAACGACCTGCCGACCCAGAAAAAAATACTGATCACAACGGAGAAGGACATCATGCGATTGAAAACTCCTGAACTCAGCGCATATTTGAAAAATTTACCGTTATTTTGCGTGGCCATGGAGATCGACTTCCACGGCAGCGACAAAGAACAATTTGATAACGAGATTTTACACTATGTCAGAGCAAATCAGGGAAACCGTTAACTACCTGAAATCAAAGATAACCGCCGTGCCCGAGGTGGGTATCATCCTGGGCACCGGGCTTGGAGGGCTTGTCAACGAGATCGATATCCGGCATACGATCTCCTACCGGGAAATTCCCCACTTTCCTGTTTCGACGGTCGACGGACACCAGGGGCAACTGATATTCGGCACCATGGCCGGGAGGGAGATCGTCGCCATGCAGGGCCGGTTCCATTACTACGAAGGTTATACCATGAAGCAGATCAGCTTCCCGGTCGTGGTGATGAAATTCCTGGGGATCCGGCTGCTGGTTCTTTCAAACGCAAGCGGCGGAGTCAACCCCGCATTCGAGGTCGGCGACATCATGGTGATCACCGATCACATCAACCTGATGAAGGACAACCCGCTCATCGGCAGAAATGATGAAGAGATCGGCACCCGCTTCCCCGACATGAGCGACGCCTATGATCCTGAGATGATCTCCAAAGCCCTCGGCATTGCGGCACAGCACGGGATCAAGCTGCAGACGGGAGTGTATGCCGCTGTGTCGGGCCCCACCTACGAAACGCCCGCTGAATACCGGTACATCCGGACCATCGGAGCGGATGCCGTCGGGATGTCGACGGTACCCGAAGTGATCGCCGCACGGCACATGGGGCTGAAATGCTTTGCGGTTTCGGTGATCTCCGACCTGGGGGTGCCCGGTAAGATCGTCGAGATCACCCACAAGCACGTGATCGACGCCGCCCGTGCGGTCGAGCCGGTCATGACCCGGATCATCCGCGGGATGCTGTCGGCCTGATCCCTCTATTCAATATTGATATCCAAGATCTTGACTTTCCACCGGTCGCCGATGCGGCATCGCTTGCTGCCCAGTGACCAGGTGATGCCCCCGGCCGCCAGCAACGATCCGGAAATGAGTAACATGTCGCCGGAAAAAACCGGTTCATGATTGAGCAAATGGTTGATACCAATGATGGTAAAGATGCCCAGCCCCGCCGTACACAGCGTCGGCCCGGCTTTACGAGGGAAGGCGAACTTCACCGTCACCGACCGGATGCTGTCGCTTCTGACCCGCCAGGCACGGATACCTTCAACAACGACCTCATCGGATCGCAGCACTCCCAATCGCCCGGTGAGCACCGTGTCGGCCTTTGAAACCCTCCATTTAACCGGATCGTCCGGATGAAAAAAATGCCGGCGGGAGGTGCCGATCCGTTCCACCATCAGGGTCTTCTGAGCCATCAGGGCGAGAGAGGGCAACCCAAACAGGACCAGGAAAGCGATGACTCTCATGTTACCGAAATGAAGAGTAAAGATACGACAATCGCAAATGCATAACTTTGCCGGTGGAATGAAACAAGGCTTTTTTTTACTTCTCCTCCCGGTATTCCTCATGGCCTGCGATCCCCCGGGGGATTCGCGGCATTCGCCAAAGCAGGCTGCCAAGGAGCTCCGGCAGCCATGGACGGCAAAAGCCGATCCTGCCCGACGGCTCCCCGGCACAGAGGCAACCGCACCGGCGACCGGGGAGACCAGGAGAAGATCCCCGATCGTACGGAAGATCACCCAGGCCTTCAACCCCGACACTGCAGCATTTCCTTCCCTGATGGCGGATACCAACCGCATCCACCGCCTCCGCCAGTTGAGGGCGCTCGGCATTGAGCCTGACCTTTCCGAACCCTCCAACCGCAACAGGCTGTTCTCAGTGCATGCCGGCGACTTGCTGCCGCCGATGCTCCTGCTGGGGCGGGCGACGATTGTCAGGCTGAATTTCGACAACGACATCCTCGACTACACCGACCGGTTCTACACCAACGGCATCCGGATCGAACTCATCGCTCCCGGGCTGAGAGTCAACCCCCTGGCCCGGTTGCTCCTGCCCTACCGGGGATCGGGCACCAACCATTACGGCCTGGCCCTCGTGCAGAACATGTACACCCCATCGACCACCAAGCTGGGGGGCATTCTGTACGGTGACCGCCCCTATGCGGCGTACCTTTTTGCCGGAACGTTCAAAATCACCAACGACCCCATCCGGAAGTACCGGCAGACCAGCGAGATCGACCTCGGCATCATCGGTCCTGATTCATACGGAGAGTGGGTTCAGCGATCGTTTCACAATGCCGTTCCCACCAACAACGAACCGCTGGGCTGGGAGTACCAGATCCGGGACGACGTGGTGCTTAATTACCACATCCTGCTGGAGAAAGGCATTCTTGCACGGCGTCACCTGGATGCAATGGTCGCCGGCACCGCATCTCTCGGCACCCTTTACACCAACACCTCGGCCGGGATCCACATGAGGACCGGCTGGTTCAATCCCGCCTTTCTGAATACCGGCAAAGCTAAGAAAGACCCCGGGAGTCCGGCTCCCAGGAAGTTCCAGGCCTGGTTGTTCATGAAAGCGCATGTCAAAGGCGTGGGATACGATGCCACCCTCCAGGGGGGAGTGTTCAACCGTTCAAGCACCTACACATTCCCGGCGCGTGAGGTTTCCCGGCTGGTCTTCCAGGGAAGCGGGGGGATCACCCTGGCGTACAATGGTGTAAGGTGTGATGTGGAGCAGTTCATGCTCAGTCCTGAATTCGACCACGGATGGTGGCACAAATGGGTGCACATCTCGTTCAGCTTCGGCCTCTGATGTTGAAAAATAAAAACGAGACGCGGGCGGTGACCGTGGCGGATTAACGCTATTTTTGCGGTATGGAAGATAAAAACCTGAAAAAGAGGGCACGCCGGCAGGCCTTCACCGAAGCGGTGAACGAACACGGGAAGATCCCTCCCCAGGCGCTCGACCTGGAAGAGGTCGTGCTCGGGGCCATGATGCTCGAGAGCAACCGCCTCGCCGAGGTGATCGAAGTGCTGAAACCGGATGCGTTTTACAAGGAGGCTCATCAGGTGATCTTCTCGGCGATCCTGCGGCTTTTCGCCCACAATGAACCCGTCGATATCCTGACCGTCACCGAAGAGTTGCGGAAGAGCGGAGAGCTGGAACTGGCCGGTGGCCCCTACTTCATCACCATGCTGACCAACCGGGTAGCCTCCACCGCCAACATCGAATTCCATGCCCGCATCATCCTTCAGAAGTTCATTCAACGAGAGCTGATCCGGGTATCTTCCGACATTATCCGCGACGCCTACGAAGATACCACCGACGTGTTCGAACTGCTTGACCGGGCCGAGAACGGGCTCTTTGCCATCAGTGAGGGCAGCATCGGGAAATCATACATGAGCATGCAATCGATCGTTGCAGAGGCGATCAAGGAGATCAATGCCGGCCGGACCACGGAGGGGAGGCTGCGGGGTGTGGGATCGGGATTTACCGAGCTTGACCGGATCACCTCAGGATGGCAGAAGTCGGACCTGATCATCATCGCTTCCCGCCCGGGTATGGGAAAAACTGCCTTTTCGCTGACGATGGCGCGGAATGCCGCGATCGACTTCAACAAACCCGTAGCGGTCTTTTCCCTTGAAATGTCCTCCATCCAGCTCGTGACCCGCCTGATGTCGAGCGAAACCGAGATCCCCCAGGAAAAACTCCGCAAAGGGACCATGGAGGACCATGAGTGGGCTCAGCTTAATGCCAGGATCACCCCCCTGATCAACGCACCGCTGTACATCGACGACACCGCGGCCCTGTCCATCTTCGACCTGCGGGCCAAATGCCGGCGGTTGAAAGCTCACCACGGCATCGAGCTGATCATCGTCGACTACCTTCAGCTCATGCAGGGAACCCAGGAATCCAAGGGCAACCGGGAGCAGGAGATCAGCAGCATCTCGCGGGGGCTGAAGAGCCTTGCCAAGGAGCTGGATGTGCCGGTGATCGCACTTTCCCAGCTGAGCCGCGCCTCCGAGAAGAGAGCCGCGGCCGCCAAACCGATCCTTTCCGACCTCCGCGAATCGGGGTCCATCGAACAGGATGCCGACATGGTACTCTTCATTTACCGCCCGGAGTATTACAAGATCGACATGGACGAGAAAGGGGACTCCACGGCGGGGGTGGCCGAGATCATGATCGCCAAGAACCGCAACGGTCCCCTGAAGGATGTCCGCGTCCGCTTCGTTTCGAAATATGCCAAATTCGTCGATGCCGAGATGGATTACCTTCCCACGGGTAATATTCAGCCGAATGCATCGTTTGATGGATCGATGCGGACCCGAACCGTAATGTCTAAAATGAACGATGACGACCATGCCGAAGTACCGTTTTAACCGGGCCGTCACCCTGGTGTTCCTGTTGCTGCTGGGGTTGATCCGCCCGGCCGCAGGAGCTTACCTGCTGATCCCGATGGACGAGGCCCAGAAGAACCATCTGAAAGCATACGGAATAGCCTACTGGGTGCTGAAACAGGATGCCGAGGTGAGCTGGTTGCTGAATTACCGGGGAGGGAGTTTCATGTTTCCGTATGTAAAGGCTTTCGATGAAGAGTGCACCATCCGTGGCGTGACGGCCCAAACCATTGCCGACGCCCAGGCGGCAGCCATTCTGGAGGAGATCGCCGACCCGCAGGCGAACATGGAGACCATCAAACTCCATAAAGCACCCCGGATCGCAGTCTATTCGCCCAAGAACAAGCTGCCCTGGGACGATGCGGTCACCCTGGTGCTCACCTACGCCGAGATCCCCTATGATATCCTTTACGACGAGGAGATCATGAACAGTCTTCTCCCGTTGTACGACTGGCTTCACCTGCACCACGAGGACTTTACCGGCCAGTACGGAAAATTCTGGGCGTCGTACAAGGGATTCCCCTGGTACCAGGAAGATGTCGCCGCCCAGGAAGCCAGCGCCCGAAAACTTGGTTTCGAAAAAGTTTCGCAAATGAAACTGGCTGTGGCGAAGAAGATCCGCGACTTTGTGGCCGGAGGAGGATACCTGTTCTCCATGTGTTCCGCCCCCGACAGTTATGATGTGGCCCTCTCGGCCGAGGGGATCGACATTTGTGATGTGATGTTCGACCACGATCTGCCGGATCCTGACGCGGTGTCGAAACTCAACTATGGCAACTGTTTCGCCTTCGAGAACTTCTCGCTGGTGACCAACCCCTACCAGTACGAGATCTCCACGATCGACGTGACCGAGACCCGCCCCAGAACCATCCGCAAAGAAAACGATTTTTTCACCCTTTTCGATTTCTCGGCCAAGTGGGACCCCGTACCCAGCATGCTTTGCCAGGACCACCAAACCATCATCCATGGGTTCATGGGCCAGACGACCGCATTCAACAAGAAATACGTGAAACCGGGCGTCGTGATCCTGGGCGAAACAAAATCGCTGAACGAGGCGCGTTACATTCACGGGGATTTCGGGAAAGGAACCTGGACTTTCCTGGGAGGGCATGATCCAGAGGACTACCAGCACATGGTCGGCGACCCCCCCACCGACCTGAACCTTCACCCCAATTCACCGGGTTACCGCCTCATCCTGAACAACATATTGTTTCCGGCGGCCAAGAAGCAAAAACGGAAGACCTGATCAGCCGATCCGTTCCCAGATCTCGTTCGTGTAGGAGAAGCTGTTGACCTCATCCGGGGGGAAGTGCTCGCTTTCCATCAGTTTCCATTTCGAGAAATCTATCTCCGGGAAGAAGACATCGCCCTCGAAGGCTTTGTGCACCACCGTGAGGTAGAGGCGATCGGTGATTGGAAGGAATTGCCGGTATACCGACGCTCCTCCCATAACGAAATTTTCATCGCCGGGATGGCAGAGGGCAGCGGCTTCATCAATGGAATAAGCCATCTCGCACCCTTCGAACCGCTCGCCGGGAATATCGGTGATGACGATGTTGCGCCTGTTGGGCAGGGGGCGTTTCGGGAGCGACTCATAGGTGCGTCTCCCCATGATCACCGGGTGTCCGCTGGTGATCCGCTTAAACCGTTTCAGGTCGGCCGGGATGTGCCACAGCAGGTCGTTGTTTTTCCCGATGGCACGGTTATCAGCAATGGCGACGATGATCGAGATCATGACAATACGGTTAAACGGCAATATCCCCTTTGATGTGTGGATGTGCCTGGTAATCTACTAGTTGAAAATCTTCAAAGCGAAATCCGTCGATATCCTTCACCTCAGGGTTGAGCAGCATCCGGGGCATCGGAAGGGGTGCCCGGGTAAGTTGCAGACGGACCTGGTCGATGTGGTTGAGGTAAATATGGGCATCGCCGAGGGTATGTACGAACTCGCCTGGCTTCAGTCCGGTGACCTGGGCCATCATCAGGGTCAGGAGGGCGTAGGAGGCGATGTTGAACGGCACCCCGATGAAGATGTCGCAACTCCGCTGGTAGAGCTGGCAGGAGAGTTCACCGTTGGCAACATAGAACTGGAAGAGCAGGTGGCAGGGCGGCAGGGCCATTTGATCGAGATCGCCCACATTCCAGGCACTGACGATATGGCGCCGCGAATCGGGATTTTCCTTCAGGGAGTGCACGACCCCCCGGATCTGATCGATCGGCTCTCCGCCGGGCCCGGGCCACGACCGCCACTGGTAGCCATAGATCGGCCCCAGGTTCCCGCCGTCATCAGCCCATTCATCCCAGATCGTCACCTTGTTTTCATGCAGGTAGCCGGTGTTGGTCGACCCTTTCAGAAACCAGAGAAGCTCGTGAATGATCGATCGCAGGTGAAGTTTTTTGGTGGTCAGCAACGGGAAATGCTCCCGAAGGTCGAAGCGCATCTGGTAGCCAAATACGCTGACCGTCCCTGTGCCTGTGCGGTCGGTTTTCCTGACGCCGTGGGTCAGGACATGGTCGAGGAGGGTGAGGTATTGGTGCATGGTGAATCGTGAGTGGTGGGTGGTAGGGACGCATTGCGATGCGTCCGTACGTGAGTGGTGAGGATCAATGCTGGATCTGTTTCTGAAAGTCGGCCGGATTGTGTTTGTGTTTGAACAGGATGGCAAAGAGAACGGCTACCACGAGCGAATAGCCGGCGAAGGCAAACCAGATGCCCTGCCAGTCGAAGTTCCCGTCGGGCAGCAGGTAGAACTTGTCGATCACGATGCCGCTGATCCGGCTTCCGAGGAAGGCGCCGAACCCGTTGGTCATCATCATGAAGAGGCCCTGGGAGCTGGCCCGGATGGAGGGTTCGCTCTGTGTTTCAACGAACAGGGATCCTGAAATATTGAAGAAGTCGAATGCCATTCCATAGATGATGCAGGAGAGCACGATCATCCACAAGCCTCCGGCCGGATCGCCCAGGCCGAAAAGGCCGAAGCGCAGCACCCAGGCGATCATGCTGAAAAGCATCACCTTCTTGATGCCGAAGCGGCGGAGGAAGAAGGGGATGGTGAGGATGAAGAGGGTTTCGGAGATCTGCGAGATCGACATGATGATGGCGGGGTACTTCACCGCGACCAGGTCCTTGAATTCGGGGATCCGGGCAAAGTCATGGAGAAAAGTATCACCGTACGCATTCGTCAGCTGGAGCGAAGCTCCCAGCAGCATGGCAAAGAGGAAGAAAAGCGCCATTTTGACATTCCTGAACATGGCGAAGGCGTTCAGTCCGAGCTCCTCCACCAGCTTCTTTTTATGTCCCCGCGCCATGGGCGGACATTTGGGAAGTGTCATTGCATAGAGTCCGAGGAACAGCGAGGCTGCCGCGGCAACATAGAACTGTCCGGCCGATGTTTCCAGGCCGGAGAGGCTGATGATCCAGAGAGCGAATATGAACCCGATGGTGCCCCATACCCTGATCGGGGGATAATCCCTGACAATGTCGAGACCCTTCCCTTTCAGGGTCGTATAGGCCACGGTGATCGACAGGGAGATGGTGGGCATGTAAAAGACCATGTTCAGCAACATGATCCAGAACATGGCCGAAGGGTTGTCGATGGTGGGGATCATGAAAAGGATGACGGCGGCCGTAAGGTGGAACATCCCGTACAACCGCTCGGCGTTCACCCACCGGTCGGCGATGATGCCGGCGATCGCCGGCATGAAGAGCGAGGCGATCCCCATGGTGGAAAAGATGGCTCCGAACTCGGTGCCGCTCCAGTGTTTGGTCTGGAACCAGTAAGCGCCTATGGTCAGCAGCCAGGATCCCCAGATGAAAAATTGAAAGAAATTCAGAACGATGAGGCGTAACTTGATACCCATGGGTGGCAGTTTTACAAAATGAGATAACGGGGGAATAACGGGTTATTTCCGGCGGTTGAGTTCATCCCTGATCTTGGAGGCTTTTTCATACTCTTCATTCTCAATGGCATGCTGAAGCATCTCCTGCAGTTCGGCCATACTCAGATCCGGGAAGGAGGTGGTTTCGACAGGGGCCTCTGGAGCAGGAGATTCGCCCGTCGCGTTGGCTTCGTTCTCTTCTTCCATCAGAATGCCTGCCGCCGACATGATCGATTCGTAGGTGAATACCGGGCATCCGAAACGCAAAGCCAGTGCTATGGCGTCGGAAGTGCGGGAATCGACCTCCTGGAGGTTGTTCCCGTCGGTACACACCAGTTGGGCGTAAAACACCCCTTCGACGAATTTATGGATCACCACTTCGGTGATCACGATGTGATAGGCGTCGGCAAAGGATTTGAAAAGATCGTGGGTCAGCGGCCGCGGGGTGCGGATCTTCTCCAGTTCAATGGCGATCGACTGGGCTTCGAATCCCCCGATGATGATGGGCAGCCTGCGGCTCCCTTCCCGTTCGCCAAGGATGAGAGCATAGGCTCCGCTCTGTGACTGACTGTATGACATACCGATTATATCCAGCCTGATTTTTTCCGATTTCATACACCGGTTTTTCCCATTTACAAACCTACGCCAATTTTCAGCGTCGTCAAAACATGTTGAAAAAATTTCTATCTTCAAAAATCTTACTATTTTTGTCAACAGTCTAATTTAAAAAAGTAAATACTTGCATATGAAACGAATCTTTACGCTGTCGACATCCCTTTTAATGCCATTTCTCAGCATGGCGAGCGAAGCGGACCTGAAGATCCCCGATCTGACTTCACACCAGAACAACCTTTTGCTTCTCGGATTTGTGATCTGTTTTCTGGGGCTTCTTTTCGGGCTTTACCAGTTCCGGAAGGTAAAAAAACTCAAAGCGCATGCCTCCATGCTCGAAGTGGCCCAGGTCATCTTCGAGACGTGCAAAACCTACCTGATCCAGCAGGGGAAATTTCTTCTGATACTTTTCGTGATCATCGGTCTCTGCATCGCATTTTATTATGGCTACCTGCTGGAGACTTCTTTCGGGGGTGTGATGCTGGTCTTGTCGTGGACCGTGATCGGGATCCTGGGATCCTATGGCGTAGCGTGGTTCGGAATCCGCATGAACACCCTGGCCAACAGCCGGATGGCGTTCGCTTCGCTGGAACGGAAGCCGTTGAAGTTGCTGAACATACCGCTCGACGCCGGGATGAGCATCGGGGTGATGCTGATCTGCGTTGAGCTGATCATGATGCTGATCATCCTGATCTTCGTTCCCCGCCACCTGGCCGGCGCCAGCTTCATTGGTTTCGCCATCGGCGAATCGCTCGGGGCCAGCGCCCTGCGTATTGCCGGCGGGATCTTTACCAAGATCGCCGATATCGGCAGCGACCTGATGAAGGTGGTGTTTAAGATCAAGGAGGACGATCCCCGGAATCCGGGAGTGATCGCCGACTGCACGGGCGACAACGCCGGCGACAGCGTGGGACCGACGGCCGACGGTTTCGAAACCTACGGAGTGACGGGCGTGGCCCTGATCAGTTTCATCGTGCTGGCGGTCGGGTTCATCCCCGGGATGGATGAGGCCAACCGGATCATGTATCAGACTACCCTGCTCACCTGGATCTTCGTCATGCGTATTTTGATGGTGATCACCTCCATTGCCGCATTCTATATCAACAAGTTCGTCAGCCAGATGCTCTACGCCAGCCAGGATGATTTCGATTTCGAAAAACCGCTGACCAACCTGGTCTGGATCACCTCTATCCTCTCCATCGCCGTCACTTTCATGGCCAGTTACTGGCAGCTGGGAGATCTCCCCAACAACCTCTGGCTCACGTTGTCCATCATCATCAGTTGCGGAACCCTGGGCGCTGCCCTCATCCCCGAATTCACCAAGATCTTCACGAGTCCCAAATCGAAGCATGTGAACGAAGTGGTGCAGGCTTCCCGGGAAGGAGGCGCCTCGCTCACCATTCTTTCGGGGCTCGTGGCGGGCAATTTCAGTGCCTTCTGGAAAGGCATGGTGTTCCTGGTGCTGATGTTTGTGGCCTTTTATGCCAGCAACTGGGGTCTCGACGCCTTCATGATCTATCCCTCCATCTTTGCTTTCGGACTGGTCGCTTTCGGTTTTCTCGGGATGGGGCCGGTCACCATTGCCGTAGACAGTTACGGGCCGGTTACCGACAACGCACAATCGGTGTACGAACTGTCGCTGATCGAGGAGGATGTCACCACCGCGACCGCCGAGATCGAACGCGAATTCGGGTTCAAACCTGATTTTGAAAAGGCGAAACATTATCTCGAAGCCAACGACGGGGCAGGGAACACCTTCAAGGCGACCGCGAAGCCTGTATTGATCGGAACAGCCGTGGTGGGAGCCACTACCATGATCTTCTCCCTGATCCTTGTGATCCGCAACCATTTCGGCATCGAGCCGGAACAGATACTCAACCTGTTGAATCCCTATACCATCTTCGGATTCCTGGCAGGCGGTGCGGTCATTTACTGGTTCACCGGGGCTTCCATCCAGGCGGTGACGACCGGCGCTTACCGGGCTGTCGAATACATCAAAAAGCATATCAGGCTGGATGAGACGGCCGAAAAGAAAGCCTCGGTGGAGACATCGAAGGAGGTGGTCAAGATTTGCACCCAGTATGCGCAAACCGGGATGTTCAACATTTTTATCGCCATTTTCTCCTTTGCCATTGGCATTGCGTTCCTGTCGGGTTATCAGGACACCTCCTTTGCCGAACACACCGCCGGGCGATACGGGGCGGCTGCGTTTTTTGTCGCCTACCTCATCGCCATTGCCTTCTTCGGACTTTTCCAGGCTGTTTTCATGGCCAACGCCGGGGGAGCCTGGGACAATGCCAAGAAGGTGGTGGAGGTCGACCTGAAGGAGAAAGGCACTGAATTGCACGCGGCCACTGTGGTGGGTGATACCGTGGGGGACCCCTTCAAGGACACTTCGTCGGTGGCACTCAACCCGATCATCAAGTTCACCACCCTGTTCGGCCTGCTTGCGATGGAGATCGCGATCTCCGACAGTTTCTTCGCTGTGGCGCCCTATGTGGGGATCGCGTTTTTCGCGGTTGCCCTATATTTTGTTTACCGGTCCTTCTACGGCATGCGGATCAGGAAGAGTTGACAGGTTGCTGACTCATTCAAAAAAAAGGCGTCCAGAAAGACGCCTTTTTTTATGGACCACCCCGTCAGGGTCCCCCCACCCCGTCAGGGTCCCCCACCC
>CAYVVG010000012.1:0-65338 GCA_964455285.1 uncultured Prolixibacteraceae bacterium
GATTTCGTGGAGACGATCCGGACTGTTTTGATGGTGAATCAATGAATGATGCGGACGCATCGCAATGCGTCCGTACGTGGGTGGTAGGGACGCATTGCGATGCGTCCGTACGTGAATGGTAGGGTTTTAAGTGTTTGTTGTTTGTTTGTTTGTTTGTTTGTTTGTTGTTTGTTGAGTTAAATATTTACGTTAATTATTCAGAACATGGTAGAACATTTGACAAAAGAGGCCTTTTTTGAAAAGGTCTTCAATTATGAGAAGAACAGTGAGTGGAAGTTCGAAGGACAGCTTCCGTGCATCATCGATTTCTATGCCGACTGGTGCGGCCCATGCAAAATGGTGGCCCCGATCCTCGAAGAACTGGCCGTCGAATACAAGGGAAAGATCAATGTTTACAAGATCGACACCGAAGCGGAGCAGGAACTGGCCGGTGCCTTTGGCATCCGGAGCATCCCCTCGATGCTTTTCGTACCGATGAACGATCAGCCCCAGATGTCGGTCGGGGCACTTCCGAAAGATACCCTGAAAAAGGCCATCCAAGATGTGTTGCTGAAAGAGGCCAATTAATGCCCGGGCTCTTCCCCACCGCCTTCCTGCCTCCGGTCGGATATATGGCCGAAGCCCTGAGATCGGAATCGATTGTGATCGAGGGGCATGAAACCTACCGGAAACAAACCTGCCGGAATCACTGCGAGATACAAGGTCCGAACGGACGGCAGGCATTGACGGTCCCGGTCAGGAAGGCGGAGGGGAACCACACCCGGACCTGCGACGTCAGGATATTATACGATCAGCCCTGGCATAAACTCCACTGGCGATCCATTGAAACGGCGTACAGCAATTCGCCGTTTTTTCTTTATTACCAGGACGCTTTCCGGCCATTTTTTGAACGTGAGTTCACCTTTCTCCTCGATCTTAATTGTGAGCTCCTGCAGGTGCTTCTCGACTTGCTGAATGTCGGGATACCCATCACCACCTCCCGTCAATACGAGGCTATCCCTGCCGGAATGACCGACCTGCGCGAAAAACTGGGTGGCAAACACACGCTGAGGCACTACGAACACCCACCCTACACCCAGGTATTCGAACCCCGCCACGGGTTCCTTCCCGGCCTGAGCATCCTGGATGCCATCTGCAACCTGGGTCCTGAAACCAACCATTACCTTCTTTCAGTCCGCTGATTTTTTTTGTTTTTACTCCCCGGGGTGCTAATTTTATGTACTTTTGCATAGAATGATTCTAAATTAATTGACGACCCTCATCGATCTCCGGCAAGGTGAAACCGGCATTATCCTGAAAGTCAAAGGCAGGGGTGCTTTCCGTAAAAGGATCACGGAAATGGGTTTTGTCAGCGGGCGGCAGGTAACCGTGATCAAAGCCGCACCGCTGCAGGATCCTGTCGAATACCGCATCATCGGGTACCACCTGTCGCTGCGGCGGAGTGAAGCTGCCCTGATCGAAGTGGAGCCAGTGTCGGCTGCGAATCCTGAGGCAGGGAGCAGGCCAATGCTTTTTGACTACCGGGGAACCATCCGGGAAGAGACCCCTCGCACGGAGACGGGCGACCGGGGGAAGACCATCGAGGTGGCGCTGGTCGGCAATCCGAACTGCGGAAAGACCACGCTGTTCAACATTGCTTCAGGCTCCCATGAACGTGTGGGCAATTTCAGCGGCGTCACGGTCGATTCGAAAGATGCCGTGTTCCGGCAGAAAGGGTACACCTTCAACCTGACCGACCTCCCCGGAACCTATTCTCTGACTGCTTATACCCCCGAAGAGATCTTCGTCAGGCAACATATTACCGACCGGGTGCCCGATATCGTAGTGAACGTGGTGGACGGGTCGAACCTGGAGAGGAACCTTTACCTGACCACCCAGCTCATTGACATGGACATCAGGGTGGTGATCGCCCTGAATATGTACGACGAGTTCCTGGAAAGCGGGAACCGGATCGACCATGAAGCGTTGGGAAAACTCCTGGGCATCCCGGTCATTCCGACAGTCAGCTCGAAAGGGACCGGCATTTCAGAGCTTTTCGACCGGATCATCGAGGTATTCGAGGACCGCGATCCGGTGGTGAGACATGTCCATATCAACTATGGCACCGAACTGGAACGATCCATCCTTAAGATCCAGGAAGCCATCCGCCTTGACCAGCCGCTCACCGACAGGATCTCGTCGCGGTTTTACAGCATAAAATTGCTGGAAAAGGATGCCTCCGTACTCGAATCGCTCCGTTCATCACCCTTTTGCGGAGAGATCAGCAGCGCGGCGGAAAGAGAGATCCAGCGGCTGGAGAATATCTTCCACGACGATTCGGCCACCCTGACGACCGATGCGAAATACGGCTTTGTCTCCGGGGCTTTGCGGGAAACCATGCGAACCACACGTCCCGAAGGTCCTTCCCGCTCGGTCAGTGACCGGATCGACGGCATACTGACACACCGGATCCTCGGATTCCCGGTCTTCATCCTCTTCCTGTGGATCATGTTCCAGTCGACCTTCACTTTCGGGGAATATCCCAAGGAGTGGATTTCCGCCGGCGTCGCGTGGATCGGTTCCGGCACCGACACGCTTCTTCCGGCCGGACCGTTCAGGGACCTGATGGTGGACGGGATCATCAACGGGGTGGGCAGCGTGATCGTATTTCTGCCCAACATCCTGATCCTGTTCCTGTTCATCTCGCTGATGGAGGATTCGGGATACATGGCACGCGCCGCGTTCATCATGGACAAGCTCATGCATAAAATGGGGCTCCACGGCCAGTCGTTCATTCCGCTCATCATGGGATTCGGCTGCAATGTTCCCGCCATCATGGTGACCCGGACGCTGAAGGACCGCAACGACCGGCTGCTGACCATGCTGATCAACCCTTTCATGTCGTGCAGTGCGCGACTTCCGGTGTACATCCTGATCGCCGGTGCGGTATTTCCCGACATTGCGGGGACTGTCATCTTCGGGCTATATATAACCGGCATCCTCCTGGCTATTATCATATCCCTGATCTTCAAAAAGTTGCTGTTTAAAAGCCGGGAGGCGCCATTTGTCATGGAACTGCCCCCTTACCGCATGCCTACCCTCCATGTGATCTTCCGGCACATGTGGGAGAAAGGCCGGCAATACCTGAATAAAATGGGAGGTGTGATCCTGATCGCGGTGATCCTGATCTGGGCGTTGGAATATTTTCCCGGTGGCAGCAATCTCAGCTGGGAAGATCGCTTGCAGAAATCGTACATCGCCCGGCTAGGGCATTTTATCGAACCGGTGATCGCCCCGCTGGGTTTTGACTGGCGAATGGGTGTGAGCCTGATCACGGGTGCCGCGGCCAAGGAGGTAGTGGTAAGCACGATGGGCGTCCTTTTCGGGAAAGATCACTTTCATCACCAGGAAACCCACGAATCCCTAGGAGAACAGCTTCGCGGAGCCACATACGGAGCCGGGAAAAACCAGGGTGAACGGCTTTTCACCCCCCTTGTGGGCGTTTCATTCCTCCTGTTCATACTGATCTACATGCCCTGCATCGCTGTTGTGGCAACGGTAAACCGTGAATCAGGCAGCTGGAAATGGGCTCTGTTCCTGATCACCTATACGACGCTGCTGGCATGGATCCTGTCGTTCCTGGTTTACCAGGTCGGCTCCTTAATACTATGAAAATATGGACTGGCAAATGATTCTTGTTCTGATCGTCGTTGCAACGGCCGCCTTTTCGACCGTACGGCGCATGGTGCAGTTTTTCCGCACCCCGGCCTCACGCTGTGACGGCTGCCACGGTTGTGCGCTGAAGAACAGCGGAAAGCCACCTTTTTCCTACCTTTGACAGATCAAATCCCTCCTCATGGAAAACGGAATTTGCCTGCAAAGCATAATCCCTGTCCGGTCGTCCGGTTCGCACCGGGCTGAAATGGTGTCACAACTCCTCTTTGGCGAGTTGTACACGATCACGGACCGGGAAGAGGGATGGATGAAGATCCGTTGTTTTCACGACGGGTACGAGGGATGGATCCATGAATTGCAGGCGTTCCCACTCGACGACGAGGAATTCAGTCGCCTGGCACAGGCATTTACCCCCGTCACCCTCGACCTGGTGCAACTCCTGTCGGATGAATCGGGGCATACGCTGATTCCTCTTTTGCTGGGAAGCTCCCTTCCCGGACTGGATGGGCCGGATCTTCGCATCGGGTCCAACCGCTATTTTTTCGAAGGACAGGTTTCGGAACAATCCGTCATGTCATTGAGCGGTCAGTCTGTCGCATCCGGCACTCCGGGAGGGCAATTGATCAGCGATGCCATGCTGTACCTGAATGCCCCTTACCTGTGGGGAGGACGTTCGCCGTTTGGCCTGGATTGTTCGGGATTCACCCAGATGGTTTACAAGCTTCACGGCATCACGCTGGCGAGAGATGCCTCCCAGCAGGCCGGCATGGGAGAGGGGGTGGCGTGGATCGCCGAGGCGGAAGCCGGGGATCTGGCGTTCTTCGAAAACCCGGATGGGGAGATCATCCATGTCGGAATGCTCACCAGCCGAAGCACCATCATCCATTGTTCCGGGAAGGTCAGGATCGATCCACTCGATCACCAGGGAATTTTCAGCGAATCACAGCAACGTTACACCCACAACCTAAGGCTGATACGGAGGATCCTCTGATCCCGTCCCCGGCACGTCTACTCTTTTTTACGTTCAACCCGGGGTTGGTTGAATACCCAGATCAGGCGTACGGTGATCACATTGTTGTACTGGTAGCGTGTTTCGGGCTGCTGGTAGGGTACCGTATAATTCACCAGCACTTTCCGAAAGTTCTTCAAGGTATACTGGTATCGCAGGTTCGCCCACAACTTGCTCCAGATCCGCACCTTCAGGTCGGCGATCACGGCGAACTCATTGTTCGATATATTGTTCTGGTACTGGTAGATGCTGTCGTAGAAACTGTTCCTGGTCTCCTTGTAATTGATCAGCCGTCCGTAGGAAAAACCGATCCCCCCCGCGATCAGGTTTTTGTCAGTATAGTGTATCACCACCGGGATCTCGGCATAATCCAGGTTCATGCGGAAGGTGGTCGAATCTGCATCTCCCCCGTGGTAGCTTCCTTTCTGGGTGTAGAGCAACTCCATGCTGGCCGACCATTGCCGTTTCGTTCCGAACGGGACTGTCACCATCGGTCCGATGTTGAGCCCCGCTTTATGGTATCCGTAGTATTCATCACCGTCAACCTGGGTCAGGTTCATGCCGGCACTTACCGCTCCCAGGATACGCTGTGCCGGCACGCTGCCGGACTGAAGCATCAGAACCAGCAGGATTGAAAATGAGAGAGATCTATAGCAGCGCATGCACCCCCGGAATAGGAACGATAGTTTAACGGTTAATTGCCGGTCTTAGTATTCCCGGTTTTCATGGTCAGTTGGATTCGCTTGCGTTCCTGGTCCACCTCCAGCACCTCCACCATGACTTTCTGATGAAGTTTCACCACATCGTTCGGGTCTCTCACGAACCGGTCGGCCAACTGGCTGATGTGCACCAGGCCGTCCTGGTGAACGCCGATATCGACAAAGACCCCGAAGTTGGTGATGTTGGTCACGATCCCGGGCAGCTTCATTCCTGTCCGGAGATCTCCCATGGAATGTATATGCTTATCGAATTCGAACATTTCGAACTGTTCGCGGGGGTCGCGACCCGGTTTGGCAAGTTCCTGCAAGATATCCTGAAGGGTCGGGATCCCCACGGTGTCGCTGACAAAATCCTCCAGGCGGATCAATGACCGGAGTTCCTGCCGTCCGATCAGATCATCGACCGTGCAGTTCAGTTTTGCGGCCATGCGGGAAACTACCGGGTAACTTTCGGGGTGGACCGCGCTCCGGTCGAGAGGATTCTCTGCATCGCGTATCCGCAGAAAACCTGCCGCCTGTTCAAAAGCCTTATCGCCGAAACGGGTCACCTTTTTCAACCCTGCCCGGGACCGGAAAGGTCCGTTCTTATTCCGGTAATCGATGATGTTCCTGGCCAGCGCGGGTCCAAGCCCCGAAACATAGGTCAGCAGCTCCTCGCTGGCTGTATTGACTTCCACTCCCACTTTGTTGACACAGCTCATCACCGTATCATCGAGGCTTTTCGACAAGCCGGCCGGGTCCACATCATGCTGGTACTGCCCCACTCCGATCGACTTCGGGTCGATCTTGACCAGTTCGGCAAGCGGGTCCATCAGCCGGCGGCCGATCGACACCGCCCCCCTTACCGTGACATCATAGTCGGGGAATTCCTTCCGGGCCACAGCCGAAGCAGAATAAACGGAAGCCCCGCTTTCGTTCACCACCAGGGCGATCACATCGCGGTCGAAAGCGACCGCCCGTATCAGTCGCTCGGTCTCCCTCCCCGCGGTCCCGTTGCCGATGGCAATAGCATCGATCTTGTATGCGTTGACCAGGCTTTTTATCTTATGGATCGACTCCCTGACCTCATTCTGAGGGGGGTGGGGATAGATGGTCTCATTATGAACAAGCTTTCCCTGCCGGTCGAGGCAAACCACTTTGCAGCCGGTCCGGAAGCCGGGATCGATCGCCAGTACATTCTTCTGACCGAGCGGCGGAGCCAGCAGAAGTTGCCGGAGATTCTCCACAAAGACCCGGATGGCTTCCTGGTCGGCTCTTTCCTTGGCCCACTGCCGCATTTCCGTTTCCATCGAAGGGAATAACAGACGTTTGCAGCTGTCACGGATCGCCTCCTTCACGATGCCGGAAGAGGCATTGCTGCCCCGAACGAAAATACGGTCAAGGATTCCGAAAGCCACTGTTTCGTCCACCCCGACCGACATGCGGAGATATCCCTCGTTCTCGCCCCGGAACATGGCCAGCAGCCGGTGCGACGGGGCTTTGGACAGGGGTTCGTGATAATCAAAATACATCTTGAAATTGATTCCATCCTGTTCCTTCCCTTTTACCACCTTGACAGCAACTTCCGATTCGCGCTGGAACAGTGTGCGGATGCGTTTCCTGGCAGGCACATCCTCGTTAACGGTCTCGGCGATGATATCGGCAGCACCCCGGATCGCCTCATCGGCCGTAGGTACACCCTTTTCAGTATCCACGAACTTCATGGCATGGGTCTTCAAATCATGATATTGCTGCGACAGGATCAGCCGGGCCAGTGGCTCCAGCCCCTTTTCACGGGCAATGCTGGCGCGGGTCCTCCTCTTCGGGCGGTAAGGAAGATAAATATCCTCCAGTTCCGACAGCGTCGCCGCCCCCATGACGGCCGCTTCCAGTTCGGGTGTCAGCTTCTCCTGCTCCCTCAACGAGTTTAGGACCGATTCGCGCCGGGCGTCCAGTTCCTTCAGGCGGATCAGCCGGTCGCGCACATGCATGATGGCAACCTCGTCCATCGAACCGGTCATCTCTTTTCGGTACCGGGCAATGAAAGGAACTGTCGCCCCTCCTTCAAGAAGGTTGATCACATTCAGGACAAAGCCCTTATTCTGATTTATTTCGGCTGCAATGATGCCGGCATATTTTTCACTGATCATTGTACAATGTTCACAACACCTTTAAATACCACGTCCCCACTGGTGATGATATCCTGTCCCGGAAAACTGATCTTGACCACCCAGATGTAACTTTCCGGAGGACACACCTGTCCTCCCGCTTTGCCGTCCCACCCTTTATCCACATCATCCGATTCAAAGACCATCTGCCCCCACCGGTCAAAGATCACCATGCTGAAGTTAATGTTACGGTACAAGCCGTTGACGCGGAACACATCGTTCAGCCCGTCGCCGTTGGGAGAAAAAGCATTAGGGATAAAATACTCGAAAACTTTTACATACGTTGTGTCGGAATGGGTGCAGCAATAAACGTCTTTCACCCTGGCCCAGTACGATCCCTGGGTCCCCGCCACAATGGTGGATGCGGCAGAACCCGTTGACCAGAGGTACTCCGGGAAACCCTCGCCCGCATGGAGGGTAATGGTTGAGCCTGTGTACAGCAATACGGTATCCTCCAGTGTTATGAAGGGTTTCGGATGACTGACCACCCTGACGGAGTCGGTAAAAGACTGACCTTCATAAGTCAGGGTGAGTCTTACTGTATACTGCCCGGGTGTTGAAAAAGGATGCATGGGATCCGGAAGGGACGAGGTGGCACCATCGCCAAAATCCCACGAAACTGCATCGATGTTCGCCGGATTGGTAATGCGGAACCGTGTGACATCCCCTTCGCAAACACTGTCCCAGGTGAAGGGAGGGAGATAGAGGTAGCTCTGCACCAGGTTCGGCAGGCTGTAAATGCTCTTTCTCCCCAGCAAATCGAAGCGCACTCCCGGATTATGGTCCAGCCTGTTGAGATTACAGGCCGATCCCGGCCGGTCGGGGTTGTAGATCACCTCGAGGGAATCTCTCTTTATCTTGAGATTGTTGGTCCGGCTGATGTATATCCGGCCGTCGGGGGCCAGTTGCAGGGCGTTCCACCGAACATTGGCAGCCGAATCGATGATGACGGGGTTCGTCAGCCCGTTGTTCAGGTCGAACTGGTAAAGACAGGTTGGCTTCTTTGGGACCGTTCCTCCCAGGTAATCAAGAACGGAAGCATACAACATCCGTCCGCTGGGAGAAAATTCGATCCCGTAAGGATGGATATCCGGTTTGTTCACCACGTAGCTCCGCGGGTTGGATACCCGGCCGGTCTCATTGTCGAAATCGAACAGTTCGATCCGCTTGTCGTAGGTAATCGACAACGCCAGCCTGGTCCCGTCGGGAGAGCACTTCATGTATCCTACCATGTTGTTGCGAGCCAGCTTGGTGGATGCGGAATGGCGGGTTCCGACCGCGCTTACGGTCGAGTCGACGATTCCCGATCCGGTGACCAGGTAAGCATGGAATTCGTCGGACTCCCACTTATGGGCGATGACCCAGATGCCGGTCTTGCTGTGGTTGGCCACTGCAGTCAGTTTCTGGCAGGAAGGGGTGACCAGGGGCAAATTGAGAACGGATGATACGGCATCGCCGAGCCCGTTCCGCTCCCGCATGTCGATGATGGAGTACCGGAGTCCCTGGGTCGTGTATTTCGTTGAGTCGAGCAGATCATACCGGACCATGTCGACCGTAAAAACCATGTACTGCGATTCCTCCCTGCCCATCGGCACGATGAGGCAGGGCTGGGTGACTCCCGGATCGCCCGCCAGCCCGGTCCCGTTCGGCATCGGAGAGAACGTCGTATCCCAAACGACCTTTCCGTTCGTAAAAAAACGGAAATTGCCCACGCTGTCGCAAACCGAGGCCGTCGCCTGGAAAGCGTTCATCAGATTCCCGTCGGCTAACGGAACTGCTTGCCCGCTCCTGAA
Source organism: uncultured Prolixibacteraceae bacterium (assembly GCA_964455285.1). GTDB lineage: Bacteria > Bacteroidota > Bacteroidia > Bacteroidales > FEN-979 > CAIVAT01. The sequence goes on from CAYVVG010000012.1 coordinate 9,323, forward strand.
ATCGATGCCCGCCTTTTCGCCGAAGTACCATACCATGGCCTGTTTCTGCGAGCGGGGGCAATTGCTCCGGGTCCATGTTCCCTGGGCTGCGGCGGGTGCGGCCGGGATCAGGAACGCTAAGCAAGTTAGGACCAGGGCGGTGTAGGCCGGCAACCGGTATTTTTGCTTGGAAGACACTACTCGATCACCAGCTTTTGAATGTGGGTAAACGCTTCATTGTTGATCCTGACGAGGTAGATTCCCTTCGGGAGGCCTTTCAGGTCGATGCTCACCGAAGCGGATGACTCGGTGAGGGATCCGAAAGCCAGATCGGAAATGACTTTCCCGAGGGTGGTCATCAGGGTGCAGGTGGTGTGCCCGGGCAATCCGGTGATCCTTACGGTGACCTGATCGCGGGCGGGATTGGGATATACCTTCAACCGCTCGACCGGGTTGTTCTCGCCCACGCCGGTGCAGGCATCGGTGGCAAACACGACCTGGATGGATGCCGAGGAGCGGCATCCGTGCCGGTTGACGACCTCGACCGAATAGAGCTGCGCGTCATACCCGATGCCGGTCGTGCCAAAGGAGATGGTCCGGCTGGTGGCTCCGTTTGACCATAGGTAGGAGGAACCGGGGTTCCCGGCATCGAGTTCCACCGTATCGTAAATGCAGACCAAAGTATCGGGCGGCCCCAGCCGGATCAACGGTTCCGGGTACAACACGACCCTGACGGCACCCTGGGAAGTGTTGTACTGGTCGTTGACAGTGACATGGTATTCGGTATTCACCCCGGGTATGACCATCGGGTCCGGTTCTGTGGAGGAAAATCCGGCCGGATCGGATGTCCAGGAATACGTGTAGTGACCGATATTTCCTCCCCCGGCGGCCGCATAAAGCCGGGTGGAATCTCCCGGGCAGATGGAATCGGGAGCGGCAACCGGATTGACATTCAAGGCTACACCCGTCACTTCCACCGCCACGTTGGCCTCGTTGGTGCTGATGCAGTTGGTGGCTAGGTCGGTGACCACCAGCGAATAAATGGTGGTCGAGGTGAGATTCACGGTTCTCGGATTCTGAACACCCGCATGGATCAGTTTGTCCGCCGGAGACCAGCTGAAGTAATAATCACTGTTGGCGCCGGTCACGGATCCGTCCAGAAACGTATAGGTTCCGTTGGGTATCGATTTAGGCTGACCTGCATTGGCGACCGGGAGCGGGATCACATTGACGGTGACGGAGCCGGTCACGGTATTGTATCCGTCGAAGGCGGTCACCTGGTAAGTTGAAGTCACTGCCGGTGCCACGGTCGGGTTTGGCAGCGTAGATGTGAATCCGTTCGGGCCGGTCCATTGGTAAGAATAATTCCCTGCCCCGCCGGATCCGATGGCCTGGATTTGGGTGGAGGTCCCGAAACAGATCGAGGAGGGATTGGCAACGGCGTTCACTGCCAGCGGTCCCCCCTGGATATTGACCGTGACCATGTCGGTGGCCTGACATCCGGCTGAATCGTCGGTGACGGTCAGGGTAAAGACCTGGGCTGTAAAAAGATTCACGGTCTGGGGATTTTGTATGCTATCGTTCAGCAGTTTATTCGACGGCGCCCATTTATAGCGGTAGGCTCCGCTGCCGGCCGTACAGTTGCCGTGCAGCGTGGTGGATACGCCGTTCAGGATGGTAGTGTCATTCCCGGCATGGGGCTGGGGCTGGAACACGGCCACTGATACAACCGAGGTATCAATGCTGGTTTGCCCGTTCACGACGATACGGAGGAAATAATCGCCGGCATTGACCGTGGTTGCATTCGGAATCGTGGGGTTTTGCAGGGAGGAGGTAAAGCCGGCGGGTCCCCACCAGTAGTAGGTGGCCCCGGTCACCGACTGGGCGGTAAGCTGGAGTGTCTGGCCCTTGCAGATCGGGCTGTTACTGGTGCAGGTGGGTGGCATGATGGAGCAATCCGTGGTCCCGGTCCCGCTGGTCTGCTGGAAGATGATGTTGCAGGGGTCGTTTGAATAGTTGGTGATGACCAGCATATAAAACTGACCCGATACTGCGTTCAGGATGTCACATGTTTCGAAAGCCAGCGGGGAGTAACTGCAGTCGACGACCTTGTTCTGGGTGAGTTGCCCGCAACACTCCTGGGAAGTGAACGGTCCCCAGCAGCAGAAGTCGATATCTTCCGAGGGCTCGCTGTGCATCTGGATGATGATATTGCCCGAGTTGGCGACCTTCATGTAGTACCAGGCCGGGTTTGGCCGGGTCTGCAAACAGGCGTAATAGGGCCCGACCTGTCCTGAACCGGCGTTCACGCCGGCGGGAAAATTATAGAGGGTGCCCGTGCAGAAAGGGGCCGCAGATTCGCACAGGTTGTTGCCTCCCTGTCCCTGCTGGGCGAAGAGGGATCCTGCGAAAAGCAGGACGACGGCGGTAAGCAGGAATATCTTTCTCATCGCGGGCCGCATTTATTGGTATTTATCATGGGAGGAAAGCCACTCGTTTTTCTGCGTATCGCTCCAATCCACAGAAGTCCGGTGGGTTTGTTCCTTCAATTCCCCGAAAACACGAAGGATCAGGTCGTCGTCGTAGGTTTTATCCGCCTTGAAGATGACACGGTCCTTGCGGAGGTCCGGATCCACGTTGACCAGTTTGCCGGTTCCGAAACTGAGGTTCATGAACCATACGCGCTCAAACCGGGTTGAAAGCATCGAAAAGTCGGCAAGGTAATACCTGTTCGTTCCATCCTGATCGATGCGTGCGGCGAATTGCCCTTTGAAATCAAAGCTTGCGACCTTTGCTATAAACGCAGGGTCATCGGGCGACACGATAGGATGCTGTGCGAACAGGAAGGCTTGGATCCCTGTCAGGAGAAAAACCAGGATTCCCGATAGTCTCATAATATTTCGGCTAACTTGTGAAACACAAATATACAATAATTTGCATGAACGGGCATGGTGGCGGGATCCCTTGATCACCAGCCGGATGCCAGGAGATCGATGATATGAATGGTGCGGATGGGAAGGTTGTGCTTATCAATATAAGCCTGCTGGTTCATCAGGCATGATGAGTCGGTCGAGACAATGTATTCCGCTCCTGTTTCCAATGCCCGGTTAACTTTTTGTTCGGCCATTGCAGAAGAAATCGGTTCGAATTTTGCGGAGAAGGTTCCCCCAAAGCCGCAGCAGACTTCGTTGTCCTTCATTTCCCTGAGTTCCAGGCCGGCCACTCTGCTGAGAAGTTTCCTGGGTTCATCCTTCAGTCCGTATTCACGGAGGGCGGCGCAGGAATCATGATAGGTAACGGCATGAGGAAAAACAGCGCCGACATCCTCCACCCCCAGTTCATTGACCAGGAAGTCGGTAAATTCGAAAATATTCTTTTTCAGCTGCTTGTATTCCAGGTGGCAGGCTGTGTTGTGGAACAACCATCCGTAGTAGTTCCTGATGAAACCGATGCAGGAAGCCGAGGGCCCGACCACGGGGCGGTCGTTGGGAAAATCCTTCAGGAACTTCTCACCCATTTTTTTTGCCTCATCCCAGAAACCGCTGTTGAATGCCATCTGTCCGCAACAGGTTTGGTTGGGATTGTAATTGACCACGATGTCCAGCTTTTCCAGGATCCGGACCATGTTTTTACCTGTTTCGGGGTAAAGCTGGTCGACAAAGCAGGGTATAAAGATATCGACTAACAAAGGCGGAGCAAAGATTTGGGGTTCCAACTAATTGCTCCCAAAGGTAAGAAAAATTTGTTATGGCGGATACGGCCCCGGGCAGGAATATACCCGGCATGAGAAAAAAAAGTGGCGGAATACAGGATTATCACCATAATCCTGCTCCCGCCACACATTCGTGCAGGCGATCGCCTTTGCCGTCAGTCGATCCAGATGCTGATTGACACGTTCCAGTCGCACTGGACCACCGCTCCCCAGCGTGCGTTGTCGATGGGAATCGAAAGCTGTTCTCCTTCATACACGATGAAGGGACCAAAAGTGAGGACACCCCCGTCTTTCACTGCCCATACTTTGGCAAAGACCGCGGTTCCTGAAGTGGAGCTGGAGGAAACTGTCACTTCCATGTCACGCTTTTCACGCGAAGGAGGCGGCGGAATCCGGGGCTTAATTTCCGCAAAACCCGTCATGTAGCTCGACAACGGGTAATTGTAGCTCGGGATGGGTCTGATCGGCAAATTCTGTGCCAGAAGACTGGTGATCCCTAACAGGAGGAAGAAACCGGCAAAGAGGACTAACTTTTTCATAGGGTGGTTGTATTGAGTGTTTATGATGTCCGTAGAATCGAATTATACGCAGGTTTCAAAGTTAGGTTACAGGCCTAACAGACGCAATAGAGGAAATCCATAAAATTAGACTGGGGAAAACCGCTATTTCTTCTGCAGGTTGGATTGCTAATACACTAATTTTCTGTATAATAGAATCACGATTTGGCAGCCAATCGGATCGCCACGTGTTTTAAAAAAAAACGAGAAAAAAGCAAAACGGGCAGATATCCCGGCCGGAACGGGAAGAACTTATGGCATAAAAGATAAAAATGCAGATTCTCCGGGAGGATTCAGATGATCCCTTTCTCAAGCAAGATCTTCACCAGTTCGGCATTGTTCTTTGCATCGCACCGTTCGCGGATATGTTTCAAGGTCTTCTCGACGGTCGAGACACTGGTTTTCTTGGCGTCGGCGATCTGCTGCTGGGTCAGTCCCGACGAGAGAAGGATCACCAGTTCCTGCTGGTTGGGGGTGAGATGATATTTCTGTCCGGAGAGCACAGCAGCCAGTTTCTTCTCATAATCGGGTTCAACGAGCCCTGAAAAAACGATCTGTCCGCGGATGACTTTCTCAAGGGTGGACTTGATCTCTGCTTTATTTGTGCTCTTAAGCAGGTAGGCCATCACCCCTGACTCGAACATCTTGCGCTGCCAGGATGCGGAATCTTCGCTGGTGAAGATCACGATGGGTTTCCCCGGGAAATGTTCCTTCAGTTTCTTAATGTTCATGAGCGGATGGGCTTCCGGCAGCCAGAGGTCAAGAAGAAATATGTCGAATTTTCCAGCATCACCCCGGGCGACCGCATCGTCGGCGCTGCAGGCGCTATCGGTGATCTCGATTCCATCCCGCGAAGGGCGGAACAGGTTTTTCAGGCCTGTCACAATGACCGGGTGATCCTCGATTACAAACAGCCTTATCATGGTAACTGGGTTAATTTCATGCTATGGGTTGATGGGAAATGTGATATTCCACTGGGTTCCTTTTCCGGCCGCCGTGCTCAGGGTTGCCTGCCCCCCGACCAGTTTGGCTCTTTCGTAGATATTCCGGATGCCCATGCTGGGTTTGTTGCCCGGTCCCTGGGTGAAACCGGGACCGTCGTCGGCATACTTCAGCAAAACCCGTCCGTTCTCATGGAATATCTTCAGGGTGATGTGGCTGTCGGCCGCATATTTGCCAGCGTTGGTAAGCAATTCCTGGGTGATGCGGTAAAAATGGAGAACCAGGTCGTTGGGAAGGTCGGGAAATTGTTCGGGAATATCCAGGTTAACTTTCAGTTTCGACAATTTCTGCATATCCTCGCACAACCCCATGATCATTTCGCTGAAGGTAAAATGCTCGATCATGGCACGGTTCATCCGGTGAGAAATACGCCGGATGCTCGCACCCAGTTCGCGGATCCGGGTCCTGATCGCTTCCTTGGTCTCTTCATCGGGAAAATCGACACTCTCGATGGTGCCGGATATTCCCAGCACCAGCTGGCCGGTCAGGTCGTGAAGCTCCCGGGCGGTCCTCCCCTTCTCGGTTTCCTCCATTTCGAGGATCCTTTTGGCCGAACTGATCTGCTCCCTCGCAAATCGGGTACGGTTTCGCTGTTGAAGGACCAGGGTGGTGAATACCGAGGCCACCACCAGGAGCAGAGCAATCGCGAGCCAGAGTTCCGTTTGCTGAAGGCGGTTGGTTTGTTTCAGCAACTCCTTCTCCTCATTCTGTATGATCAATTCCTTGTTCTTCAGGTCCAGCTGTGCCGCCAGAAGCCGCACCTGGTCGGACCCGCGCTGGCGGTTGTCGATTTCGCGCGTCTTCATCGCCAGTTTCTGAAGTTCCAGCGCTTTTTTGAAATCGCCCTTTTCCACGCATACATCGGCATAGGAATCATACAGCGACGAAAGCCAGTCGTAATCCTTCAACTCCCTGGCCCTCGGAATGGCCTGGTCGGCCAGGCACTCTTCGGCCCTGACGAGATCTTTCTTGTCGAGGTAGCTGTAGGCCATGTTATTGTAGGCACCGAACAGGATCTTTGGCAGGTTGGCGTGAAGGCCCAGGTTCAGCGCAGCCTTGTAGTAATAGAGGGCTGAATCGGGATTGACCTGTTGGGTACCGATGTTAATAAAAACCACGGCCATCTGCTCCTCCGTGCCGCTCGCCCGGCCCAGGTAAGAAATTGCTTCTTTCTGCTGCGCGATCGATTTTTTTTCATCGTTTTCAAAAGGTTTCCGCGCAAGGTTGGCCAAAGCCATGCCCATCTGAACGTAATGTGTATCGCGACGGGCAATCTCCAAGGCGGATTCATACATTTTCCGGGCATTGACATAATCGTGCAGCCGGTAATTGATATTACCAATCTCGTTGTATGCAAGGGCGACCCCGCTACCGTCACCCGAAGCAAGGGCCAGGCGGGCCGATGAATCGAGCAATGCCAGTGCCGACTTGTAATTGCTGGATGCGCCCGACAGGACGGCCAGGTTGTAAAAGACGTGGATCTTCTGGGCGGTCAGCCCGCAGCTATCGGCGATATGCAGGGCCCTGTTGTAATAAAAATAACTCGAGTCCTTCTGGTTTTGAAGGTATGCTTTGCCCAGCCATTTATAGGCATCCACCCGGTCGGAAACCGATCGTGAACGCGCCGCAAAAGAGAGTGCTGCGCGCGCGTACCGGATGGCATCGGCGTTGTTGCTGGCCTTGTTCTTTTCAACCAGCAAGCCCAGGGCCTTCAGGGTATCACCCGGGCTTCCCATTGCATGGCCATCGGCCCGGGCCGATGGCATTACCAGGAATGCGGGTGCGGCGCGAGCTTGAAACAGGCTAAATAACAAGATGAGGAGGAAGATAAATGACTTGTTTCTCATCACCGTCAGTACTGCATCTAATTTTCCAAAAGTACAAATAATATTCACACCCGGCTGATGGATAGCAGGATTATCGCCCACTCCTGCCGGCACGCTCTCCGCTGCCGGCAACCTCACTTGCAGGAACAGATCATCCGGCCGGTTCCCGCGAACTCTTCAGGGGCACGATCCCGGCCATCTCTCCGAGCACATTGACCAGGTCGGATCCCGCGGGTACCACGATCTTGGCATTGTCTCTCAGAGCTGCCTCCATAGCCTGTATCTTCCTTAGAATCTGTGCGTTGCCGATAAAGTACTTTTCCGCTGCTTCATTGACCAGGGCGATCGCCTGGGCCTCTCCCTCCGCGCGCAGGATCTGGCCCTGCTTCACCCCTTCGGCCCTGCGGATCTCCGCCCTCTTCTCCCCGTCGGCTTTGGTTTCCGCTGCCGTGGCGTAATCGATGGCGGCGATCTTTTCATTTTCCGCCTTCACGATCTTGTTCATGGTCTCCTGCACATCCTTCGGCGGATCGATCTCCTTCAGCTCGGTGCGGATGATCTGGATCCCCCAGCTCCGGGTCTCCTCGAGCAGGGTGCCGTGCAACTCCTTGTTGATCTTGCCGCGCTCGCTGTTGGCCGATTTCAGGGTCATCGTCCCGATGATGTTACGCAAGGTGGTGCGGGCCAGGTTGACGATCTGGTACTCAATGCTGTTCACGTTGTACTGCGAGTTCTTGACACTCTCCTCGTCGTTGTTGATCTTGAAATACACCTGCGCATCAACCTTGGCGTTCAGGTTGTCGTTCGTGATGATCTCCTGCGGCTCCGCATTGATCATCTTCTCGGTTATGTTGATCTGGTACATCTGATCGATAACCGGTATGACCCAGTGAAACCCGGGACCGGCAAACCGGTTGTACTTCCCGAACCTCTCGATCAGTCCGCGGTGTGTGGGTCTAACGATCCGGATACCGGCAAAGAACAGCAGGAACAGGATCCCGGCAAGGATTAGAATGAAAAGATTGCTCATGGGGCTCGAATTAAGGGTGGATCTGAATATAAATTTACAAACATATGACTATTTCCGGAGGAAGTCAAGCGATTGCCGCCGGAGATATGAACGCAGTATTTGTTAATTTCGCAAAAACATAAAAGATATCCGTTATGAAATCCAAACTGATCATGATGATGATGCTGGTTGCCACCGTGGCTTTCTGCCTCTCCGGTTGCAACCGACGCGGAAGCGGCCCGGGAGCAGGCAACCCCGGCGATTCCCTCCTGCGTGCCAGGATCGGCGAGTTTGCTCAGGTCACGCTGAAAACCGATCTTTCCAACCTGACGGAAAAGGAAAAACAGATGATCCCGCTGCTGATCGAGGTCGCAAAGATCATGGATGACCTTTACTGGGAACAGGTGATCGGCGACAAGCACGCATTCCTTGACACCATCCGCGACTCACTGGCCAGGGTTTTCGCGGGAATCAACTACGGTCCCTGGGAAAGGCTGAACGGCAACCAGTCTTTTATTGCCGGCATCGGTGAGAAACCGGCCGGGGCCAATTTCTACCCGCCCGACATGACGAAGGAAGAATTTGAAGCCTGGAACGAGAAATCGAAGACCAGCCTGTATTCAGTGATCCGTCGCAACGATGACCGCACCCTGAAAAACATCATGTACAGCGAGGTCTACCGTGTGAAGCTGGAGAAAGCGGCGCAGTTGCTTGAACAAGCGTCCGTACTTGCCGAAGACGAGGGTCTGAAAAAGTATCTTTCGCTGCGGGCCAAAGCCCTGGTCACCGACGATTATTTTGCCAGCGACATGGCCTGGATGGAGATGAAGAACAACACGATCGACTTCGTGGTCGGGCCGATCGAAAACTACGAGGATGAACTTTTCGGATACAAAACCGCCTTCGAGGCCGCCCTGCTCATCAAAGACAAGGAGTGGAGCGGGAAGCTGGCAAAATTTGCAAAATTCCTTCCCGAACTCCAGGCAAAACTTCCCGTGGAGGAGAAATACAAAACGGAGAAACCCGGCACCGATTCCGACCTGAACGCGTACGACATCATTTATGTGGCCGGTCATTCCAATGCCGGAAGCAAGACAATTGCCATTAACCTGCCGAATGACGAGAAGGTGCAGATGGCCAAAGGCTCGCGGCGCCTCCAGCTGAAAAACGCCATGCGGGCAAAATTCGATCACATTCTGGTGCCCATCTCCCAGGTCCTGATCGATCCCGGGCAGCAATCTCAGATCAAATTCGATGCCTTTTTCTCCAACGTGATGTTCCATGAAGTGGCCCACGGGCTGGGGATCAAGAAAACCCTCACCGGCAAGGGAACGGTGCGGGAAGCGCTGAAGGAGAAATACTCGTCGTTCGAAGAGGCGAAAGCCGACATCCTGGGATTATTCATGACGACCCAGCTGATCGAAAAGGGGGAAGTGACCGGGATCACGGCCGAAGACTGCTTCGTCACTTACATGGCAGGGCTGATCCGTTCGGTCCGTTTCGGGGCGGCCAGTGCACACGGCAAAGCGAACATGATGTGTTTCAACTTCTTTGAAACAAAGGGCGCCTTTGAGCGCAGCACCACCGGAACCTACCGGGTCAACATGGAGAAAACACGCCTGGCCATGAACGAATGGGCGGCAATGGTCCTTCATTTCGAGGGTGACGGCGATTACAAAGGAGCATCCGATTACCTGGAGGCCAACGGAAAGATCGGCGAAGGCCTTAAAGAGGACCTTGCACGGCTCAGGACCGCCAACATCCCGGTTGACATTGTGTATGAGCAGGGGCCGGAAGTGCTCGGACTCGTCAACTAACCCATTCCGCCCCTGTTCCAGGGGAATTTTCTGCGATCCCCGGGCCTCATCCCCGGGGATCGCTTTTTAACGGCATCTTGGCCATTTTATCCACTTCCAGGCTGGGAAACCCGAATTCCTCCACAATTTTACCCCCCACGAGGTAGATCCCGTCGCCCCGGAATGGATAAGCAGTCACCGTTTTCGGAAAGTGCACCGTATCGAAGAAACGCCCGTTCACATCGATGAAAGTCCCGAAGTGCATCCACTCTTTCCTCACGGTACGCACATACTTGATCGTGACCAGCAAACCCAGCATGCGCACCTTCTTCCCGATGTGATCACTCATCTCATGGGCCAGAATATCGCCCCGGAACTTCGTTTCGAGAAGTTCAAAATAGGAATGGGTGACCGGGAAACCTAGCAGTTCGATCTCATCGTACACGTCGGCGAGAAGGTTTTGCTCCAGCACAGGCAGTTCGAACCTTTTGGCGGGGGGGGCGGGGAAAAGTGACGCGTGACGGGTGACGCTCGTCCGCTCGTCCGCTCGTCCGCTCGTCCGCTTGTCCGCTCGTCCGCTCGTCCGCTTGTCCGCTTGTCCGCTCGTCCGCTCGCCCGCTCGCCCGCTTGTCCGCTCGCCCGCCCCGACCAGCATATGCGCTTCCCAGAGCAGCACGGCCTTAGGTTTCCCGGTGAAACGGAACGCCCCGACCCTGATTAGAATGATCAGCTGATCCAGCGTAACGGGCACCCTGCTTACGAAATCCTCCAGGTCCTTATACAATTTTTCCTTCCTTCCATTCCGATCGTCGATCGTACATCGCAGATCGCAGATCGCCCTTCCCACCTCCGCTTCCAGGTTGTTCACATGGATAAACCCCAGGAAGATATCGGTTCCCCGGATGGAGGTCTTGTATTCGCTCCGGTTCACACAGGGTGCATGCAGCCGGCCCCCCGACACCCGGGCCTCGTTGAAGTACACCCAGGAAGCATAGAAGCCCCCGAAATTATTGATCACACCGGTGATGAACTCCAGGGGGAAATGGGCCTTGAGGTAGAGGCTCTGGTAGCTTTCGACGGCGTAGGAGGCGGAATGAGCCTTGGAGAAGGAGTATCCGGCGAACGATTCGATCTGCCTCCACACTTCGCGGGTCACCTCTTCGGGGTAGCCGAACTCGCGGCAGTTCGCGAAGAACTTGTCGATGATGCGCTGCAACTCTTTTTTCGAACGGTATTTACCGCTCATGGCCCGCCGGATCACGTCGGCATCGGCCAGGTCGAGGCCGGCAAAGTGGTGGCAGATCTTCAGTACATCCTCCTGGTAAACCATCACCCCGAAGGTCTCCTTCAGTTGTTCCTCCATCACGGGGTGCAGATAGGTAAAGCGGCCGGGATTGTGGAACCGCAGGATATACTCCTTCATCATGCCCGAACGCGCCACCCCCGGCCGGATGATCGAACTGGCGGCCACCAGGGTGCGGTAGTTGTCGCACTGCAGCTTTTTCAGCAGGCCGCGCATGGCCGGGCTTTCGACATAAAAGCAGCCGATGGTGCGGGCGCTCCGCAACTGTTCTTTAACCTGCTCATCCTCCTTGAACGCCCGCACACGGTGCACGTCGATCGCAATGCCCCGGTTTTTCCTGACCAGCTCGGCTGCTTCATAGATGTGTCCGATCCCCCGCTGACTGAGGATGTCGAGCTTCTCGAAGCCGATGTCCTCGGCAGTGTACATGTCGAACTGCGTGGTGGGGAATCCCTTGGGGGGCAGGTCCAGCGCCGTGTAGCAGGTGACGGGCTCTTCGGAGATCAGCACCCCGCCGGCATGGATGCTGCGCAGGTTGGGAAAGTCCGCCATCCTCTCCCCGAGTTCGCTGATCTTCCGGATGATGTGGTTCTTATGAATGGCCTCATCCGGCGACTTCAGGAAGGAATCGATCTCTCCCTTGGGGAGCCCGTGCACCTTCCCCAGCTCGCGGTAGATCGACTTGTCGCGGAAGGTCGACATGGCGCCGAGCAGGGCCGTATGCCGCCGCCCGTACCGTTTAAAGATGTAGTCGATCACCTCGTCGCGCTCTTTCCACGAATAGTCGATGTCGAAATCGGGCGGCGAAGTGCGTTTGGGGTTGATGAAACGCTCGAAGTAAAGGTCGAGCTCGATGGGATCCACATCGGTGATCCTCAGGCAGTAGGCCACAATGCTGTTGGCCCCGCTTCCCCGGCCGACATGGTAGAATCCTCTCGACATCGAGTAGCGGATGATGTCCCACGTGATCAGGAAATAGGCGGCAAAACCCATCCGGTCGATGATATCGAGTTCGTGCCTGACCCGGCTGAGGGCCCCGGCATTCCCGTCGCCATAGCGGTAGATCAGTCCGTCCATGGCCAGCTTGCCGAGCAGGACACGGTCGTCGTAAGGGTCACCGGTAAAGGTCTTCCGGTTCTTGCAGCTTTTAAAATCGAAACCGATGGAGCAGGCCTCCGCCAAACGTTCGGTATTCGACACGATCTCAGGAAATTCACGGGTGGCTCTCCGCCAGTCCTCCGCCGGGTGCATCACCTCGTCGGGCGAGGCCACCTGGCCGGGGATCAACCGGCTCAGCAACATGTTATGGGCCACCGCCCTGAAATTACGGTGAAGCTCGTAATCCTGCATGGTCCGGAAGGTGACCGGCGCCATGATCACCATCCGGGGGATCAGGTCGCGATACCGGGAAAGAACCAGCGGCGTGAGTTCCGAGGGAAGGAGACCGATGAAGGATTGACGATTGACGATTGACGATTGACGATTGACGGGTTTCGCCATTTCGCCATTTCGCCATTTCGCCATTTCGCCATTTCGCAACGGGTAGATAAAAAAAACATGCTCCAATTCGGGAGCCCGGTCGGGCAGCGGGAGACCGTTCAGGTTGTGGTGGCTCAGAAATTCGTTCAACTCCCGGAAACCCTCGTTGTTTTGCGCCAGCCCGGTGTAAAGCAGCCTGTCCTCCTGCCTGAATTCAATCCCCGCGATAGGCCTGATGCCCTTCTCCATGCATACCGATACAAACTCCATCATCCCCGTAGAGTTATTGATATCGGTCAGCGCCAGCACCTTCACCCCGCTCTTCACCGCCTCGTCGGCCAGCCCCTCCACCGAAAGGGTGCCGTAACGAAGGGAGTACCAGGAGTGACAGTTGAGATACATGGCGAGGTAGCGAAATGGTGAAATAGCGAAATGGCGAAATGGCGAAATGGCGAAATAGCGAGGTAGTGAAAATTATGATTAGTTTTTAGTCATATTTCGGGTTATAATATAATCATTTTTCGGATGTAAAATTCCTGCTTATATAATTATATTTGCAGGAAATCGTCATGGCTGGTCTTGTGAAACTGTTCGAGCAAAAAACTCCCCGGATCTATTTCCTGGGCGCCGTCGTATTCCTGATGACTGCCTGGTTCTCGACGGGATACAACCACTTCGACGAGCACTTCCAGGTGATCGAATTCGCGGGGCTGAAACTCGGTCTCACCGAAGCGGCGAACCTGCCCTGGGAGTACGGCTGCATGATGCGCCCGGCGATCCAGCCGCTGGCGGTGGTGGTGCTTTACCGGGCAGCCGGACTGGCCGGCATTTCCGACCCGTTTCTGATCGCTTTCATCATCCGGCTTTTCGCAGCCCTGCTTACCTTCTGGTCGATCCACCTGGTCATCCGGTTGTATTCGCCCGGCCTGCACAATCCCTGTCTTCGCCATGTGCTGCTGCTGCTCTCCTTTTTCCTCTGGTTCATCCCGTACAATGCCGCCCGTTTCGCCTCCGAGACGATGGCCGGCCGTATCTTCCTGGTCGGCATGGCCCTCCTGTTCCTCCGGCGGGAGCAGCGGGCGGGCGACCATCTTCTCAACGGGCTGATCCTGGGACTCGCCTTCGTGTTCCGGTATCAGGCGGGATTCATGATCGCCGGCTATTTTGCCTGGATGGCCCTGGTGCGGCGAACGGGATTCCGGAATCTCGCTTCCTTTGCAGCCGGGATCCTGCTGTCGGTTGGCGCAGGGATCGTCATCGACCGTTGGTTTTACGGCCGGTGGGTGTTTACCTCCTGGAACTACTTCGCCCAGAACCTGGTGGAAGGCAAAGCGGCCACCTTTGGAACCAGTCCCTGGTGGTACTATATCGAACAAACCTTGGTCAACGCCTTCCCGCCGCTGAGCCTGGTCCTGGTGGCTGCCGTGTTCCTGTACTTCATCCTGTTCCCGAAAGATATCATTACCTGGACCCTGGTGCCCTTCCTGGCGGTCCATTTTCTGATCCCGCACAAAGAGATCCGTTTCCTGTTCCCGGTTATCGGGTTTCTGCCGGTCATGATCGTCCGCACACTGGATCTCCTGGCCGAAAGATACCCTTCTGCCCGGCCGGAGCGACGGCCCTTCCGGGTGTCAGCGAAAATATTCTGGTTCCTCAACACGATCATGCTGGTGATCCTTGTCTTCCGGCCGGCCGACGACGGGATCGCCCTCTTTAAAACCCTGTGGGACCGTTATGACCGGCCGGCCCGGCTCTGTTACACCGGCGACAACCCTTATCACCGGGCAAAGGTTGACGTTCACTTTTACAAGCGGAAGAGCTTGGTGCTGCAGCAGGTGGATTCGGTGAACCGGATCCGGCCCGTGAGGGACACGGTAACGCTGGTGGTAACCTCCCGGCCCCTTGTCATGACCGGCACCTCCTCCGGGGCTGAGCTGGTTTATTCCACCTACCCGGCGTGGGTCCGGCGATTCAACATCAACCACTGGCTCGACCGCACCAGTTTCTGGCATGTTTACGAGATAAAACCCGTTACTCCTTCACCCGGCAGTCATGAAACGGAATGAGTACTTCAACGGTTTCACCCTGTTCGTTGCGCTGGCATGCCTGCTCAACCTGGTGATGAACCTGATCAACCACCGCTTTCACCCGGGCGATTTCCAGGTATATTACAGCGCGGCGGAACAGCTTGTGTCGGGAGATCCTGTATATATGGTATCCTTTTACACCGGCAGCGGGTATTACAAATACAGTCCCGTCATCCTCCTGTTCTTTCTGCCTTATCTTCCCTTCCCGCTGTTCACTGCCTCCGTTCTCCATTTCCTGGTGCAGAGTGTTGCCTTCTATCTGACTTTCCGGGTGATCCGCCGGATCCTTCAGGACTTTTTCTCCTATCCCGCAGGGGGTCGGGGGAACCTGCTGCTGACACTTTCCTTCGCGGGCATCCTGATACACCTCACGCGGGAACTGTACGTGGGCAACATCAACATCCTGCTGCTGCTTCTCACGTTGCTTTCACTGCAGATGTTCCTTGAGGGGAGAGAGAGGCCTGGCGGCATCCTTGCCGGCATTGCCCTCCTGGCCAAACCCTACCTGGCGATCCTGCTGCTGCCTATGGTGATGCGGGGAAGGTGGAAAGCGACCGGATGGGCGGCTGCGACCGTCCTGGCCGGGTTGCTTCTGCCCTTCCTCTACCCGGGCCCTGTGAGGGCGGCCGAACTGTACTCGGGCTGGTACCGAACACTCACCATGCACGCAGGAGGATTCCCCGGCATGACCTCGGTCGACTACCTGGCCGCGCGGTACATCGCCGGATGGCCCTCCTATGGCAATCTGCTGATATTCTTGCTGCTCATGGCGTTGGCCGTGGTTTTCATCCGCGGCAACATCCGGATTGAAAGAACGGACGTCAACCCGGACCGGGCCAACGCAAATGCCGCCTTCGAATGGTTTCTGCTGGCTGCACTGATCCCCAACCTGATCAAAACCGACTGGGTATTGCTGTTGTTCAGCGCCCCGCTGATCGCCTTCATGGTGTTCACGGTCGCCGCCCGGAAAAGCTACGGCTGGATCCCGGTGCTGGTGGTCCTCCTCTTCTTTTATGGCGCCAATTCCGACGACCTTCTCGGGCGGGAGCTTTCGCGGAAGATCCTCCATTCGGGGCTGATGGGACTCGCCAATTTCCTCCTGGTGATCGTGGCGGCGGTCATGTACCGGACCGTCAGAATAAGATCGTAGTTGCCGCCCGTCACCCGTCACCCCTTCACCCCCACCCCTCTCATCACCACCTTCTGCCCGTACTTTCGCCGGATCCGGTCGAGGGCCTGGTAGAGGTTCACCATTCCGGCATTGTCGTCGAACAGGTTGAGTTGCGGGTTGCCGGAGATGAGGTTGCTGAAGCGCACCCCGATGAGCCGGATCAGCATGCGCCGCTGGTAGAGCCGGTCGAAGAGGCTTTTCACCAGGGGGATGAGCTCATGGTCGAAGGCGGTATAGGGAACGCGCTGCTGCAGGGTGTGGGTGTCGAAGTTTGAGTAGCGGATCTTGACCGTGACGCAGGAGGTAAGTTTCTGTTTGTCGCGCAGTTCGAAAGATATCTTCTCAACCATCTTCACCAGGATCTCCTTCATCCGGACGATGTCGATGCTGTCCTGCTCGAAGGTATTTTCGGTACTGACCGATTTGGCTTCGTGCCAGGGGTAGACGGGGGTGGGGTCGATGCCGTTGGCCTTTTCCCAGATCACGATGCCGTTTTTCCCCATCACCCGTTCCATCATGTCGGGCGGGATGCGGCGGAGGGTGTCGATGGTCACCACCCCCATCGAGCGCAGGAGCCGGTAGGTCTTCTCCCCGATCATGGGTATCTTGCGGATCGACAGGGGGGCCAGGAAGGGATCCACCGCCCCGCGCTCCACGTACAGTTCACCGTTGGGCTTGGCTTCGCCCGTGGCGATCTTCGACACCGTTTTATTCACGGAGAGTCCGAAAGAGATGGGCAACCCGGTGTTGCGGATGATCGCCTCCCGCAGTTCATGGGTCCATTGCCGGATCCCGAAGAAGCGGTCCATGCCGGTGATGTCGATATAGTGCTCGTCGATGGAGGCTTTCTCATAGAGAGGCGCCTTTTCGGCGATGATCTCCGTAACGGTGTCGGAGTATTTCGAGTAGAGCTCCATGTCGCCCCGCACCAGGATGGCGTCGCCGCAGAGGGCGCGTGCCATCTTCACCGGCATGGCCGAGTGGACGCCGAACTTCCGCGCCTCGTAGCTGCAGCTGGCCACCACTCCCCGGTCGGAGGTGCCGCCGATGATCACCGGCTTGCCGACCAGTTCGGGGCGGAGCAGGCGTTCGACCGAAACGAAGAAGGTGTCGAGGTCGAGGTGAACGATATTTCGGGAGGAGGACACAAATAGTGAAATAGCGAAATAGTGAAATGGTGAATTTGATTATTTTTTAATCATTTTGCCGATTACAATATAATCATTATATTTGCAACAACCCATTTATTTTTTCGCCATGTTTTTCAGCAGCAACATCAAATTTCTGCGGAAGCGCCGGGGGCGCACGCAGGACGACGTGGCCGCGGCCCTCGGGATGAAGCGGTCCACGCTGAGCGGGTATGAGAACAACATCGCCCAGCCTGGGTTCGGGGCGCTGGTCGCCTTCTCGAACTATTTCAACACCGCCATCGACACCCTGATCCGGGTCGACCTGGCTTCCATCGCCGAGAGCCAGGTGCGCCAGCTGGAGAGGGGTTATGACGTATTTCTCAGGGGGTCGAACCTGCGCATCCTGACCACCACCGTTGGCCCCGACAACGAAGACAACATCGAGCTGGTTTCGGAGAAGGCCAAGGCCGGGTACACCAGCGGGTTTGCCGACCCGGAATACATCAGCATCCTGCCCACCTTCCGCCTGCCCTTCCTATCGAAACAGAAAAAGTACCGCACCTTCCAGGTCAGCGGCGACTCCATGCTGCCCATCCCCCACGGCGCCTGGGTCACCGGGGTCTTTGTTCAGGACTGGAACACGATCCGCAACCGCGACGCCTACATCATCCTGACCATGGATGAGGGAGTCGTATTTAAAGTGGTGGAGAACCGGATCACGGCGGAGGGGAAACTGGTGCTCCACTCGCTGAACCCGGTGTATGAGCCGTATGACATCCGCACAACCGACATCCGCGAGATCTGGCAGTTCGTTCACTTTATAAGCCCGAAGCTGCCCGAGAACCCCGGCTCGGAAAATTACCACCTGGTGGAAACGGTCCGGCAGTTGCGCGACGACATCCGCGTGATCCAGACAAAACTGAACATCTGAGCAGCACAGCCCGGGCAGGATGAAATATTTTCCTACTTTTGTTGTTGATATACCAACAAAAACTGCCAGATCATGAAAGTTGCCATCGTGGGATCGGGGTATGTCGGGCTGGTCACCGGCACCTGCTTCGCCGAAGTAGGGATCGAGGTCACCTGCGTCGATATCGACAAGCAAAAGATCGAAAACCTCAACAAAGGCATCATCCCCATCTATGAACCGGGTCTCGAGGAGATGGTTCACCGGAATATGAAAAAGGAACGGCTCCATTTCACCACCGATATCGCGCAGGCGCTGAAGGGTTGTGAAGTGATCTTCAGTGCCGTTGGAACCCCGCCCGACGAAGACGGCAGCGCCGACCTGCAGTATGTGATCAGCGTGGCCCGTGACTGCGGACGTCACATGCAGGATTACCTGCTCATCGTGACCAAGAGCACCGTTCCGGTCGGAACCGCCGAAGCAGTGCGGAAGGCGGTCAGGGAGGAGCTCGATATCCGGGGGGTGAATATCCCCTTCGACGTGGCCTCCAACCCGGAATTCCTGAAGGAAGGCGCCGCCATCGACGATTTCCTGAAACCCGACCGGATCGTGATCGGATGCGATTCGCCCCGTGCCGAAGAGCTGATGAAGGCACTCTACAAACCCTTTACACTGAACGGCCATCCTATTATCTTCATGGACATCACTTCGGCTGAAATGACGAAGTATGCCGCCAACTCCATGCTGGCCACCAAGATCAGCTTCATGAACGACATTGCCAACCTGTGCGAGATCGTGGGCGCCGACATCAACAAGGTGCGGAAGGGAATCGGGTCCGACAGCCGCATCGGCAACAAGTTCATCTACCCCGGGGTCGGATACGGAGGATCCTGCTTCCCCAAGGATGTTAAAGCACTGATCAAGACGGCAAAAGACTACCATTACCCGTTGCGTGTGCTGACCGCGGTGGAGGAGGTGAACGAAGACCAGAAATCGGTGCTCTTCCGGAAGTTCCTGAAACATTTCGGGGGCGATGTGGCAGGGAAGACAGTAGCCGTATGGGGCCTTTCGTTCAAGCCGCAAACCGACGACATGCGCGAAGCTCCATCCCTTGTGATCATCCGAAGCCTTCTCGAGGCAGGAGTCAGAGTAAAAGCGTACGACCCGGTCGCCATGAACGAGACCCGGCGCATCCTGGGAGAGGTGATTGAATATGCACCCGACCCGTACGACGCCCTGACCGGGGCCGACTGCCTGATGCTGATCACGGAATGGCCCGAGTTCAAAGTTCCCAATTTCACCCTTATCAAAGAGCTTTTGAAAAACCCGGTTGTGTTCGACGGCAGGAATATTTACGGGATCGAAACCATGAAACGCGACGGGTTCACTTACTATTGCATCGGCGTGGACACGACAAAATAAGTCATCCCAACCCCTGAGCCCATGATACGGAAAAAGATTCTGGTCACCGGCGGCGCCGGCTTCCTCGGTTCCCATTTATGCGAGCGGCTGCTGCTCGAAGGGCATGAAGTGGCATGCCTCGACAACTACTTCACCGGACAAAAGCAGAATGTCGTCCACCTGCTGGACAACCCCTATTTCGAGCTGATCCGCCACGACGTCACCATGCCTTTTTTCATCGAGGTCGATGAGATCTATAACCTCGCCTGCCCGGCTTCTCCCATCCATTACCAGTACAATGCCATCAAAACGGTGAAGACCTCGGTGATGGGAGCGATCAACATGCTGGGACTCGCCAAGCGCATCAAGGCAAAGATCCTCCAGGCCTCGACCAGCGAGGTGTACGGCGACCCCGAAGTGCACCCCCAGCCGGAAGCCTACTGGGGGCATGTCAACCCGGTCGGGGTGCGTTCCTGTTATGACGAAGGGAAACGGGTGGCTGAAACCCTGTTCATCAATTACCACAAACAGAACAACGTCAGGATCAAGATCATGCGCATTTTCAACACCTACGGTCCCCGGATGCATCCCAACGACGGCCGCGTGGTGTCGAATTTCATCCTGCAGGCACTGAGGGGCGAAGATATTACGGTGTACGGTGACGGGTCGCAGTCGCGAAGCTTTTGCTATGTCGATGACCTTATCGATGGCATGATCCGGATGATGAATTCCCGCGAAGCATTCACCGGGCCCGTCAACATCGGCAATCCCAACGAGTTCACGATCATGGATCTGGCCGAAAAGGTGATCCGGCTCACTGGATCCGCTTCGAAGATCGTCCACCAGGCTTTGCCAGCCGACGATCCCGCCCAACGTCAGCCCGACATCACACTGGCCAGGAAAGAACTTGGCTGGGAGCCGAAGATCATGCTGGAAGAAGGCCTCGGCCGGACCATTGAATATTTCCGATCCATCCTATGACCGAAACGAATAGTCGCCGGGTAATCCTCGTAGCGGGTGCCGACGGACAGCTCGGGAACGAACTGAGGGTGCTCGCACCGATGCATCCGGGAATGGAGTTTCATTTCACGGATGTCGGAGAACTGGATATCACCAGCGAGACGGCCGTCATGGCCATGACCGGTCGGCTCCGGCCATCGGTGATCATTAACTGCGCTGCCTATACTGCCGTCGACAAAGCCGAACAGGACGAGGAGAGAGCCACCCTGCTCAATGGCACTGCCCCCGGCATCCTGGCACGCGCGGCCGGTATGACAGGGGCGCTGCTGATCCATGTCTCGACCGACTACGTGTTCGACGGCCGGGCCTGCACTCCCTATGCGGAAGATCACCCGGTTGCCCCGGCATCGGCTTACGGGCGCAGCAAGCTGATCGGCGAACAGCAGGTCAGGGTCCACGCCAGCCAGGCCATCATCCTTCGCACCTCCTGGCTCTATTCGTCGTTCGGACACAATTTCGTCAGGACGATGATGAAGTATGGCAGAGAAAGGGGAAGTTTGCGGGTGGTGTTCGACCAGGCGGGCTCCCCGACCTATGCCCGCGACCTTGCTTCCGCCATCCTGCAAATCGTCGAATCCGGCCGGCCCGTCGAGGGTACGGAGGTTTTCCATTATGCCAATGAAGGCGTGGCAAGCTGGTATGATTTTGCCCTTGCCATCCTGGAGACAGGTGAGATCCCATGCATCGTGACCCCCATCCTCACCCGAGATTATCCCCTTCCCGCCGCAAGGCCGGCGTACAGCGTATTCGACAAAGCAAAGATCAAGGAGCGTTTCGGGATCCAAATACCCTACTGGAGAGATAGTTTGAAGGATTGTATGCGGGTGATAGGGGAAGAGCGATGAGATTGAAGATTGAAGATTGAAGATTGAAGATTGAAGATTGAAGATTGAAGATTGAAGAATTGACTTTAGAAGATGGATGAATTATGGACACGATGATCTTGGAACGGGCGCAGCAGTGGCTGGCCGGCAGTTTTGACGACGAGACGAAAGCCGCCGTGCAAAAGATGATGGACAACGATCCGGCGGAACTGACCGATTCGTTTTACCGCGACCTCGAATTCGGGACGGGCGGACTTCGCGGGATCATGGGTGCAGGGACCAACCGCATGAACCGGTACACGGTGGGAATGGCCACCCAGGGCCTGGCTAACTACTTGAAAATGATGTTCCCGGATTTAAATCCGGTCAAGGTGGCGGTATCGCACGACAGCCGGAACAACAGCAAGTTCTTTGCCCGGGTCGTCGCCGAAGTGATGTCGGCGAACGGTTTCCTGGTCTATTTGTTCGAAGACCTGCGTCCCACGCCGGAATTGTCGTTCGCCATCCGTCACCTGGGCTGCCAGAGCGGGGTGATGGTAACTGCATCGCACAACCCGAAAGAATACAACGGGTATAAGGCATACTGGGACGACGGAGCCCAGATGATCGCGCCCCACGACGAGAATGTGATCAGGGAGGTTCAGAAGATCACCTCCATCGACGATGTCAGGTGGAACGGAAGGGCTGAAAATATTATCCCCCTTGGCAAAGAGATCGACCATGAATACCTGTCGAGGGTGCAGGCATTGTCGCTTTCGCCCGATTCGGTGAAGCGGCAGAAGGCGTTGAAGATCGTATACACGCCACTGCATGGATGCGGCCGCACCCTGGTGCCGGAGATCCTTCGCCTCAATGGATTTGAAAACATCCATGTCGTGAAGGAGCAGGCGGTGGCCGATGGCAATTTCCCAACGGTCCACTCCCCCAACCCGGAGGAGCAGAGTGCACTCGATATGGCGATCAGCCTGGCTGAGGAGGTCGGCGCCGACCTGGTGATGGCCACCGATCCCGACGCCGACCGGGTCGGCATTGCGATCCGCGACCCCCGGAACCGGATGATCCTGCTGAACGGGAACCAAACGGCCGCCCTGGTTTTCTATTACATGCTCCTCCGGTGGAAAGAGCTGGGCAGGCTCACCGGCAACGAGTACATCGTCTCCACGATCGTCACCACGCGACTGCTGCCTGAGATTGCAGCCTCGTTCGGTGTGACCTATTTCGAATGCCTCACCGGCTTCAAATGGATCGCCGACGTGATCCGAAGGCTGGAAGGGGAGCGAACCTATATCGTGGGCGGCGAGGAGAGTTATGGCCTGCTGATCGGCGACTTTATCCGCGACAAGGATGCCATCAGCGCCTGTGCCATCATCGCCGAAACTGCAGCCTGGATGGCCGACCGGGGTCTCTCCCTGTTCGACCTGCTGCTGGATATCTACGAAAAGTACGGATTTTTCAAGGAGGGGCTGATCTCCGTGACCCGCAAAGGGAAATCGGGAGCGGAGGAGATCGAGGCAATGATGGTGAATTTCCGGACAAACCCGCCAGCGGCTATTTCCGGATCCCAGGTCGTTTTGATCCGGGATTACCTGTTGCAGAAGGAGTCGGACCGGTTGACGGGGACAGAAAAACCCATCGACCTTCCGAAGTCGAATGTCCTCCAGTTCCTGCTGGCCGATGGCAGCATCATCAGTGTGCGTCCCTCGGGGACCGAGCCCAAGATCAAGTTCTATTTCGGTGTGCGGGAAAAACTGGCGCGACGGGATGCATACGAAGAAACCGAGCGACAGCTCAACTCCCGTATCGAATCGATTATCAGCGAGTTAAAATTATAATAGCAGCATCAATCGGGGTCGGATCTCTCCAGTCGACGGAGGGAAGGCATACCCCGGCACACCTAGCAGGTAACCGTAAACGGAGGTTGACCATGACCGAAAACAATGCGATGGCGGGGAGTGATCCCTTGTATTCCACCCAGGTGCTGGAGTTGATCACTGTAGCCAATGAGTACTGCCGTTTCCTGGAGAAAGCCGACGAGTATGAGCCTGCGGAAATCATGGGATTCCTGCAGAAAGTCGGTCCCCTGATCTACCTGAAAAGTGTGCTGTTACCGGAAGTGGAGGTGGCAGATGAGGATGCCGTTGAACATTATGTCACCGAGGAGCAATGGGAGGCGATGTTCAACGTGCTCCACAACAAGTTCGGAACCCGCGATGAATTCTATTACGTCGATCTCCGTGAGAGAAGTCATCACGATCCGGTCCGTGGAAGCCTCGCCGAATGTTGCACCGACACATACCAGGACTTGAAAGACTTCCTGATGCTGTACCAGCATCCGAAACGGCACTTTAAGGAAAATGCGGTTCGGGAATGCCGGCGCTTGTTTGAAAACCGCTACGGATTCAGCCTGGTGCACGCCCAGGAAGCCCTTCACGGGATCATGTATCCGGCGGGCGATGAGATCACCTGGTGATCCGGTCGAGCCGGTTCAGCCCTTCTATCGCCTTTTCGTAATTCACATGCACTTTCAGTGCCTGTTGGTAGTCGGCGTACGCTTTCTTGTAATCCCCCGCCAGTTCGTAGGCATATCCCCTGTTATACCATGCTTCGGTGTAACCGGGATCTTTCTTCAGCGCCTCGGTAAAGAACTGCACCGCTTTGGGAAAGTCCTGCAGGAAAACAAGGCAGATATAACCCGGATTGTAATAGGCCTCCCTGGAGGTTGTGTCGGCAACTGAAAGGCGGTGGTAGGTGGCGATCGCCTTTTCATAATTCCCGGTTTCCTGATAGAAAAGCCCAAGCATGTAGAGTGCTTCACGGCTGACCGGGCGCAGGTTGAGGGCCTGGTTGAGGTAAAGCTCGGCCAGCCTGTCCTTGCGCATGGAGTAGAGTTCGCCGAGTTGCACCAGCGCTTCGTAATACTCCTGGTTATAGTCAACGGCCTTTTTCAGGTCATCGACAGCCCTCAGGGTATCGCCCTGTTCCAGCAGGGCCAGTGACCGGATGTAGTAACCGGGGGCAAAGCTGTTGTCGATGGCCAGCAACTTTTTAAGGGTTTCGTGACAACTGCGGTAGTCCTTCATGATCAGGTACAACTTGGCCAGTTTCATCAATGCATCGGTGTTTGAAGCATCGATGCGCAAGGCGGTTTCGAGCGCATTTTTGCTTTCGCCCGGATTGGCCATCAGCAGGTAGATGTCGGAGAGGGTGACAAAGTAACTGGCGTTGCGCGAGTCGAGCGATATCGCCTGACGGATATCTTTCAGGGCGAGATCGAACTGCCGTTCCAGCAGGTAAAACCTTGCCCGCCGGTTGTACGGGGCCGGGTTGGAAGGATCGTCGGTGATCAGGCGGTTGAGCGAAGCAAGTTGCAATTGTGCCGAATCGCCTGCCGGCGCCTTTCCCTCATCGCGGGTTCCTCCCGGGCCGCACGAAGCCAGCAGGGCCAGGCAGCATACAGCAATAACCAGGTTTCTCATGCATTTACGGGTGACTGATAAGAACTTCCTTGATCTTGGCTTCGAGTTCATCGGCCAGCTCCGGGTTATCCATGATGATCTTTTTAACGGCGTCGCGTCCCTGTCCCAGTTTGGTATCTCCGTAACTGAACCACGAACCGCTCTTTTTGATGATGTTCATCTCGGTCGCCATGTCGATGATCTCATACCCGCGGGATATCCCTTCACCGAAGATGATGTCGAATTCGGCTTTCCGGAACGGCGGGGCGACTTTGTTCTTGACCACCTTCACCTTCACGTGGTTCCCCACCACCTCCTCCCCCTCTTTGAGCTGGGTTTGACGGCGGATATCGAGACGCACCGAGGCATAGAATTTCAGTGCATTTCCTCCGGTGGTCGTTTCGGGGTTGCCGAACATCACGCCGATCTTTTCGCGGAGCTGGTTGATGAAGATGCAGCAGGTCGCCGTTTTGCTGATCGTCGAGGTCAGCTTTCGCAAGGCCTGCGACATCAGCCGGGCCTGGAGCCCCACCTTGGCGTCGCCCATCTCTCCTTCGATCTCGCTTTTTGGGGTGAGTGCCGCCACCGAGTCGATCACGATGATATCGATCGCGCCCGAACGGATCAGGTTTTCAGTGATCTCCAATGCCTGTTCTCCGTTGTCGGGTTGCGATACCAGCAGGTTCTCGACATCCACCCCGAGTTTCTGGGCATAGAAGCGGTCGAAAGCGTGCTCGGCATCGATAAACGCTGCGATACCGCCCGTTTTCTGGGATTCGGCAATGGCATGCAGGGCCAGTGTCGTCTTGCCGGATGATTCCGGACCGTAGATCTCGATGACCCTTCCCTTGGGAAGTCCCCCGATGCCGAGGGCGGCATCGAGCCCGATCGAGCCGGTATGGATCACGTCGACAGGCTCTACTACGTTGTCGCCCAGGCGCATGATGGTCCCTTTCCCGAAGGTCTTTTCCAGCTTGTCGAGGGTCAGCTGCAGGGCTTTGATCTTTTCCTTGTTCTGTTCGTTTGACATGTTCTTTTCCTCCTTTTTTACAGGGGCGCGCCGGTGCACGCCCTTTCGGGTTAATCTTGATCCAGGACCTTCAGGATCTGGGCGGTGTGGTTTTTTGTATCGACTTTTGTGATGATATGAGCGATCCGTCCATCACCATCGATAAGATAGGTGGTGCGAAGCAGTCCCTCATATTCCTTTCCATACAGCTTTTTTTTGCCCCAGGCTCCGTAGGCCATGATGATATTCTTTGCTTTATCGGAAATAAGGGCAAAAGGTAATACGTATTTTGAAGAAAAATTTTTATGCGACCTCTCATCGTCCGGACTGACTCCCAGCACGACGATGCCCTTTTCTCTGAGGATCTGAAAGTTATCCCTGAGATTGCAGGCTTCGGCCGTGCATCCGGGAGTGTCGTCTTTCGGATAAAAATAGAGTACCACCCGGCTTCCCCTGAACTGTTTCAGGGATACAGGGTTGCCCGATTGGTCCACCGATTCGAAATCGGGGGCAGGATCGCCCACTTTCAATTTCATGTTCATGATTGTCCGGATTATCTGATCAAAGAATTATTCTCCAAAGTTAGGATAATTCGCGGTGATATTTGCAGTATTCCCTGATCCCGCATTCACCGCACCTGGGTTTTCGCGCCTGGCAAACGTACCGTCCGTGAAGGATCAGCCAATGGTGGGCGATCGACAGAAGTTCCTCCGGGATATATTTTACCAGTTGCTTTTCCGTTTCCAGGGGCGTTTTTGCCCCCACCGAAAGTCCGACGCGTGCAGCCACCCGGAATACATGGGTATCGACGGCCAGGGCAGGCTTGTTGAATGCCACCGAGACCAGCACGTTGGCCGACTTTCGGCCGATGCCGGGTATCTTTTGAAGATCATCTGCCTCTTCGGGCAACCGGCCGCCATAACTTTCCATCACTTTCCGGGCCATGGCGATGAGGTTCCGGGTCTTGTTATTGGGATACGAACAACTTCTGATGAGGGCGAAGACGTCCTCGGCCGCGGCTTCCGCAAGAGTCGGGAAAGTCGGGAAGGAGGCGAAAAAAGCCGGTGTGATCAGGTTGACCCTCTTGTCGGTGCACTGGGCCGACAGGATGACGGCCACGGCAAGTTCGTAGGGATCGCGGTATACCAGTTCAGTTTCTGCCACGGGGCGGTTCTCACGAAACCAGTCGAGCACCCGCCTGAATCGCTCCTCTCTTCTCATTATTTCCCCCGGAGAACGGTCAGGGATCCCTTTCTAAGGTAGGTGGTGGTCTGTGCGGTGAGTTTCAGCACATAGAAATAGGTGCCATCGGCCAGGCGTTCGGCTTCCCAGTCTTCGCTTTTATAATTCTCCGCGCTGAAAACCTTTTTCCCCCACCGGTCGAAGATCACCAGTTCGTTGGTGAGGAAGGCCTCGCGGAAATCGCGTTCGCGGTCATCAACCAGTTCAATGGCGAATTTGTCATTGACGAAATCTCCGTTGGGGGTGATCAGGTTGGGGATGTCAAGTTCGGCCGGTTTCAGGCTGATCATGCGGGTGTACGTGGTATCGCACCCGTTGTGGTCGGTAACGGTCAGCCGCACCTTCACCTGCCCCTCTTTCAGCGTATCGGCATAGGTGTGCGCCACCGGGTTCACGTTGGCGGCCGAAGTGGAATCGCCGAAATTCCATGTCCAGTTGGTGATCTCGGGGAGAAGTGTCGCGGGAAAACTCACCTCGAAAACAGGTTTGGTCAGGTAAACGACACTGTCGGGGAGGATCTCGAAAGTTCCTTTCGGAGAATGAAGGAAATCGACCAGGTAAGCGCTGTCGAGGGAACAGCCGGCCGAATCGGTCACCCGGAAGGTATAACGACCGGGACAGAGCCCGTAGATCAGGGTATCTTCCGAAAAACCGGCGGCATTCCATTTATAAATGTATTTGCGGTCGCCCGTGAAGGGGGTCCCTCCGGAAACGCTGACGGCATATTGCCCGATGCAGTTCCGCTTGTATTTTCCGCTCTCAATCTTCAGCAGGCATCCCAGGTCGTTGTACCGGTACAGCGTATCAATGTACATCCGGGGCCGCATCCGCAGGAGGGCATCGTTGCTCGTGTCCGTACCAGCCCCTTCCACGGTCACAATGCACCGGTAAATACCCTGCGAGGAGCCATCGACCGGATAGATCTTCAGCAAGGAATCCGAAGCACCTGGACCGGTATAGTCGATATAATTCTTTTGCCAGCGGTAGGTGATCGTTCCGGTCCCCGCCCCGGTGATCAGTGTACGGTAGATGACACTGTCGCGGAAACACACGGTGGTATCGGCCGGGTTGACCGTAACGGACACCTGGCCCCGGGCTGTCGCAAGGCTGAGCAGGAAAATGGCAGCGAGGAGATGCTTCATCGGGTTGTCAATACCGGGGCAAAAGTAACAAATTCTTTTGATTCTCCGGAGATACGCTTAACGCAGGAAAGCCGTCTTTAGTATAAAGTTTTTCACACATGGGAACAGCCAAAAAGGCCGGAATCCGGCGCATGCCCTGCCAATTTTTCATCCTTTCGGGCCCTGAACGGTCGTGGCCGGGATTTTGCGGGGGGTCAGCCGGACACAAACGGAGGAATTACGATGAACTTTAACAATTTTACTGTAAAGGCACAGGAAGCGGTGCAGAAGGCCCAGGAGGTGGCTGCTGCTTTCCAGAACCAGGCCGTGGAGAACATCCACATCCTGAAGGGGATCCTGGCCGTCGATGAAAATGTCGCACCCTACCTGTTGAAGAAGGTGAATGTCAACGTTCAGACCATCCAGCAGGTGACCGACCGGATGATCGGGTCGTTGCCAAAGGTCGGCGGCGGGGAGCAGTATCTGTCGCCGGAAGCCTCCAAATCCCTGCAGAAGGCCGTCACCCTGTCGAAGGAGATGAAAGACGATTTTGTTTCGATCGAACACCTGCTGCTGGGCATCATTGAAGGGAACGATCCGGCCGGCCGGTTGCTCAAGGACAGCGGCGCCACGGCGAACGATCTGGTGACCGCCATCCGGCAGCTTCGCCAGGGAGGCAAGGTCAGCAGTCCTACTGCTGAGGACACCTACCATGCCCTTCAAAAATATGCCCGCAACCTGAACGACCTGGCCCGCGAAGGCAAACTCGACCCGGTGATCGGCCGTGACGAGGAGATAAGGAGAATCCTGCAGATCCTGTCGCGGAGAACGAAGAACAACCCGATCCTGATCGGGGAACCCGGCACGGGAAAAACTGCTATCGCCGAGGGCCTGGCGCACCGGGTGATCGACGGCGATATACCCGAGAACCTGAAATCCAAGCAGATCTATTCGCTCGATATGGGAGCATTGATCGCCGGCGCCAAATACAAAGGCGAATTTGAGGAACGTCTGAAGAGCGTCGTCAAAGAGGTCATCTCCGCCGACGGCGAGATCGTTCTCTTCATCGACGAGATCCACACGCTGGTGGGGGCCGGAGCCGGTGAAGGCGCCATGGATGCGGCGAATATTCTGAAACCCGCACTTGCCCGCGGCGATTTGCGCGCCATTGGCGCCACGACGCTGAAGGAGTACCAGAAATATTTCGAGAAAGACAAAGCGCTCGAGCGCCGGTTCCAGCCGGTCATGGTGAACGAACCCGATGTTCCCGACGCCATTGCCATCCTGCGTGGATTGAAGGAACGGTATGAAACACACCACCATGTAAGGATCAAAGATGAGGCGATCGTAACGGCGGTGGAGCTTTCGCAGCGGTACATCACCGACCGGTTCCTCCCCGACAAAGCCATTGACCTGATCGACGAGGCGGCTTCCAAACTCCGGCTGGAGATCAATTCGGTTCCCGAAGAACTCGAGAAGACCGAAAGAAAGGTGCGCCAGATGGAGATCGAGCGGGAAGCCATCCGGAGGGAAGATGACGCCGAACGATTGAGCGAACTCAATACGGAGATCGCCCAGGTCAAAGGGGAGCTGCAGGAGCTCCGCGCACGCTGGAAGGCGGAGAAGGAACTGGTGGAAGCGATCCAGTTGCAGAAAAACGAGATCGAGACCCTGAAACTGGAAGCCGAGCAGGCCAACCGGGCCGGCGACCTGGGCAAGGTGGCCGAGATCCGGTACGGCAGGATTCCGAAAAAAGAGAGGGAGATCGATCAGTTGAAAGCGAAGTTGTCGGAGATCCAGAAAGAGAACCCGATGGTGAATGAGGAGGTTGGCACCGAGGAGATCGCCGCCGTGGTAAGCCGCTGGACCGGCATCCCCGTCAGCCGGATGCTGCAGGGGGAAAGGCAGAAATTGTTGCTGCTGGAAGAAGAGTTGCACCGGAGGGTGGTCGGCCAGGAGGAGGCGATCCGTGCAGTAGCCGATGCCATCCGGCGGAGCCGCTCGGGGCTGCAGGATCCGAAACGCCCGATCGGTTCCTTCATCTTCCTCGGCACCACGGGTGTGGGAAAAACGGAACTGGCGCGGGCCCTGGCCGAATTCCTTTTCAACAACGAAAACAGCATGGTGCGTATCGATATGTCGGAATACCAGGAACGGCATACCGTGTCGCGGCTGGTCGGGGCTCCCCCGGGCTACGTGGGTTACGAAGAGAGCGGGCAGTTGACCGAGGCCGTCAGGCGGAAACCCTATTCCGTGGTCCTGCTCGATGAGATCGAAAAAGCCCATCCCGACGTTTTCAACATCCTGCTGCAGGTGCTCGACGATGGTCGCCTGACCGACAACAAAGGCCGGACGGTCGATTTCAAGAACACCATCATCATCATGACCTCCAACATCGGCTCGCACATCATCCAGGAGAGCCTGGCCGGGACGACGGAGATAAACCGGTCCGAAAAGATGGAGAAGAGCCGTGAACAGGTGTTCAGCCTGCTGAAATCGACGATCCGTCCCGAGTTCCTCAACCGGGTCGACGAGATCATCATGTTCAGCCCGCTCTCGATGGACGAGATCGTGAAGGTGGTCGCCATGCAGATCGCGGGCGTGCAGCAGATGCTGGAGAAGAACGGGGTGAAGCTCACCGTTACGCCGGCGGCAGCCGGCCATATCGCCCGCTCGGGGTTTGACCCGTTGTACGGGGCCCGCCCCATCAGGCGGGTGATCCAGCGGGAGGTGCTGAACGAACTGTCGAAGATGATCCTGGAGGGGAAGGTCGAGCGGGATTCGGAGATCAGGATCGATGCGGCAGGAGGCGGACTGGTGTTCTCAAACGGATAATTCCGGAAATGTCCTCATTGTTCCGGTTCGGTTTTCAGAAGGATCCCCTTCTGATAGAACTCTTTTTTACGGACGGATCCGTTGGGGTCGTAATAGGTCCATTCGCCTTCGGGGTGACCCTGGAGATACTTCCCTTCCATCATCACCTCTCCTGAATTGTAAAAAGTCTTCACGGCACCGGATTTCTCACCCGCTTTAAAGGCGCTCCTCAATCTCAGTTTCCCGTCGGAGTAATACTGTTCCCACAGTCCATCTTTGACACCCATCCTGTAGTACTGCTGTTCCGACAGGGTGCCGTCGGGAAAGTAGATCCTGGCCATTCCGTCGATCTTCCCTTCGCGATAGGGTTCCCTGGAAGCCAGGGCACCCGTATTCTCGCCATAGAAAAGCCAGACGCTGTCGCGCTGTTCGTTCAGATACCGTCCCTCGGCCATCTTCTTTCCGCTGGGAAAGTAGGATACGGTCAAAGCCCTCTTTCCCCCGGCCGAGATCGCGGATGCCATTTTCAATTTCCCGTCGGGGTAGAAGTAACGGAAGTCGCCGTCGGGTTTCCCATGGATAAAACGACCCTCATATACGATCCTCCCGGCTGTATCGACCTTTCTCCAGAATCCGTGCTTTTGTCCCCGGCTGTCGGTAACATTGAGGGTATCCTGCGCATAGGACGAAAGGAAACCAGGGAGCAACAGGACGAACAAGCAGATCCGGACCATAACGGGAAATGATTTATTTTTGCAAAGTAAACAATAAATTTCCTTGCAGACCCAACCCTCCAGGCTCCTTGAACAAGCCGTAAACGAGCTGGCCAAACTTCCCGGGATCGGCCGTAAGACGGCGCTGCGCATGGCGCTCCACCTCCTCAAGCAGAGCCGGGCCGAGGTCGAATCCCTCGGTACGTCGCTGATCAGCATGCGCAGCGAGGTGACCTATTGCCGCGAATGCCGCAACATCTCCGACCAGGAACTGTGTGCCATCTGCGTCAACCCGAAGCGGGATCATGCGACGGTGTGCGTGGTCGAGGACATCCGGGATGTGATGGCCATCGAGAACACGGGGCAATACTCAGGGGTGTACCATGTGCTGGGAGGGATCATCTCGCCGGTGGCGGGCATCGGCCCCCGTGACCTGCATCTCGATCACCTGGTGACCCGGGTGGCGTCGGGTGGCATTGAGGAGGTGATCCTGGCGTTACCCACAACCATCGAAGGGGATACCACTTCGTTTTATCTCTTCCGGAAACTCAATGAATTCAGCCTGAAACTTACGACCCTTGCCAGGGGGGTATCGGTCGGCGACGAACTCGAACACACCGACGAGGTGACGCTAGGCCGGTCTATCCTGCAGAGGATGCCTTATAAGGGGTGAGTCGTGAGTGGTGAGGAACGGGTGTGGGGTGGCGACTAGAAGAGTTGCAGTTGTTCGTGTTTTTCGGGTTTGTTGGGGGCAACGGCGAGGTCGGCGTATTTCTCGAGCATCGGACGGATCGCCTTCTTGATCAGCTTGTTGGGCGTGGTGTGATGCAGGCGGGCGCAGTTGACAAGAGACTTTTTCTGGCGGGCGGTCACCTGAAAAGCGATCACCTTGTACTTTACCGGTTTCCTTGCTTTTTTAGCTTTCTTCCGTGGCATGGGTCATCGGTTGTTGAGGATATCCTTGAAATCGTTCAGTATCTTTCTTGCCAGGTTGTCGGCCTTGGCCGGCATATCGCTTTCCGCGTAAATGCGGATGATGGGCTCGGTGTTTGAACGTCGCAGGTGCACCCATTCGTCGCCGAAATGGATCTTGATCCCGTCGATGGTCGTGATGGGATGTTTTTGATACTTTTCGACGATCGCGGCCAGGATACCGTCGATGTCCAGGCCCACCGGGAACTCGATCTTGTTTTTCGAGATGTGAAAATCGGGGTATTGTTGCCGCAGCAGCGAGCATTTTTTCCCGGATCCCGCCAGGTACGACAGGAACAGGGCAATGCCGGCCAGGGCATCGCGGCCGTAATGAAGCCGGGGATAAATGACTCCGCCGTTGCCTTCGCCGCCGATCACGGCCCCGGTCTCCTTCATCATCTGCACCACATTCACTTCGCCGACGGCCGATGCGGCATAATTTCCGCCCTTACGCTCGGTCACAATTTTCAGCGCCTGGCTCGACGAAAGGTTGGAAACCGTATTTCCGGGTTCATGCTGCAGCACGTAGTCGGCCACGGCCACCAGGGTATATTCTTCGCCGAATGGCTCGCCCGTTTCGGTAATGATGGCCAGCCGGTCCACATCGGGATCAACCACGAACCCGAGATCAGCGTTGTTGTCGGTGACATGTTTGCAGATCTCGCCAAGGTGTTCCGGGAGCGGCTCGGGATTGTGGGGGAAGTGACCGGTGGGTTCGCAGTACAGGCAGTCGATCGTATTCACCTGCAATGCCCTGAGCAACTCGGGCACCGCAATTCCGCCGGTGCTGTTCACGGCGTCGACTGCAACGCGGAGGCGTGCACGCCGGATCGATTCGGGATCGACCAGGGGAAGGGCGAGGATCTGTTCGATGTGCTTCCTGATCCAGGTGTTGTCATAGGTACAGGATCCCAGGTCGGCAACCGGCGCATATGAGTACGCACCTTCGGCGGCCAGCGCAAGGACCCGCTCGCCGTCGGCACCTGAGAGGAATTCGCCCCGGTCGTTCAGGAGTTTCAGGGCGTTCCAGTTTTTGGGGTTGTGGCTGGCAGTAAGAATGATACCGCCAGAGGCCCGCTCCCCGATCACCGCGATCTCTGCCGTCGGGGTGGTGGTCAGGCCGATATCGACCACATCGGCACCCATTCCCAACAGGGTCCCGATCACCACATGGTTGACCATGGTCCCGGAGATGCGTGCATCGCGGCCCACCACAAAGCGAAGCCTTCCTTCAGGCCGGGTTTCGCGAATGAACGCAGCGAACGCCGAGGTGAACCTGACCAGGTCGGCCGGGGTCAGGCCTTCTCCCGGCAATCCTCCGATGGTCCCGCGGATGCCCGATATGGATTTTATCAGCGTCATGGCCGATTTTAGCGCAAATGTATAAGAATTCCGGATAGGCGGTATTTGTTTTTTTCGTAAGTTTGCAGAAATCTCCTGATGGAAGAACCGTTTGATCCTTATTTTGACGGCGAAACGCTGTCGCTGGTCGGGCGCTATGAACAGATGCTCCGGGAGGACCGGCATCTGTTTTTCGATGTGGATGAGTTCGAGGAGATCATCGAATATTACTTTTACCGGAACGAGCAGCGCAAAGCCTACCTGACGATCCGTCGTGCGCTGGAACAGCATCCCGGAGCTCCTTCCGTCATGTTCAAGCTGGCCCAGTATTACATCAATGTCAAGCGCGACCGGGAAGCACTGCGTATCCTGAAGGAGACGGAACCGGCCACGCCCCACGACAGCGACCTCTTCATCGCCCGCGGCAACCTCTTCAGCCAGCTGGAAAAACCCGAAAAAGCGATCGGTGAATATACCCGGGCGCTCGAAGGCGCCGACCACCCCGACGAGCTTCATTCGAGCATCGCCTTCGAATACGAGAATATGGGAAAATATGACAAGGCCATCGAGCACCTGCTCCTGGCCCTTGAAGCGAATCCCGACAACGACCCGGCGCTTTATGAATATGCTTTCTGCTGTGAAGTATCCCAGCAGACCGCGCAGGGCATCGAGTACCTGAACGGTTTTCTCGACCGGAATCCCTATTCGGTGGCCGCCTGGTTCAACCTGGGCATTGCCTACAGCAACATCGACCTGTACGAAAAAGCGATCGAAGCCTACGACTTCGTACTTGCGATCGACGAGACATTCTCTTCGGCATATTTCAACAAGGCAAACTGTTACGCCAACATAGCGGAGTACGGAAAAGCGATCGAGACATACCGGGAGACCCTCTTTTATGAAGAGGCCGAACCGGTGACCCATTATTACATTGCCGAATGTTACGAAAAGCTGAGGGATTTCGAGCCCGCCATCGGGTCTTATCGCAAAGCCGTCGAACTCGACCCTGAGTTTGCCGATGCCTGGATGGGACTGGGTGTGTGTTATGACGAGTCGGGACGACACCAGGAGGCCCTTCCCTTTATCCAGAAAGCCATCCGTCTCACCCCGACGATCCCGGAATACTGGTTTATCCAGGGAGACATCCAGATCAAGCTGGGCGAGACCGACGAGGGGATCCGTTCCTACCGGAAGGTGATCGAACTCGACCCGGAGGATGTTGATATCTGGCTCGACCTGTCGATCGTATATGCCGACCGGAAAGAGTTCGACGAGGGGTTCCGGGTTCTCGAGGAGGGATTGCAACACCACCGCGACCATCCCGACTATTATTACGGCATGGCCTATTACCTCTACGTGATGGGTAGAAAACAGGAAGGCGAAGAGTATCTGCTGAAGGCGCTGGAAATGGACTATGAGGGGCACCAGCGCCTGTTCAAGACCTTTCCCGAAGCCCGCAACCATCCCGGCATTACGGCCGCCATCGGTTCCTACAGGATTTCCTAATCCAAAAACCGTTACATATGACTCAGATCACAATGCCCTACCTGCCTGACCGCACCGTCAAACCCCGGCAAAACGGCATCGCCATGGTCATGGACAAAGGCCTCAGCATCCGCGAGGCGGAAGATTTCGTCGAAGCAGCCGGGCACCTGGCCGATTTTGTCAAACTCGGCTTCGGGACCTCGATGGTGATGAATGGCGTGAAGGAAAAGGTGAATATCTACCGGCAGGCCGGGATCCGGGTCTATGTGGGCGGCACGCTCTTCGAAGCTTTTGTGGTACGCAACCGGTTTGACGATTACCTCCGGTACATCGATGAACTGGGACTCGACACGGTCGAGGTGTCGGATGGCTCGATGGTCATGGACCACGATATCAAATGCGGATTCATCAACAAGCTGGCGAAGAATTACACGGTGCTTTCCGAAGTCGGCTCCAAAGAATCGGGCATCATCATCGCCCCGGGCCGCTGGATCGAAATGATGCAGAAAGAACTCCAGGCCGGGGCGCTCAAAGTGATCGGCGAAGCCAGGGAGAGCGGGAACGTCGGGATCTACCGGGCAACCGGAAAAGCCCATGTTCAATTGATCCACAAGATCTTATCCAAGGTACAGGCGGACAAGATCCTCTGGGAAGCCCCACTGAAAACCCAGCAGGTATGGTTCATCAAGAACTTCGGCGCCAATGTGAACCTGGGCAATATTGCCCCGGCGGAACTGATCCCCCTGGAAACCCTGCGGCTGGGACTGCGCGGCGATACCTTTTTCAGTTTCCTCCCGGCGAAAATGAAGAAACAACAGCCGAAATAGCGAAAAAAACTATCACAGATGATTTTTGGGTTGATCGGGTTTCCGCTGGAGCATTCCCGGTCGCCGGAATGGTTCCATGCGAAATTCCGGGAAACCGGCCGCCGTCATGACGAATACCGGCTCTTCCCGCTCCCATCGCTGACCGGTTTTCATGACCTGCTGCACGAGCATCCTTCACTGGCGGGCCTCAATGTCACCATTCCCCACAAGATCACCATCCTTCCACAGCTTGATGCAGTCGATGAAACGGCCAGGGCCGTCGGTGCCGTAAATACGATCCTCATCCGAAGGATGGGAAACATCGTTCACACGACCGGCTACAACACCGACGCACCCGCCTTTTTATCCTCGCTGGAGGGATTGCCGGTAAGGGGACCCGCCCTCATCCTGGGAAACGGTGGCGCATCACGGGCCGTGGCATATGCCCTGACCCTGAAACAGATCCCTTTTCACATCGTCACCCGTCACGCCGGTGCCGGGATCTCCTTCGCGACCCTCACTGCGAAGATCCTCAGGGAACACCCTTTCATCATCAACACCACACCGCTGGGTATGCATCCGGGTACAGCGGAGTGCCCGCCTCTTCCCTATGATGGCCTCACCCCCGGCCACCTGCTGTACGACCTTGTTTACAACCCTGAACAAACCCTCTTCATGAAACAAGGGCATGCCCGGGGAGCCGCCACCGTCAACGGCATGGCCATGTTGCACCTGCAGGCGGAGCTGGCTTACCGCCTCTTTACGGTTGAATACTTTTAGCTATTTTCATACGTTCCTGTTTGGCAAGTATCCGCCATTTCTCTTATTTTTGTCGGAAAACGGACCCATACAACCGGTCACACCCATTTCTGCTATGACCCGACCCACTTATATCACGTACATATGCCTTCTGGTCATCCTCGTGGCAGCCTCCCTGCTCTTTCTTACGCTGAACGGATGGACATATTACCACCTGGGGCTGGAGGAACGTGCCTTTCATCCCGATTACCTGTCGCTGAAGCCCAGCGGCCCCTGGGGCCACGGGCTGGGGATCGCCGGCTCGTTGTGCATGCTCGCCGGAGTGGGTTCCTACATGGCACGGAAACGGGTACGATCGCTGTCGCGGCTTGGGATCTTACGCCACTGGCTCGAATTTCACATTTTTCTGTGCACCCTGGGACCCATCCTGGTACTGTTCCACACCTCGTTCAAATTCGGCGGACTGGTATCGGTCAGTTTCTGGAGCATGGTGGCGGTTTTCCTCAGTGGTATAGCAGGCCGGTTCATATACATCCAGATACCCAGGACAATTGAAGGACGGGAGATGAGCCTGCAGGAAGTCAGGACGGTAAAGGACGACCTGGAACGGCAGATCCGTGAAAGGGAGACGGCCGGCGCCGGGACGGGAACGGCCGGCGACCGCGAGTTCCGGCGGATGGTAAAGCGAGACCGGATCCTGTCGCGACGGATCGCCCGGCTGACTGCCATGCAGAACCTGTTCCGCTACTGGCATGTCGCCCATCTTCCCTTTGCCATTGTAATGCTGATCATCATGATCATTCATGTCGGTGTGACCATCCTGTTCGGCTACCGATGGATCTTTTAATCCTGCAGGCCATGACCGAACCCTTGTTGATCTATGGATCGACCCTGCTGCTGTGCGTGGTCATCATCCTTCTCTACCTCCGGAAACAGCGAAAGAACACGCGCCGTGTGGAAGAGAAGATCGCCCTGGCAAAGCAGGAGGGTGTGTTTGAGCCCGTCTCCCTGCACCCCGTCATCGACACGGGCAGTTGTATCGGAACGGGGGCGTGCATCGCTGCCTGTCCCGAAAAGGACATCCTGGGCCTGCACAACGGAAAGGCAACCACCATCAACGCCTCCCATTGCGTCGGACACGGCGCCTGCTTTCATGCCTGCCCGACCCGGGCCATCACCCTGTGTATCGGTACCGAACAACGGGGCGTGGAACTTCCGCATGTCAATGCCAACTTCGAGACCAACATCCCCGGGATATTCATTGCCGGCGAGCTGGGCGGCATGGGTCTGATCAGGAACGCCGTGGAACAGGGCCGTCAGGCTGTCGTGAATATGGTCAGGGCCCGAAATAAGGATCATGGAGCCGGGTACGACCTGGTGATCATTGGTGCCGGTCCCGCCGGAATCTCGGCCTCCCTTACTGCTAAAAAACACCAGTTGCACTTTCTCACCCTCGAACAGGACACCCTGGGAGGAACCGTATTCACTTTTCCCCGATCGAAACTGGTCATGACAGCCCCCATGGAACTGCCTCTTTACGGCAAGGTCCGTTTTACGGAAACGAGCAAGGCGGAGCTCCTTGCGTTATGGCAGAAGGCCCTGGGGCAAAATGATATCTCCATCCGGGAAAACGCACGGGTGGAGAACATCATCGCGATCGACGGCGGGTTCCGCATCGACACGGCCGGGGGCGAATCCGTAAGCGCCCACCAGGTGCTTCTGGCGATCGGCCGTCGCGGGACTCCCAGGAAGCTGGGGATCCCCGGAGAATCGCTGCCCAAGGTGGCTTACCGGCTGCTGGAACCCGAGAACATCACCGGCAGGCGGATCCTGGTGGTCGGCGGCGGCGACTCGGCGATAGAATCTGCCCTGCTGCTGGCTGACGCCAACACGGTCACCCTGTCGTACCGCAGCAGTGCCTTCAGCCGGATCAAGCCGAAGAACGGCGAACTGATCCGGCAGGCCATGGAAACCGGCAGGATCAGGGTGCTTTTCAACACCTCACCTGTCGAGATCCGCGACGAAACCGTCGTTATCGCAGCCGGTGAAGGGAACCTTTCGGAGGAACCGAACGACCTGGTCTATATATTTGCAGGAGGAGAACTGCCGACACAGTTCCTGCAGAAGACCGGGATCCGGATCACGAAGAAGTATGGTGAAGCGCTTCTGAGACACGAATGAAGGAGTGTTGGAATGATGGAAATATTTAAAAAAATACTGGCTGGGGGTGGAAGGTGGCTTTTCGCTGCTCTTTTCCTCCTTTCACTGCAGGGATATGGTCAGTTGTCTCCCGGTCCGCTGGCACGGGTCCATTCCGGGCTCGAAGGCATTTCCAACTGCACCCGGTGTCATGTCCTCGGTCAGAAAGTTTCCAGCCAGAAATGCATGGAATGTCATGCCGAGATCCGCGACCGGGTCGCCGCGGGGAAAGGATATCATGCTTCGGCCGGGGTGCGCGGCAAGGAGTGCGCCTCCTGCCACAGCGACCATCACGGCATCAACTTCCAGATCATCCGCTTCAACCGCGACCAGTTCGATCACAGCCTGACCGGCTATGCGCTGAAAGGGGCTCACACGAAGCGGACCTGCACCGATTGCCATAAAAACGCCCTGATCCGCGATCCGAAGGTCAAAAAAAAGAAATTCACCTTTCTCGGGCTGGGAACCGAATGCCTGCACTGCCACGACGACTACCACCAGCAGACACTCTCATCCGTATGCACCGACTGCCACGGGGAGGAATCGTTCAGGCCTGCCGTGCGGTTCGATCATGGGAAAAGCCGGTTTCAACTGACCGGCAAACACCGCGATGTGCCCTGTACGGCATGCCATCGGACCTGGGTCAGGAATGGGTTGAAATTTCAGGAATTCAAGGATGTCCGACACGACAACTGCAGCGATTGCCACACCGACCCGCACCAGGGCCGGTTCGGACGTCAGTGTTCCCAATGCCACACCGAGCAGTCGTTCAGCATGATCCGGGGAGTGGAGAATTTCGATCACAGCCGCACGGATTTCCCGCTGCAGGGGAAACACGCCGCCGTTGCCTGCAACCGGTGTCACAAAACACGGCTGACCCAGGCGATGAAATTCGACCGGTGCACCGATTGCCACTCCGATCACCACCAGGGTCAGCTGGCCCGGAACGGGACCAGCCCCGATTGCTCCGAATGCCACCGGGTGGAAGGTTTTACCGGGCATACATACGGTATCGACCAGCATAACCGGGGGGTATTCCCCCTCCGGGGATCGCACCTGGCCACCCCCTGCATCGCCTGCCACCGAAAGAACGAGTCAGGAACCGGGGATATGTGGCGCTTCCGGCAGATTGGCTCCATGTGTGTCGATTGTCATCCCGACATCCACCGGCCCGAGATCTCCGACCAATATTACCCGGGATCAGCCTGCGAAAACTGCCACACCGAATCCCGGTGGAGCAAGATCACCTTCGATCATACCCGCACGGATTTCCCCCTGGCCGGGGCTCATGCCTCCCAGCCCTGCCGGTCGTGTCACTTTAAAAAGGAAAATAATCGCAATTATCAAAAATTCAACGGATTAGTCAAAGCATGCTCGGGTTGTCATGCCGATGTTCATGCCGGTCAGTTCAAGGTTTCCGGAGAGACGGACTGCAACCGGTGCCACGGCGAGTCGGCTTTCCGTCCGGCGGTCAGGTTCGATCATGCCAAAACCCGGTTCCCGCTGGAAGGCAGGCATGCGGAACTGGCCTGCGACCGCTGTCACAAACAGCTTGTCGATAAGGGCACCACTTATATCTTTTACAAAATCCCGGAATTCAAATGCGAAAACTGTCATCATTGATGGTGTGGGTACTGGCTGTCACAGCCGGGTTTGCACAGACCTCTCCCCACGGAGAAGGGTTCAAGGCCAATTGCCTGAACTGTCACACCACATCGGGTTGGTCGGTCGACCTTAAAACGCTGGCCTTTGACCACGCTACCACCCGTTTTCCTCTGACCGGCCAGCACCGGGACGTGAACTGCAGGCAATGTCACCGCACCCTGGAGTTCGCCAACGTTGCTTCGGAGTGCAGCCAGTGCCATACCGACGTTCACGGGCAGACACTGGGTCCTGATTGCGGCCGTTGCCACACACCCGCCTCCTGGATCGTGAGCAATGTGACCGAAATGCACCGCAGGGGGCGCTTTCCGTTAGCAGGAGCGCACCAGATGGCCGATTGCTTCGACTGCCATACCGACGCGTCGGCCAGTCGCCTTCATTTCGGCCCCCGGGGAACCGAATGCATCGATTGTCACCGGAGCAACTTTGTGTCGGCCAGGAATCCCGACCATGTGGCCGGAAAATATTCCACCTCCTGCACCGACTGCCACGATCTGAATGCCTTTTCCTGGACAGGAACGGGGATCAACCACAATTTCTTCCCCCTCACCCTGGGACATGCAATTGACGATTGCCGGAAATGCCATAGCGGGGGCAGTTTTTCGAACACTTCGCCGGAATGCGTCTCGTGTCACCTGGCCAATTACAATGCCACCACCAATCCCGGCCATGCCGGACTTGGATTCCCGACTGACTGCAAACTGTGCCATACCACCGACCCGGGTTGGAAACCAGCCCAATTCAGGGATCATGATTCCAAGTCGTTCCCGATCTATTCGGGAAAGCACAACGGCACATGGAGCAGTTGCAGTCAATGTCATCCTAACCCGGCCAGCTACGCGCAGTTCACCTGTACCGACTGTCACGAGCATAACCGTACCGACATGGACGACAAACACAACGGGGTCCAGGGTTATGCTTATAACAGCCCCGATTGTTTTGCCTGCCATCCCACCGGAACCGCCGAAGGGACCTTCAACCATGCGACATCTGCCTTTCCCCTTACGGGTGCCCATCTTTCGGCCGAATGCATCAAATGTCATACGAACGGGTATGCCGGGACACCCACCGACTGTTATGCCTGCCACCAGCAGGCTTTTAACCAGTCGGTCAACCCGAACCACACCTCCCTACAACTACCCACCACCTGCAAGGACTGTCACACGACCGAACCCGGGTGGAAACCGGCCCTGTTCCCCATCCACAACAATTATTATATACTGGCCGGCGCTCACACCCTCATCAACAACTGCGGCGATTGTCACAAGGGCAACTATTCGGCGACTCCCAACACCTGCGCCGGGTGTCACCAGGAGAAATACAACACGACCACGAATCCCCCGCACGCCGCCTCGCAGTTCCCGCTAACCTGCGGCGATTGCCATACCCAGACGGCTTGGACGCCTGCCAACTGGGACCATGACGGGCTTTACTTCCCGATTTACAGCGGCAAGCACAACGGGGAGTGGAATGGCTGCACCGACTGCCATACGAACCCGGCCAATTATTCGGTCTTCACCTGCACCACTGCCTGCCATCCGCAATCGCAGACCAGCAACGAGCATGAAGGTGTGACGGGCTATTCTTACACCAGCGCGGCATGCTACAATTGTCATCCCCAGGGTAATGTTCCCCGGATGATGAATATCATCGATCGCAAAGAATAACTCCCGCCCCATGAGATATTTTCTGTCATTCGTGTTCATCCTTCTCCCCGGAATGTTCCTTCTCGGGCAGGGCCGCGGGGAGATCCGTGAAGGCCAGGTCTCCTATGTTTCGTCACGCAATGTGTATGTGAAATTCGCATCGACCGGGGGCATCGAACCGGGCGATACCCTGTTTGTTCTCAGCGGCGGCCAACCGGTTCCGGCTCTGGTGGTCAGGGAGTTGTCGTCCATTTCATGTGTCGGCGAACCGGTCGGCGATCACCGGTTCACCGCCGGCGACCGGCTGGTGACGGCAATTAAAGAGAAAAAAGCCGTCACCCCTGCCATTCCGGAGCCTGTTCCCGTTCCGGAGAAAGCGGCAGCCCCCGCCTCCACCGTCACCCGGCCCGCATCATCACCCCGATCGGTGGAACCAGCTTTGAGTGGTTATCTGTCGGCAGCATCCACCTTCTACCTTTCCGGCAAGTCAGAGGCATCGCAGCGGCTGAGGTACACCCTGTCGATGAACCTGACAAACATCGGCGGGTCGCGGTTATCGGCCGAAACCTACCTCGTTTTTGCTCACCGGCCGGGTCGGTGGGAGCCGATCGGCAGCAACCTGTTCAATGGCCTGAAGGTCTACAGCCTGGCGTTGAAATACGACATCCATCCGCGTCATCGCTTCTGGCTCGGGCGACGGGTAAATCCCCGGATCGCGAATGCCGGCGCCGTCGACGGGTTGCAGTATGAATTTAAAACCGGCTCCTTCACCCTCGGCCTGGTTGCCGGACTGAGGCCACGAATGGCCGATTACGGCTTTGATTCCAGGCTGCTGCAGGCGGGAGGGTACCTGGGGCACGACTTTGCCGGGCGGTACGGCAGCATGCAAACCACGCTGGCGTTCCTGAACCAGGCGAACGACGGCCGCACTGACCGGCGTTTTGCCTACCTGCAGCACAGCAACTCGCTGGTGAAGAATCTCTTCTTTTTCGGGTCGGCCGAGGCGGAGGTGTACCGCGTCAAAGCGGATCTCACCGATACAGCCGCAGGCGGTGATACCGTGTACCGGAAAACCGCCTCCCCTTCCCTCTCCAACCTGTATCTATCGCTGCGTTACCGGCCCCTGAGGCAATTGTCCGTTTCGGTCTCGTACAGCGAACGGAAGAACATCATCTATTACAGCATTTACCGTAACCTCGTGGAACAACTCCTGGAGTCGGCGACGGTCCGCGGGTTTGTTCTGCAACTGACCGGGCAGCCCGCCAAACCATTGACACTGGGGGTCCAGGCCGGCTACCGGAATGAAAAAGGCGACCTCCGGCCGACTAAGAATTTTTACGGATACGCCACTTACCGCAGCCTGCCCGGGATCGGTGCAGACTTCACCCTGTCGGCCACCCTGGTCGAAACCGTTTACCTGTCGGGCGGGATATACAGCGCAGGGCTTTTCAAAGACTTTGCAACGGGCAAGGTGTCGGCAGGGCTGAACTACCGGTATATCCGGTACAAGTTTCCCCAAACCGGGTTTAACCAGGTTCAGCACATGGGAGAAATCAGCCTGAACTGGCGGATGGCACGGAAATTCTACCTGGGACTGAACGGGGAGGCGACCTTTGATTCCCGGTCGACCGGAAGCCGCATCTATGTCAATCTGACCCAC
This sequence comes from uncultured Prolixibacteraceae bacterium, assembly GCA_964455285.1. Taxonomy (GTDB): domain Bacteria; phylum Bacteroidota; class Bacteroidia; order Bacteroidales; family FEN-979; genus CAIVAT01. Next base: position 53,410 of record CAYVVG010000012.1, read on the forward strand.
CGGTTCTGAACTGCCCGGGCACTTGACCGGGCACCTCAGGGGGAGAAAGGTTAAATCAGTATCTTTGCCGTCCGTTTAAAAATCAGAAAAATCAGATTCATGAAAAAGAACAAGATCGTCATCACCGCTGTACTGCTTCTGCTGGGCGTCCTATTTGTGGTCACCACCTGTTATCGCACAGGCTCCCCGAAGAAGACATTACCGCCGGGCACACACGGGGCGATTATCAAGGAGGTGATCCAGACGAGCAATTACACATACCTCAACGTGGCGGAGGAGGACAAGGAGTACTGGATGGCGGTGGTAAGGACCGACGTCAAACCGGGCGATTCGGTATATTACACCAAGTCATACGAGATGCAGAATTTCACCAGCCGCGAACTTGGCCGGACCTTCCCTTCCATCCAGTTCGTGCAGGACCCGAGCAGCCATCTCGCTCCTGTGGCTCCCGTTTCGAACCAGCCCCTCACCCCCAAAAAAGTCGAGGTGAAGCGATGGTCGGAGATTTCGGTCACCACACCTCCCGGCGGGATAACCCTTGAAAGCCTTTATAAAAATCCCGCATCCTATGCCGGGAAAAAAGTCATACTCCGGGGAGTGGTCACCCGGTTCAACGATCAGATCATGGGCCGGAACTGGGCGCATATCCAGGACGGTACGGGATGGAATGAGAAATTCGACCTGACGGTGACCACGAACGACAGTGTCGCGGTGGGACGAACCGCGACATTCACGGGCGTCGTTGCGCTGAACAAGGATTTCGGTTCGGGTTACTTTTACGACGTGATCTTGGAGGAGGCCCGGGTATCCGACGTCCAATAGCCCGCCGTCACTCGTCACCCTTCTTCTCTTCGTCCCTGATCACCTCCACTTTCAGGTCGGCCACCATGGCGGCAACTGCCCCGACGGCGGCGAGCATGGGAGCGAAGAGGGCGCCGATCACGCCGATGGTGACCGGGATCTCCAGGTAAACATGTCCATCCTGATCCTTGATGATCAGGCGCCTGACGTTGCCCTCGTGGATCAGCTGCTTCACCTTTTCAACCAGTTCCTCGCCCCTGACACGGAATTCTTCGGAAAACTTATCCATAAATGGGTTATTTATACAAAGGTACAAACTGGCGGGCACATCTCATGCTTCCATTGAATCCGTCGTCCCTGCCCCCGTTCTTTTGCCAGATAATTTATTTTGCAAATCCAAAAGAATTTCATAATTTCGCAGCCCGTTTTAAAGGCCTTTAACGTATTTATCAACAAGAAGAAAAATGAATTTAGCACCCGAAGTAAAGAAGAAAGCTTTCAAGGAGTACGGAAAATCGGAGTTTGACAGCGGCTCGACCGAAGCGCAGATCGCCCTGTTCACCATGAAGATCCAGCACCTGACCGAACACCAGAAAGTCAACAAGAAAGACATGGTCACCGAGCGTTCGCTGGTCATCATGGTCGGCAAGAGGCGCAAGTTGCTGGACTATCTCAAGAAAAAAGAAATTCAACGGTACCGTGACATCATCAAGAAACTGGGTATCCGCAAGTAAACTTGGAATTTTTCCCCTTATTTAAATCCAAAAGAGGCAATGTGAAAATTGCCTCTTTTACTATCTGAAAGCTAGAAAAGATGAATGGAATAATAAAAACCTTCAACCTGCCCGATGGTCGGGAGGTCATGATCGAAACCGGCAAGCTGGCCAAGCAGGCCGACGGCTCCGTGGTTGTCAAGATGGGCGATACCATGTTGCTCGCCACCGTGGTTGCCATGCAGGATGCCAAGGAGAATGTCGATTTCATGCCGTTAACCGTTGAATACCGTGAAAAATATGCTGCCGCCGGACGTTTCCCGGGTGGCTTTTTCAAGCGTGAAGCGCGTCCGTCGGACTACGAGATCCTCATCTCGCGGCTCATCGACCGTGCCCTGCGCCCGCTTTTTCCCGACGATTTTCACGCCGAAGTCCAGGTGATCGTAACCCTGATCTCGGCCGACACCAACTTCCTGCCCGATGCCCTCGCCTGCCTGGCGGCTTCCTCGGCACTGACGGTCAGCAACATTCCCTTCCACGGACCGATCTCGGAGGTGCGCGTCGCCCGCATCGACGGCCAGCTGGTGATCAACCCCACCATCGATTCGATGACCAATGCCGACATCGACATCATCGTGGCAGCTTCGATGAAGGACATTGTGATGGTCGAGGGTGAGATGAAAGAGGTATCCGAAGACGACATGGTGGAAGCGATCCGATTCGCCCACGAAGCCATTAAAGTGCAGTGCCGCATCCAGACCGAACTCGGCGACCTGGTCGAGAAGTCGAAGACCAAGCGTGAATACTGTCACGAGGTGAACGATCCGGCCTTTAAAGAACGGGTGCGCCAGGCCACGTACGGAAAGATTTATGAGATGGCTTCTGCCGGCATCGCCAACAAGCAGGAGCGGAAGCGGATCCTCGATTCGATCAAGGAGGACTTTGTTGCCACCCTGACCGAAGAGGAACTCGCGGCAACCGCACCCATGCTCGGGCGTTATTATCATGATATTGAGAAGGAAGCCATCCGCAATGCCACGATGGACAAACGCCGGCGGGTCGACGGTCGCGGGCTCGACGAGATCCGTCCGATCTGGTCAGAGGTTGACTATCTCCCGGCCGCTCATGGTTCGGCGATCTTCACCCGCGGTGAAACACAGTCGCTGACCACGGTGACACTCGGCACCAAACTGGACCAGCAGTCCATCGACGGCGCCATCATCGAAGGCAAATCCAGTTTCCTGCTACATTACAACTTTCCCTCTTTCGCCACCGGCGAAGTGAAACCCATCCGGAGCACGGGCCGCCGCGAGATCGGCCACGGCAACCTGGCCCTCAGGGCGCTGAAAAGCGTGATCCCGCAGGAGCCCGAAAACCTTTACACCATCCGCGTGGTTTCCGATATCCTCGAATCCAACGGCAGTTCTTCCATGGCCACTGTGTGCGCGGGAACGCTGGCTCTGATGGACGCCGGTATCAAGATCGCAAAGCCCGTGTCGGGGATCGCCATGGGGCTCATCACCGACAGCAAACGGTACGTCGTCCTTTCCGATATCCTGGGCGATGAAGACCACCTGGGCGACATGGACTTCAAGGTATGCGGCACCCGTGACGGCATCACCGCCTGCCAGATGGACATCAAGGTAGACGGCCTTTCGTATGACATCCTCCGCGAAGCGCTTGCCCAGGCACGCCAGGGCAGGATGTTCATCCTCGGGGAGATGCAGAAGACCATCGCCGAACCGAGGGAAGATTTCAAACCCTTCGTTCCCAGGATATTCCAGATGAAGGTTCCGAAGGAATTCATCGGCGCCATCATCGGACCGGGAGGTAAGGTGATCCAGGAGATGCAGCGCGAAACCGGTACGACCATCGTCATCGAAGAGATCGGCGATTTTGGTGTGGTCGATATCGTGGCCGACAACCTCGAGGCCCGTAACAAGGTGATCGAGAAGATCAAGCGGATCGCTTCCGTACCCGAGGTGGGAGAGATCTACAAAGGCAAAGTGAAGAATATTCAGTCGTTCGGCGCTTTCATCGAGATCCTTCCCAACCAGGACGGCCTTCTTCACATTTCGGAGATCGACTGGAAACGGCTCGAGAAGGTGGAAGAGGCCCTGAAAGTGGGCGACGAAGTAGAGGTGAAGCTGATCGATGTGGACCAGAAGACCGGCAAGCTGAAACTCTCCCGCCGTATCCTGCTCCCGAAACCGGAGGGCTATGTGGAGAAGAGGCACGAGCCGAGGCCCGATCGCGGGCACGGGCACGGCGGCGAAAACCGCGGCCCCAGAAATTAATTCCGGCGTAACCCGCCTTAGATTTTTACGTAGACTGGACCATCCATCAGACACTTAATCCGGTTCTCATGAGGCAGCTTAAAATTACCAAGCAGGTTACCAACCGTGAAACTGCATCGCTCGACAAGTACCTGCAGGAGATCGGGAAAGTGGAACTGATCACCGCCGACGAAGAGGTGTCGCTCGCCCAGAGGATCAAACAGGGCGATATGGCAGCCCTGGAAAAGCTTACCAAGGCCAACCTCCGCTTCGTCGTTTCGGTATCCAAGCAGTACCAGAACCAGGGCCTGAGCCTCCCCGACCTGATCAACGAAGGAAACCTCGGACTGATCAAAGCAGCCCAGCGTTTCGACGAAACACGCGGGTTTAAATTCATCTCCTATGCCGTTTGGTGGATCCGCCAGTCGATTCTCCAGGCGCTGGCCGAACAATCGCGCATCGTACGTCTTCCGCTGAACAAGATCGGCTCGATCAACAAGATCAACAAAGCCTACGCCCAACTGGAACAGAAATACGAACGGGAACCCAACGCGGGAGAGATTGCATTCCTGCTGGAAGTATCTGAAAACGAGGTTAAAGAGTCGATGCGCAACTCGGGAAGGCATGTCTCCATGGATGCCCCCCTGGTCCAGGACGAGGACAACACCATGTACGACGTCCTTCGCAGCGAAGAGAACACCACCCCCGACAACGGCCTGCTGTACGAGTCACTTAAAAAAGAGATTGAACGAGCCGTTTCCACGCTCACACAGCGGGAAGCCGACGTAGTTCGCCTGTACTTCGGGCTGAATGGAAGTCATCCCATGACCCTCGAAGAAATTGGCGAAAAGTTTGACCTCACCCGCGAACGGGTCCGGCAGATCAAGGAAAAAGCCATCCGGCGGCTCAAGCACACGTCAAGGAGCAAGATTCTGAAGACTTATCTGGGGTGACGGCGTGACGGTGTGACGACGTGACAGCGTGACGGCGTGACGGCGTGACGAAGAAACAACCGTAAATCGGAAAACGTAAATGGCCATCATAGCTCCATCCCTGTTGTCAGCCGATTTTCTCAATCTGGGCAGGGATGTAGAGATGCTCAACCGGAGCGAGGCGGAGTGGTACCATCTCGACATCATGGACGGGCTCTTTGTCCCCAACATCACTTTCGGATTCTCCGTGATCAGCCAGATACGCAGGGTCACCACCAGGATCCTCGATGTTCACCTGATGATCGTCGATCCCGTCAGGTACCTCGAGCGGTTCAGGAAAGCGGGTGCCGACATCATCAGCATCCATGCCGAAGCTTGCGACGACCCGGCTTCGGCGCTCAGGACCATCCGCGAACTGGGAGCCCGCGCCGGGATCGTGATCAACCCGGAAACCCCTGTACATTCCATCAGCGAAATAATCGGCCTGGCCGACCTGGTGCTCATCATGTCGGTGCATCCGGGATTCGGCGGGCAGTCGTTCATCCCCGGGACCATGGACAAGCTGGCCGCGGTGCGGGATCTTATCCATACCCGTAATCTGCCGGTGACCGTCGAGGTGGATGGCGGCGTAACAACCTCCAATGCCCCCTCGCTGATCGGTGCGGGCGTGGATGTACTCGTCGCCGGCAACACCATCTTCTCTTCCCCCGACCCCCTGCAGACCATCCGGCAACTGAAACAGTCAGCCTGACCTTCCCGATGAAAATCTTCACGACCGGATCATTTCCGGACGGATTTGTTATATTTACAAAAAAAATGCATGGATTACAGGGCGGCGCACGATTATATCACCGGCCGGCTGAAGGAGGAGCTGCATCCTTCCCTGACATACCACTGCCTGGATCACACGCTGGATGTCACTGAAGCTACCCTGCGGATTGCCGGATCGGAGAAGGCCGGGGAGCGTGAAACGCTCCTGCTGCTGACTGCGGCCGTGTACCATGACTCGGGAATGATGGTCCGTTACCAGGACCATGAGACGGCTTCGGCCGGGCTGGCCAGCGAGACCCTGCCGCAGTTCGGGTATTCGGCGGATGAGATCGGGGAGGTTAATAAGCTGATCATGGTGACCCGGCTTCCGCAACGTCCCTCCACTCCTTCCGAAATGATCATTTGCGACGCCGACCTTGATTACCTGGGCAGGGACGATTATTTTCTGAGGGCATTCCAGTTGCAGTATGAATGGAACCGTTTCGGGATCCTCAAAACCGACCTGAAACAGTGGCTCAGGATACAGGTCGGCTTCCTCTCCGACCATCATTATTTTACACGGTCGGCTTCCGGCCAGCGGGAGGAGACAAAACAGAAGCATCTGGCCATGCTGCTCGGGTTATGTGGAAAGTAGCGGGCCGGAGTAAAAGCGGACTAGCGGACTAGCGGACAAGCGGACTAGCGGACTAGCGGACAAGCGGACTAGCGGACTAGCGGACAAGCGGACTAGCGGACAGTTTTTTTTCTGAAAGTTATAAACCAACCCATATGGCAAAAGAGAAACAGGACCCCAAGTACAACAGCATCGTACTGATCCCTACCGACTTCTCGGAAGTGGCAGGCAACGCTGTTTCCCATGGAGTAAAACTGGCCCGGCACCTCGGGTACAAAGCCTTCATCCTCCATATCATCAATAAAGAGACAAGGGCCGACCTGAAGAAAAAGCAGGTGGGCAACGACTACATTGATGCCCGGTTGAGGGAGTATAAGAAGTACTACGCGAAGAAATACGAAGTGGAGATCGATACCATGGCCGTGGAGGGGTCGATCTTTTCGACCATCAACATGGTTTCGAAAGAGATCGGGGCCAACATCATGGTGATGGGGACCCACGGGAAGAAAGGGTTGCAGCATGTCTTCGGAAGCTATGCCATGAAGGTTGTGGAAGAGTCGACCATCCCGGTGGTGGTGGTACAGAAACGAGCCTTCAAAACGGGATACCGCAACATCATTTTCCCTGTCAGCAACGACCTGGAACCCAGGCAGGCGGTTCAGTGGGCAAAACTGATGGCTAAGCTCTTCAAAGCCCGCATCCACATCATCGTGCTGCCCGAGAAGGAAGCCGCCCGCCGCACTGCCCTTACGATCATCACCCGTCAGATCACCACGGTCTTCGATGCCGAGAAAGTGCTATACTCCGTGACCATGGCGGAACCTGCGCCGTCGTTCGCCGACCAGATCATTTCTTATGGCGTCGTCCATAATGCCGACCTGATCATGATCATGACACGCCCGAATATCGAATTTGCCGGCTTCAGCCTGTCGGCGTGGGATGAAAAGCTGATGTTCAACGCGGCCCAGATCCCCGTCATGGGCATCAATCCCATCGAATACGGGTATCATTATTACGAGTGGACGGTGCTGGCGTGATGGGTTCGGAGGCAAAGAACAGGATCGCATTCCTTTCGGAAGAGATCCGGAAGCATAATTACAACTATTACATTCTTTCCAGGCCGGTCATCAGCGACTATGATTTCGACATGCTGATGGAGGAGCTCATCCGGCTGGAGAATGAGTTTCCCGACCTGCGGGAACCCGATTCCCCGTCGCTGCAGGTCGGAGGGGAAATCACCCGCGAATTCAAGCCGGTGACGCATAAATACCCCATGTTGTCGCTGGGCAACACCTATTCCGAAGAGGAGATCAGGGAGTTCGAAGCGAGGATCCACAAGCTGATCGGCGACGATGTGGAATATGTCTGCGAGCTGAAATTCGACGGGGTGGCCATCGGCCTGACCTACCGTCATGGCCGGCTGTCCCAGGCGGTCACACGGGGTGACGGAGTACAGGGAGACGATGTCACCGCCAACGTCCGGACCATCCGCAGCATTCCCCTCCGACTCCGAGGCAGCGGTTTTCCCGATGAATTCGAGATCAGGGGTGAGGTCATCCTGCCACATGCCAGCTTTGAGAAGATGAATGCACAGCGGAGCGCCGAAGGGGAAGAACCCTTTGCCAATCCCCGGAACGCGGCTTCGGGCAGCCTGAAGATGCAGGATTCGGGGGAGGTGGCGCGCAGGAACCTCGACAGCTTTTTCTATTATCTTCCGGGCAGGGACCTCCCGTACAAGACGCATTACGAATGCCTGATGGCTGCGAAATCGTGGGGTTTTAAAGTATCGGAATTCGCGGTCCGGTGCAAGAGCATCGGCGAGATCACCGATTACCTCGAAACGTGGGAAAAGGAGCGGGAGCATCTTCCGTTCGACATCGACGGGGTGGTGATCAAAGTGAATGACCTGCGACAGCAGGAGATGTTGGGATATACCGCGAAATCGCCCCGGTGGGCCATCGCATACAAATTCAAGGCCGAACGAGCGGCTACCCGGTTGCTGTCGGTGAGTTTCCAGGTCGGTCGCACCGGCGCCGTCACCCCTGTGGCCAACCTGCAGCCGGTCCTGCTGGCCGGCACGGTGGTGAAGAGGGCTACGCTGCATAACGCCGATGTCATCGCCAGCCTGGATGTGCGCACCGGCGACACAGTGTGGGTGGAGAAGGGAGGCGAGATCATTCCGAAGATCACCGGCGTGGTGCAGGAGCAGCGGTCGCCTGATGCATTTCCGTTCGGTTTCATCACCCGGTGCCCCGAATGCGGCACCCCCCTGCTGCGGAATGAAGGGGAAGCGGCCTGGTACTGTCCGAACGAAACCGGCTGTCCCCCGCAGATCAAAGGGCGCCTGGAGCATTTCATCTCCCGGAAAGCCATGAACATCGAGAGCCTCGGCGAAGGAAAGATCGAGGTGCTTTTTGACAACAGTTTGGTGCGGAATGCTGCCGACCTGTACGATCTCACCTATGACCGGCTGTTCGGGCTCGAAAAGATCTTACCGCCCGGCGACGACGGAAAGGAGAGAAGGATCAGCTTCCGGGAAAAGACGGTCGAAAACATCCTGAAAGGCATCGAAGCCTCCCGGAAAACGGGATTTGACCGCGTGCTCTACGCCCTGGGCATCCGGTATGTGGGCGAAACGGTCGCCCGCAAACTGGCGGTGCATTTCGGCTCGATCGATTCGCTTGCGGCGGCAGATCATCAGACCCTCACCGAGGCGGAGGAGATCGGCGACCGGATTGCCCGGAGCCTGACCGGGTGGTTTGCCGACGAACAAAACCGCGGGCTGCTTGCACGCCTGAAGGCCGCCGGTTTGCGTTTTACCCTCGACGAGCCCCTCGTTGCGAGGATCAGCGATAAACTGGCCGGAAAAACATTCGTCGTCAGCGGAGTGTTCACCCGGTTTTCAAGGGACGAACTAAAAAAAGCGGTGGAGGCCCACGGAGGCAAGAACACCGGTTCTGTCTCCGCGAAGACCTCCTACCTGCTGGCGGGGGAGAACATGGGTCCGGAAAAACGCCGGAAGGCAACGAAACTGGGAGTGCCCATCCTTTCCGAGACCGACTTCCTCGCTATGATCGGGTAACCTGCTTATTCCACTTTACGGATGGAACCCGCGCCGGAGACCGACTGATCGACTTCGGAGGGGGATCCCTTGTACTTGACACTTCCGGCACCGGAGATCTCAGCGCGGATCTTCTTCGACACATTCAGCTGGGCATTCCCGGCGCCGCTGATCTCAATATCGCACATCTCGGTCAGAAGATCATAGGCAAAGATGTCGGAAGCGCCCGACAGATCCATGGCCAGGCTGGCGGCCGATCCCGAAAAGCGGATCTTGCTGGCGCCGCTGCAGTCGAGAGAAAGTCGCTGAACGGCGATCTCCAGCTTCGAATCGGAAGCGCCCGAGGCATCGATGTCCAGTTCCGGAACGCTGATACGGCCTTCCGTTTCGATATCGACGGCGCCACTGACATCCATGTGGCGGAGGTCCTTTACCGTGATAAAGACCTTCATGGTCGTGGCATGGCGCACCGGCTTTTTGGTTTCCACCCTCAGGGTGTTACCCACAACCTCGGTGCGGATCACCGGAAGCAGGTTGGCATCCGCCTCTACCACTACCTCTTCAACGGTTCCCTGTTTCAGTACGATGTCGAAGGCACCCGACACGTCGATGGCATCGAACGGGCTCACCTTGCGGGTTTCCTTGAGTACGTTACCGTCGCCGCGCACGCCGCCGGCTACATTGCATCCTGCCAGTATCCCGGAGATCCCGAAAAAGAAAAGCACCAGGGTTAGCGAGGGAAAGAATCTTGTCGTTTTCATGATTGCTGTGTTTGTGTGTTATGTAATGGATTAATTCAGACTGACATCACCGTACTCGGAACGGATCACGACCTTCGACAGGGGCGATTCGCCGCCAATGGTTCCCTTCAGCGACTTTCCCGTATGGGTGACCGACCGGTAAGAGAACCGGGCATGTTCTTCGGGATAGTCGATATCGCAGAACTTCAGCTCGGCTTCGAGGGAGTATTTCGCCTCTTTGCCCAGTCCGACATTCACATCGCCGTACTTGTTGCGGATATTCACCAGGGTAAATCCGGGAGCCATTTCCCTGACCTCGCAGTTGCCGTACTGGATATCCAGGCTGAGGCTCTGTTCGATGCGGCCGATGTCGATATCGGAGAATTTTGACCGGCTTTCCACGGCCGATGACTTCTCCATGTTCAGCTTGCCGCCTTCAAAGACGACATTCAGGGCGATGATCTTTTCGGCATCCAGGTCTGAAAATTTTGAATCAAGCCGCAGGCTGCCCGCATAATCGATATCCATTTCCGAATATTTCAGGGTCAGTACGGCGCCTTTTATCCAGTTCACCCTCGCCTTGCTGAATTTAATATCCAGCAGGTTATCGGAATTCCCCAGTTTCTTCACCTCAAGATTGCCGTACCCGAGGTCGATCCTTGCCCTGCCCTGCACCTCGTTGATGTATATATCGCCGAATTTGTTCACGATATCGAGGTTCAGCCCGACCGGCATGGAGATCTTGTAATCGATCGAGAACCTCCCGTTGTTCGAGCCTTTCGTATCGTCGAGACGGGTGACCGCAGTGACCGCATCGGGGGTGCCGGTGATATCGATCGCGATCCGGTCGAGTTTCCGGTTGGCGGCTTCCTGGCCCGTGGCGGCAACGGTGATCGTAACCTCGATGGCAACGATGTTCTTGTCCCAGTTGGTGCAGTGAACCTTACCGAACCGGTTGTTCACCGTCAGCTGCGCATCGGCATTGACGGCAAACTCTTTGCGGATCACCCGGGAGTACTCGTCCCCGGCCTTAACTCCTTTGATGCCCAGCATGAGCAGGAAAGCGAGGATGAAGAACGAAATCTTTACGATGGGTTTCATGGCAGCCTGGTTATTTGTATTTTATTTGTGTAAGACTGGTTATCAGTGTATTAAGTACTGTTTCTTTCATTTGTTGGTTTCGCACAATCGCATCGAGGATCTGTTCATTGCCCGGGTCGGCCGACAGTGATCGGCGTAATTCAACGGTGGAGGCATCGAGTGCCCGGAGTTGGCCGTCGGCCGCCTTGCCGGCATCGCCGGTCCCTGAAATACCGGCCGACAACCGGTTCAGTGTCTTCACCTGTTCGGCGGCCCGGCTGTCGTAGTACTGCATCGCCTCCCGGATCTCCAGCGGCAGGTCCCCCTCTCCGCCAGCAACGGCAAACCGGTCGCGGAGCAAGTGCGAAGAGAGATCGATGGCAAGCGCCCCGGCAGTCACCACCAGAAGGATGGTCGCGGCGATCTTCAGAAGATGCGAGCGACCGGGCAGCACTCCCCGCTGAGGATGCATCGAATCGAGTTTCTGTTCGAACCGGTGGAAGTGTCCGGGTGCCGGTTCGTCGGAATCGAACCCGGCCCTGTTTTCCGTGATGTATCTTTCGAGCTCGTTCATGGTCAGTTATTGCTGAAAACAGTGGTCAGTTTATGTTGCCGGAGCAGCCCCAGGAGTTTCTGGCGGGCCCTTGAATAGCGTGTACGCGAAAGCTGGTTAGAGATATTCAGCACCTGTGCGATCTCTTCATGGTCGTATCCTTCGATCAGAAAAAGAGTCAGCACCACCCGGTAATCGTCGGGCAACATCGCTATGGCCCTTTTCACCCCTGCCATCTGCAACTGAAGATCCTCTTCGCGGTCGGGTTCACCGGTATCGGCGATGTCGGTGCCGATCTGGTCGATCGAAACCGTCTCCTTTTTCTTTCTCAGGCAGTCGAGCGACCGGTTGACGACGATCCGCTTCAGCCAGGATCCGAAACTTCCCTC
>CAYVVG010000013.1:0-64786 GCA_964455285.1 uncultured Prolixibacteraceae bacterium
CTTCATCGGATTGTTTTTTAGTATTTATGTCGTTTTCGTAAAATTACCGCTAACGCCTTGCTAACCGCATTGCGGTTAGCATCCATATAGAGTTTATGTGAATTTTTCTCCTCCCCAAATATAATCAATACCCATGCAATTCCGACTCATTCTATGTTTTTTTTATGGCTCAAGATGATCGAGGGGACTTTTAATCTGGTCCAGCCCTTTCGTGGTGATATGCGTATATATCTGGGTTGTTTTCGGGCTGGAATGACCCAGCAACTCCTGGATGTACCGCAGATCGGTGTTATGCTCCAGTAAATGGGTGGCAAAGGAGTGTCTCAACGTATGCATGGTCACGTGTTTGCGTATCCCCGCCTTCCGGCACGCACGCTTTAAAATTTGCTGCACACTGCGCTCCGAATACCTGCCACCGGCCACCCCCTCAAACAGATATTCCTGCGGCCTGTATTCCCGGTAATATTGCCTCAGCAACTCCAGTAAACGAGTGGAAAGCAGTGTCACACGGTCCTTCCGGCCCTTTCCCTGCCTGACACGGATCTGCATCCGGGACGAATCAATGTCGACAGGCTTTAAATGGAGCAGTTCACCCACACGCAAACCCGCCGAATAGGCAGTCATGATCAGGCATCTGTGTTTGATGTTCTCCAAAGCCCCAAGGATGGCCCTGACCTCCATCTCGCTGAGTACCTCCGGTAAGACCTTTTCGCGCCTGGGCCGCTCGATATAGTAAGTATCCCTTTTACCCTTTTTCACCCTCTCATAATAGAACTTGATTGCATTCACCGCCTGGTTTTGATAGGAGGATGAGATTCCCCTTTCCTCCACCAGGTACCGCATAAAACCAAGGATGTTTTCGTGGGTGATCGAATCGATCTCCCTACCCGGAAAATGGTTGATGAACTCTTCAAAACACTCCCGGTACACCCGGATCGTGTTCTCCGAATACCGCATTACCTTAAGTTTTTCCAGGTATTCAGGAGGACATGGCCGATACCCGTCCATCGCCTGAATCGGCGGCCTGGGCCTGCAGGATGTCCGTTCATTGGCATCTATTATCACCCATTTCCAGTTTGCCCGCCTGCAGAAATCGACCAGAAGTCCCAGGATCTTTTCTGTACGGGGCAGGGTCCAGCAAAGGTTTACTGGATCCCAGCTATGGAACGGCTGCTTTTTAATCATATTGATCAACCCGGGATGATATCGGACGAACAATTGCACCCTCCCCTCAACATGCTTCCGAATGATCAGTGTATCCGGCTCCGGTGCGATCAGAGGAGACTTACCTGCCGCCCCGTCCGGTTCTTCCCACTCTATTCTCGCACCAAAATACCGATTCAGTTTCTCAATCTGTCCCGGATGATTCGGGATGATCCAGCAAAAGGCGGTTCCGTCCCACCTTGAACGCCCGAGCGAACGGATAAATTCAATGTCCTTAGCGTCTTTTTTCAGCTTCAGAAGGATTCGTGCGCCGGCAACCAGTGCGGCCACCTTTCCGTGAGATAAATCAGCCGTTTTCATGTTTTTCAATTGCGGTTACTTTTGATAATGCAGGTTAAAGCGAGCACGCCATAGCGCCGTACAGGATTTTATCGATAATAGCCGACACGGAACCAGGATGCAAGGGATCCACGGCCGGATGACCGTTTTTCTGCTTAATCGGAAAAACCCCCAAAAGGTGATACCTGCTCACCACCCAAGGGTGACAGGATGCCAGGATAACAAAGAGAGACTGGCGACTGAAAACTGTTGCCTATTGCCTCAACAAACCGCAGACCACCCCCTCCGTTTTGGGGGAGCGCCGAGTTTGGGCGCTGACTCCCTCCCCTTGAGGGGAGGGCCGGGGTGGGGCTGTCCCGCGTCACCCGTCACGATTTTCCATATCTTTGGCCCAAAATCCGACCCGCATGCAGCACCGCTTCGCCTTCCTGCTTACGATCCTGATCTTCACCTTCCTGCACGCTTCAGGCCAGGAGACCTACTCGGTGTCGGGCCGGGTGATCGACGCGACAAACCGCGAACCGCTTCCCTTCGTCAACATCGTCATCAACAACAGCAATACCGGCGGCACCACCGACATCGACGGCAAGTTCCGCCTTCGGTCGGGCAAACCGGTGCAGTCGATCCGGCTCTCCTATGTAGGGTACGAACCGCTCACGGTCGGCACCGCCGGCAAAACGAAAGACCTGTTGATACAACTTTCGCGCAAGGAGATCGACCTGCGCGAGGTGGAGATCTTCCCCGGGGTGAATCCCGCCCACCGCATCATCCGCAACGCCATCGAAAACCGCGACATCAACGACCCGGAAAAGGTGCAGACGTTCTCTTACACCGCCTACGACAAGACGGTCTTCACCGTCGATGCCGACACTTCGGTGAAGGGCGGCTTTACGGCCCTTATCGATACCTCCATGATGCCCGGTCCCCGGGAACCCACTGTCCAGTTCGGGGTGGGCACCACCGATCCAACGACCGACTCCGTCCACCAGGATTCGAACCTGTCAATGATCCGCAAACTGATCGACAACCAGTACCTCTTCCTGATGGAGAATGTGACGAAGCGCAAGTTCATGGCGCCCGACCGCAACTACAACCAGGTGATCGCCACCAAGATGTCGGGATTCAAAGACCCCATCCTGGTCTTCCTCTCCACCCAGATCCAGTCGTTCTCGTTCTATAAACCCTTCATCTCGATCATGATGAAGGACTACGTGAACCCCATCGGCAGCGGCGCTTTCAGCAAATACTTCTTCAAGATCGAAGACACCACCTATTCGGGGAAGGACACCAACTTCATCCTCTCCTTCAGGCCACGCAAAGGCACCAACTTCGACGGGCTGAAGGGGGTGGTGACCATCAGCTCGCACCGCTGGGCGATCAGCAACGTCACCGCCGAGCCCTGGCCCACCGACGGCGGGGTGACCATCCGCATCAAACAATTGTATGAACTCATCGACGGGGAGCAGTGGTTCCCCGTACAGCTGAACACCGATGTGGCCTTCAACCAGATGCGCATCGGCAACTACAAGGCCATCGGGAGCGGGCGCAGCTACATCCGCGACATCGTACTCAACCCCGAGCTGGTGCGCCGCGAATTCAACCACCTCGATGTGGAGGTGGATAAAGACGCCACCGCCCGCAATGAATCCTTCTGGAACCAGTACCGCACCGACAGCCTCACCCGCAAGGACCGCAACACCTACCGGGTGCTCGACAGCATCGGCCAGGCCGAGAACTTCGACAAGATGGCCCGCACCCTGCAAACCGTGCTTTCCGGCCGCATCCCCTGGGGCCCCATCGACATCGACCTCAACCGCATCCTCGGCTACAACACCTACGAGGGGCTGATCGTGGGCGTGGGCTTGCACACCAACCGGCGCATCTCCGAACGTTTCCGCATCGGGGGGTTCGGCCAGTACGCCTTCGCCATCAACACGTTCAAATACGGCGGCGACGCGAGTTACCTGATCAACCGCCGGCACGACCTCACCCTGGCCGCCGACGCGTGGTACGACCTGACCGAATCGGGAGGCACCCGCTTCCCCTCCGAGCCGGCTTCGGTGCTGCTGGGCGATTACCGCTCGTTCCTGCTGAAAAAGCTCGACCGCACGCAGCATTTCGGGTTCACCGCCGGTTTCCGGGCCCTCAAATTCATGCTGTTCAACGCCGGCATCGCCAGCGACATCAAGAAGTCAACCACCTGGGACCTGGCTACACCAGTGGCGAACGCGGTTCTGCTGGACGACCAGTTCAACTTCACCACCCTGACGGCGGGCTTCAAGTGGGCCTATGGAGAGAAGTTCATCCAGACGATCAACAACAAGATCTCGCTGGGAACGGACTATCCCGTCGTATGGTTACAATATACGCGGGGGCTGAAAGATCTTCTCGGCGGCGAATACGCGTTCAACCGGCTGGACCTGCAGGTGAAAAAAACCTTCAACATCAAATACCTGGGCAAACTCACGGCTACCCTCAATGCCGGCTACGTTGACCGGGCGCTGCCCGCCTGCAACCTCTATTACGCCCCCGCCGGGTACCGCTTCATCACCCTCTACGCCCCGGGCAGCTTCGCCACGATGCGCAACAACGAGTTCCTCTCCGACCGGTATGCCTCCCTCTCGCTGTACCACGACTTCGGTTACCTGCTCTTCAAGGGGAAGAAGTGGTTCCATCCCGAGTTTGCCCTCGCCCAGAACGTGGGTTTCGGCTGGCTCGACCACCGGGAGCGCTACCATCACCTTATCCTCGACCCGAAGCAGATGGACCTCGGGTACTACGAGTCGGGACTGCTCATCAACAACCTGGTCAACCTGCAGCTCTACAAGATCGGCCTGGGCGCTTTCTACCGCTGGGGGCCCTATTCGATGGACAAGACGCTGGATAACTTCGCGTTCAAGGTGAGTATGATCTTTCCGTTTTAGTGAGTGGTGAGGGGTGGGATTCGGGTGTGGGTTTGATGACTGCCGACTGGTGACTGGCGATTGGTTGACGATGATCTTCCGAAAACGGAGGCCCAAAAATACAAAACATCTGCTCCGGCTGAAATGCCTTTTCATCTGAGCCGCATTTATATTGACCACTCTTGGTTTCCGGGGAAAAAACAATTATCTTTGATGGGTTAATATAAGGGATTATCTTTCCCTCAGTCAAGTATCACCAAATGTGAAAAATCATGAAACCAGCCCGATTCATTTTTTTGATCATAGCGGTTACTCTTGAAACAGTTGTTCTCCCATTTACTGGTTATTCCCAGATCTCGGACAACTATTTCATCGATTGCCAGGCATGGGAGGCTTATTTCGAAGCTAATCCTTCATTGAAAGATCAGGAAGACGGTGGGTATTCACGATACTTGCGATGGAAAGAATTTTGGCGGACGCGGGTTTACAACAGCAATTCATCGGAAAGAGGAAAATATGCCGTTTATGAGACTGCGATGAATCAGTTCTTTCTGGACAGAGAATATTATTCGCGTTCAACGAATATATATTCTGATTGGCGGTTGTTAGGACCAAAGCTGTCCTCCATTCAAAATATGGGAGAGATATCTGCAATCTATATCGATACCATTTCCGATAAAACAATGAAAACGATCTATGCCGGCACCAACTCTTCCGGGATTTGGCGTACGGTCGACGGCGGGTCAAACTGGCAAAACCTTACCGACGGGAGCAATTTTTTCATTAACGGCATTACCGATATAACCGGAGACCCTGCTAATTCCGATGTTATTTACGCAACTACCGGCGGGGGGTTTATGAACGATCACAGCTATAGTTCCGGAATTATCAAAACCATAAATGCCGGCCAGACCTGGGACTTGTTTTACCCTCTTCCCATCTCTGAAAAACATACGGTCAGCGGGATTCTCATTGATCCTGACAACCCGGACCATATATTTGCACTGGTTGATACAACCGTTCAGAGAACACTGGATGGCGGTCAGAAATGGGAGCCGGTCTTAAGAATCCCTCGAATCGGACCTCCAATCAACGAAGAAAAACGTTTTTGCATGAATGTCGTGATGAAACCGGGAGATATCAACACATTATTTATTGCCACCGGGAATCATCACTGGGCTAACAGTCATCAGCAGGAAATCTGGAAAATCAGCAACGCACTTGATCCCGATACCGGGGCAGTGATAAGGGAAAGGCTGGATACGCTGCTTCCCAATAATGGCCGGGTTATTCATTGCGAGCGATTCAATGTTGCCGTGACCCCTGCCAACCCGGATGCCCTGTTCGCTGCATGCAACGATTGGGTTACGGATACTATTATCATTAATTTTGACACGAGTATTATTACCACTGAGAGATTGAAGATCTGGAAGTTCGATAATGGTATCTGGACGAGAGAAATCGATTCAACTGTATTTGTCAATGGAGTCGGCTATTTCAAATTTGAATTTATGGTTTCACCCACCGACCAAAATGTGCTATACGTCGGAGGACTTACCATGCAAAGATTGGTCAAGACAGGAAATATTTGGCAAAGACTCGCATATACCGAAGGAATTCAAGGACATCCGACCTACCATTTTGACACTCGTGATGCGAAAATTCTTAGAGGAAGCACGCCGGGCACCTCGGGACAAAATGATATTCTGTTTGCCGGCAATGACGGCGGGATATCAAAAACAGTAAACGGAATCACCGATTGGACCAACCTGAATGGAAACGGGTTGGCCATCACACAGTTTTGGGGCATCGGCGGAGCAAATTCCATACCCCAGAAGATAGCATGCGGGTCGCAGGACAACAGCTATTTTGAGTATAATTCCGGACAATGGTCCAGTCATGAAAATGGTGACTTTGGAAATATCGTCGTCGATTACCAGTCGCCGCAATACATGTATGCTTCTATATGGGGAAGTGGCGTGACCGGCCTTGTCAAATCGGAAAACGGCGGCACTAACTGGACTGGTGTTCCTGCAGATACTGCGATCAGAAGCGAAAAACGAATGTTGTGCACCCCGATTGTGTTGAACCCGCTGAATCCTAAAACGGTATTTTTCGGAGCCGAAAATTTGTACAAATCCCATGAAAGGCTCAATGCCCCTCTGATTAAAATTCCGGTTCCACAGGCCGAATGCGATACCTGTTCGCGGAATGAGATATCAGCCTTTACGATATCTCCACAGGATACTTCAATCATGTACCTGGTGGTAGGCGGGATTGCCTGGGGGCAGCCGAAAAAATTCTTCAAGACCAGTAATTACGGGTTGACATGGCAAAACCTAACAGATAATGTTACCATTAAAGGGGTCAGAATCTTCGATAATTATATCGCATCCGACATCGCAATCTGTCCGACCGACGCCAATAAAATCTGGATAACACTTACTGGCTTTTACTCGTCGCAAGGCGACAGCTCAAGGGTTATCTTTTCGGCTAACGGGGGAATATCTTTTACCAATTATTCGAAAGGCCTTCCCAACATGCCGGTCAATTGTATCCGTTACATCAACGGATCCAACGACCAGTTATTGGTGGGAACCGATGTCGGGATCTATTATATCGACAATTCGCTTTCAGAATGGCAACCGTTCAATATCGGCCTGCCCGTTTGTGTGGTCAATGACATCGAAATCAATGATACGGAAAAGAAGGTCAGGGCCGGAACCTTTGGCAGGGGTCTCTGGGAAACAGCCATCGATTGCAATTTCAATGCCGACGATCCCCTTGTAATCCAAAGGAACACGACGTGGGCCAATGACACGGTGCTTGATAACAGTGTTTATATCGATTCATCTTTTACCCTTACTATACATGGGAGGGTTTTATTTCCTCCCATGGCAAAGATCTTTGTCAAACAAGGCGGAAAATTGATTGTCGACGGAGGCACACTGACGAATAAATGCCTTAATCAATGGCAGGGGATAGAGGTATGGGGAAGATACGATCTGCCCCAGTATCCGGCATACCAGGGAGTGACAATATTTAAAAACCGGGCATTGGTTGAAAATGCGAGGATTGGTGTAACAACTTGCAAAAAAGACGCGAATGGTGCGTTTGAATGGACCACCACCGGAGGTATCATAAAGGCTGAAAATGCGACCTTCCGGAATAATTATAAAGCGGCTGAATTCGTCATGAACAAGAAAGGACAGGTGAGTTCGTTTAAAAACGTCATATTCGAAACCACTCCCGATTTCGTGGAAGGAGCTGTTTTCAGCGATTTTGTCAGCCTGATCGGAGTGAGAGGCGTACAATTTCTGGGATGCACGTTCAGAAACAGCACATCCAATACCGACAGCATTCCCGGGGCTACTGCCGGAAGAGGTATTTATAGTCTCGGTTCTTCTTTCCTTGTTGACCAATATGAATTCTGCCCCTCTTCTGTGGTTCCTTGTCCCGACCTTCAGTATTTTCCCTCCCGGTTTCAGGGATTGCGTTACGGTATCAGAGCCCTGGGATTCGAACCAACCTATTCAATTACCGTTAACCGTACACAGTTCGATAATAATTACCGGGGGGTATATTTGGGCAGTATTAATAATGCAGTGGTGACAAGAGACACTTTCAATTTGCGAACCTTTTATTCAAACAGCGATACCCTGTATGGATTGTACCTTGGGAAATCAACCGGGTATAAAATCCAGGAAAACCGTTTTCACTGTGGAGGAAACGCAATGATTACCAACAACCACATTTCGTTGCCCCAAAGAGAATTTGGTGTTGTAGTTGACAGTTCAGGCGCAGCGCCCAACGAAATCTATAAAAACTATTTCGACAGCCTGGATGTGGCAATCAATGCACAAAAATTAAACCGATCGCCCGGCGATTCCACCGGGTTGGTCATTAAATGCAACACTTACGCCAACAACTCCTATGACGAAATGATCACCTATGACATTTCAGGTTCCGCAGAAGGGATAGCACTTAAACAAGGGGCGAAAACTGGCGACCCAGCGGATCCCACCGGGAATACTTTTTCTCCGTACCATGGCAGCATTTCCCCGGCTAACGCTGCTGGACTGTAACTGGATATAAGAAACCGGGCCCACCAATTCAGATATTTTCATCATATTCAGGAGGGTGGCCCCAATCCTCCCAGAGTAGTGCCAACATTGATTGATACGATTAAAGTAAAGAGACAAACAACTCAACAAAATTTTAATTTGTCTGTTTGTTGCCCATCTAAAATTTCTGAAGGAAGTGGTTCTGCAAATCAGGAAGAACTGGCTCAAGACCTGGCAGAAGAGCAAATGGCAGTTGATTCGTTGATTGCAGTACTGAATCAAGTGGTAGACGGAGGAAGCACTTATGACTTAAATGCGGATATACAGCTCAGCACCTCTCAGCAGGCGCTTGACCTGAGGGATGAACTCATTCAAAAATCGCCCTACCTGTCGGATACCGTTATGAAATCGGCCATTGAGAAAGAATCTGTGTTGCCCAACGAAATGATCCGGGATATCATGGTGGCCAATCCGCAAACGACGCAATCGGATCATGTGCTGACTGAGCTGGATAACCGGTTTACCCCCATGCCTGAGTACATGCTTGATGAGATACTGCAGGCAGGAAATTCCTTGTCACCCAAGGAAATCCTCGATGCCCAGTTGCAGTCTCAAATTTTGAAGCGACAATTTGCGTTCAATGAGTTGGTACGATACTATCAGAATGATACCGTAAATCCCTCATCAAACGACAGCCTGCTGGCCTTACTTGAAAGAGAGCGGAATTTGGACGCCCGATACCGTCTTGCATTTGAATATCTAATGTCGCAGGACACAGTAATGACGAACAATGTTCTGGAAGACATCCCGGAGAAATTTTCTCTGAACAACGGCCAACAACAGCAACACGAGGATTACCTGGCTTATTTCGGTTTTCTGAAGAGCCTACAGAATCAACAAAAAAGCGTTTTCCAACTTAATAATGAGGAGACCATGCAACTTCAATGGCTTAAAACCAACACGACCGACCCAGTGAAAACATACTGCCAAAACATCCTCGAGGCAAACGAAGTGCTATTATTCCATGAACAGGTGCTGATGCCGGATAATTTAAAATCCGTCGAGATCAATAGACGAGACAGATTAAAACCTACGTTTGAAGAACAGTATATCAAAGTCTTTCCGAATCCCGCAAGAGATTTTGTAATACTTGATTATGATTTGAAACGTAACTTGGAAAAAGGGGAACAACTGGAGATTTGCATTGCCGGACTTAATGGTGTTCAAAAGGAGCTTAAAATTACTCGGAAATCCCGGGATCAGGTACTTATAAAAACGAATGCATATCAAACGGGCCTATATATTTGCACCATTAGCATTGGTCATAATAAAATTGGATCGACAGAATTCGCGATCATTTATTAACTTTTCGTTATTTGGCCACTTGGTGAACAAATAGAATTGTCAATAAACACCCAATGAGTTACTGTCAAAAAAATGTCATTAAAAGAAAAGATTTTCATTGAAGTTATCATAATTCTTTTCGCTATTCAATCTGGCAATGCGCAGGATTGGGTAAGAAATTATCCAGATTGGCCAATGACGAATGGTATTGGCATTGTTGAAGATTATGATAATGGCTATCTCGTTTTATTATCTCCTTATAAGAATGGCTTTAATATTTATACCGTAATTTTAAAGACAGACATCAATGGCTATCAAAGATGGTCACTTACTATTGGTGACGGCCAGCATGTGTCAATACCTTCTTCGATTTGCAAAACCGCAGATAACGGAATCGTTTTATGCGGAGGAACATTTAAATATGGAGGGAATAATAACTCAGATCCTTATGTAATTAAATTAAATAGTTGCGGTGAGATAGAATGGTGCAGTGTGATCTATACGCCGGGGATCGGTGATTGGGCAATGAGGGTGAAACAAACAATAAATGGAGAATATGTAGTATTGGCTGCCTACTCCGACCCGAATGAATATTACCGGATACAGTTGTACAAATTATCTTCGGAAGGGAACTGGATTTGGAAACACAACTATCCGCCTCATCCGGAGGTGTCCAATGATGACGGCGTGGATCTTGCTTTGCTCGACGACGGTTACCTGATCACCGCCTTGTGCTATGCGCCCGATTCGGGTCAGACGGGAGGAGGCGCGTATGAGAGACCCTATTACATCCGCACCGATACTATGGGAGATGATGTGTGGCGATTGGTTTACGGCAGCGGTAACGGGTACCACGGTCAGGCGTGGTTCAATACGTTGAAAAACCCCGCCGGGCATTTCTACAGTGTGGGATGGCACAGCAATTATTGCGACACGCCGGGGTTGATCAAGGTATTAAGCGACGGCAGCGAGAGCTACTTTGCCGACCTGATGCCGACTGCCTGCCCGGGAGGATGCGCTTCGTTAAATTTCATGGATGATACCACTTTTGTGATCCTGGTTGGCGGGACGATCAACGGGACCCGAAAACTTAAATGGATCAAAACCGACACCCTCGGTACGGAAAAATATTTTAAAGAATTTCCCATCAACGATTTCATGGAAAGTACGGGCTGGACCATTGTAACGCACGACAAGAAGATCGTAGGCCTGTCGGATTATAATCTGAACATCACACTCTACAAGCTGAACTCCTCTTTTGAGTTCGACACCGTTTATCCGGGACCTTATGTGTATGACAGCGCCTGCCCGTACCCGATCGTTTCGGATACCATCAACCCCGACTGCGGGCTGCTGGTGGGTGTGGACGAACCGGAAACGCACCCGGAAACGACCCGGATGCGGGCGTTTCCCAACCCGGCGGCCGAACGGCTTACGGTTGAGTTGCCGAAATACCTGGTGGTAAGGAACGGAACGGGAAAGAACCTTTCGACCACCCTTTTCCGGCAATGGCGTTCGGCCGTTCTAGAGGTGTACGATCTCGCGGGGAAGATGGTTTTCAAAAAAACGTGTACACAGGAGGAATCGCGCCTTGATCTGGATGTCTCCGGCTGGCCGCCCGGGCTTTACTGGTTCCGGCTGGTGTTCAACCGCAACAATGTGGCGGGGGTGAAGGTGAGGGTGGAATAGTTACCCATAGGGACGCATCGCAATACGTCAATCGTGAAGGTGAGGGTGGGGCCATGCGTCCCTCGTGAGCCGGGCTGGGTCTTATTTAGATCGATTCAAAATTCAATTCCGGTAAAAGAGAATTTGATTATTTATATACATTTGCTCATATATATTAGCAATTGCCACATCTATGGATGATTCGAACGTTCACAATCCCGGCGGGGAGCATGAAAATCCGCAGGGTTCCTCGCGCAGGGATTTTCTGAAAGGACTGGGGCTGGCCGGTGTCGGCGTGGCCGCCGGCGCCGCTGCACTCTATTCGGGGCACATTTTTGAGGCGAAGAAGGAGGTGTCGGGCGACCAGAAGGTACTTCTGACGCAGGACGGCAAGCTGGTCAGCGTCGATTCGCTCGAGATAAAGTCGCACGAAAAATCGGGGGCTGAACTTTACACCCAGCAGGGTCGCGACGGGATCGCCGGGCGCCGGTGGGTGATGGTGACCGACCTGTCGAAATGCCGCAATGCGCGCAAATGCATCAGTGCCTGCCAGGGTGCCCACCAGCTGCGTCCCGAGCAGTATCATATGAACACCCTGCAAATGCAGGACACCCCGGGAACCGCCCCGTACAACATGCCGAAGAACTGCCAGCACTGCGACAATCCACCGTGCGTTTCGGTGTGCCCGGTCGATGCCACCTACAAACGGCCCGACGGCATCGTGCTGATCGACAACGAGCGGTGCATCGGGTGCCGTTTCTGCATGGCCGCCTGCCCCTATTCCGCACGCATTTTCAACTGGCTGGAGCCTAAAGATGCCGAGGCCCATGCCGGTGAGGAGTACAATGTCGAGCTGAACATTCCTCAAAAGCTCGGGACGATCTCCAAGTGCCTTTTCAGCGCCGATCGTTTGCGCGAAGGGAAACTTCCCTACTGCGTGGAGGCCTGTCCGAACGGCGTATATTATTTCGGCGACGAGAACGAAGATGCCGTCACCAACGGCACTACCAAGGAGACCGTGCGTCTCAGCAAGCTGCTGCGCGACAACGGCGGCTACCAGTTGATGCCCGAACTGGGCACCAAACCCCGGGTGTACTACCTCCCGCCCAAGAACCGGCTCTTCCCGTTTGAAGAGGCCAAGGATGAAACCCCCGAAAAAGCATGACGAGTATGAGCGACCACAAACCCACCTTCGAACAGGTCACCCGCGACCTGACCCACCATATCCGGATCAACAAGGCCTTCGTGATCTGGATGGGGTTCCTTTCTGCCGGACTGATCGCCTGCCTGTACGCATACTCCCTGCAGCTTAAAACAGGGCTGGGGGTCGCCGGGATCCGCGATTACGTGACCTGGGGCATGTACCTTGCCAACTTCGTCTTTTTCGTAGCCTCCAGCCTTATCGGAATGCTGATCAGCGCCGTGCTGGGGATGATGGGCATGAAATGGGTGACGCCGATCACCCGGATCGCCGAGACCATCGCCGTGGCCTTTGCCGCCGTGGCCGGGCTGGTGATCGTTTCCGACATGGGGCGCCCCGAGCGGCTCGCCTACGTATTCATCTACGGCCGGCCCCAGTCGCCCATCCTCTGGGATGTCACGGTGATCACCACCTACTTCGTGCTGAGCCTGCTGCTTCTCTACCTGCCGATGATCGCCGACATGGCCATCATCCACCGGAGATCCGGCATTATTCCCGGCTGGCTGAAACCCGTCTACCGGGTCCTGTCGCTCCGTTTCACCGACCACCCCGAACAAAACCGGATCATCCACCGCTCCATCCGCATCCTGCTGATCCTGATCATCCCGGCCGCCCTCTCGATCCACACGGTGACATCCTGGCTTTTCGCGGTGACCTCCCGCGCAGGATGGGACAGCACGATCTTCGGACCCTACTTCGTTTCGGGCGCCTTCGTGGCCGGTTCTGCCGCCGTGATCATCGCGATGTTCTTCTTCCGGAAGAACTACAAACTGCAGGATTATTTCACCGACATGCATTTCAACAACATGGGAAAGGTGCTGGCGACCGTATCGCTGGTATACCTCTACTTCAACATCAACGAATTCCTGGTTCCCGGCTACAAAATGAAACGGGCCGACGCCATCCACCTGCAGGAACTCTTCGCCGGCAAGGATGCCCTGATGTTCTGGCTGGTGCAGGGAGGCGGACTGCTGGTGCCGATCCTGTTCATGCTTTTCAGGAGGTTCCGAAAACCGCTGCCGCTGCTGCTGATCTCCATTGCCATGCTGATCGGGGCCTGGTTCAAACGTTACCTGATCGTCATCCCCACCCAGGAACATCCTTTCCTGCCCATCCAGCATGTACCGCATCACTTTGCCCACTACTCCCCCACCCTGATCGAGACAATGATCTCCATCGCCCCTTTCCTGATGGTGCTGATCATCATCACATTGATCTCCAAATTCTTCCCGGTGATCCCCCTTCACGAAACAGCCCGGGAAAAAGGCATCGAACCCATCTCTTTTGAATAACCGAATAACCGACGGAACATGTCCATAATGAAACTTCTGCCCGCTGCGATCCTGCTTACCATCGTCGTCGGTGTCAATGCCCAGACCTGGGTGGTGCCCGACGAACAGAAAGCGGTAACCGCATCCTTCAAATTCACCCCTGAAATGCAGAAAAAGGGGGAACAGATCTACATGAAGAACTGCCAGTCGTGCCACGGGCTGCCGGGAAAAGACAACTGGGTGAAACTCACCCCTCCCCCGGGCGACCTGGCTGCAGCCAAAGCACAGGGTCAGACCGACGGTGAGATTTTCTTCAAGATCACGGCAGGGAAGGCCCCCATGCCCGAATTCCGCAACATCATACCCGAAGAGGAACGGTGGTGGGTGATCGCATACCTCCGGTCGTTCAACCCCAATTACGTGCAACCCGAACCCTCGTCCAAAATGATCTTTGCAGGCCGGGTGGTCAGCCTCTCCATGGCCTGGGATGACCAGGCGAAGAAAATAGCCGTCATCGCGACCGAAAAACTGAAGGACGGGAAGGAGGCGCCGGCCGCCGGCGTGGAGGTAATGCTGTTCGTAAAACGGTTCTTTGGCAAACTCCAGGTGGATGAGACTCGTACCACCCAGGCCGACGGCAGGGTGTGGTTCGAATTCCCGGCCGACCTTCCCGGCAACAAAGAGGGATACGTGGAACTGACCGCCACCGTCAACGATCCGAAAAGCGCGATGCGGACCACGCCCGCCGAATCATCCCTGGCCATCGCCAGATCCACCGATCGGCCGGGCCTGACCTCCACGCGCGCCTGGTGGACCACCCGCGACAAATCGCCGGTGTGGGTTGCCGTTACCTACACCGGTGCCGTGATCATCGTGTGGGGCTTTATCTTTTATATTTTGTACCTTGTGACGGTGAAGATGAGAAGGGTGGGGAGCGTGGCCGGAGGCCGGGCGGGGTACCGAAATGATGAAATTTAGGAACAGATTTATATGAAAAGGTTCGTGATTTTTTTGACGGTGATGGTGACGTGGGCGTGTGTTCCATTCTCCACCCGGGCGCAGGGTACCGAAGAAGAGGTGGGGATCACCGAGCACCTCGACACCGTTGTCCCGCAGGGGATCCGGTTCCGGAACGAGCTGGGCGACACGGTCGATATCCGGTCGCTGATCGACAAACCCACCATCCTCACCCTGGTCTATTACGACTGTCCCGGGATCTGTCCGCAACTGTTGTCGGGCGTTTCCGACGTGATCGAAAAGATGGGCATGGAACTGGGCAAGGACTACCGGGTCATCACAGTCAGTTTCAACGAAGATGACACCCCGGAAAGCTCGGTTGAGAAAAAGAAGAATTACCTGCGGGAGCACAGCCGGCCCAGGGCGGAGCACTGGACCTACCTGACCGGCGACAGCGCCGCCATCCGCGCCCTGGTGAACACCGTCGGGTACCGGTTCGTACGCACCGGCAACGACTTCATGCACCCTTCGTGCATCATGGTCCTCAGTCCGCAGGCCAAGGTGACCCGTTACCTGTACGGCACGAGCTTTCTTCCGTTCGACATGAAGATGGCCGTCATCGAGGCGCAGAAAGGGCAGTCGCGGCCCACCATCAACCGGGTGCTGGAATACTGTTTCAGCTATGATCCCGAAGGAAGAAAATACACCTTGCAGGTGACCAAAGTAACCGCGACGATCATCCTCTTTTTCGCCGGGTTGCTCTTCATCTTCCTGATGGTTCGTTCCTCCCGCAAAAGAAACAAGAACAAGTAAAAATCCCGATATGACAGAAGAGAAGAACCATACTCCCGAACCCAGCTACCTGGTCGATACCGGGAAGCGCACAGGACTTATGGCGTGGCTTACCTCGACCGATCACAAGCGGATCGGGCTGATGTACATGTACGCCATGATGGTGTTCTTTAGTGTGGGGGTTATCCTTGGAGTGTTGATGCGCATGGAGCTGTTCTGGCCCGGCGAGCAGTTTTACGGTCCCCAGGCCTATAACGGCATCTTCACCATTCACGGCATCATCATGATCTTCACCGTAGTGATCCCCGGGCTGGCAGCCGTGTTCGGCAACTTCGCCATGCCCATCATGATCGGAGCGAAAGACGTGGCATTCCCGAGGCTGAACCTGTTTTCGTTCTACCTGTTCATCCTGGGGGCAGCGATCGCACTCGCTTCCCAGTTCATGGGCGGCGGCCCCCCCGATACCGGATGGACGTTCTACGCCCCTTACAGCATCCAAACCCACACCAACGTCGTGGCAGCCGTTTTCGGGGCTTTTGTGCTCGGTTTCTCATCGATCCTTACCGGCCTTAACTTCATCGTGACGATCCACCGCATGCGGGCGCCCGGCATGAGTTTTTTCCGGATGCCTCTTTTCCCGTGGTCGCTTTACGCGACCGCCTGGATCCAGGTGCTGGCCACCCCCATCGTGGGGATCACCCTGCTGATGATCATTGCCGAACGCTGGCTGCGGATCGGGTTCTTTGACCCCTCGCTCGGCGGCGATCCCATCCTGTACCAGCACCTGTTCTGGATTTACTCCCACCCGGCCGTATACATCATGATCCTCCCGGCCATGGGCGTCATCACCGAGATCATCCCCACCTTCGCCCAGCGCAAGGTTTTCGGATACAAGGCCATCGCCATTTCCAGCCTCGCCATCGCTTCGGTCGGGTATTTCGTATGGGCGCACCACATGTACACTTCGGGCATGAGCCTGACCGCCCGCTGGGTATTCTCGCTGCTCACGTTCCTGGTGGCGGTCCCCTCCGCCATCAAGGTATTCAACTGGGTCGCGACCATGTACAAAGGGGCTATTTCGGTGAAACCACCGTTCCTGTATGCCATCGGGTTCATCTTCCTCTTCATGATCGGGGGTATGACGGGACTGTCGCTCGGATCGCTGGCCACCAACGTGCATGTGCATGATACGGCATACGTGGTGGCCCATTTCCACTATATCGTATTCGGGGGGGTGGGATTTGCCTTCTTCGCCGCCCTGTTCTACTGGTATCCGAAGATGTACGGGCGGATGTACAATGTGCGATGGGCCAACTGGTCGTTCGTTTTTCTTTTCACCGGTTTCAACCTGCTCTATTTCCCGCAGTTCGTGATCGGCATCATGGGGATGCCACGCCGTTATTTCGATTACCTGCCCCAGTTCACCTTCGGGCACCAGATGTCGTTCTTCGGGGCCGTCCTCCTCGTCATCGGATTCGTGATCCTGCTCCGGACGCTCTTCAGCAAAAAAGGTGAAAAGGCGCCCGACAACCCCTGGGGCGGTCGCACCTTCGAGTGGACCATCCCCTCGCCTCCCCCGTTGGAGAATTTCGAGGTCATGCCGGAGTTGAAGGAGAATGAGGGGCCGTATGATTATCGGTGAGGGGTAAAAATCGTCAATCTAAAATCGTAAATCGTCAATCAATATATGGAACATCGTGATGACATCGGGGCAAGGCTGGGGATGTGGGTTTTCATCTTCACCGAGATCCTTCTTTTCGGCGGACTCTTTCTGGTCTACGCCATCATGCGAAACCATTACTCCACCGAATTCCACCAGGCCGCCCATCACCTGAATGCCTTCATCGGGGTCATCAACACGGTGGTGCTTCTGCTCAGCAGTGCCACCGTGGCCATGTCGATCACCGCCGTGCAGAAGGGCGACCGGAGAATGGCGATGATCCTGCTGGCGATCACCCTTGTCTGTGCAGGGATCTTCATGGTGAACAAGTATTTCGAATGGGGACATAAACTCCACATCGGCCTCTACCCGGGTTCGGACCTGATGATCACCCTCAGCCACGGCCAGGTGATGTTCTTCAGCCTCTACTTCTTCATGACCGGACTGCATATGCTGCACCTGGTCATCGGCGGGATCATTCTTACCGTAGTCCTGGTGAAGGTGTATCTCGGCACGGTTCACGCCGGCAAATTTGTTCTCCTGGAGAACGGCGGACTTTACTGGCACCTCGTCGACCTGATCTGGATCTTCCTGTTCCCGCTGCTGTACCTTATTACATAGTGAGCCGTGAATCGTAAATCGTAAATCGTAAATCGTTGAATATGTCTTCCGAAGCTGTTCATATCACCCCGTACCGGACCCATGCCTGGGTGCTGATCTCCCTTCTCGCATTGACCTTTGTTACGGTCACCGTGACCTGGATCGACCTTTCGGCCCTTACCGTTGCCATGGCTTTGCTGATCGCCTCTGTCAAGGCTTTCATCGTGCTCACCTGGTTCATGCACCTGAAATTCGAGTCCACCCTGTTCCGGGTCTTCGTGTTCATCGTGCTGTTCATATATGTGCTGGTGATTTTGTTTACGTTGTCGGATTATATGTTCCGGTGAGTGGTGAGTAGTGAGTGGTGAGTAGAAATCGAAAATCGTAAATCGTAAATCGTAAATCCTCATGGGTGCATCAAATTTCGCCGAGGGTGTTGACCTGGCCTTCAAGATCATATTCGGGATCAGCCTGTTCTTCCTGGTGGGCATCACGACCACGATGCTGTGGTTCGTGTACCGGTATAACCGCAAGAGGCATCCACGGGCGGTGCAGATCCGGGAGAACAATCTCCTCGAGATCACCTGGATCACCATTCCCCTGATCCTGGTGTTGCTGATGTTCTATTACGGATATGTTGCTTTCAGTCCGCAGCGCACGGTCCCTAAAGATGCCATCCCCATCACCGTCATCGGAAAGATGTGGTCGTGGACGTTCGAATACGAAGGAGGAAAACAGTCGCCCGTGCTGGTCGTTCCGCTTAACAAGGCCGTTAAACTGAACCTCCGGTCGGAGGATGTGATCCATGCCCTGTACATCCCCGCCTTCCGGGTGAAAGAAGATGTGGTGCCGGGAAAGAACAACTACATGTGGTTCATCGCACAGCAACCGGGTGAATACGACGTTCTTTGCACCGTTTACTGCGGATTGCGGCATTCGTACATGGAGACCAAGGCAAGGGTGGTGCCCGAAGCAGAGTATGCCGCCTGGCTGAAAGCCCTCCCCGAAAAGTCGGCCGAACCGGAAGGGCTGGTGATCCTGAAAAAGAACGCCTGCACAGGATGTCATTCCATCGACGGGACAAAGATCGTAAGCACCTCTTTCAAAGGTCTTTACGGCAAAAAAGAAAAAGTGGTGACCGGTGGAAAGGAGCGTACCATCACGGTCGATGACGATTATATCCGGGCTTCGATCTACGACCCGGAAAAGGACCTTGTGGCCGGGTACCCGAAGGGTCTCATGAAGACCTATCAAGGTCTGATCACCGAAGAAGAGACCGGCAAGATCATCGAGTACCTGAAGAGCATCAAGTAAATCCGCCTTTCCGTGCACTCCGCAGGCCCCCGCACGCTTTTTGTCCTGACACGGTTTCCCGTATCGCTGGCCGTCACCCTTACTGCTTTTACCGCCCTGGTAATGAGCGCCGAATCCTTCAACGTAACCCTGTTGCTCCCCCTGGCCGGGATTTTCCTGCTTGCCTCGGGCGCTTCGGCGCTGAACCAATACCAGGAGTGGCCTTATGACGAAAAAATGGAGCGGACGCGCCGCCGGCCCATCCCCTCGCGCCGGATCAGTCCCGCCGAAGCGACCCGCGTCGCCATGATCTGCTTTGCAGGGGGGTTGATCCTGCTCTATTATTACGCCCCCGGCGAAACCCTGCTGCTGGGCGTCGCCAACATCATCTGGTACAACGGAATATACACCTGGCTGAAACGGAAAACCGCTTTTGCAGTAGTTCCCGGGGCGCTTACCGGCGCCATCCCCATCTACATGGGCTGGATCGCAGGCGGAGGCAAACCGGAGGCCCCGGAGCCGATGCTCCTGGCCTTCTTCATCTTTGTGTGGCAGATGCCCCACTTCTGGTTGCTTACGCTGAAATATGGCAAGGAGTATCAGCAGGCAGGCTTCCCGGTGCTAAGCAACTTCCTGTCGGAACGACAGATCCGTGCGATCGTACTGGTATGGCTGGCCGCAGCGACGGCGGTGTCGGCCATGATCGTGTACTTCCGCATCCTTCATGTACCCTTGCTCGGGTACCTCCTGTCGGGTCTCAACGCGGCGCTGCTGGTGCTGATGGTCTGGCAACTGCTGATCTCAGACCGGATCCGCTTCCGGCTGGTGTTCATGATCGCCAACCTCTTCATGTTCGCGGTCATGGTTTCCCTGATCGCCAACCGGTTCCTCGGTGCCGGCATGGCTCCATAACCTCAATCTTTGTCCGATGGAAATGGAAGCACTCCTGGACCAATGGAAAAAGTCGGAGCCATCGCCCGTTTCCGGGCAGGCTCTTGCCACGTCGATCCTGGAAACCGCCGGGCGACTGATCCTGGAAAACAGGGTCCATGAACCTTCGAGAGAAACCTGGCTCGACTTTCTCGACACTTCCCGCATGCCCTCGTTTCTCACCGCCCTGGGCGACGACGGCAAACGCCGGGAGTGGACACGCACGGTGTTTGCCATCCTGCAGCACACCGGCTACAGCCTGCGCGACCTGATGGAACAGCGGGTTGCCCGGCATCCCCATCAAATTCTTTTCAGGGACATGACGCCCGCGGTCCCGGTGGAATGGAGCTATGAGCAGATCGACCGGCACCTCCGCGAGATAGCCGCCCTTTTCCTCCGGTCGGTCAGGGAGAGCCCACGGGTGGCGCTCTACACCGAAAACTGCCTCGAAGGCGCCTGCTCCGACCTGGCCTGCCTGATGTTCGGCATCTATGACACGCCGCTCAGCCCGCATTTCAGATCGGATGTGATCGAGACCATCTTCGAACGGCTCAGCATCAATATCGCCCTTGCCGATACGGAAGAGCGGCTGGAGGTCCTGGAGAAGATCCGCGCGAAGACCGGCCGCCCTATCGTCATCTTTTCACTGCTTCCGGGCGTACCCGGCAACGAGGCATTCCCCTACCTGGCGGAAGCATGTAAAAAGCTGACAATCCACGACATCAAAGAAACCCTCTGTTCCACCGCTCTCCCTTCAACCGACCGGGTTGCGACCACCCTCTTCACCTCCGGAAGCACCGGCCTTCCGAAAGGGGTCTCCTTCTCGGTGTACAACATCATTTCGAAACGGTTCGCCCGGGCTGCCGCCCTGCCCTCGGTGGGTGAGACTGTGTTCCTGTGTTACCTTCCTCTTTACCATACCTTTGGAAGGTACCTCGAATTGACCGGAGCCCTCTTCTGGGGAGGGACCTATACCTTTGCCGGCAATACATCGCCGGAAACTCTCTTCTCGCTGTTCCCGAGGGTCAATCCCACAGGGTTCATCAGCATCCCCCTCCGGTGGCAGGAACTCTACGAACGTTGCCAGGAGGCGATCGGCCAGGTGGAAAGTCCCGCCTTCCATGAGCAGGCCGTCCGGTCGGTCGTCGGCAGCCGTCTTTCATGGGGGCTCTCGGCCGCCGGGTACCTGGATCCGGCGGTATTCCTCTTCTTCAACCGCTTCGGCATCGGGCTGAACAGCGGGTTCGGGATGACCGAGGCGACCGGTGGGATCACGATGACCCCGCCGGGAAGGTACCGCGAAAACACGGTCGGGATTCCGCTTCCCGGGGTGACTACCCGGTTGGCCGGGAACGGGGAACTGGAGATCAGCGGCGATTATATCGGCCGCTACCTCGAAGATGCCGGGCCGGGCGACACCATCCCCTTCCCGTCGCCGGATGAACAGTCGTGGTGGCTCTCAACGGGCGATGTGTTCGAGGTATCCGGCGACGGTTATCACCAGATCGTTGACCGGGTAAAGGATATTTACAAGAACAACCGGGGCCAGACCGTCGCCCCCCAGGTGCTCGAAAAGAAATTCTTCAAGGTGCCCGGAATCAGGAGTGTTTTCCTGGTCGGCGACAACCGGCCCTACAACGTTCTGCTCATTGTCCCCGACCGCTCCGACCCGGTATTCGGCACGATGGAGGCAGCCAACCTCGACGAGTACTTCCACCAGATTGTGATGAAAGCGAACACCGGGGTGGCACCCTATGAACGTGTGATCAATTTTGCACTTCTCGACCGTGACTTCAGCGCCGAAAAGGGAGAACTGACCCCGAAGGGTTCGTTCAACCGTAAAACGATCGGGGAAAATTTCCGGGAAACGATCGAGCGCCTCTACACCGGCACAAGCATAAGGATCGACGCGGGTGCATTTTCCATCACTGTGCCGAAGTGGTTTTACCGCGACCTGGGGATCCTGGAGAGCGATATCGTGTTCGAAGGCCGCCGGCTGATCAACCGGCGTGACGGGACGAAGTTGCCGGTGAGTGCCATGGGCCGGGGAGTGTTCCGGGTAGGGCACCTGAAATACGAGATCAGCGGAACCACCATCGACCTTGGGTTGATGACACGTCAGCCCAAGCTATGGACCGGCAATCCTGCGCTTATCGCTTTCTGCCCGGTCAAGGAGGGCTGGGACACCCCGATGAAAGAGATAGCCCCGGGTCCCCGGGTGTACCGGTTCCGCAGGCTTGCCGACCGGGATATACCCGACGTGGGTTCAATGCGCGACCCGCGGCTGGCCGAAACGAACACCCTGGTATTCAGCGTGTTTTTCAAACCTCCTCATCAGGCCCTTCCCGAACTGGAGGAGTTGGGGCGCAGGATGCTTCACTCCGAGCCGCGCCTGGCCATGGTGATCCGTCACCGGATGGAAGCGCTGGCCTATCATCCCGTCGAGGAGATCCGCTGCCTGGCCTACCGGATGATCCTGCTGAAAGCTCCGAACCCCGAAGAGATCCGGAACATGCCTTCGTTCATCGAATCGGGTCTTCCCTTTTTAAACGAAAAGTCGATCCGGGAGATCGCAGCCGGCAACTTTGGCAAACACCGCCTCGACGCGCTCAAGCAGCGGTTGTACTGGTACCGGGCCCACCTCCGCTGGCCGGCTTCGGCGCGTCATCGCCGGGCCTTCGGCGATGTGCTGGGGATGTTGTTCAACTTCGCCGTTACTCACCGTGATTATTACGTACCGGTAAGGGCGGAACTGTCACGCTGGATCCTTCATCGCGAAGACCGGCGGCTGTCGCGCCTTGCCGAGGGCTATTTTCACTCGCTGGCCAACCTCTTCGAAAAGGAGATGGAGCGGAGCACCCCACGCGAGCCCCGGTCGCTCTGGCAGGAAAAACTGGTTTTCGAACACGGGATACCCGAGCAGGAGAAGAGACGGATCACCGGCATATTCCGCTCCACTTCCTTCCTGGAGGAGAGCATACTGCTCACCTTCAGCGAGCCCGGATTCCATCTCCGGCAGGTTGCCGGAAAAGGCATCTGGGTGATCCGCTTGCTGGCGTTCAAGGAATTCAAGCATTACCGGCTTTCCATCAATACCGTCGACGGAAAGCACTTTGATCTTCACATGGTGATGAGCGAGAATCCCGATTTCGTTCCTCCCCGGCCCGACACATTTTACTGGCTGGCATCGCTGGCCGGTTTCCCGTTCGGAACACCGGTGGCTCCCCTGCTCGGGAGCAGCCGGCCTAAACTGGGGGTACTCACCACGCAATACCTTGGCGGACTGACAACCTGGGACAAGATCAGGGAACTTTCGGAAATTCACCGGTCATCGGGCTATTCGCGATCCAATGCCTGGAGAAAGATCTTCATCAAATCGTTCGCGGTCATATTCAAAGCCTGGCACCACAGCGGGTTCCGCATCATACCCGGAGCCATCTCTCCCGCCAATATCGCCATCCCGGAGATGGATTTCCGCGAGAATGCCGTGATCCTGTCACTGGCTGGCTGGGCGGAGTACACCGATCCCCTCTCGCTGGTAGCGCCCATCCTCCAGGATTTTTATTGCAGGACCGCCGCCCTCTATCCCTGGTGCAAAGGAGAACTGGATGTTACATGGATCTTCGACGGTTGCATCGAAGCCCTGGGCAAGGAGGAGGCGGGAAAATTCCTGGAGACTCTGCGGGTCCTGCTCGACGGGCGCCCGGTAACCTGTTTTGACTCGGTCGAACTCCTTACGCGGCTCGACCACTACCTCACCGCCTCCTTCCCGCGATATTACCTGCCGGTAGCACTGTTCAGCGCCATCGATCACTACCAGGACTGGTTCCGGATGAATCCGCTGACAACCCCTGCCGCCCGCGAGCAGACCTGCCTGGAACTGCTCGAACTGTACAAATTGCAGCAGGAGGTGGAACTGATCCGGTATCGTTTTTACCGCCACACCTGCTTTTCCGATTTGGATGAGGCGATCCGCATCGCATTCGACCGGCTTCTCGATCGCATGGCCGAACGGCCAGCCGGTCTTGCGATCCAGCTCGTGGAACTTTCCGATCTGCAATCGACGCTGCAGGACGCCGATATGAAAAATATTTTCGCCCGCATGGTTTTCCCCCGCCTCAAGGGGGATCCCGGATTCGACATGATGCGGGTGGGCGAGAGCGCCCGCGAACACGTACTGGTCCGGTTTACGTTTGAGGACAAGACCGGCCGGAGGTACACGCTTCGTGAACCCCTGACTGCGCGGGAAATCGGGCAGCTATACCAGCTGTTCTTCCGCGAGAACTACCCCAAGGAGATCACCGATGGCGACCGCCAGTACGTTCTTTACGATGAGACCGACCGGCTGATCGGGGGCATTACCTACCGGCAAATGGATGAAAGGATCATCCTCCTCGACGGCCTGGTGGTCATCTCATCGCTTCAGGGTAGAGGGATCGCCTCGGGCATGATCGAAAAGTTCTTTGCCGTCATGGCAGCCGGCGGAGTCGAGATCGTCAAGGCCCATTTCCTCTTCGGAAATTATTACATGAAACATTTCTTTGAGGTGGACCGCCAATGGGGCGCTCTCATCAAAAAGTTAAAATAATTGTACTTTTGCCCATCAGATATAAATATGAACATATGAACGCAACAAAAATAACCTTGGTCGACGGCAAGCTTAGCGTACCCGATTGTCCGATCATTCCGTTCATCGAAGGCGACGGCACGGGTCCCGACATCTGGAACGCCAGTGTCAGGGTGCTGGATGCCGCGGTGGAGAAATCTTACGCCGGCAACCGCCGGATCGCCTGGCGGGAGGTTCTGGCGGGTGAGAAAGCCTTTCAGCAAACGGGGGAATGGCTTCCGCAGGAGACACTCGATGTGATCCGCGAACACCTGGTCGCCATCAAAGGTCCTCTTACCACCCCCGTGGGGGGCGGCATCCGGTCGCTCAACGTAGCGTTGCGCCAGGTGCTCGATCTTTATGCCTGCGTGCGGCCGGTGAGATATTTTCCCGGTGTTCCCTCGCCGGTGAAAAGGCCGGAAACGACCGATATGGTGATCTTCCGCGAGAATTCGGAGGACATTTATGCCGGTATCGAGTGGATGCAGGGGACACCCGAGGTTCAGAAGGTGATCCGCTTCCTGACGGAGGAGATGGGGGTGAAAAAGATCCGTTTCCCCGAATCCTCCTCCATCGGCATCAAGCCGGTATCGAAAGAGGGAACGGAGCGCCTGGTGCGGGCTGCTATCCGGTTTGCCGACACACAGAAAAAGCCTTCCGTCACCCTGGTCCACAAGGGCAACATCATGAAATTCACCGAAGGCCAGTTCAAGCAGTGGGGGTATGAATTAGCCGAGCGGGAGTTTGGCGGCCGGGTATTCACCTGGATGACCTACGACCGGATCAAAGCCGCCGAAGGGGAGCAGGCTGCCGAGGCTGCGCAGAAGAAGGCGATCCAGGAAGGCCGGATCCTCATCAAGGATGTGATCGCCGACGCTTTCCTCCAGCAGATCCTGACCCGTCCGGCAGAGTACTCGGTGATCGCCACGCTGAACCTCAACGGCGATTACATCTCCGACGCCCTGGCGGCGATCGTGGGCGGGATCGGCATCGCTCCCGGTGCCAATATCAATTACATGACCGGCCATGCCGTTTTCGAGGCCACCCACGGCACTGCTCCGAAATATGCCGGCAAGGACCAGGTGAACCCGGGATCGGTGATCCTTTCGGGCGTCATGATGTTCGAATACATGGGATGGAACGAAGCGGCTGCTCGGGTGGTCAAAGGGCTTGAGGGGGCCATTGGCCGCAAGCGGGTCACCTACGATTTCGAGCGGCTGATGGAAGGAGCCACCCGGCTGAAATGCTCGGAATTCGGAACCGAGATCATCGCGAACATGTGACCCAAAAAAAAGCAGAGACGCAAAACCTTGCGTCTCTGCCCAATAGATCAGGAAAAACCCTGGAACCTTAGTAGAAGGTGGGGCACTCCATCGGTCCCCCGTTCCGCCGGCTGGCCGAACCGGGAACGTACCCGCCGCCTCCGCCTCCGCCAAATACGGAGAGCTTGTCGAATTCGAGGACCAGGCTGATCTCATGTGCGCCACCCGTTCCCTGCAGGGCGCCGCTGATCTGCAGGTCATAGCTGTACATGAACTTCAGGTTCATATCATCGTAGAAGTTGTACTTATACCCGGCCACCAGTGCCATGGAGCTGTTCACCACACCGGTCATGGTCGACTTGAACCAGCCGCCCAGGTAGATGTTGTACTTGAGCAGGTTCAGGCCCACCTGGAGGGAATTCAACGACGCCTGGTTCTGGTAGATACCGCCGATATTGATCTTCAGGGGTTCATCGAAACTACGTGCCATCATCGACGAACCTCCGGCGCCCGTCGAGAAGATCAGATCGAACTGTCCCACCCATTTCCTCGGATAGGGTGACGAACCCGTTGAGAGGAAACTGACGTCGGGCCGGAAGATGTGATCGACGGAAAAACCGATATTGCCGCTGATCGATCCGCCCGGGTTGATGAATTGCAGTACCCCTCCGACTCCGAAATCGGGCACCGTCCGTTTGTTGGCGTCGGGCGAATCGAAGGTGGAGGTATATACATTCCCGTATTTCGGGTCGAGCTGGCTGGCGAAAACGAGGTCATCCCAGTTGACGCGGCGCTGCATGATCCCGGCTTTTACGCCCACCTGGGTGACCATGTAGCTGGTAATGGGAACGCGCACGCCAAGAGTCAGGGCGGCGCCGAAATTATTGATCAGGCCCACGCCCGGCGTATCCTGGTTGATCAGGATCCCGATCCCTCCGGATCCGGGCAGGTTGCGGTCGCCCAGGTCGGCCGAAAAGTAATAGGATTTGAAGGAAATCGGCAGACTGGGCCACTGGTTCCGGTAAAGGAACCTCGCCCTCACCCCGGTGTTGATCCCGGTGAAGGCAGGGTTGTAGTACAGCGGCGAGCTGAAGTACTGCGAGTAGTTCATATCCTGACCGTCCGCTACAGGAGCTATCCCAAGAACACTCAGAAACGCAAGGATCGAAACTATATATCGTCTTTTCATTGAGAAGATGATTAGCGGTTAACGGATTAATGATACGGTTCCCATGGTCTTTCCGGAGCCACCGACACCGATGTCGGATCCCTCCCATTGCGTGTCGTCGACAAAGAGCGCCTTGATCTTCCACATGTAATTGCCCTGCGGCATCAGCACGCCTTCATAGGTACCGTCCCATCCTTCGATGGGGGAACCTTTGTCGTCGAGTTTTGTCGATTCCCAGAGCATGTGCCCCCAGATATCGAACACCTGGGCATGATATTGCTTCAGGTTGATGCCGACCGGCTGGAACAGCCTGACACCCAGGTTGGTTCCCGACGGCGAGAAGGCGTTCGGCACATACAGCCCTTTGAACAGCAACTCATACCGGAAGTAGGTGGTGTCGGTACATTCAAACTGGTTGAATGCGATCAGGGTGATGGTGTAGGTATTGTCTTCCGTGAACAGGGCAACCGGTTCCGGATCCGTCGAACTCTTCCCGTTGCCGAACTGCCACAGGTAACCGGTGGCGCCGGTCGACACGTTGTTCATCTTCACCTGGCCTTGTTTACCGTTGAATTCGTTGATCACGGTAAAGGCACTGACGGGGGTGATGTGTACACTGATGGTCGAATCGTAGGTATCGAGACAGCCAAACTGATCCTCGACGATCAACTGCACCGTATAATCAACCGCTTCAGGATACCGGTAGTTCGGATTCTGGACATTAGCGGTGTCCGAAAGTGTGTTGGGGTCACCGAACGACCAATGCCAGTGCCTGATGGCCGCATCGGCGGTATCAGAGATGTCGCTGAAAAAGACCGGATCCTCCGTGCAGGGGGTCGTGTTCTCATATCGTGCCACCGGCAACCCGTAAATGCGGGTCGGTTTGGTCAGCGAATCAACACATCCGAACTTGTTTGTCATGATCAGCCGGACATTGTAGATGCCTGCGGTATCATATAAATAGGTCGGATTCTTCAGGTTCGAGGTATCGGCCGGGCCTGTTCCGAAGTTCCATTGCCACCGCGTGATCGTGGCACCGTAAATCTCGGAGGTATCGCGGAACTGGGTAGTCTCGTTCAGACACACAGCCACGTTGGAGAACGCAGGCAGCGGGGTGGGATTGATCCGCACCAGCCTGGTGATGCTGTCGGTGACCACGGTACCGTCGACAAGGGCCTGGATCCTCAGTTTTACCTGGTAGGTTCCGCTGTCGGCATAATAGTGGGTGATCGGAGAACTCTGCGACGTATACACCGTATCCTGACCGTCGCCCCAGAACCAGTGCCACTGGTTGATCAGGGAAACCGGCAGCGAGGTTTCGGTGAAGGCGATCGTGTTCCGTGCACAAAGCGGGGCATTTTGCGTGAAGCCTGCCGCGATGCACGGGAAACGTTGCACCATCCTCGTCACACTGTCGATACACCCGTTCACGTTGGTGATGATCAGGGTCACGGGATAGAATCCCGGCAGGGCATAGGCATGGGCAGGATTCTGCAGGGTCGAGGTTCCGCCGTCGCCAAACCGCCAGGAGAAGGAGGCAATGCCACCGCTGCCGGTAACCAGTGTCGAATCGCTGAAGAAAATGGTATCGTTGCAGGCCACCGTCCGGAAATGGAACCAGGCCTCCGGTGCGGCAAAGACCGTAATTTCCCGGTAAACACTGTCGACGCAGTTATCAGAATTGTATGCCTTCATCCTTACGACATACGTGCCCGGTCCTGAGAAGGTATGGTACGGACTGAATATCTGCGAGTTGTTGGCAGGTCCTGAGGCCGGGTCACCGAAATTCCAGGTCACCGAATAGAGCGAGTCGCCCGGAGTCTGGTTCACCGGGTAGAAACGGGTCGGGTACCCTTCACAGGTATCGGTGTTGATGAAGGTGAACTCGAATCCGGGTTTCACATGGACACTGTCGCTGATCGTGTCCGAACATCCATAACCATCGGTTACGATCAGTTCGACCATGAAGGTGGTATCGGTGCCGGTGAAGGTGTGGCTCGGGTTCGGAATGGTCGATGAGAAACCTGCCTCGAAGTTCCACAGCCTGCCGGCGATATTGGTGCCTGTGGCGGTGGAGATATCCTGGAAGTCAACCTTTCCGGCCGGACAGAAATAGGCGGTATAGGAAAATGCCGGGACCGGTTTCGGTCGGACGATCACCGGCATGGTCACGGTGTCGCTGCAGTTGGTCAGGTTCCCGACAATGAGGGTAACCTGGTAGGTTCCCGCCGTGGTATACTGGTGGACCGGATCCTGGATGGTGGCGGTCCCGCCGTCCCCGAAATCCCAACTCCATGTCGAGATGCTGCTTCCCGGAGCCAGCGAAAGGTCCGTGAACTGGGTGGCATCTCCCACGCAGGCGGTTTCGTATTCGAACATCGCCTCGGGTGACGGGTTGACAGATACCTGGATGACCGTGTCGTTTTCACACTGGGCAGCATTGGTCACCGTCAGCGTAACGTTGTAAGTGCCCTGCAGGTTGTAGGTATGGAACGGGTTCTGCAGGGTGCTGTTATTGAATGTTCCGCTCGAGGGATCGCCGAAGTCCCAGTTCCAGGCCACCGGGGTTCCGGTGGACACGTCGGTGAACTGGGTGGCACTTCCCAGGCAGGAGGTATCGGCAGTAAAGTCGGCAAATGGCGCGGCATTGACGGTCACGGTCTTTCCTCCTACCACGCTGTCGTTACATCCGTTGGCATTGGTGACCATCAGGCGGACAGTGTAGGTGCCTCCGGCCGAGAACATATGGGTCGGGTTCTGGGTATTTGAGAGGTTGTTGGCTCCCGAGGCTGGATCGCCAAAATCCCAGTTCCAGGTGGTGATGGCCGGACCGCCGTTGGACTGCGACAGGTCGGTGAACTGGAGCGGAGTCAGTGCGCAGGCAGCATTTCCGAAGTTGAAGTTGGCCAGGGGTCTCACGCCGATCTCAACGGGGCTGATCTTCTCCGCCGTGCAGTCATCGGAAGTGACGATGGTCAGCTTCACATTGTAGGTTCCGCCGTTGGTGTATTTGTGCTTAACATTCTGGTTGGCCGGGAAAAGGATCGGCCCTACGACGGTGCCGTCCCCGAAATCCCACGTCCACTGCTGGATCGATCCGTGCGGCGTACTCGACTGATCAAAGAACTGCACCGAGTCGCCTGCGCAGTTCGGCGATTCATAAGAGAACAAGGGCACCGGTTTACCAAGTACCAGCACCTGTTTTGAAGTATCCCGCTGGCAACCCAGGTTATTGGTTACCGTGAGATGGACGTTGAAGATCCCGGTATTTCCGTACAAGTGGGTCGGTGCAGCCCCGGTTGCTGTCTGTCCGTCACCGAACTCCCATGCGTAACTGGCAATGGGACCTCCGGTCGACAAATCGGCAAAGGTGGTGAGGCTGCCCAGGCAGGCCGTATCGGCGCTGAAATTCGCCACCGGCCGTTGCCCGATGCTGAGCACGGTGTCGATGGTGGTGTAGCACCCGTTGCCGTTGGTCACCATCAGCGTCACATTAAAGGAGCCGGAGGCTGAGAACTGGTGGATCGGGTTGGCGATGGTAGAGGAGTTGTTCATCCCTGATGCGGGGTCGCCGAAATTCCAGTTCCATGTCTGGATGCTTCCGCCCCCGTTGGTCTGCGAAAGGTCGGTGAACTGTACCGGCTGGTTGTCGCAAAGGGTCGAAGAATAGGAGAAGTTGGCGATCGGGGCGGGAACACTGTTGACCGTTTTGCTGATCGTGGCCGTGCATCCCGCGGTGGTGGTCACCGTCAGCGTGACGATGTGCGTGGTGGCGGTACCCACAAAGGTATGTGTCACGTTCGGGTTCCCGGGGAATATGATGGTCGTGTCGGTGCCGTCGCCGAATACCCAGTGCCATATTCGTACGGACGAGGAGTATCCGGTCGGGACAAACGACTGGTTGAAGAAACTCACCGGGTTACCCACGCAACTCGTGGGCGAGAAGGAGAAGTCAGCAATAGGCTTCGGATCGACCATGACCAGCACGCTGGTATCGTTGATGCAACCGTTGGAGTTGGTCACCGAAAGAGATACGTTGTAATACCCGTGGT
This sequence comes from uncultured Prolixibacteraceae bacterium, assembly GCA_964455285.1. Taxonomy (GTDB): domain Bacteria; phylum Bacteroidota; class Bacteroidia; order Bacteroidales; family FEN-979; genus CAIVAT01. Next base: position 31,275 of record CAYVVG010000013.1, read on the forward strand.
TGGCGAACAGGTGTTGCGGCGACTGCTGGGTCGATGTGCCGCCGTCGCCGAAGTTCCAAGCATAGGCAATAAATGTGGTCGGACCCGGAGGGTTGATGTTCGGCGGCGTGGTCGAGGTGTTGTTGAAGGTCGTCGGGCTGCCCTGGCACACCGTGTCGGCGGCAAAGCTGGCCACCGGGAGCGGGTTGATGGTGATGGGTTGGGCGGGCGAATAGGTATTGACGCACCCGTTGGAACTGGTTACCGTCAGGGTGACGGAGAAGTTGCCGGCCGAGGTGAAGGCGTGCGAGGGATTCTGCAGGGTGGAGGCGTTGTTGGCGCCCGACAGCGGATCGCCGAACTGCCAGTTCCAGGTCTGGATGGTGCCCCCGCCGTTGGTCTGTGTCAGGTCGTTGAACTGGACCAGCTGCCCGAGGCAGGTGGTGTTGGAATAGCTGAAATTGGCCTGCGGCGACGGGATGCTGGTCACCGTCTTGGTAATTGAGTCGGTACATCCATTGGTAGTGGTCACCACCAACTTGACGAAATGGGTGGTGGCTGTTCCCTGGAAGGTATGATTGACATGGGGGTTGCCGGGGAAGATGATGGTGGTGTCGGTGCCGTCACCCCAGGTCCAGGTCCATGTCTGGATATACGACGAGGTTCCCGTGGGAACGAAGGATGTGCTGGTGAAACTCACCGGCAATCCCACACAACTTGCGGGCGAGAAGGTGAAGTTGGGTACCGGTCTCGGGTAAACGGTAACCGTTTGGGTCCGTGTGTGGATACATCCGTTGGAGTTCACCACGGTCAGGGTAACCTGGTAGTCACCGTAGGCTGTGTATACGTGGGTGGGTGACTGCAGGGAAGAGATCCCGCCGTCGCCGAAATTCCATGCATACGAAATGATCGAGGCGGCATGCGGCACAGATGCATCGGTGAACTGGGTAGCCTTTCCTTCGCATGCCTGGGCAAAAGTAAAGTTGGCCACCGGAAGGCTGTCGATCTCGACAGCCACCGTGTCATAGTCGATACACCCGTTGGTGCTGACGATCTTCAGGATCACCTGGAAGGTGCCGGCCGTGGTGAACGAGTGGATCGGGTTCTGCGAGGTGGAGGTATTGTTGGCCCCCGATACCGGATCGCCGAAATTCCAGTTCCAATTTTGAATGCTTCCGCCACCGTTCGTTTGGGAAAGGTCTGTAAACTGGACGCTTTGTCCGAGACAGGTCGTGGTGGAATAGGAGAAGTTGGCGAGGGGCGACGGGATGCTGTTGACCGTCTTGACGATCGAGTCGGAACACCCGTTGGTGGTGGTCACGATCAGCTTCACGGAGTGGCTGGTGGCCGTACCGGTAAAAGTGTGCGTGATATTCGGTGTATTCGGATAATAGATGGTCTGGCGCGGGGTTCCGTCGTTGAAGTCCCAGGTCCAGGTGGTGTCATATCCCGAGAAACCGGAAGGGATGAACGAAAGATCGGTGAACGTCACCGGGTTCCCGATGCAGGCGCCGGCCGTGAAGGTGAAGTTGACGATCGGTTTCGGGTTTACCAGCACCGGTTTGGTCACCGAATGGATACAGCCGTTGGAGTTGACGATGGTGAGGGTGACGTTGTAGATGCCGGATGTAGCGTAGGCATGGGTGGGCGCGGGATTGTTGGTCACGCTTCCTCCATCGCCGAAATCCCAGGTGTAGGAATTGATGGTGGATCCGGCCGAAGTGGTCGATGTGCTGCTGAACTGCATGTCCTCATCCTCGCAGGTTGCCGATGCGGTGAAGTTGGCCACCGGCAGTTCATTGATCACGATCGTGTGCTGGATGGTGTCGCGGCATCCGTTGGCATTGGTCACGATCAGGGTAACGATCTTGTTCCCTGAAGAGGAATAGACGTGCGAAGGATGCTGGGTGGTCGAATAGTTGCTCGATCCCGAGGAGAGATCGCCGAAATCCCAACTCCAGTAAAGGATGTTACCGCCGCCGCTGGTCTGCGACAGGTCGGTGAACTGCACCGGTTGGGGGGTCATGCAGGCCGGGGTGCCGGCGGCGACTTCGAATTCCGCCTGGGGCGATGCCACCTGCATCACGTTGATGGTCTTGTACTGGGTACATCCGCGGTTGGTCGTCACCGTGAGGGTGACATTATAGCCGGTGGCGCTGAAGACCGCGTAGGAATGCGCCGGGTTCTGGATGTTGGAGGTATCTCCGTCGCCGAATTCCCAGTGCCACGCCACGATCACATCATTATACGGCAGGGGGACGAACGAGAGGTCGGTAAACTGGACGGCCTGGCCGAAACAGGTGGGCGAGGTGAACGAGAAGTTGGCGATCGGTTTCGGGATAATGCTGACAATGTGCTGCATCGACTTCTGGCACCCATTCACATCCGTCAGGGTCAGGGTGACGATGTAGTCGCCCACCGACGCGTACATGTTGGAGGCGCTGCCCGGGGATGTGGAGGTGTTGCCGTCGCCGAATTTCCACAGCCAGGTATAGTTCGAAGGGGGCAGGATCAACGGGTCGGTGGTGAAATTGACGGTCTGGTCAAGGCAGACGTTGTTATTGTATGTAAAGTCAACCGGGATCGGGTCGTTGATGGTCACCGGGATGGTATCCACCGGGCTCGGGCAGTTCTGTTGGTTGTCCCAGACCTGCAGGGTCACCAGGTAGGTCGTTTTTCCTCCGGCCGACAGCGGTGTGAAAGTATGGACCGGGTTCTCGAGGGTTGACGTGTTGTCAGGACCGGAGAGGGGATCGTCAAAATTCCATGACCACTGATAGATCGTACCGGCCGGGGTGGCGTTGGAGTAGGACTGGTCGTCGAAATAGACCGGCTGTCCGTCGCAGGCCTGTCCCTGGTGCATGTGCGCCGAATCGCTGAACCAGGTAAAATGGGCGGCAGGCGATTCATAGATGTTCACCCACAGGTCGAAGGTCGCTTCCATGGGTGTGCCCAGGTTGAGGACACGGGTCACGTGGAACGGTCCTGGTGCGGTGTAGGTGTGATTGGGTGAGGCGGGAACGTTGGGAGCCGTGAAGATCGCCGTGGTGCCGTCGCCGAAGTCCCAGTTCTCGGTGGTGATCAGGCCGCCCGGCGGACAGGGTACGAAGAGGATCGGCACGTTCTGGCACTGATTGGGCGGGTTGGCCGTGAAGCACGGGGCAGGCGGGGCGCCCATGATCACTTCGTGGGTGACCACGGTCTCGCAGCCGGTCACCATGTCGATGGCTGTGCAACTGACGGTATAGGCGCCGGGGCCCGGGTAGTTGTGGGTGATGGGCGAGCCAAAGCCGCTGTTCCCGTCGCCGAAGTTCCAGTACACGTTATTCCCGACATTCTGAAGCGGGTTGATCTGGGCTGTGAAGGTCTGCACATAGGCGGTCGCTCCCTGGGCGATGGTGAAATCGATGTCGGGGTGCGGGTTGACGACCAGCGGGGTGCTCAGGATCTTCGTGTTGGCACAACCGGCATGGTTGGTCACAGTGAGGGTCACGATATAGTTGCCGGGTCCGGAGAAGAGATGGGTGGGATTGGGATCGCCGGAGGTGTTGTTGGGCGATGTCGGATCCCCAAAGTCCCATTCCCAGGTCGCGATCGAACTGCCGGTGAGGGGTGAGCTCAGGTCGGTGAATTGCACCACATCGCCGCTGCAGATGGTGACCGGGTAAGTGAAGTTTGCCAGGGGCGAGGGCTGGGCGGCCATCGCGATGGGCGGGGTGGTATTCACACAGCCGTTGGAGTTCCTTACCTTCAGGGTCACGTTGTGCGTGGCCAGGTCGGTGAATGTATGATAAACGATAGCGGGAGGAGGATTCCCCGGGATGCTGTAATAGGTGGTCGGCGATGAGTCATCCCAGTACCACCACCAGTCGGTGATCGTACCGGTGCTGGCAAGCGACTGGTCGGTGAATGCAGCAGCTTCACCCACGCAGGCCGGTGAAGAGAGGAAATTGGCCACCGGGATGGTATTCGGAACGTCGATGGTGATCGATTTGGTGATGTCGCATCCCTTGGAATTCACGAGCTTGACCGTCACCACCACCCCGGAGGCGGGCACCAGGTATGTGTGGGTGGTCGTCAGCGGTACCGGCGGAATGCTGGGCCAGGGGGATGTAGCCGTATCACCGGTTCCGTCGCCGAAATCCCAGATGATCTCGGTGATGGTCTCGTTGGTGGGCATGAAGGTGGCCTGGCTCCCCTCGGCACTGAAGTTGAAGGCCTGGTCGAGACAGGGCGGTGTGACCGGTGTGGCCAGCACGGCCACCGGGCGGTACTTATCGGGATCCACGTACACGTAATCGGTGATCTCATCATCCCAGAGGATGCCGGCGATGGTCTTGGAAACTTTCAGGTTGACCTCGTAGGTGATCCCCGCGGTCGAGGGGAAGGCGATCATGACGCTGTCGGGGCGGTAGGTGGTGATGGAGGTGGTTTGCCAGGGCCCGGGAGAAGCGGGATTGTACACCCTCCATTTCCATTCAAAGGATACGGACAGATCCTGCGCCGGGTAGTGTCCGTCGCCGGTCCCGGCAAAATATACCTCGTTGTAAAAGCAGCGGTGAACGGCGTCGAATTCATAATACAGGTGGGCGGCCAGCATGGGTTTCACCAGCACGCTCAGCGGCGTGACCGAAACCGGCGTGCAGCTGTTCCCTGAGATCCCTTCGGTCAATTCTATCCTGTAATTCCCCGGCGTGCTGAACACCTGGTAAAGTTCGTACGTCGAAGACCCTCCCACCACCGTCGAAGGCTCCAGGTAAACGACCCAGTTGTAGGTATGGCCCGCAATGTAAGGAGTCGTGTACCTTACTGAATTGGAACTTGCCCCCACCACATCGGGACCGGTGATTTTCGGGTAGGTGTCCGGACATTGCTGGGCGCGAACTACAGCGGCAGTTGTCATCACGAGTACCGGGAGGAGGAAGAGGTGTTTGTACCGTTGAAACATAGGGATAGAATTTATAAATGTCACGCTCTTGAGATTTCTTATACTTGTAAATACGACAAAAGTTTCATCAAAAAGTTGCCTGTAAGGGACATTCAGGACACTAAAAAAACATTCAGAAAATCTCTGAATCAACAAAATTAATATAATATTTATGACTTTCGACGCCATGGACAACCATAACAAGAAATATTTTGTCTTTTTATTCACAACTGGTTCAAGAAAATCTTGAAGGTTTTTTTCCAGGGATGATGAAATTAACCGAAACCTTGTAAATTTGCAGCTAACAATCCGGAAACCAATGAAAACGTCAGCCAGCACTCTTGCCCTTCTCCTGTGTTCCCTCATGCTTGCCTTTACGGCCTGCAAAGAAAAAACCGCACCCGACCCCTGTGAAGGACAGGGGGTGCTGAACGTAGAGAACAAACTCGATTCAACCATCTCGGTGAAAGTGGTGGAGACGCATACCACCCTGAGTGTGAAAAAAGACTTTACCCAGCCCTTCATCCTGGAAGGCAACCAGGCTTACACCCTGACCATCGACGGACCGCAATATCACAAAGACACCACCTTCATGATCCTCGACTGCGACAACAAACTCTTTATTGTCGACAAATAACCCCCTCAGGGGTCAAAACGCAGTTTGCTGAAACAAAAGACCATTCTTTTGTTGTTGCTTTCCATGGAAATATTCCGGATCTCCTGGTAGCCCTGCGACAGAAAAAAGGGTCCGTACCAGTGCATCAGCAGTCCTTTGCTCTCTCCGATCAGTTTGTCACCGCTATCCATCAGGTCGAGATCGGCATAATCCAGTTTATCCACCACGTCGCTGCCCCGGATGATCCGCGACCCGATCTTTCCCTCGCTGCTGTAACAAAGCACGAGGTCCTGCCCCGAAGGATATGCCGTGACCTTGGGGCCGGGATCGAATGACACCAGGTTCCGGATCTCCATGCAATTATCCCAGGCGCGTCCGCCTTCCGGGTCAAATCCGGCCACGATGGCATTGTAAAACCTGTAGCCGTCGAACACCGAGTAACTGTTGGTGTAAGGACGGCCGTAAAAATCGAAATCGGTGAAACTTTCGGTGTGGTACTGCGGAGTATAGGACTCGGCCATGAGCACAAAACGACCCCCGTTTTTAAAAACGGGATGGATCAGCATGGCATAGTCCAGGGAGTACTCCTCCAGCGACCGGTTCTTGCGTAATGCCTTTTTTTTCAGGTACATCAACCCGTTTTCGCCGACAAAAGAGGAGGCGTTGGAAAAATCCAGAAAATTGTGATACCTCGGCGGCTGGGCGGTGCCGTTCCGGATCAGGCAGGAAAAAAAACCTGCCGACAGCGGGCCTCCATACCCTTTTCCTCCCGATCCGCGGCCTTCGTGGCCGTAAGTGCCGAGCAGCAACCACTCGCCCGGGGCGGACCCGGCCACGTCAACCCGGATCAGGCGCTGACCGCCCGTTCCCGCCGGAATGCTGGATTCACGGATGATCTTTCCGGATGTGTCGTAGGCTACGAAAAAAAACTCGACCGATTTCTTAGATACCTGCCGTGTCACCACGGCCATGATGCCGGGAGCCGCCGTATCGGGTTCCATCCACAGAATACCGGTCCGGTCGCCCTCTCCCAGCGGAAAAACCGTTCGATTCCCCTTGTCCAGGTTCACCGTCATCATCCTCCCGGCGTCTCCTTTCCCGGTGATACCGAGCCAGGCCCGGTTTCCACTCAACCCGAAGTGGCTTGCCATCTCCCCGTTTTCCAGGGGAACCGTATTCAGGATCAGCGTTCCTGAAGATAACGACAGACGAAGGATATCAACACCAGACCCGCCAGTTCTCGGTTTTCCACTGTTGCTGAAAAGGAGGGAAAGAGTGTCGTTCCTGTACCGGTCGAATCGCCATTCGCGCCCCGTGGTCAGGGGTACCGGCTGCACCCACCGCTGTACCAGGTTGGTATCGTATCCGGCAAAGTACCAGTTGGTCTTCCCGTCGTCGGTGATCTCCTGGCTGCGAAAAAAAACGACGAGGCCCTCTTCTCCGCCTGCGACCACCCGGTATGTTTCGCCGGCCGACTTCACCGGGATCTCCACCCGCAGCGGCCTGCCTGCATCCGCTGCCGGTCCGGGATCCTGGCCCGCGCAGGGAGACAGAAAAAACGCCGGGAGGGAAAAAAACATCAGGATTGTCCGCCTCATGGTACCGTCATTACCTTGACAAAAGTAAAAAAAAAGAGGGATGCCAGGTGTTCACGGCATCCCTCAAAAAATTCTGCAATACGATCAGCGCACGATCAGTTTGCTGACCTGTGTGGTGTTGCTTTCGGGCATGGAGACCTTCACGAAATAGATCCCGGCGGGAACTCCTCCGAGATCGAACGAAAGGCTGTTTTGCGTGGTCGTCTGCTCCCTGAGCGTGTTGCCGACCAGCGATACCAGTCCGACCACCTTCGTTCCCTCGCCGGCGAAGCGCAGGGTGCAGCGGCCGGTGGCCGGATTCGGGGTCACGGTAAAGCTGCTCTTCACCGGCTGGTCCTCCATGCCGATGATCACTTCACCCGTGATCACGATTTCGTCAAGTTCCCAGGTGGAAGATTCTGTGGCGGTAGAGGTATATTTAAATCCGATATATACCTGTGTGCCATTGGTTCCGCTCACATTCACATTGCCCGACGGGGTCCACACCCAGTTGCCGGCCGACCAGGTGGCCGTAAGCGGGGTCCAGGAGAAATCGCCCGGGTTGGAAACGCCGTCGTAATCATTGGAGATCATCACCTGCAGGGCAGGTCCCGCGTATTTGTAAGCCGACTGGAAGGTAAGGTTCTCATTGTTGTAAAGGTTGAAATTCATGGCCGGCGTGATCAGCCAGTCTTCGTTCACGTTGGAGACCGAGTTGTAGTATCCGCTCATCTTTGTACACGGACCCCCGTTGATTCCGTGGATGGCATCCAGCGCCCAGGTCGAGTCACCCGACACGTTTTTGACGATCCAGTCCCCGAAAGAGAGGTTTTCGAAGTTGATCGATTTGATGATCACGGTATTCAGGGTGGTGATGACGGCCGACGGCGGCGTGCCGCCCGTCTTGTAGTCGATCAGGGTTCCGGCGTTGGTGTAAGGGAAAATCTTGAAGAAGAACTGCTTGTTTGAAGGCAGGTTCCCGAAGGTGGCATGCTGAACGCCCTGGAATATATTGAGGGCGCCGTGGCCGTCGGCCAGGGTTGCGTCATCCGGTACCGGGGTTCCGTCAACAGGGGCGGTAATGTTGTTCTGGTCGCTGGCCAGGATGAGATAGGCCGTCGGGGTCTGCCCGCCCGTGGCGTCGGTCCAGCTCAGGTTGACCGTGTACGGGGCATTGGCTGCCGCGAAGCTGGTCGGATAGTTGGTCGGTTCCGGCAGGGTGCCGCCTGAATAGGCTGTCCATACCACGTTGTCGATGGTCACCTGGCCGGAATTGGAACTGTCGGCCTGTTTGAACATGAGGGTGAAGTCGCCGGGCATGTTGACGTTGATCGTGCCCGAATTGGTCACGACTCCCTGGGCGGTGCTGATCACATTGGCAAACTGGGTGCCGTTGATGTAAAGATTCAGATTGACTGCCGTCGAGAAGGTCTGCTTGTAGTCAAAGCTGATGGTACCGCATCCGTTGTGCAACGTTCCTGAAACGATCTTGGAGGTGATGGGCCTTTTCTTTCCGAATGTCGGCGAGGGAGCCGCGATCACCGAATCGCCGCGGCACTGGGTGTAAGTCCAGGTCGATCCGTCCATACCGGTGAAGGTGCCGTCGTGGTAAGCGTTCGTGGTTTCCGGATAATTGGCGAAGGTCTCATTCCCCTGGCCAAAAGCCCATAAACCCGACATCACGAGGGCAAGCATAAAAAGTAGATGTTTTTTCATAGAGTTTCTGTTTAAAGGTGTTCTGAATGAATGGATAAATGGATATGACGTTTAAAAAGACATTCGGTCACTGATTACCGGACAACAATTCTTACCGTTTGGGTTGCCCCGCTCGCCAGGTCGGTGACCTGGAGCAGGCACAATCCTGTCGTTGCCGCCGGTACAGGAACAGTCACTTCCCGGCCGCAGGATTCCAATGAATGAAGGACAGTTCCCTGGGCCGAAAGCAGAACGAGCGACCGGCGCGACAAAGTGGCGAACCGGGCCGTAAACCGGTCGCCATCGACCGGGTTTGGGATCACGGACAACCCATCATCCGGGGTCGGCGAACCGGTGCCCGCAGGGCCCACCTGGATGAACCCGGGCTTGTATTTGATGGCTTTCCCCGTGGCATTCCAAACGGTCAGCCGGACATCGTAAGCTCCCATGATGTTGTAGATCACCGGGGGTGGATTCTGCCCGTTGTACGTTTCCGGGTTGCCCCGCTCAAACTCCCAGAACCATGCGGTGACTCCTCCTGAGGAAGCATCGGTGAACTGAACCGTCTGTCCGAGGATGATCGTCGAGTCGCTGGTGGTGAAATCAGCCACAGGCAGGTAGGAGCACCCGGCCAGAGGGGAGGCGTAGAGCGTGTCGCCGTTCGCGGTCTGGCCTGCATATTCCACCGCATGCCGCCAGTTGGATGGCAGGGCATTATTCGACGATGGGTCACAGAGTTCCAGGCTGGGGCCTTTGCCGTTGGCCATGGTATCCCACGGCAGGGATGGCAGGAAATGTACCGAATCGACCGTAAATCCAAAATCATCTTTCAGCACCACTGCTTCCCCGCCGTTGCTCAGGGCCGAGCCGGCGTTCCACTGCAGGGCGGTCACGCCGTAGGTCTGTTTCAGCAGCGAGGCGCTTTTCCCGATCATCAGGTAGGTTTGCGGGGCTATGTTCATCGCGGGGAAGGTGTATTCAATTCCCTGGGTAAAGGCAAATCCTGCCAGGTCGACGGACTGGGTGCCGTTGTTGTACAGCTCTATGAATTCCAGGGAGTCGGTGCCGCCGAGGGGCGAGCGGTAGTTGATCTCGGTCATGACCAGCGGGGCGTTGGTAGGGCCGATCACGTGGATGTAAGCGGCCTTGCAGGTGGTTTGCTGCCCCCACTGGTTGGTGGCGGTCAGGCAGACGGTGAAATCGCCCGTGAAGTTGTAGGTGATCCCTGTCGGATTCTGCGCGGTGGAGGTGGCCGGCGACCCTCCGTTGAACGACCAGCTCCAGGATTCGGGGCAAAATTGCGTCGAATCGTAGAAGTTGATGCTTTCCCCGACCGTCAGGTTCACTTTGCTGGCAGCGAAATCGGGCAGGGGGGCGATCACTTCGCACAGGGTGCTGAACACCACGTCGGCGCCGTAAGAGGTACCCGTGCTGTTGGTTGCGTAGGCCCGCATGTGATAGGTCGTACTCGGCAGCAAACCGGTCATGTTGCTGAGGAAGGCCCCGGTCGTTCCCGGCTCGGTGGTATGATTGCCGGCGATGGTGGGATTGGCCGAAGTGCTCCAGCAGAGCCCCCGGGCCGTGACGGGAGATGTGCCGCCGTTGGTAACATTCCCTCCGCCTGTGGCGGAGTTGAAGGAGATGTTCGTGACCGTTGAGCTGGTGGTGACGGCGGGCACGCCGGTGACGGGGTTGAGCGGGGTGTCGGAATTGGTGAGCACGATCACGTCGCGGCGCTGTGCGGTTGTGGTGTTGGCTCCGCTGGGCCAGGTGCCGGTGGTTGTTGTGTTGAAGGCGAGCAGGGTATTGTCGGCATTGCGCGACTCGACCCGTCTGACCCCGTTGGGGTTGTTGGCGCCCAGGGGGACGATGGCGGGGTAATCGCCCGCGGCGGCGGTCCCCGTCTGCATGTAGATATCGTTGACCGGGACCGGCAGTTCGGCATTGGTGACCTGGGTGGGAATGGACGGCATGATCATGTAGGCGAACAGGGGGTCGCCTGTGCCGTCGATGTTGTCGTACATCAGCATATACTTGCCATGAGAGGCTGCCAGGCAGCTTCCCTTCACGAAACAACCGTCGTCGGTGGTGGCCGGGGTGCGGGCCGTAACCGCGATGTCGAGTGCCGTCAAAACTTTTGTTCCGATGTAAAGCGGCGCGCTGGGGAACACACCGCCGGCTGTGACCCATCCGAGGCGGACGTTGTGTTGCTGCCCGGCATCGAAACGGCTGGCGTTGCCCGTCGGCTGGAAGAAGATCCATACCGGGCCGCTGCTGCCTGAGGCATCGGTGGTAAAACAGTTCAGCAGCCCGGTGGTCCCCGCGAAGGTGGTGCCGGTCCAGTAATTACCGGCCCCGTAAGTGGTGGTTGCGTCGGTGACCAGTCCCAGTCCCGGTTTAAGGTCATAAGCAGTGGCGGGAGTGAGTCCGTCGATGCGGATGCAAACCGCAAAAGCGGTACGGGCGTTGTTGGCCGAAGCAGCCGTTTTGCTTCCGAAGTATTTCGGAACGACCAGTTCGGTAACGGTCTGGCCAACACCGGCCAGGGCGGCAAACAGCAGCGCGATAAGGAATCCGGCCGGTTTGATGTATCTTTTTTTAAGAGTTCGGACCATAGCGGGATGGCATGGGATGAATTTACAAAAATCGTAATTTTTTTTCGATTTCCGCCGGTTATTTATTAACAAATGGTTACAAAAACAGGGGGCCGGATCGTGTCACGGATCCGGCCCCCTGTCTGCTTTTCCGCCGAAGGCGAACTTATTTGTCTTTCACCTCTTCGAAGTCGACATCGGTCACCTCGTCGTTGCCCGATCCTTTCGGGCCCTGCTGCTGCTGGGCGCCGGCATCGCCGGGCTGGCCCGGTTGCGGACCTGCCTGCGACTGCTTGTACATCTCCTCGCTGGCGCTCTGCCACAGGGTGTTCAGGTGGGCCATGGCCGTATCGATACCCGCCATGTCGCGGTTCTTGTGTGCATTTTTTAACTCTTCTGCCGCTTTTTCCAGGGCCGTTCTCTTGTCGGCGGGCAGCTTGTCGCCGAACTCCTTCAACTGCTTCTCGGTCTGGAACACGAGGCTGTCGGCCTGGTTCAGCTTATCGACCTCCTCTTTCACCTTCCGGTCGGCGTCGGCGTTGGCCTGGGCCTCTTCGCGCATCCGCCGGATGTCGTTCTCCGAAAGTCCTGAGGAAGCCTCGATCCGGATCTGCTGCGACTTGCCCGTGGCCTTGTCCTTGGCCGTCACATGCAGGATCCCGTTGGCATCGATGTCGAAGGTCACTTCGACCTGTGGGATGCCGCGCATGGCCGGCGGGATCCCGTCGAGGTGGAACCGCCCGATGCTCTTGTTCTGGTTGGCCATGGGCCGTTCTCCCTGGAGCACGTGGATCTCGACAGTGGTCTGGTTATCGGCAGCCGTGGAAAAGACCTCCGACTTGCGGGTGGGGATTGTGGTATTGGACTCGATCAGCCGGGTCATCACGCCTCCGAGGGTCTCGATGCCCAGCGACAGCGGGGTGACGTCGAGCAGCAGTACATCCTTTACTTCCCCCGTCAGGACACCTCCCTGGATGGCGGCGCCGATGGCCACCACCTCGTCGGGGTTCACCCCCTTGGAGGGTTCCTTGCCGAAGAAGTCGCGGACCAGTTTCTGCACGGCGGGAATGCGGGTAGAACCTCCCACGAGGATCACCTCATCCACCTCCGAAGCCTTCATCCCGGCGTCCTGCAGGGCTTTCTGGCATGGGGAAAGGGTCGATTGGATCAGGGTATCGACGAGCTGTTCGAATTTTGAACGGGTCATCTTCTTGACCAGGTGCTTGGGCACCCCGTCGACCGGCATGATATAGGGCAGGTTGATCTCCGTCTCCATCGAGCTGGAAAGTTCGATCTTCGCCTTTTCCGCCGCTTCCTTGAGCCGCTGAAGGGCCATCGGGTCCTTGCGCAGGTCAACCCCTTCGTCTTTCTGGAATTCTTCGGCCAGCCAGTCAATCAGGACATGGTCGAAATCGTCGCCCCCCAGGTGGGTGTTGCCATTGGTCGACTTCACTTCAAAAACGCCTTCGCCGAGTTCCAGGATGGAGATGTCGAAAGTGCCTCCTCCCAGGTCGAACACGGCCACCTTGAGGTCCTTGTGTTTTTTGTCCAGGCCGTATGCCAGGGCGGCTGCGGTCGGCTCGTTGATGATGCGTTTCACCGTCAGTCCCGCGATCTCGCCGGCTTCTTTGGTGGCCTGGCGCTGCGAGTCGCTGAAGTAGGCAGGAACGGTAATGACTGCCTCTTTCACCTCCTGGCCCAGGTAATCTTCGGCGGTTTTCTTCATCTTTTGCAGGACCATCGCACTGATCTCCTGCGGGGTGTAAAGCTTGCCGGTGATGTCCACCCTCGGGGTGTTGTTTTCGCCCCTGGCAACCTTGTAGGGTACCCGGCCGATCTCCTTCTGGACCTGATCCCAGTTTTCTCCCATGAAACGCTTGATGGAAAAAACGGTATTCCTCGGGTTGGTGATGGCCTGCCGCTTGGCGGGATCGCCAACTTTCCGTTCGCCGTTCTCGGTGAAGCCGACCACCGACGGGGTGGTGCGACGCCCTTCGCTGTTGGGGATGACAACGGGTTCGTTCCCTTCCATGACCGCCACGCAGGAGTTGGTGGTTCCAAGGTCGATTCCAATGATTTTAGCCATATGCTGTTATCGTATTAAATTGAATGTTTTCGATGCAATGTGCAACTCAGCGATCAATCATCGTACCAAATGAATAATCGTGGCAGCGGGGTGACAAAAAGGCAGAAATGAAAGAGATACCGGGATACGCCTGTCAGTGTTCGAAATTCAGGTCTTTGGTCAGCAGGTTGGATTCCAGTTCCGCTTTGGAAGCGAGGAATACGGAGTCCACACTCTTCGTGAACCTGGAGGAGAAAAGGCCGAGGCCGTTGGTGATGTTGGAATAGGCCGGCTTCTCCTGTATCAGCGACAGCGAGGGACGGTTGACATCGATATAGGTGCTCAGTTCGGGCGCTGCGGCAGTAAATATGAAGTCGAGGTGCCGGGCCGCCCGGCGGACCAGCGGATCGACCCTGATCGCTCCTCCTTTCCCATCTACACCCCCGAGAAAGGTATAAAAGAGATTGGCCGGATAATAAAGATCGAACTTCTGGCTGACGCTGACATTGTTCGGTTTTACCGCATCAAAAAGGATCCAGTCAACATGCTTCAGCACCTTGTTGCCGGGATCCGAGTTATACCATTCGAGGTAATGGAACCGGACGAGCAGCTGATAGCGTTTCCCGTTGCTGTAATCCGCCGTGGTCCATTTGATGCGGAAGGTCTGCTCCGGAATGAAGCTGATGGTGCCGTTGGGAAAGAAGACCTCGAAATCGCGGACGAGGGCGGTTTGGGAGGTCACGGTCTTCCCGGTCACTTTGTTGCGGATGAACAGCTTGTAGGTATGATCCGGGTTCAACTTGCCGACGGTGTAGTACATCAGCTGATCGGGGTAATAGAAGATCGAATCGCCCGCCTCCTTGTTGTGAATGGTCACGGTATCGCAGGGGTGGGAGGCGATCCGGGTGGTATCGGCATATTCGTCGAGGCGCACCTCCAGGGTACCCGGGTAGGTGCTGGAATCGGGCACCTGCGCAAAACGGAGCGCGTCGCCCTCCCCCAGGAAAGCCTTGGTGATCTTGATATAGTTGGTGTCGGCGGCCGGATCGAGCAGGCCGTAAACCACCGTGACATCCTTCCAGCCGGCGTTGACGTCGAAATCTTTGTTGCAGGCGACGAGTGCGGGAAGCAGGAGCAGAAGATGGAGAAACAAACGGAAGGATCGCATGGGAGAGGAAATTTCAGGATGACAAAAGTACATATTTTAATCGTACTTTTGTCCCTTAAACCACAACTATGTCATCTGCCCCGTCATTTCGCAACGTGACCAAGGTCACCACGCACATATTGCAGGAGATGAAACTGAAGGGAGAGAAGATCGCCATGCTCACCGCGTACGACTACTCCTTTGCCCGTATCCTCGACAGCACCGGCATCGATGTGATCCTGGTCGGCGATTCCGCCTCCAATGTCATGGCGGGGCACACCTCCACCCTGCCCATCACGCTGAACGAGATGATCTACCACGGGTCGTCGGTCGTTCGGGCGGTCCGGCGCGCGCTGGTGGTCGTCGATCTTCCCTTCGGCACCTACCAGGGCAATTCGAAGGAAGCGCTGAACTCGGCGATCCGCATCATGAAGGAGGCCGGGGCCGATGCGGTCAAGCTCGAAGGGGGCCGCGAGATCCTCGAATCGGTCGACCGCATCCTGTCGGCCGGGATCCCCGTGATGGGACACCTCGGGCTCACCCCCCAGTCGATCCATAAATTCGGGACCTATGTGGTGCGGGCAACGAGCGAGGAGGAGGCCTCCAAACTGCTCGACGACGCGGTGCAGCTCGAAAAAGCCGGTTGCTTTGCCATCGTGCTGGAGAAAATTCCGGCCACCCTGGGCTCGAAAGTGACCCGGTCGCTGCGCATCCCCATCATCGGGATCGGGGCAGGGCAAGGAGTTGACGGCCAGGTGCTGGTGCTCCACGACATGCTGGGGATCACCATGGATTTCTCGCCCCGGTTCCTGAGGCGCTATGCCAATTTGTCGGAGGTGGTCCGGGGGGCCGTGAATACCTACATTCAGGATGTGAAAACGCTCGACTTCCCCAATGAAAAGGAGCAGTATTGACCGGGAGATCCTGTATGAGGACAACCACCTGATCATCGTCAACAAACTTCCTTCCGATATCATCCAGGGCGACAAAACCGGCGATGAACCCCTTGGCGAAGCCGTCAAGCAATACCTCCGGGAGAAATATAAAAAGCCGGGAGCCGTCTTCCTCGGTGTTGTTCACAGGCTCGACCGTCCCGTGAGCGGTGCGGTGATCTTCGCACGTACCAGCAAGGCGCTGAGCAGGTTAAACTCCCTGCTGCGCGACGGCCAGATCAGTAAAACCTACTGGGCGGTGGTAAAAAATGCCCCTCCCCTTTCGGAGGGGAAACTGGTTCAGCACCTGGTGAGGAATGAGAAGCAAAACCGGTCGTACGTGTACGACAAACCCGTGGCAGGCTCGCGCGAAGCGGTCCTTACTTACCGGCTTGCGGGCCAAAGCGACGGCTACTACCTGCTCGAAGTAAACCTGCTCACGGGAAGGCATCACCAGATCCGGGCACAACTGGCCGCGGCGGGCTGCCCGATCAAGGGCGATCTCAAGTACGGTTTCCCCCGGTCGAACCCGGGCGGATTCATTCATTTGCACGCCCGCACGATCGAATTGGTCCACCCGGTGAAAAAAGAGCGGATACGGATAACGGCCGATCCACCTCCTGACCCGCTCTGGGACTTCTTCACCCGTCGGCAGGCCGGGGAGGGCCCGGCATGATGAACCGCATCAGGATCTCGTATGATACCACCGCCGGGCTGCAAAGCATCGTGTTTCCCCGGCAGGGGTACGACCCATCGGTATTCGGGTCGCACCAGTTGCAGGTCCGCGATCAGGTCCGCCCGCAGTTGGTCCACCGGCAGCCCGACTGGATGCTGGCCATCCTGCTGTTCTGCTTCATCATCCTGGCCTGGGTGCAGGTTTTCTTCCATAAACGGATGCGGCAGATCTTCCGCGCCCCCTTCTCCCAGCGTTTCATCAACCAGCTCATGCGCGACGGCAACCTGTTCCAGGAACGCATTGCCGTGGCCCTCACCGCCGTGTATATACTGTCGCTATCGCTGTTCCTGTACACGTTCAACGAACAGGTGCTGAAGACATACATCCACGGGATCTCGGGCCTTCCCCTGTTCGCCCTGATCATCGCGGCCTGCATCCTGCTGCCGGTATTGAAGACCGGGGTGATCCAGTTCCTCGGGATCATCTTCCGGACCCGGGAAACCACCGCCCATTACATGCTCAACATGCTTATCATCAACCTTATAACAGGACCCGTCCTGCTGACCGGACTCGTCTTTATCATCTACCTCGAATATGCATGGCTGCTTTATCTCGTACTGGCGATCCTGGGATTCCTCTTCCTGCTCCGTTTCCTTCGCGGACTGATGGTCGGATTGACGCTGACGAAATTTTCTTATTTATTTTTATTTGTGTATCTTTGC
This sequence comes from uncultured Prolixibacteraceae bacterium, assembly GCA_964455285.1. GTDB lineage: Bacteria > Bacteroidota > Bacteroidia > Bacteroidales > FEN-979 > CAIVAT01. Next base: position 48,205 of record CAYVVG010000013.1, read on the forward strand.
ACGCTCGAAATTTTACCCCTGCTGATCCTGGCCAAACTGGTAATTGACAGGGGTTAACGTTCAGGCAGTGAAGTACTTTCGTATTTGTGAACGCTAACACGTTAGGACCTTGAAGATAAAGAATATCCTGGTTTCCCAGCCTCAGCCTATCGATTTTGAGAAATCACCCTATGGTGAAATAGCCCGCAAGCACAATGTCAGTATAACTTTCCGCAAGTTTTTCAAGATCGAAGGGATCCCTGCCAAAGATTTCCGGAAGGATCGTGTGAACCCGCTTGATTTCTCCGCGGTCATATTCACATCCCGCAACGCGGTGGATCATTACTTCAGGATGTGCAAGGAGATGAGGATCGAAGTCCCCGAGACGATGAAGTATTTCAGCATCTCCGAATCGACGGCTTATTACCTGCAGAAGTATGTGCAGTTCCGCAAACGGAAGATCTTTCACAGCAAGGAGAATTTCGCCAACCTGATCGAACTGATCAAAAAACATAAAACCGAGAAGTTCCTGCTGCCGTGTTCCGACGTGCACAAACAGGAGATCCCGGTCATGCTGGAAGAGAACAAGATCCAGTACCAGAAGGCCGTGATCTACCGCACCCTCGCCAGCGACCTTTCCGACCTTGACATACGGAATTACCAGATGCTGGTCTTTTTCAGCCCGTCGGGGATCAAATCGCTGTTTAAGAACTTCCCCGAATTCAACCAGGGAGAGACTGCGATCGGCGCTTTCGGGCCGACCACGCACAAAGCCGTGAGGGATCACGGGCTGACCCTCACCATCGAAGCTCCTACGCAGGCCGCGGCTTCCATGACGACAGCCATCGACCTCTTCCTGCAGTCGGAAAGCAGAAAAAAGTAGTCCGCAATCGTTACCGGTCCGAAGGTAATCTGCGATCCCGGCATGAAACTGACCTTCCCGAAAACCCAGCGTTTATGCAGCCGCAGGCTGATCGGCACTTTGCACCGGGAAGGCCGTTCCTTCCGCGTGTACCCGTTCCGGGCGAACTGGCTTCGCCTGCCGGCCGACTCCCCCGTTGCGGTCGGGGTACTGCTGGCCGTTCCGAAATACAATTTCCGGAAAGCCGTCGACCGGAACCTCATCCGCCGGCGGATGCGGGAAGCATACCGGCTGCACCGGCACCTGCTGGGCGACCGGCTGCAGGCCAGGGGTACACCGGTGGCGCTTTCCATCGCCTATACGGCCAAAGAAATACTGCCTTTCAGCGAGATCCAGGCTAAAATAATCTTACTTTTACAACGTTTATCAGAAGAAAATGAAAAAGTTACTGGGTAGTTTTTTCATTTTGCTGATCCGGTTCTACCAGGGGGCTATCTCCCCTTACCTGATGCCCTCCTGCCGGTTCCATCCCAGTTGTTCGGCTTACGGGGTTGAAGCGATCGGGCGTCACGGGCCTTTCCGGGGCGGGTGGCTCACCCTGAAGCGGCTGCTGCGCTGTAACCCCTGGGGCGGAAGCGGTTACGACCCGGTACCGGATTGATGTATTAATGAATATCGAACAACGCTTTTAACAGATTATCAATATGATAAACAGGATTCCAAGGATTGCTGGCTTGATCGTCTTTCTCTTTCTTTTTATGGGTTCCCGGCCTGAGGCTATCGGGCAGTCGCCCGATCAGCAGGGTTTCGAGATCATGAAAAACCTGGATATTTATTCGAACCTGATCAAGGAACTGAACCAGGACTATGTGGATGATATCAACCCGGGGGAACTGACACAGACCGCCATCGACGCCATGCTGGAGTCGCTTGACCCATACACCAACTTCATCCCCGAATCGCAGGTGGAAGATTACAAGTTCATTACCACCGGGCAGTATGGCGGCATCGGGGCCCTCATCCACCAGCAGGGCGACTACATCGTCATCTCGGAACCATACGAGGGTTCGCCAGCCATCAAGGCGGGGCTCAGAGCGGGCGACAGGATCCTCGAGGTCAACGGCAAGACCGCCAAAGGAAAATCGTACGACGATGTCAGCGCCATTCTGAAAGGGCAGGCCGGCACGACCGTCACTGTCAGGCTCGAGCGCGACGGTGAACCCGCCCCGTTCGAGAAGGTGATCACCCGCGAGAACATCAAGATCGACAACATCCCCTATTCGGGCATCGTGGAGCCGGGCATCGGCTATATCAAGCTAAGCGGGTTCACCCAGCATGCCGCCAAGGAGGTGAAGCAGGCGTTCGCCCGGATGAAGGAGAACAACGAACTGAAAGGGATCGTCATCGACCTGCGCGGCAATGGCGGGGGACTGCTGACCGAAGCAGTCGACATCGCCAGCATGTTCGTCGAACGGGGTCTCGAGATCGTCAGTACAAAAGGGAAAATGGCCGATAAAAACCGGGCCCATTTCACCATGAATCCCCCGGTCGATCTGACCATACCGGTAGCCATCCTGGTCGACCGGGCCAGCGCATCGGCCAGCGAGATCCTGGCCGGGTCGCTGCAGGATCTCGACCGGGCGGTGGTCATCGGACAGCGGACGTTCGGGAAGGGACTGGTGCAGAATGTGGTGCCTCTCTCCTACAACGCCCAGATGAAGATCACGGTGGCGAAATACTACATTCCCAGCGGCCGCTGCATTCAGGCCATCGACTACGAGCATAAAAAGACCGACGGCTCTTTCGGCAAGATCCCCGATTCGCTGATCCGTGCTTTTAAAACCCGCAACGGCCGTACCGTTTACGATGGCGGCGGGATCAACCCCGACATCATCACCCCGACCCGGCACTTCAGCAGCCTCTCTACGTCGCTGTTCCGCAAATACATGGTTTTCGACTACGCCACTCTTTTTTCCCGCCGTCATCCCGCCATCGCCCCGGCCGATTCGTTCCGGGTCGACGACAGCATTTACAACGGTTTTACCGGATTCATCCGGTCGAAAGATTTCACCTACAGGACCCGCAGCGAAACTGCCCTGGAAAACCTGAAGGAGACGGCGCTCCGGGAAAAATACTTCGATGCGATCCAGGTGGAATACGACCACCTGAAGGCCCGGATGGAAAAGGATAAACTGGAAGACCTGAACAAGTACAGCGACCAGATCCGTGAACTGCTCCGCATGGAGATCGTTTCGCGTTATTATTACCAGAAAGGAAAGGTGCTGGCGTCGCTTGAAAATGACCCGGAACTCACCGAGGCCATCACCACCCTCCGCGATCCGGTGAAATACGGCGATATCCTGGCCGGAAAATACGTACAGCCGAAGCCGGAGATCCCGGTTCGCGGCGACGATGAGGAAGAATCCATCGACGAATAACCGATCTACGATGAAACAGGTCCATCACTCCTTCCATTACCTCGAATACGACTCCCCGGAAGAACTGCCCGCTTCCGAACGGGAACTTCTCCGGGACGCACGGGAAGCGCTGACCGGCTCCTACGCTCCCTATTCCCGCTATCATGTCGGGGCGGCCGTCAGGCTGGCCAACGGCGTTGTGGTGACCGGAAGCAACCAGGAAAACATGTCGTTCCCGGCCGGCCTTTGCGCCGAACGGGTAGCCGTTTTCGCGGCTGCCGCCGGGCACCCCGGAGTGGCGGTATCCGAGATCGCCATCACCGCCCGGTCCGAGGCCTTCGAGGTCGGCGAACCGGTCCCTCCCTGCGGCATGTGCAGGCAGGCCATCGTGGAGTACGAGATGAAGTTCGACCATCCTATCCGTCTCATCCTCAGTGGCAACACAGGGAAAGTATGGGTGTTTGAAGGAATGCACACCCTGCTTCCTATGGCCTTTCATGAAAACGGCCTGGCCCTAAAGAAGTAACCGAATCCTCCGCATCAATTCCATCCCCATGTCCGGAAAAATCTACCGAATCGCTCTTATTGTCCTTCTGGCACTTCCCTTCCTGGCAATGACCAGCGATAAACCCGCATACCGCATTTTCGATGCCAGGGGCCGCTCCGAAGATTATTCAGAACTGCTGAAGGCCGCCCGCAAGGCCGACATCATCTTCTTCGGCGAACTCCATAAGAATCCCATCGCTCACTGGCTGGAGTTCGAACTGACGCGCGACCTGCACGCAACCGTGGGGAGCGACCTGGTGCTGGCGGCCGAAATGTTCGAGGTTGACAACCAGCTGTTGCTGAACGAGTACCTGTCGAAAATGATCCGGAAAAAGGATTTCGAGGCAGAGGCCAAACTATGGCCGAATTACAAGACCGACTATGCGCCACTCGTTGATTTTGCCCGGGAGAAGGGTCTTCGTTTCATCGCCACCAACATCCCGCGGCGGTTTGCAGCCCTGGTCAACATCAAAGGATTCGAGGGGCTCGACAGCATCAATGCCATGGAACGCGGAATGATCGCCCCCCTGCCCATCAAGTACCCCGACACCCTTGGGTGTTATGCAAACATCGTGAAAAGCGCCGGCCATGAGATGCCGGCTGCCGCCACCGCCAACCTGGGCAAGGCACAAGCGATCAAGGACGCCACCATGGCCCATTTCATCATGAAGAACGGAGCTTTCGAGGGGAAGAAGATCCTGCATTTCAACGGCGCCTACCACAGCGAAAACCATGAAGGAATCGTCTGGTACGTGAAGCAGGCCATCCGGAAGACCAGTTTCAAGCTGAATATCCTTACCATCGCCTGCACAGAGCAGGAGAACATCGACACCCTCTCATCGGCCGACGCGGCCAAAGCCGACTTTACCATCGTCATGCCCTCGTCGATGCCGGGGGCCGAAAGCAGGTAACAGGCCGGGAACGTTCCTTCTGCCCGTCAGGCGAAGGTGAAGTATGCATTGATCAGGAAATTCCACAAGGTCACCAGGATCGTGGCAACGAGCTTCGAGAGGTAAAAATTTACCTTGAACTTCCCGTTCATCGCCCATATTATCAACAGGTTGATCAGCAGTCCGATCAGTGCGATCGAAAAGAAACGGGAGAATTCCTGCATGACATTCGGGTTGGTGCTCTGAAAAGTCCAGACCCGGTTCAGAAAAAAGTTGGAAGTGGCAGCCAGCGTAAATCCGACGCTGTTCGCAATATATTTCTGGATCTTCAGCAACTCCTTGCAAAGGAAGGTAGTTCCGAAATCGACAAAAACCCCGGAAAATCCGACCAGCGAGAATTTGATGAACTTGAGGAGAAAGGCTTCGGTAAAAAAAGACTGAAGGAGCATGCGGCGGGGGTTTAGGACGGTTTCAGGATGTCGCGGGCTGTCGCTACAACTGGATCAGCAGCACTTCGTTTTTCCCGTCACGGATCACCTCCACGCTGGCGGTCGTCCCGTGCTTCAGTTTCTGGAGGCGCGACATGTATTCATAGATGTTCTCCACCTTCAGGCCGTTGATCGCGGTGATCACATCGCCCTTTTTCATGCCGCCTTTCCAGGCAGGACCGTCTTTGGTCACCCCGTCGACCCTGAGCCCTTTCTTTTCGCTGCCGGCAAAATCGGGCATGATCCCCAGGGTCACTTTCAATTTTCTGCCGGTCCTGCCGGCCTGTTCCTTTTTCCCCGATTCCCTGAAGGCCAGTGCACCGGGCAGCCGGTCCACTGCAACGATCACCGAGGCGGCATAATCGCCCACACGGCTTTCCGATTCCACATCGATCTTGCCGGTATCGTCGAACGGCGTGTGATAATCGGTATGCACACCCGTATTAAAATAAAACACCGGGATCCCGGCAGCATAGAATGCCGCGTGATCGGAGGGTCCGTATCCGTCGGGAGCATGCACCACCGAAAAAGGCAGCTCCTTTTCCAGGATCCTCAGCAGGGAATCGCTTTCAGCCGACGTCCCGGTGCCGCTCACCGAGATGGAGTTCTTCTCCCGGTCGAACCGGCCCACCATGTCGAAATTGAACATCGCCTTGATCTGTTTCAGGGCGACGGGAGAATGTTCGACAAAATACTTGGAACCCAGCAATCCCATCTCCTCGGCGCTGAAGGCAACAAACAGGATGCTCCTGCGGAGTGCAGGTTTCTCCTTGGCAAGGCGGGCAGCCAGTTCCATCACCAGCGCGGTGCCGGATGCGTTGTCGTCGGCGCCATTGTGTATCGCCGTGGTGTCGGGCATCCTGGAACCGGAGGAGGGCCCGCCGAAGCCCAGGTGATCGTAGTGGGCCCCTACGACCAGGTACTCATTTTTCAGCGCCGGGTCGCTTCCTTCGAGAAGGGCCACCACGTTGGCGGTCTTATCCTGCCGCTGCTCGACATGGGCTGTGCCGTCGAGGGTAACGCCGGTCGACAGGCTGTGAGGGTTCTTCAACGCGATGATCGTACGGTCAAGGCTGTCGAGCAGGATGCCGGTCTTTTCCAGGAGCCGGTCGGCCAGTTTGCGGGTGATGCTGATGACCGGTATTCCGCCTGTGATCTCGTTGTTCTCGACCACCAGGGGCATCAGCTTGTCTTCCTTGTCCAGCCCGGCAGGAGTTACCAGCAGGATCCCTGCGGCGCCCTTATCCTTGGCAGTCAGCACCTTGGTCCGCACATCGCTGTATGGAATGAACCGGCTGTCGGGTTTATCCAGTTCCGGATCTGCCCGAAGCACCATGACCCATTTACCGGTGACGTCGATCCCCCGGTAGTCGCTCCATTTCAGGCTGTCGGCGTCGATGTCGAAGCCGTAGCCGGCAAACACGACCGGTGCGCTCAGGCTGGCGTTGGCTGTGAAGGCCAGCGGAGCAAAGTCTTTTCCGGCGACGGCCTCAATCCCGTCGTAAACCAACCGGTTGCGTTCGCCCAGCCGCGCATCCGTAACGATGTCGAACCATTGGAATCCATTGTCGGCCAGGGGTTTCAATCCGGCCTGGCGAAAAACGCCGAGGATATAGCCAGCCGCCACGTTGATCTCGGGGGTACCGGGCTTTCTCCCTTTCAGCGAATCCGACGCCAGGAATTCAATATGCCGTTTCAGCTCCGGGGCGCTGATCTCGCCTTTCTGCGAAAAAGCAGTGATGGGGACAAACAGCACTGCAAATATCCATACAGCTCTTTTCATTATTCTCTATTAACTTTTCACTGTTTCAATCACCCCGCCTCCCAGCACCACTTCATCCTCGTAAAAAACCGCCGACTGCCCGGGGGTGATGGCGTCGTTGGGATGGTAAAACGTGACCTGCACGTCGCCGTTTTCCAGGGGTTCGATGTGTGCCTCCCGCTCTTTCTGGGCCGATCGGATCCGGGCTGTGCAGTCGCGGGGTTCCGTCAGCGCCGGGATCGCGATCCAGTTCAGGTCGGCAACGGTAAAGACGCTCCTGAAGGTTTCTTCCCTCACCCCCACCTTTACGGCATTGGCTTCCGGGTCAAGGCCGATCACATAAAGCGGTTCCGGCCATGCGATCCCAAGGCCCTTCCGCTGACCGATCGTATAATTCCATATGCCGTTATGACGACCCAGCACCTCTCCGGCCGCGTTGATGATGTCGCCCGGGCGGGGCTCCGTTCCCAGGAGTTCCTTGTAATCGCCGCTGTAAAAGTCCTGGCTCTCTTCGATATCCTGTACGGTGATCCCGACCCTGCGCGCCAGCTCCTTGATCTCGGGCTTCGTGTATCCCCCCAGGGGGAACATCACGCGGGAAAGTTGTTCCTGGGAAAGCCGGTGGATGAAATAGGTCTGGTCTTTTTTTATGTCGCGGGCTTTTTTCAGGAGAAACCGGCCCTTATCCGGGTTGTATTCAACCGAGGCATAATGCCCCGTGGCGAAGAAATCGAAGGCGATGCCGCCTTTCCTGGCCATGGCGGGCAGCAGGCCGAACTTGATCAGCTGGTTGCACTGGACACAGGGGTTGGGGGTGCGGCCGGCCAGGTATTCCGAACGGAAGTACTCGAGCACTGCCTGTTTGTATTCGGCCGAACAGTCGAAAACATGGTGAGGGATCCCGATCTTTTGGGCGATTGCACCCGCCTCCCGGATCTCATCTTCTTCATCCGACCCGTAGCAGGCATGCTTTCCTCCCGACCGGTACTGGCCGTCCCAGATCGCCATGGTGACGCCGATCACGGTGTGCCCTGCCTCCTTCAGAAGCCAGGCCGCCACCGACGAGTCGACGCCTCCGCTGAGGCCCACGATGACTGTGGTTTTATCGCTCAAAATGAATGGTTTCCTTAGCCGGTTAAATGGCTGCAAAGGTAACGATTATTTGGCATGCGGCACCCGGAACCGTTCACCGGTGTTTTCGATCATCCTCCGCTCCCATTCCTTGCCGTACCCGGGCTGTGAAGGTTTGCGGGGAATGCCCCGGTCGTTCCCGTTGTCGAGCAACTCGAATCCCCGGGTCTGTTTCACATTCCCGTCGATGTACTTCATGAACAGGTAATGGTAAAACTCTTTCCATTTCGACACGACGAGGTTGCCGGTGTACACCGAGTAATCGGTCAGGTACCTGGCAACCGCAGACGGGTTCTCGCCCCAGAGCAGGGCGGCCCGGGTATCGACGATCTCCGTCTCGCGGCGCAGGCGGTTCTCCAGTTCCGCCTGGTACCGTTCGATCTCCGGGTGGATCAGGTCGTAGCGGGTGTAGGCCCAGTTGTTCACCTGGCTGAAGGTCCAGAAGGCGGAGTTCTCCGACCATTCGATCATGGATCCGTTCCCGCGCAGATAGCTTTCGGGGATCATCGAAGAGCCGCAGTACACCGGCACATACACGCTGCCGTCGGCATCGTCGACACCGAACCAGAAGATGCCGCCAACCGGATCGGGCAAGCGCTCTCTCGATTGTGCCACAAAGCTGTAACCGGTTTGCTGGGTGGCAATGGCCCGTTCGTTCAGGTAGGTAACACTGTCGACGGTGAACTCCATGGGCCGCCAACGGTAAGGAAGATGGAAGGGTCCGGCACCCGCATCGTACCGCATGTCGAGCGGGGTGTCTTCGAAATGATCGCGCATGGCGGCCATGACGGCCTGAAGCGAGATCAGCGAGTCAGCCTTCACCCAGAGCGGCAAACGGTTGGAGACATACCCGTTGGGGTTGTCGCCTCCCGATGTGCATCGATCCCCGTGGGAGAATTGCCCGAGGGCGTAGCGGGTGTACTCTGCATGATCACGGACCTCCCGGTTCACCTTCCTGAAGAAGGACCAGATCCGTGCATCGCAGAAACGGGCCCCGCCGAAATTCACCGGGTTGTAAACATCGGAGAAGCTGAAATCCCGGTCTGACCCTGAATAATATCCGTGTTCGCGGGCGAAGTTGATCACGTCGGGCGAGTGATACACGGTTTGCGAAAGGTCGTTCCAGTCGTTCGATTTCCGGAAGGGAAAGGTGGTGATCCGGGCCTGGTTGGCATGGCCGCTCACGCACCCGTCGGGGATCAGCCGGGCCACCCAAACGGCTCCACGGCCGAATGTACCCTTGCCGATCATCTCGAGGATCCAGGCCTCGCGGGCATCGGATACCGAGAATGATTCCCCGGCCGAAGCATAGCCGTATTCCGCCGCAAGTTCGGTCATCACCCGGATCATCTCCCGTGCGCTTTTCGAGCGCTGAAGCCCGATCTTCATCAGCGATCCGTAGTCGAGGATGGCCCCCGGCTGGTTCCCGAGCGCCTCCAGGCCTCCAAAGGTGGTCTCTCCCACCGCGACCTGGTGCTCGTTCATGAACTGGATCACCGCATAGGTGTGGGACACCTCCGCGATCGCCCCCATGTGCTTCCACGATTCATAATGATATACTTCGCACATTTCGCCGGCCGCATGATCGGCCGCCGGGTAGAAGTCGATGACTCCGCAGCGGGTATGCGAATCGGCGGCATAGGTGATCATCACCGACCCGTCGAGGCTCGCCCCCCGGGTCACAATGAGGTTGGTACAGGCCAGAGTGGGTCCCGCCAGTCCTGATAATATCACGAGAAAAGCCGTGAACCTGCTCTTGCCGGTCATACGTGGTTTTTAAGAAATAGAGACTTGAGGGGCCTATTCCAGCTCCCCGATCGACTTTCGGATGATCTCCACCGCTTCGTGGATCTGCTCTTCGGTGATCACAAGGGGCGGCGCAAAACGGATGATGTGCTGGTGCGTCGGCTTGGCCAGCAGGCCGTTGTCGCGCATCTTCAGGCATACATCCCAGGCGGTCTTGTTATTGAAGGGCTTGATCACAATGGCATTCAACAGGCCTTTTCCGCGGACCAGCTCGATGTACGGAGAATCGATCTTACGCAGTTCAGCACGGAACAGTTCTCCGAGACGGAGTGCATTTTCGGCCAGTTTTTCCTCTTTCACCACTTCGAGGGCCGCCATGGCCACGCGGGCCGCGACGGGGTTGCCCCCGAAGGTCGAGCCGTGCTCTCCCGGGTGGATGCAGAGCATGACGGGATCGTCGGCCAGCACGGCCGAGATCGGATAGACGCCGCCGGAAAGGGCTTTGCCCAGGATCAGGACATCGGGACGGACCCCCTCCCAGTCACAGGCCAGCAGCCGCCCCGTGCGGGCAATGCCGGTTTGCACCTCATCGGCGATGAACAGCACATTTTTGGCTTTGCACAGATCGTAGGCCTTCTTCAGGTATCCCTCGTCGGGCACGAAAACACCGGCCTCTCCCTGGATCGGCTCGACCAGGAACCCGGCAACCGTGGGATCCTCCAGCGCCTTTTCAAGCGCAGCCAGGTCGTTGTACGGGATGGAAACGAAACCGGGCGTGAAGGGACCGAAATCGTTGCGTGCATCCGGATCGTTCGACATCGAGATCACCGTGATCGTCCGGCCATGGAAATTATCGTGGCAGCAGATGATCTTGGCCTGGTTCTCGGGGATCCCCTTTACCTTATAGCCCCATTTGCGGGTCACCTTCAGCGCCGTCTCGTCGCCCTCGGCGCCGGAATTCATCGGCAGTACCCGCTGATAGCCAAAGTATTCGGTGATATACTTCTCATATACCCCGAGCACATTGTTGTAAAATGCCCGGGAGGTCAGTTCAAGGGTTTGTGCCTGTTCGATCAGTGCCCCGACGATTTTCGGGTGGCAATGTCCCTGGTTGACCGCAGAATATGCGGAAAGAAAGTCATAATACCGTTTGCCTTCCACGTCCCACATAAAGACGCCTTCTCCCCGGGCAAGCACCACGGGCAAAGGATGGTAATTGTGAGCCCCGTACTTGTCTTCGAGGTCCATCGCCATCTGCGAGGTTTTCACTTCGATCATATAAGCGGATTTTAAGTTATTTCGAAATTATAAATTCACCACCGGCCATCTTTTTTTCCCCGCTGGTCACCTGATAAAAGTAGATGCCTCCGGGCAGTGCCGACACATCGAATAGAACGGTACGGCCGGGGGCTGCCTGCCTGGCAACTTCCCTTCCATCGCCGGAATACAGGGCGATCTCTCCGTTGCGGATCTCCCGCGACAGGCCGAAGGTGAGTTTTCCGGTCGCCGGCACGGGTGACAACTTCACAGCGATGCCCGGCATCAGCGGCATCTCCATGCCGGAAACATTGGTCAGCGACACATCGTCGAATATCGCCCGGCTTCCCACCTGTCCCACGCTGGCCATCATAAAGCTGGCATTATAGCCTGCGCAGGAAAGCAGCAGTACGGTGATGGAGTCGGGCATGGTGGAGTTGTCGCGGTAGGTGATCTCCTGGTCGAAAAAGGTCCACGCACTCTGGGTGCCGTGAAAGACAAGACGGTTGTGCGCGATGGTGTCGCGGCGCAGGGTGGTGGGATTCCATTTGGATAAAAGGACGATGGCTGCCGCCGAATCGTTGAGGAGGGGATAGGACTGGTAATAACCCTGGAATCGCACGGGCTTGGTGGTCCAAGGGTAAGGCTTTCCCAGCCTCGCATTCAGCGAAGCCCAGTTGACGTCGATCGTGCCGATCACCCCGGGGATGATGATATTCAGCAGGTTGATCTTCCGGGTCACCACACGGGCGCCCTTGCTTCCCCCGTGCGCGGTGTCGGAAGGATACGCGGTGAGTCCCGGGGGGGTGGGGATGGTATCGAGGATGTTGAGCGTACTGAAGAAACCGCCTGTCGGTTCCCAGAATCCCGTGGCAGGGTGCGTGGGATGGGGAACGAAGGTCCAGCCTTCAAAATCTCCGTTGGGCAGGGTGGACTGACCGAAAAGGGTCAACCCGAAAAGAACACTCGTAAGGATAAGCAGACTTTTTTTCATGACTAGTGGTTAAGTAGTTAAACGTTGGGTTAGATGGTAAGCAGCACCTGAAGGGAAGTGATTCTCGGCGATTCGATCGTGATCGGCCGGAGTGAGTATTCGGTGTTCAGAAGATTGTTGACCAGCAGGGAGAACTTGAAATCGCCCAGCAGGTAGCTGAGCCTGAAATCGACGACGACAGTCCCTTTGTTGTGTTCCATCCTGTATTTTTCGATCCCGGAATGCATGGCCTGGGGCTCGTCGAGATGGATCAGCGAAACGTCGATGTTCTTCATGAAGCTGTAGTACACCACGCTGAAGCCTGTGGAAAAGCGGTTCCGGTAGGTAAGCTGGATGTCGGACTTGGCGATATGTTCATACCTGTATTTCAGGATGTTGGTGGTGGTGTCGGAACTGGTGTTCCGGAAGGAGTAATACCCCATCTTGTGCGTACTCTGCTCAAAGTGCTCATAATAATATTTGTACGGTTCCATGGCTTCCGGCACCGACCAGGTATAGCCCATCAGCACCGAAAGGGTCAGGTTGCTCAGGATCTTGCCGTTCCCGGCAAGGGTCACATCCGCGCCGTAAATCCTTGCAGGCCCTGTGTTGAGGAATTTAAATCCGGTACTCTCGGTCAGCATGGTGTTGCCCCACGTCCCGAAATTGAATTCCACGTAGTTGTCATACCGCTCGTAAAATCCGGAGATATCGACCATGGCTCCGAATTTCCCGGCTTTGAACAACTGTTTGACCCCCAGTTCGCCCGAGAGGCTGGTTTCAGAGCGGAGGTCGGGGTTGGGGTAAAAGCCGGCCGTGCCCGAGGTGGTGGTGATATACCGTTCGCCGATGCTGGGAGCCCGGTATCCCTGCCCGAAAGAGGCCCTGACGAAAGTGCCCCGGGTGGCCTGGAGGTTCAGTCCCGCCCGGTATATCGGTTTGCTCTCCTTCAGTCCGGCGATCTGGTAATACTCCCATCGTCCGCCCAGGAGCAGCGTTAGGCGCTTGAAGAATTTCTTTTCGACCTGGGCATACACGGCCAGGTTATCCGAACTGTACTCCCCAAAATCGTTCAGTGTCGGCGTTCCGTTCTCCGCCAGTTTCCCCGAAAAGACCTGACCGTAAGAATGGGAATAGGTATTCATCACCCCAGTGACCAGCATCAGGTCGCCCAGCTTTTTGAATTTATGGGTATGCTGGTATTCGTTGTACACGGTCAGGTAACGGTTCGACTGGTTGTTGTTGGCATCGGTGTTGCCGTAATACACCCTGTTCTTCAGGCTGTGGCTGTTGCCGTTTTTATTGAAATACTTGATGTAGGGGTCGACATAGAAGGTGAATTCCCTGAAATGGGACAGTGCGCCGGGAAATGACCGGTAGATGTTGGTATCGGCGTCGTACCAGAAGAAGGCCTGGGCATTGTCCGAATACATCATGTTTCCGTTGATCCCGTATGTCAGTCCGCTGATCTTGCGATTCCGGATGCGGGTGTTGAAATAGACCTTGCCGCGACGTTCAAACTCTCCCTTGTTGAAAGTGGTGTCGGAGGCCACTTCGGGGGTACCTTTGACAAATCCCTGGTCGTGGTAATAACTGGCTCCGACCCCGACGTCGATATGTTCGTATTTATGGAGGTGAGTGACCGAGAATCCGTACTGGATCGGGTTCATGCCCGACCAGGGGGTGGTATATTTGCGGGAGGGCTTGCTGTAAACGCCGATAAAGGAATTGACCCGGGTCTCGGGAACGTCTTTGGGATAAGCAGTGCGGATGTTCAGCGCCCCGGTAATGGCGGAGGAGCCGTAGATCACCGATGAGGCGCCCTTGATCAGCTCGATCTGCTCCACATCATCGACGGGAAGGAATCCCCAGTTGGGCCTTCCGGCGTCGCCCCGCAGTACCGGGATCTCATCCACCATGACCATCACCCGGCTTCCCAATCCCGAACTGAATCCGCTTCCTCCCCGGATCTGCGGCTCATTGTCGACGATCGTGATCCCGGGGATCTTTTCGATGGCTTTGTCGATGCTGGTAGGATTGGAATTCCGGATCGACTGGGCTTTGATCACCTCGATGGTGGCGATCGATTCCTCGAGTTTTTGCGCGTATTTGGAGGCCGACACCACGACGGTGCTCAATTCCTGGGAAGTGCTGATCAACCGGAAATCGATATGATAGACCCGTTTTCCGTCGACATGGATGTGTTGTTCGAGCTTTTCATAGCCGACGGAGGAGAGGATGAGGTCATACTCGCCGCGGGGCAGGTCGAGATGATAGGTCCCGTTGCTGTCGGAAAAGGTGCCGGCAGATTGCCCCTTGACGCCGATGTTGACGAATGGCAGAGGTTCAGCGCTTTTCTCATCCGTCACAGAACCCCGTATCACCGATTGCTGGGCAAGGGATAACTGCGGGAAGTTCCACAATAAGAGCAGTACCGCATACAGCCAAATGTTTTTTTTCATCCCCATCTATTTAACCGGCAAAAATACAAAAAAAAAGACATGATCAGACCAACGGACCGGCAACGGCGCCATCGCTGTTGTTCAGCGGCTGGTAAGCCAGGGAGGGCGACGGGAGGAAGGATCCCAGTCCCAGGGCCGGCCATTTATCGTCGATCGCACGGATCGTGTCATCGTCCATGACGGTCACATTGGGCCATTCGCGCCTGAATGGGTCGAGTCCCTCTCTTTTCCGCGTCGCATCCAGGAACAGGACAGGCCAGGGTTCTCCGGGCCTCTGATCGACATGGAAGCAGTCGCGCACCGGGTCCAGGTTGTTGGCAGCCAGCCACGTCAATCCCCGATGGTCGAGGCCCGCGGCCCGGGCATCCATCAGGAGTATGAACTTCACACCGCCGGTCACTCTGCACCGGATCAGCGCTTCGGCCACCTCCCTGGCTTCTCCGGGACGGGTCTTGCGGATGAAAACGATCAGCAGGGAGACTCCTTTCCCGGTCAGGCTCCGGTCGATTGCCGTGATCGCATCATGTACCTCCCCTCTCCCCGTGGGAGAGGGGTCTGGGGTGAAGGGGCCGGGGGTGAGAGAGCCGGGGGTAAGGGAGCCGGGGGTTAGGCACTCCCCGGGAAGTTTGGGGGTGGCATCGATCCCGATCTTGCTGCCATAAGCGTATTGCGAACTCGCGTGATCGAGGATGTCGACCGGTCCCCGCTGCAGATGAATATCGGCTACCGGATCTGTCAATTCGGAGACCGTGCGTGCCACGGCCAGGTAATCGGTCAGGTTCACCTCCGGGCCGGTCACCACCATGATCTTGTTGAACATCATCTGCCCTGCACCCCAGAGCGCGTTCATGGTCTTGGGAGCCTGGCCGGGATAGTTTTTTTCGATGGCCGTCAGGGTGATATTGTGGAACACCCCTTCGACGGGCATGTGCATCTCCCGGATCTCAGGGGCAACGGTCATGCGGATGGGGGCCAGGAAGATCCGCTCGGTGGCCTTTCCGATCCATCCATCCTCCTGTGGCGGGATACCGACCAGCGTGGCGGGATACACCGCGTGGCGCCGGTGAGTAATGCAGGTCACGTGGAACCGCGGGAAATGATCGGCCAGGGAATAGAACCCGGTATGGTCACCAAAGGGCCCCTCCAGGATCATCTCCTCCGACGGATCGACATAGCCTTCGATCACGAAATCGACATCGGCCGGCACCTCCAGCGGGTTGGTCAGGCATCGCACCATCTCCACCCTCTTTTTCCGGAGGAAACCGGCGAGCAGGTACTCGTCGAGATTTTCAGGCAGCGGGGCGGTTGCGGCATAGGTGTAAGCAGGGTCTCCTCCCAGGGTGACCGTCACGGGCATCCTTTTTCCCAGGGTCTTGTATTTCCGGTAATGTGCGGCCGAACCCTTGTGCAAATGCCAGTGCATCCCGGTCATGTCGGGGGCGAACACCTGCATGCGGTACATCCCCAGGTTACGCAGTCCCGACTCCGGATCGACCGTGTGAACCGCCGGCAGCGTGATAAACGGTCCCCCGTCGGCCGGCCAGCAGGTGAGCACCGGCAGCCTGGTAAGGTCGGGAGGGCGCATGACCACCTCCTGGCAGGCTCCCCTGCCTTTCACCGGCTTCGGCATCCAGGAAGCCACCTCCTTCAGGGCCGGGATCAGCCTGAGCTTCTTTCTCCATCCTTCGCGGGCGCCGGCAAACAACGAAGCCAACCGGGATATATCCCGGGAAACATCGTCGAGGCTGCCGATCCCCAGGGCCAGGCAGATCCGGCGGTCGGAGGCGAAAGCATTGATCAGCAGCGGGAACTGCGTTCCGGTGTTTTCGAACAGGATCGCCTTTCCTCCGTTTTTCACCATCCGGTCGGCCACCTCGGGGATCTCCAGCCGCGGGGAAACAAACTCCCTGACGCGCACCAGTTCACCCTCCTTCTCAAGGGTTTGGATGAAGTGAGAGAGGGAAGGGAAGGGCATGATGATTGACGATTGAAGATTGAAGATTGAAGATTGAAGATTACTAGTGATGCATTAACTTTTTAAAAACCTTTATAAATAATTGATATAAAGT
>CAYVVG010000014.1:0-64459 GCA_964455285.1 uncultured Prolixibacteraceae bacterium
CACAGGCCGAGTTTTTCCAGGTCTTTAAGCTGGTTAAAGGCCATCTTTTCCTGATCGGTATATTCGACCTTGCTGAACGAAAGAAAGATCAGGCGGGAAAAAAGGGCTATGTCTGCCGTTGGCATTTCCTGGCCGGACAGGATAATGCCGGCATCGACGTTGGTCGTCTCCTTCTTTTTATCCTTGTCCATGTTCATCCTGGTGCGGCCGGTGCCGTCCCATAAGCCTTTGAGAAATTCAACCTTTTCAAACTCAAGGTTGTTTTTATACTCATCGACATGACAGCAGGCATTGGAGAACAATGCAACGTGGTCAGCCAGCGCAGCCTTGGTCGTGTTGGTGATATTCGGTCCCTTGGTCTGATGACCGAAAAACTGCAGCAGGCTTATGGCCAGTTCAGTTTTCCCGGCCCCCTTCGGACCGAACAGGTTCAGGATCGGAAAAAATCCGAATTGCCTGGCAATGTGATCACGGAAAAGGGATGAGAAGTAGAAGCAGAGTCCGAAAATCGCATTCTCGCCGAAAACACGGATCAGCCTTTCAGAGTAGTCATTCAGTGATATTTTTCCCGGTTCAAACCGGAAGCGGCGCTCCGAGATAAAAAGATTGTCTTCCCCCTTGTAAATATCGCTGGACGACGGCAGATAGTAATTTTTCTGATCATTGACGACGATCCCGTTGCGGTCGGTTGCATTGAAATGTGAATTGAAAATTCCGTTGCTCCAGGCCCAGAAACCTTCCTTCTGCCAGCCGAGCTGAATGATTTCAAAGCAACTCTCGGTCTTTTCGTAAAGAAACCGTTTGAGT
This sequence comes from uncultured Prolixibacteraceae bacterium, assembly GCA_964455285.1. GTDB lineage: Bacteria > Bacteroidota > Bacteroidia > Bacteroidales > FEN-979 > CAIVAT01. Next base: position 808 of record CAYVVG010000014.1, read on the forward strand.
TTGTTCAGATCCGATTCTGCGCCTTCAAACAGGAAATTGCCTAGGCTTTCCACCCGGAGTTTGAAATTGCTCAGGGAGATCAGATCCTTTTGCAGTAGTTCTATCACCTGGCTGAAGCCGAATTCGTTAGTAATCCGGTACAGCCGTTTGCTGTTGAGAACGGAAGCGATGTGAAACAGCGGTTCCATCTTGAAGTTGCACCCCCTTTTCACTCCCTCCCTCGTTTTGAAGAAATAGCAATTGCCATCCTCGTAAAACCCGTATTTCTCAAAATCAGAAAGGATCACGTACTCGGGAATTTTAAACCCGGTATCTTTTTTATCCTCCTTTGGTTCGTTGTCAAGCAGCTGGCGAATCCGGTCAACCCAGGCTTTTTTGGGTTTCAGAAGTTTGCCAAGCTGCTCTGTGTAAATTTCATGGGATGTGGCAGGCAGGCGGGTAATGAGGTAAGCCAATTCATCGACCAGTTTGGATTTAACATCGGCATTCCTGCATTTTTCATGTTGCTGGACTGCCTGCCAGATGATATAGTCCTGGGTGTTTTTAGAAGCATAGCGATCAAACTGATCACTGTCGATGAAAAAGGAATCGGGATCATGCTTCCCCTCGCCGGTCGGAAGCGGGATGATGTTGCAGAACATTCCGGATTCGATGATCATCTTGCCGTTTTTAACGACTGCTGCCTGGCCTGGTTTGTCGCTGTCACCAATCAGAGTCACCGATCCGGTCATTTTCTGAAGTTCTGCAATCTGATCTCTCGTCAGGGAGGTCCCGCCGGTTCCGACCGAGTTGGTTCTGCCGATCTGATGAAGCCGGATGACATCAGCATTGCCTTCGACCAGGTAGGCAAATCCTTTTTCTTTGATTGATTTGGCTGCGAGATGGATCCCGTAAAGGATCTTACCTTTTGAAAAGATCTCCGTCTGAGGAGTATTGAAATATTTCGGGGCGTCTTTACTGCCGGAGAGATCCCGGCCGGTAAACCCCAGGACCCTCCCGTTTGCGCTCATAACCGGAAAGATCAATCTGTTCCGGAAATAATCAAATCGTTTGCCTTTGCTCTCGGACAATAGTCCGGTTTCAAGCAGAATATCTTCCTTAATACCATTTCGGGTGGCCCATGATTTGAGGCCATCCCAACTGTCGGGGGCGAATCCGATACCAAAATCCCCGATCATTTCATCACTCCAACGTCCCTGTGCATATTGCAATGCACGTTCATTTTCTTTTTGTTTCAGGTTTTCCCGAAACCAGCCCAAGGCAAGCTTGTTGGCAGAATACAGCGATTCGCTGCGATTGAATTTTTCACGGTTTTCGTTTGAGTCATTTTCATGAAGAAGGGTGATATTGTGATCAGCCGCAATGGATTTCACAGCCGAGATATAATCGATTTTCTTGAGGTCCATCACAAACCCGATGGCATTTCCTGCTTTTCCGCATCCAAAACACTTGTACATTCCACGGGAAGGCGAAACGGAGAAACTGGGCGTTTTTTCGTTATGAAACGGGCAGTTTCCCTGGTAATTCGTTCCCTTGTTCGTAAGGGTAACATATCTCCCGATTACGTCGGCAATCTCGAGGTTCTGAACTTCCTCAATTGATTGTTGCTTTATCATAGTGACCGGGAAATATTACTCCGTTAACATATCAGCATCAATAGCATCGATGAGCGTCTGAAGCCGGAAGAGTTCCTTGTTCAACCGGTTCACCTTCTCCTCTGGCAGGGAATTATCCGAGGCCAGAAGCTGGTTGATGAAGACGACGTTCATCAGGTAGGATTTTCTTGTCAGTAACTTGTCGGGAACTGACATTGCTGAGAAGGTCTTCATCAGTCAGCCTTTTGAAGCATCTGTATCCTGCGGTGCAATTCTTTCTTCTGCACCTTTTCCTCTTCAACGAGAAGAATTCCCTCCTCGATGATGAGTTTATTATAGTCCGGATGCTCGGGATCCAAGACACGATAGATGTATTGTTTCGAGAATGGTTTTCCTTTCTGGAGCAAACGATTTCTCAGCACTTCCGCGCTACCTTTTGGAAGGGCGGATTTCAGCCTTTTCATGGCGCTTTTTTTCATTTTCATAGATTTTTTTGAGTGTTAATAAGTTATAGTTTGGGATACCCCCTAAGTAGGGTCAAAACCGGGGACGGCAAAGGTCTGATATTATTCCTGAATATTTTTTAGTGATTTGAATATTAACGCATTAGTAAAGCGAAAACCGCTTATAAAAACCAATATTGAGGGTTAATAAACAATGGGTTATAAGGTGAATAAAAAGGCGAAAGAAGTTATTAACAGCCCTCAAAAATGAAGGTCCGTTAAGAACGAGACCAGATAAAAAAAGAGGGTGAAAAAGAGGTATAAAATTAACCCGAAAGTAAATTTGCACAGAAGTTACAAAGACGTTACTTTTGCAAAAATTTTGGCGGGGTAGCTCAGTTGGTTAGAGCGTCGGATTCATAACCCGGAGGTCTCGAGTTCAAATCTCGATCCCGCTACCAAAAAGTGATCGTCGCGACTTCAAAAGCGGAAGGGGTAACGAAACTGTAGCGTGAATAGAAATTTTGCAAAGTGTTAAATAACAACACGATGCAAAACGTAGCGACCAGAATACACGTTCCCTTTTTGCGACAAAAACTGCGACAAAACCGCCCGAAAAGCACAAAAATCGGGGTCTTTTTAAGAGTTAAGTAATTGATTATCAGTAGGGAGTTTTTGTCTATAAACTCTCGTCCCCGCTACCAAACAAATAGCGAAATGGTGAAATGGCGAAATGGTGAAAACCGCTTCGCCGTTTAGCGTTTAATGGGCCAATTCCACATTTTTCCGCGTGTTCATCACGCTGGCGTTTCGCAAATGGGAATTTGCCGGGTTTACTAGTTTATAGGGCCGGTTAAATGCTTCCTGCGAAACTTTAAAGTATCCGGACAATATCCGGATAATCTCCTTGGACAATCCTTTCTTATAATTCAAAATGTCTGAAACGAGACCTTTGCTCACACCCAATATGTCGACCAGGTCTTTGGCTTTTAAATTACGGTCATACATTAATGAGTGCAGCAGTTCAATGGGATTTTTATCTAAAAGTGTTGAATGTTCGGCATCCCACTTTTCGATCAATAGCGTGAGCAGTTCGACCTCATCTCCTGAATCTTTACTGTTTTCATTGCTCTCCAGTAAATCTTCAAGCGCCTTACAATAGGTATTGTACTGGGATTCGGATTTTATAACGGTATATTTTAAGGTCTTCATATCCAATAGAATTAATACTCATTTACAGTATATTGCCTGCCATGATCGCAGAGTTCATCATATTCTGCATGTGTGCCGATCCAACAGACAAACAGGTGAACCCGGGAAGATCCAAAATGATATTTACAAATCATCCGGTAGCTATTCCCTCCAATGTTAAAAGCTACCCTATTACTCCCCTGCCCCAATAAGTCTGCTGATCCAAATGTCCGGCGAATGTCTTCAGGAGTCTCCCAATCAGCATATTTTACAGTCGTCACCCAATTTTCAAAAGAACTTTTACCTGGAGCATGACCATCCACATAGTTCTGAATGGTCTGCTTTTTTATCAGATGAACTCTCATGCAAAGATAAGCTAAATCTTGAAATGTTCACTATTTGTGAACTGTGTTTTTTACACCAGGTAATCTCTGTCAATTTTAGTCATTTCATTTACAAACTGCAGCCATCATTTTCAAACCGTGACAATTCGTCACGGTTTTATTCCTTCACAAATTTCAACACTTTCGTCATGTGGTGACTGGTGAATCTCATCAAATAAACCCCCGGTTTCAGGCCACTGACATCAATTCCGGTTTGTTCATTGACTAACTGTTTCGTTAAAACAAGCTTGCCTCGAAGATCATACATGGTCAGTGATCTGTTCTGATCGTCTAATGCACCGGGCGAAGAAAGATATATTATCGAATGAGCAGGGTTTGGAAACAATGAAACCTGCCCCGGATAACGGGTCGGTTCAGTGTACACCCATACCGAATCCACAACCGCTTTATAACGGTATATCTCATACAGAAATATGTCCCGCTTGTGATCCGTGAACACGGAAAGCCCCAGGTCATACGGTTGCCAGGTGTTGTTATACGTGTAGTGCCCGGCGATTCCGGTAAGCGAGTTTCCCAATGAATCATAGGTATATTCTTCTCTGTATGCGCTCCGCCAGATACCATTGACCCAATCCTGGGAGGTCTCCGAAAGTAGGTTATTGCTGGTATCAAACACATAAAGAATGTGATGGCTGTTCACCCATGCCCCCCCCGACCAGAGCTGCCAGATTTCCTCGACTTTATTGCCGTTGGGATCGTAGAACCAAAATTGATATCCACCGTTTTCCCAGGCATTATTTTGCCAAAGCTGATACTTCCATGTGAGGAGGTTACCGGATGGGTCCCAGGTATAAGATTGGAGAGAATTGTTTACCCACGAAGAGTTTACCCAATTCTGACGAAATATTGTTAGACGATTATGATTAGCGTCATAAGTCATCGTATCCCATTGAGAATACACCCAGGAGTTATTGGTCCAGGCATATTTCATCTCGCTCGCCATATCGCCATTTGACAGGTAAGTGGGGATATTGCGACTGGAATTAACCCAGGCCGTATCCTGTCCCATGATGTAGGTGCAGGTGTCGTACGATCCATTGGTGCCGTAATGATAAATCGTGCGCCACCAGTTCACCCAATGATTGGAAATCCAGAATGCCCTTTTTAATTCCAGCGGATCCCCGTTTGAATTGTAGACAGATTCCCGTTTTTCGTAATTCACCCAGGCATTGTTTTGCCATTGCTCGGCAAGGTAGGCCACTTCATTGCCCGCAGCATCATATGTATAAAACTCCCTGGCATAGTTTTCCCACAATAAACTACCCTGCCGCCGTTCCATCAACTGAATAACAGAATCGCCCGTTGAATTATACGATCGTGTGACCCGTTGAGACGGATTTGATCCTGATGCCACCGTATAACATATGATGGTATCCCATTGCCATGCATACGTGGAGGGACTGAACATATTCCGTTTCGCAGGTACCACCGTGTGGTTAGGTTTAAATCCTGGCTGTGGTGGGTTGATCCAAATGCCGGATCTTTCAGGCCCGGAAGGCAAGGTGGCTTTGCATTGTTGAACCTGGGCTTGCAGGCTACATGCGAAAATGCAAAGGAAACTAATCAGAAGGATTTGTGTTTTCATTAAGGTGGCTTTATTGAAAACGGTTGCGATAAACAAATATACAGAATAAAACCCCTTTTGTTTTTTTTCAGAGAAAATAGGATGATCGATATTGTGGGAAATGCAGGACCTCAGATTTTTATCTTCCTGGTAGCCCTTAATCTTGAAATGCTCATTCGCGAACTGATGGCCTTAGGCACTTCAATTCGTGTTGGGGTAACCCGGTAGTTAGCCTCTCCTGAGTTTCCATTCTTCAAACCGTTGCTCAAATTCATCCGGGTTTATAAACGGACCTTCTTCGGCTTTTTTTATTTCAGCCTTGAAATCATCAATAGAAACAGTCTGGTCAGGTAACGCCCAGTTGGTTTTCTTTTTCGGAATTATTTGTTTTGGAAGATGACTTGTCTTCATTGCCCGACTTTTTACAAAGCTAAGCATTTTTCAAAAAATGTTCATTTGAAATAAACTTGCATAAAAGCAGCATTAACGTTACTTTTGCTTTATTATGACCCGGAAACAAAGAATTACAATCCGTTGGGTTGTCAATAAGCAAGGCAGAAGTTCATGCCGCTTTCTGTGTCAAAAAAGTGAATGTTGCGACTGTGAACGCAAAATCTGTATGGAGTAAATCGCTTTACCAAAAGGTTGTGAAAACATCCGGCTCGAAGGGAGGGATAGGAAATGCGACAACAAAAATTCAATACACTTTTGCGACAAAAACTGCGACAAAACCGCCCGAAAAGCACAAAAATCGGGGTCTTTTTAAGAGTTAAGTAATTGATTATCAGCAGGGAGTTTTTGTCTATAAACTCTCGTCCCCGCTACAAAATCACCCACAATTTATTGTCCATCAATATATTGTGGGTGTTTTTTATGTTGAGTGGCGACAAAATCGGCTCCTAAATCCCTGGTTTTGACCTGAACAGCTAAACCCTCACCAGGATGACGGGAGTTTCTGTTTTTAGAAAACTCAAGACAATGGGATAATTCAAAATATTTAACCATATGTTTCCCAATAAGGAAATATTTCATTATCTTTGCAAAAATAGTATTGGATGGATTATCGGTTTGATATTGAACTGCTCGATGAAGTCGATGTGTTTTTATCAAAATTGGAACCTAAAACAAGGGAGAAGGTATTGTATAATCTTTGGAAGGCCCGGATGGTGGAGGATTCTGAATTGTTCAAGAAGATCACCGATGATATATGGGAATTCCGGACTTTATACCTTGGGAAACAGATCCGGCTCCTGGCATTCTGGGATAAGAAATCAGGAAAACCAAAGTTGGTGATCTGCACGCATGGATTCATTAAAAAGGACCGGAAAGTTCCAAAGCAGGAAATTGACAAAGCAATTGGGATCATGAATGAATATTACAAATTTTAATCTGCATGGATATGGGACTTATGAAAAAACATACACTGGAAGATCTTACCGACAAATATATCGGCAAGGCAGGCACCCCCGAGAGAGAACGCTTCGATTTTGAATTGAAAACTGATGTGATCGGTGAAATTATCAGGAAAGCAAGGGTTGAACAGAATTTGACACAGGAGGAATTGGGACGAATGATCGGGGTTCAGAAAGCGCAGATCTCCAAGATTGAAAATAATACCAAGGACGTCAGATTCTCGACCATCTTACGGGTGTTAGAGGCATTGAAGGCAAAGGTAAATCTGACGGTTGAGTTGGATTCGCACCAGCGTTTAAATATTGCTTAAATGTCATTTTCAATGCACAGGCCGCTCAAAGTGACCCCTCCTGGCCGGTCCAAATTGACCGGCTTTTCCACTAAGACAGCACCCTTGTTCCCATATCATTAATCGGTAGTCACGCGCCAGCTAAGGCCGCTTATGCGGTGACTGATACTTACTCCGTCGCCTGATTTGGGACTAGGGCAAAGGTGGCCTAACAGGACCACTTTTTGAGGTTGTGGGCAATGCTGAGCAAACCGGCTTCGATCTCGACCACCTTACAGGTGTTAGAGGCATTGAAGGCAAAGGTAAATCTGACCGTTTTCCCGTTTAATAGTTACCAAATGAAGAACCGTACCATGCGAATGGACGACGATCACCTGGCCAGTTTTCAAAGATGGAAGATTTTCGGCCAGAGTGTCCGATGTTTGAAGGATAATTGACGGATTAAAACAGTTAAACCCGGCCAATTGATTATCACGATTTTACGCCTCATTCCCGCACACAGCGGATCGAAAAGCCGTATGACTTGTTGTAATCGTAAATGAAGCAGTAGCTGGTCCAGAAGTACAGGCCCCAACCCATGGTTGTATTGGACGCTGTACTACTCCAGTAGAGCCCGTTTGTGCCGCGCCCGGCCAGCGAACCATCACTCTCGGTGAGGAGCACGGCACCGTGCATCTTCAGGTCGGAATTCCATGGACCATTTGGATTGGTCCAATTTCCAGTTGCATCAACATTGGTCCATTCTGTGGTGGTTGGAATACGCCAGCTGCTTCCCAGTTCAAGGGTACAAGGGTCGTTGGCGGCTTGCCAGTCAAGTGTTTCGTTTATGGAAGCTATCCAGGCCGAATTGGGTGTCCGGGTCGTGCCATCATGTTTGAAACCCTGCTTGCGGTTAAACTGCCAGTACCAGCCTGCCGAGGCTTCGGTAACATCATCAACAGCGGTTGCCTGATGGTCAGAACCCAGATTACTTGTAATCCAGCATTTCGTTGGCTCACCCGGAATATTTGTGACGGTACCGTACGTTACGGTTTTATTAACAGGCGCAATACCCCCTGAAGCTAAATGGTTGATGGGAATTGAATTATTACAGGAAAATCCGCCTCCCGGAATGATATTGTTCGGCCCGTAAGATATTTCCTTCCATTTGTTCTGACTTGAAAGATACACGAAAAATTTATCGTAGGTGGTGCAAAAAACCACCAACCCGTTGGCAGGGTTTACAATTGCTTCAATCTCAGCCTGGGTCATCCGGGGAATGAGTATCCCCTTATTGGTCGATTTCACATCGAACATCGCAGAATTATCCGGTGCGCTGTTGTCCGGAGTAATGCTCACCTGGGCAAGCATGGTGCTGCCCGTGAACTGAAGTAAAACGATACCTAGGAAAAAGTTTTTCATACTTCATCATTCAGGGTTAGATTTACGAGGACATTTTCACGTCTTTCATGCAGGAAATGAATGTACCCGAGAGTACGTTAGCAGAAGCGTCAAAGGTATGAAAAGAAATATCGAATAGCCACCGTGACAAAGCTGCCATCGTGCCATTTGATTAAAACCCGGATACGTCGGTCGTTCAGCCTACCGCCGGATCACAACCACCGATTCCGAACGACCTCCTGCTGTCAGGCGGCATGCATAAAGCCCCGGAATGACCTTTTCACCCTGGTCATTGCATCCATCCCATTCAACAGACGAGGATCCGGCTCTGAAAAAACCACCCGGCAGATCCCGGACCATTTTACCGTTCATGTCATAGACGGCAAGGGCTACATGGTCATCCTGCAGTAAAGAAAAACATATACGGGTTCCGTTGGTAAACGGATTGGGATAATTTATTAAGGATAATGACGGTGCGGCAGGCCCGGGTTCTGTCATCCCGACGGGATCTGTCACAACGGTAAGAACGGCAATCCCCTGGCTCAGGCAACTCATCCACAGTTCATAACCTGCCTCCGTTTCCTTAATCTCCATATCCGGGATCTGCGCATGAGGCAGACCTCCGGCTTCCACCGGAAAAACGGAAAAACCGGTCCCGTCGAACCAGCATAATCCGATCCTGGTCGTATCGGAACTCATGAAATTCGTGAACCAAATGCGCCCGTCGAGACTGTATCCCAGGGAAGTCACGTTTTCACCGGGGATCGCGCTGTTCGCGGGGGAAAAAAACTGGTATGAATCCGTGTTCGCATCGAGCCTGAACAGCCCTTTGTTCGATCCGACCCAGGAAACACCATCAGGGGCGGGCACGACGGATGTCAGCACATCGCTCTGCGGATCCAATTCCTGGAAATCATTCACTGTTTTTGAATAATTATATACGCCATCCGTTCTCAGCACTTCGTATCCGGAACAGGCCCAAACCGTACCCGGCCGTGTCGGATCCTTCCTGATCATGTAACCCGTTCCCGCAAAGGGCACCGGATTCCAGGACTGGTTCACGTCAGAGTATATGGAGAGACCTGAATTTTCGCCCAGGCTCCACAGCCTGCCCTGCGAATCCTCAGCCAGTCCCCTTGATCTTGAATTACTATAATTCAACGAGGCATAGGAAACGCCATTCCAGCTGTGCAGGTAATTGAACATCGGATTAATGACCATGGTCCCGTTGGACGGGCGGTAACAGATGGCTTCGCAATTATCCGTCGGAAATGGGAAGGGATAACCCATCCCGTAGTTGTGTTCATTGTATCCGGTCCAGCCGGTTCCGTCGAATTTCTGAAATCCCCCAATCCCGGGACCGGCATTGCAGGTCGTCCAGACATTGCCTTCACCATCAAGGGTGAGATCATCCACAAAATAATCCATCTGGGAGGAGTTTGTGATCCGGTGCCGCTGCCACTGGCCCGTTGTCACATCCCGTTTTGCCGCTCCTTCGGTGCCGCTTGCCCAGATATTTCCTGCCGTGTCAATATCCAGTGCATACGTGTACGCGCCGGACCGCCAGATGCCCATGCTCTGCCAGGAGGTTCCGTCAAACCGGAACACTTCACTGTCGGACCCGGTGATCAGGGCCTTATGGTTCCCGAATGCCCTGAATACCCATATATCCGAAATGACGGCTGACGGTTGCGAAGGCGAGACCCAGGTTCCATCCGGTTGCCGGTAATCGAGCGAAAACGGGTTGCCCGCCGAGGTGACCCTGAGCGCCCAGAGATTCCCTTCCGCGTCAAGGCAATCATTGCCGGGAAGTGCCACCACTTCGCCCGCGACATAATTCTGCGGCAATAATGTGAAAAGCTGGGTGTCGCTGTCGTAGGTGATCATCGTATTCCATCCTTCCCCATCGATCCATACCGTGTACCCGCCGGCCGGATCCGGCTGAACCGAGACCTGTTCGCAGAAACCAATGAGGGCGGGCCAGTTGTTGGCTGTTGAACCGTATCCCCAGTACTGCCAGGTGTTTGCGGCCGGATCAAAGCGGACCAGGCCTCCGCCCCCCCAGGTCACCGACTGGACCGCGGCCCACACCGACCCGTCCGGGGCAATGTCGATGTCCATGGTCCTGCCCCCGGGGTGGAGGGAGTTATTTGCTCCCCAGAACATAAGGGAACTGCCGCCGGCCGCCGGGTCAAATTTCAGAATCCCCCGCCAGGAGGCCATCCAGAGGATGCCACCAGGGCCCTCCGCTATGTCCGAAATCCGCGACGATCCGACATCCTGCGTATTTCCGATCACCGGGTATTCCATATTTGAATAGTTTATCCAGCGGTTATCCGCCTGGAGATATTTCGAAAAACCACCCTGCTCCCACCCCGGAGTATAGGCCGCTATGTAAGGATCGCCGTCATGACCGATCCAGAGCGCTTCGGAATAATCCCCTAAGATCCCGGTGTTGCCGGTGGTATAATGTTTCCATGAATATTGATAGGTTGGCTGCGACAGGGATATGCCCGGGATCAGCAGGAACAGGAGAGAGAACCATTTGCTTTTCATAGGGGGATCTGAATGTTACATGTGAATCTGCCTGCTTCCCGTAAACCGGGATGCGGGTCCGGTTTGACAGAGACCGGACAGCAAAGATATATATTATTTAGAATTGATTTAATTTAATATCATATGATGCACAATATTAAAAGAATGCAGGCAATGCAAACAATGCAAACAATGCAAACAATGCAGGCAATGCAAACAATGCAGGCAATGCAAATAATGCAGACAATGCAGGTAATGCGGGTAATCTCGGTTTTCTGTTTGGGGCTGAAGCCCGGGATCGGTCGATCCGCTTACCCCCCCGGTCCGAAGACCGGGGTAATTCAGGAGTCAATCATGCTTTCCTGTCGCATCGTCAGGCAATTGAATTGAAATCTGAAGGAACTATTTCCGGTTGCATTCTCCCGAACAGCACTTGCCAGACAAGGTTATGCCATTTCCCGTTGAATTGCCCTGGTCTGTAGTTGTCAGAAACCAGCATGCTATTCCCGTTGAATTGCCCTGGCCCGGAACCTTCATTGATCAGGATGCTTTCCGTTGAATTGCCCGGGCCTTCAGGCCAGGGACGGAGGATGCGGGGCACCCGGGGCTTTAGCCCAAAACGAGCCCCCCCTGTCGGGCTGAAGCCCGGGATCGGTCGATCCGCTGAACCCCCGGTCTGAAGGCCCTGTGTTTGCAAAATGAAGCACAAGCTGGGTATGAACTTTGATCGCACCACTGTTTTTAATCAGATATTCTCCCAAACCGGCAAAAATCCTCCAGTCACGAGCTCATTCGCCCGAGACAGGCCAGGCTGATCTGTTTACCGGATTTCCCGGCTAAAACCTGACTCCCGCCGAAAGGATGGTAACCTCCAGGCTGAAGGCTTTTGCCGGACCGATACCGGCACCGAGTTCGAGTGCGGAAATAAAACCTTTTCCGGCTTCGAATTTCAGGGGGGTGATGCGGATTCCTGCTGCCCAGGCGGGCATACCCGGAGGATCCCCTTTTTCGTCGAGGATCTCAACGCGCTGGCCCCACAGTAAATTCAGGGTAGCAAAGGCCCCCGGGTTCCATCTGCCCTTGCGCTGGTAACCCAGCGCCAGTCGTGTCGTTACCGCGTTCCCGTTCCCCCAGATGAGGTTGACATCCGCCTGTGCGGCCACACCGCTCCGGTGCAGGGCGTGCAGGCCCAGGCCCAGGCCAAGTCCGTCGCTGGTGATGCGATCGGAGGCATAGTACATGCCTGTTTGCTGAAGAAAGGGAGTCAGTGTCAGCAGCCTTTGTGCTTCCGTGCTGTGGGCAACGATCAGTAACATTGCCAGTGTGATGAAGATGTTTTTCATGGCTGTACATCGGCTAATAGTGCAATGGCGGCGGTGAGTGCCTTTGTATTACCGGCCAGGAAGACCGGATCGAGGGTTTCGGGCAGATCGGAAGGCAGGTGATAATTCGGATTCCGGAAGTTGGCCCCGTCGGTGAGGAATACGGCCGGAATGCCGTTATGCCAAAACAGCGCATGATCGCTGCGCATAAAAGCCTGCGCCAGGAAATAGGCGCCATCGCCCGGCCCGGTCATGCCCACCAGTTTGGACCATCCATAGCTGTTTCCCATCCCGGTGATCTGCCGGGTGATCTCTTCCGAATCATCATTACCGATGACCAGCAGGTAGTCGCCCACATCGGGTAAACGGATCCCCATGACATTTTTCTGGCTTCCTGGCTCCTTTGAGGCAAAACCCACCAGATCGAGCACGATGGCCGACTTCACATCCCGCGCATAACCTGCTTTGACATACCGGGTGCTGCCCACGGAACCGAATTCTTCGAGGTCGAACGAAATAAAACGGATGGTTCGCGCGAAATGGTGCTTTCGGACAGCCCTTGCTGCTTCGAGCATGGCAGCCACGGCCGACCCGTTGTCGTCGGCCCCGGCATAGAAGGCGTCGAGGTGACTGCCGACCAGGACCACCTCATCGGGGTGCGTCGTTCCCCGCCATTCGGCGAAGACATTGAAGGCTGCCTGGGTCCCCTCTCCCAATACGAGCGTATCGGCATTGTATCCCATCGATTCGAAGGCCCGGGCGACGAGGCCCACGGAGGCATCGCGCGTGAGGTGCTCGACGGGGAACAGATGGCCGGGCGAAAACCCCGCAGCATCGACGGGTTTGTCGGCAGCCCGGGCGGCAGCCAGCCGCTCCACCCAGGGCATGATGCTGTCGGTTGCCACATCGCCGGCAACGATGGCAGCCCGGGCAAACCCCGAGCGATCGATATCATCTTTGGTGCAAGCTGTACCGGCCAGTAAGATGGCCGGCAGGCATAGGATCAGGTGTGCGCGCATAGTTTAAAAATTCCTGGTGAGTGTAAGCAACATGACCTGTGCCCTGAGGGAGCGGCCCGGATGGGACAGGTGCGTACCGAAATCGATCTCCAGCAGGCTGACTTTCCATTTCTCCTTAAATCCGAAACTCAGCGGGGCGGCATGGATCGCCAGGTAAAAAGGACCTATCCCCCCTTGCATGGCTTCGCGGGTTTCGCGCAGCAGTGCTTTCCCGGCATCGAAGCGGGTACGACGGGTGGCCCCCACTTCGATGCCCACAGCCGGTTGCCAGGAACCAACCCGGGGCCGGACCAGCAACCGGCCGAACACCTCGGGCAGTACCGGCTTCATACCCAACCGTAACCCGGCCTGCCAGGCCAGCGACTCGTGAAACTCACGGGCAACAGCCAATGAGGGAGCATACCCGTTTTGCATGGAAAATACCGACTGGGTGATCAGCATGCCGAAGCCGGCCTGTACCTCGAGGGGACGGCGGGGATTTTGATTCTGCGGGCAAGCAGCCTGACAGAAACTCAGAATGAGGATGATACTGGCTATAAATCGCATACTAACAGGATAAGGGTCAGAATAAAACGGAAAGCGGCCAACCGATAAACAAAAATAAAAAAAAATAAACGAATAATAATGAAAAAGTAATGGTTGACAACATATGTAAATTTCGATTACATTTGTTGTATCGTAATTAATTATATATGTTATCGTTATGCGTTTATATGTTTCTATAAGAAGAATAGCCTTTGCCGGCCTGTCTCCCTGGGTTGCTGTGTTGTCAATGTTATACATCATTCTCCATCTTGTTTTCAGCACCACCCTCGGCCTTCACCGCGACGAACTTCTCTACTTCTCCCTGGGTCAGCACCCGGCAGCCGGGTATGCGTCGGTCCCGCCGCTGACCGGGCTTGCAGCATGGCTGGTCAGCAGCACCCTTGGCTATTCCCTGCTTGCCGTCCGCGTGTTGCCGGCTATCCTGGGAGGCATGATGGTGCTCCTTGGCGCTATGATCGCAAGGGAGATGAAAGGCGGCCACTATGCCCAGGTACTTGCCTCCCTCTCGCTCATGGTCACCCCATACTGCCTCCGCTGCTTTTACCTGTTCGAGCCGGTGTGTACCGACGTCGTTCTGTGGGCCGTGATCTTCTGGCTGGCGCTGAAATGGATCAACACGCACAATGACCGGTGGCTGTTGGTGCCCGGGCTTGTCCTGGGGCTGGGAATGCTGAACAAATATATCATCCTGCTGTTGCCTGCCGGAATGGCCTTCGCATTCCTGTTCTTTCCCCACACCCGTGTGGTGTTCAGCCGGCGTGCCCTATACCTGGCCATCCTCCTGGCCCTGCTGGTCATGCTTCCCAACCTCATCTGGCAAATCGTTCACGCATTCCCGGCCCTGACCCACCTTCGTGCATTGAACGACAGCCAGCTTGTGCACGTGAGCCGGATGAGTTTCCTGACCGACCAGTTGTTCCTGGCTGCAGTGGCCCAGGTGGCAGTCATCCCGGGAATCCTGTTCCTCGCCTTTCACCCGGCGATGAGACCCTACCGTCCTCTGCTCATCACCTCCCTGATCGTTCTCCTTTTGCTCTGGCTCCTGCGCGGAAAAAGTTATTACACCATCGGGCTTTTCGTTCTGTGGATCGCCTCCGGCGCTGTTTGGTGGGAACGGATCCTTCGCAGGAAATGGCTCAGGGTGGTGCTGCCGGTAACGCTGGTCATCCTCACCCTTCCGATCCTGCCGGTGGGGATCCCCGTATTTGGCAAGGCAAAACTGGCCGGTTTCTTTTCTGCAACCAGAGACCGTTTCGGAGCCGATGCGGCGTTGCGCTGGGAATCGGGACGGATCCATTCTCTGCCCCAGGATTACGCCGACATGCTCGGGTGGGAGGAGATGGCACGCGCAACCGCCCATGCATGGCAGCAGGTTCCGGACAAGCGGCGTTGCATGATCTATGCCGAGAATTACGGGCAGGCCGGTGCCGTTATGGTCCACGGAAAACACTATCGATTGCCCGAACCTGTCTGTTTTTCTGAGAGTTTCTTTTACTGGTTCCCCCGAAAGCTGGACCATGAGATCACCAGCCTGATTTATATCAACGACGAACCCGGGGAGGATGTCGCAGCGCTTTTCAACACCTGCCAAAAGATCGGGCAGGTGAGCGATACGCTTGCCAGGGAATACGGCACCGGAGTATGGCTTTTCACCAACCCGCGCAGCAGTTTCAAGAATTTCTGGGAGTCGAGGGTTCCCCAGGTTACCGATCCTTTCCGGTAGGGGCTTTCGGGTTGTCAAAATTCGATTATCTTGCAGGTGATTTCCATACCGGCTGTCAGGGGCATTGACATTGGACCTTTCAAACCTGCCAATTCCGTATTGAACAGGGTCCCGGCGCGCACCATCCGGCATCGCGCGTGCAGACCGCCAAAAGTGCCCCGGTGATCCCGATGAGTGGACCGGCATGGAGGGCCGGAGGGGGAGTGAAGAGTGAAAAGGGAAAAGTGAAAAGTGAAGGGGGGGGAGAGTGAAGAGTGAAGAGTGAAAAGTGAAGAGTTATGGAGGAAAAAGGATTTCAGAAGAGGTTGAACCTGTTTGATTCCACAGCGATCGTGGTGGGTTCGATGATCGGGTCGGGGATCTTTATTGTCAGCGCCGACATTGCCCGGCAGGTGGGATCGCCCGGGTGGCTGATGATGGTGTGGATCATCACTGGGTTCATGACCGTTTTCGCCGCCCTGAGTTACGGTGAGTTGGCCGGCATGTTCCCGAAAGCCGGCGGGCAGTACGTTTACCTGCGCGAAGCTTACAACCCGCTCACAGGATTCCTGTACGGCTGGACGCTTTTCCTGGTCATCCAGACCGGCACGATCGCCGCCGTGGCCATGGCTTTTGCCAAATTCACCGGAGTGCTGATCCCCTGGGTGTCGGAATCGGTGGTGTGGTTCAGCCTCAAACCGGTCAGTTTCGGTCCGGCCGATCTCGGCCTTTTCGAGCTCCGGCCCTTCAACCTGGGATTTGTCAAGTTCGGTCCCTCCCAACTGGTGGCCATCGGTTCTATCGCGTTGCTCACCTGGATCAATTCACGCGGCATCCGAGAAGGAAAGCGGGTGCAGAATGCCTTCACTTCGGGGAAAGTCATCCTTTTATCGCTGTTCATCCTTGCCGGGCTGGCCTTTGCTTCTCATGCTGACGTGATCCGGGACAACCTCGCGAATTTCTGGGAACCGGTTCAGGAAGGGCCCGGGGGAAGGGACACGCCCCTGTTCGGGATGACACTCGTTGCAGCAATCGGGATGGCGATGGTGGGCAGTCTTTTCTCTTCCGATGCGTGGAACAACATCACGTTCACCGCCGGCGAGGTGATCCATCCCCGCAAAAACATCCCGCTCAGCCTCTTCTTCGGCACCCTGGTCGTCACCGTCCTGTACCTGCTGGCCAACCTGGTTTACCTGTCTGCACTGCCCCTGAAGGGCGATCCAAACGGAGCCGACGTCGCATCGCGTGGCATGCAGTACGCGCTCAACGACCGCCTGGCGACGGCTTCCCTGTCGGGCCTGCTCGGCAATTCCGCTGTCATCATCATGGCTGCATTCATCATGATCTCCACCTTCGGCTGCAACAATGGCCTGATTCTTGCAGGAGCCCGGGTCTATTACGCCATGGCTGCCGATCGTTTATTCTTCAAAAAGGCGGGAACACTGAATGCCCAGGGAGTTCCCCAAACCGGACTGGTGATCCAGGGGATATGGGCGGGGTTATTGTGTCTTTCGGGAACCTACAGCCAATTGCTCGATTATGTGGTGTTTGCCGTATTGATCTTCTATGCCCTTACCATAGCCGGGATCTTTATCCTGCGAAGGAACCGGCCGGAAGCGGAACGCCCTTACCGGGCATTCGGCTACCCGGTCATCCCGCTGCTGTACATTGTCCTGGCCCTGACCGTAATGATCATCCTGTTGATTTTTAAACCGGAATATACCTGGCCGGGGCTGATCATCGTTATACTCGGCATACCCGTTTATTTTCTATGGAAAAAGAAAAAATGACCGCAAAGACGCAAAGGCGCAAAGTTCGTCTCGGTTTCCTCTCCATCGCTGCCGCCTTTCTCTTCCTCCGTGCCGGAGCCCAATGTCCCGTAACCAATGATGTTTTCGGCGACGGGGAGCAGATCCGCTACCTGGTGACCTATAACTGGGGGCCGGTATGGGTCGATGCAGGCACTGTCACTTTCAGTGTCAAGGCTGACACTTACCGGGGCAAACCGTGCTGGCACCTGAACGGCACAGGGAAATCGTTCCGTTCGTATGACATGCTGTACAAAGTGCGCGATTACTATGAATCATGGATCGATCCTGAAACTTTTCAGTCGCACGATTTCCGGCGGAACGTTTTCGAGGGAGGGTACACACTGCTGAACACGTTGTATTTCGACCGTTTTGCCGGCAAGGTGATCTCCCACACGAAATGCATCAACAAGCCCCAGCGTACCGACACGCTTCCTATCCGGCCTTGCACCTACGACATGCTGGCGGCGATCTATTATGTACGCACCCTGGATTATGCCACCATGAAGCCGGATCAGAAAATCGATCTGACTGTGCTGATCGATGATGCATACTACGATATTTACCTGAAACCATTGGGCAGGGAGGTGGTGGAAGCCAGCGACGGGAAGCGTTACCGGTGCCAGAAATTCGCAGCCAAGATGGTGCATGGCACTATTTTCAAAGGTGACGAAGATGTGGTGGTTTGGGTCTCCGACGACGCGAACAAGGTTCCCATCTATATTGAAGCCAAGATCATTGTCGGGACGATAAAAGCTTACCTGAAGGATTACAAGGGGCTCAGGAGGCCGTTCGGGTGTATTGTAAAAGGGTGACGCGTGATAGGTGACGGGTGACGGGTGACGGGAATGGGGTGCAGGTCCATGGGGATGGAAAGAGAACCGGAAAATTAATTTTCTACAAAATATGATACTGATCGCAGATTCGGGATCGACCAAGACAACATGGACTCTGGCGGAAGGCAGCCACCCTGTGAAGACTGTCACGACCGGTGGGCTGAACCCCTATTTTCACACGCTGCAAAGCGTAATTTCGGAGATCGGCGAGGGACTCATGCCGGAGATGGCCGGCCGGGACATCGGGGCGATCCATTTTTATGGAGCGGGCTGTTCAACCGGCCAGAACAACGCGATGATCGGTGATGCCCTGGAGAGTTTCTTTCCCCTGGCAAATGTCGCGGTTTACCACGACATCCTGGGGGCTGCCCGGGCGTTGTTCGGACGCGGCAGCGGCATCGCGTGCATCCTGGGAACAGGTTGTAATTCATGTTATTACGATGGCTACCAGACCATGGAGGTGGTCGATTCGCTGGGCTATCTTTTCGGCGACGAAGGAGCCGGGTCATACCTCGGGAAACTTTTCCTGGGGGCCTATCTCCGGAAAGAGCTTCCTGCAGACCTTCGCACCGAATTCGATGAGCACTATGGTTTTACCCTCAGCGATATCCTGAACTCGCTGTACAACAAACCCTCGCCCAACCGGTACATGGCATCGTTCAGTCATTTTCTGTCCCCGCGCAGGGAGCATCCCTATGTGCGTGACCTGGTGAAACGTTCCTTCCGGGATTTCTTTGCGGCCCATATCCGCAAATACACCGCTTTCCCACCCTCAGACCTGGGATTCATCGGTTCGATCGCATTTGTTTACAGAGCGTTGCTTGAAGAGGTGGCATTCGAAGAACGGGTGCAGGTG
Organism: uncultured Prolixibacteraceae bacterium; assembly: GCA_964455285.1. Taxonomy (GTDB): domain Bacteria; phylum Bacteroidota; class Bacteroidia; order Bacteroidales; family FEN-979; genus CAIVAT01. Next base: position 19,711 of record CAYVVG010000014.1, read on the forward strand.
AAACGGATCATCGCATCTCCGCAGGATGGTCTCCTGGCCTTTCACAGCGCCTGAGAGAGAAAGCGGATCACCTCCTCTTCGCAGGCAGGATGGAACCAGGTATATTCTCCGTCCCTTTCAAACCAGGTCATTTGCCGCTTGGCGTACCGCCGGGTATTGATCCGGATCTTCTCCACCGCCTGTTCCAGTGAGGACAGTCCTTCCATATAGTTAAAAAGTTCGCGGTACCCCACGGTACTGAGCGCATTCAGATGGCGCCTCGGGAAGAGGGCGAGTGCCTCCTCCACCCATCCCTCGCCGAGCATGGCGTCCGTGCGGGCATTGATCCGGCGTGTAAGCTCCTCCATCGGAAGCCGGAGCCCGATCTTACAGATCCTGAAAGGGCGGTCCCGCCGTGTCCGGGTTCTCAGCGAAGAATAGGGAACACCCGTCAGCCGGCAAACCTCGATGGCCCGGATGAGTCGCACCGGATTGGCGGCATCGACCCGGGCAGCATAAACGGGGTCGAGTTTTTCAAGGATAGCGGCGAGGGCTGAGGTTCCCCGGGTGGCGGCCAGGGTTTCCAGCTCCAGCCGCAATGCCGGATCGGGATCGGGCAGTTCGTCGATCCCCCGGCAAACGGCATCGATGTACAGGCCCGATCCGCCGGTCAGCACAACCAGCGGGTGTTCGCGAAACAGCCGGTCGGCCACCGTCAACGCATCCGATTCGAAGCGGGAAATATTGTAGGTGTCCTCGACCGAGAGGTGATGGATAAAATGGTGGGGAATCGCCGCCCTTTGTTCGTGTGAAGGAACGGCAGTGCCGATGGACATTTCGCGGTAAAACTGGCGGGAATCGGCCGAGATTATTTCCGTGCCGAAATGGCGTGCCACACTGATGGCCATGCAGGTCTTTCCGACTGCGGTCGGGCCCGAGATCACTGCCAGCAAGGGACGATCAGTAGTCATCCGGATCACTGCCCCCCGAGAGACGCTTGTCGAGGTTATCAATATCCTCGAAGTCTTCCAGGCGTTCCAGCTGATCAAAATCGTCGGGATCCGCTGTCTGGCTTCCGTACAGGTACTCTTCGCTGCCCGATTCGTCCCCCTCCGGTTGTGCACCCGGTCCTTCACCCGATCCTGTCGCTTCGTCGGCCAGTTCGGCGGCATCTTTCATGATCCCGTCGAGTTCGCTTTCGATGGCCGCCAATCCTTCCTCGTCTTCCACCAAATCGTCGAATGATACGGGTGGGATGATTTTCGGAACGGGTGGCCGCGGGGCAGCGGGGCGCACGGCCGAAGGGCTTTCGGGAGGTGTGACCGGGACCTCCGCCTTCCTGGGAAGTTCTCCGGACCGTTTTATGCAGCGGGGCATGACATCCAACCCCTCGGAGGGATATATCTTATACAATTCTATGTGGAAAGAGAAGGTATCCCGCCCGTGAAATTCATAGATCAGTTTCTGATGCGGATCTTCGATATAATTCTTCAGTTTTTCGTTCTTCATCAATGGAAGTACGACAGTCTCGGTCAAAACCTGATCGAGATCTTCATCATATTTCCTCACCTGCCGCTTCTCCGTTTTAAGCGAGATCTCCTTTTTCTTCCTGTACCCTTTATCGGCTGCGAAGAAGGAGGCTCGCTCAACATGCATCAGTTCAGCCGATTCCAGGAGAATATGGTGAAAATCGAGAAACGACTGGTTAGGCAGGATCTCGATCTCCCGCAGGAAGGCATCATGTTCTTCACAGGTGATTCGGAAACGATAAATCAGCATCTGCGCCGGGTCTTTAATTGTGTTCCAAAAATATAAATTTCTTCGATCTGAGGTTAAAAATTCCGTCACTCCGTTTTGAGGCTCAGTCCCAGCCTCTCTCCTTCCTCAACCATTTTCTGCCAGGCTGCTTCATAATTGTTTGAGATCTCGCCATCGAGGATCGCTTCGGTGATCGCATTTTTAATGATCCCCACCGTACGTGACGGAGGAATGCCGAATGCCGTCATGATCGTCTCTCCGGAGACGGGGGGCTGCCAGTTCCGCAAGTGATCCTTCTCTTCGATGTCGTGCAGCTTTTGCCTGACGATCCCGAAGTTGGCAATATACTTTTTCACTTTGACTGGATTCTTGGAAGTTATGTCGGCATTGCACAGCAGCATCAGGTCATCGATGTCGTCGCCGGCCTCAAAGAGCAGCCGCCTTATGGCCGAGTCGGTTACCTCCTCTTCGGCCAGGACGATAGGCCGAAGGTGGAGCAGCACCAGTTTTTCAACGTAATGCATGGAGTCGGTGAGCGGCATGCGCAGTCGGCGGAAGATCGGCTGAACCATCTTTGAGCCCCGGAATTCGTGGGCATGAAAAGTCCATCCTGTTCCCGGAACGAATTTTTTGGTGACCGGTTTGGCGATGTCGTGCAGAATGGCGGCCCAGCGCAGCCAAAGATTGCCGGAAACGGCAGCCACGTTGTCGAGGACCGCGAGCGTATGGTAGAAGTTGTCTTTGTGGCCTTTCCCTTCAATCATCTCCGATCCTTTCAATTCACAGAATTCGGGAAGGATGATCTTCAGCAGGCCGGTTTCATCGAGCAGCCGGAAGCCGGTTGAAGGAACGGGGGACTGGATGATCAGGTTGAGTTCTTCGGTCACCCGCTCGATCGATACGATCGGGAGGCGGGAGGCATTCTCTGTAATGGCCTGAAGGCAAACGGGATCGATGGTGAAATCAAGCTGGGCGGCAAACCGGATGGCCCGCATCATCCGCAAGGGATCGTCGGAAAAGGTGACGCCAGGGTCGAGCGGGGTGCGAAGAATGCGCCGGTCGAGGTCGCGGACCCCCTGGAACGGATCGATGAGTTCCCCGTATCGTCCTTCGTTCAGGTCGATCGCCATGGCGTTGATCGTGAAGTCGCGTCGTTTCTGGTCATCCTCGCGGGTACCATCTTCGACGACGGGTTTGCGCGAGTCCCTTCGGTAAGATTCACGGCGGGCGCCGACAAATTCGATTTTCCATCCTTGCCAGGTGAGCATGGCGGTACCGAAGTTCCGGAAAAACTTCACCGCGATATTCCCGCCGAGCGCTTCAGCCACCCGGTGTGCAAAATCAATGCCGCTCCCGATCACCACGATGTCGATATCCTGTTTATGCATTCTGCCCATCAGCGCATCACGCACAAAGCCTCCGACCACATAAGCGTCGATCTTCATTTCGCCGGCTACGCGTGAGATAACAGGGAAAACCGGATGGTTCAGGTGTTCGGTCAAAGTTTCTTCCTCCGGCTGCAAAAGTAAGCATTAACCGTCGAAAAAGCCCCCGAATTATTATCCGCACGGTTTGGCGGATTTGCCGCCTCGTCGTATCTTTGGCGCCGGATGTTACTTACTAAACAATATAAATCCTATGGCAAAAAGAACAATCGTCGCGATGCCCGGAGACGGCATCGGCAAAGTGGTGCTTGATGAGGCCATCCGGGTACTGGATGCTGCCGGTTTTGATGCAGAATATGTTCACGGCGACATTGGCTGGGAATTCTGGTGCAAGGAGGGCGATCCCTTCCCGGAAAGAACCCAGAAGTTGTTAGAACAGCACAAGATCGGCCTTTTTGGCGCCATTACCTCGAAACCGAAAGACAAGACGGAAGCTGAACTGGATCCTTCGCTGAAGGGCAAGGGATTTGCCTATTACAGCCCGATCGTGACGATGCGCCAGAAGTATGACCTGGACATCTGCATGCGTCCCTGCCGCACCTACAAAGGCAACCCGCTGAACTTCATACGGCGCGGATTCGGAGGGGTCATTGAAGAACCCATCATCGACACCATGATATTCCGTCAGAACACCGAGTGCCTGTATGGGGGTGTGGAATGGACCAATCCGCCTGACCTGGTGTACGATGCCCTGATGACGCACAAGAAGTTCAGGGACAATTTCGCCTGGTGCCCGCGTCCTGAACTCGCAGTCTCCACGCGGATTTTCACCAGGAAATACACTTCCCGCATCGTGAAGGCGGCGTTTGAATACGCTAAGAAACGCGGATTCGATACCGTGACGGTATGCGAAAAACCGAACGTAGTGCGTGAAACTTCCGGCATGATGCTGAAGCTTGCGCAGGAAATGGCAAAAAACGAGTACCCGGGCATCCGTGTCCAGGACACCAACATCGACGCCCAGATGATGTGGCTGACCAAGAACCCGGAAACCTATCATGTCATCGTTGCCGGCAACATGTTCGGCGACATCGTATCCGACGGATTTGCAGGTCTCATCGGCGGACTGGGATTCGCCTGCAGTGCCAACATCGGCCCCGACATCGCCGTGTTCGAACCAACCCATGGTTCGGCGCCCAAGTATGCCGAATTCAATCCCTCGATCGTCAACCCCATTGCGATGATCCTCTCTTCGGTGATGATGCTCGAACACATCGGAGAGATGGAACTGGCGGCAAAGATCTCGAAAGCCGTCGCCGCCGTGGTCGAGGAAGGGAAGGTGAAAACCTACGACATGATGAAACTCCCGGGCAAGCCCGATGCGTTCGAAAAAGGTGCAGCCACAACTCATCAGATGGCGGACGCCATTATTGCTAAGTTGAAGTGACAAGGTGACAAGGTAACAAATCAATCGAATATGACCGACGAAGTAAAAAAGCTGTGGCCGGAATTGATGTGGATCACCGATCCGGATCTCCGTGAGAAGACTGCAAAGACCTGGGAGCTGGCCTTATCCAAGAGCGTGCTGACCCCCGATGATCTGAATAAAATCCCCTTTACCCTCCTGGCAGGACCCGACCTGAAGGTATCATTTATGGCTCACAAACGTTGCGTGGTGCATGTGGCCCGGGAAGCGGGGATAAAAATGAATGAATTCTTCACCGATGACCTGCCGGTGAACATGGATGTGCTGATCGCCGGGGCTATTCTTGCAGATGTCGGTAAATTGCTCGAATACGAGCTCGATGCTACCGGCAAATCCGTCCAGGGCAAGTACGGCAAATACCTGCGCCATCCCTTTTCGGGGGTTTCGCTGGCCGAACAGTGCGGAGTTCCCGCATCGGTTTGTCACATCATCGCCACCCATGCCGGCGAAGGCGACATGGTGAAGCGGACGGTTGAAGCCTATGTCGTGCATCATGCCGACTTTATGACCTTTGAACCGTTCCGGGAGAGGCTTAAGTAATGTGCTGATGTGCTGATGTGCTGATGTGCTGATGTGCTGATTCCCCTCCCTGTTTGGGGAGGGGTGGCCGAAGGCCGGGGTGGGGTGCTGATGTGCTGATGAAATATTTAAACAATTAAACTTTATGATGACGATTATAGAAAAGATCATTGCGGCGCATGCCGGGCAGCCGGAAGTGAAACCAGGCGATATTGTGGATGTATTCATCGATACCCGGGCAGCCCGTGACTTTGGAGGCGCCAACGTGGTGAAGAACCTGATTGATAACGGCCTTACGGTAGCCGATCCCTCCAAAACGATCTTCACCTTCGATTGCAACCCCGGCGGTTCGGATCAGAAATATGCGGCCAACCAGCATTTCTGCAGGCAGTATGCGCGCGAAAACGGGATCCGTGTATATGATGTGGACGCCGGTATCGGAACCCACCTTGCCATTGACAACGGCTTTGCCTGGCCGGGCAGCACCTTCGTTTCGACCGACTCGCATGCCAACATCATGGGGGCCATCGGTGCGTTCGGCCAGGGTATGGGCGATCAGGACATTGCCGCTGCCTGGGCCAAGGGAGCCGTCTGGTTCAAGGTACCTCCTTCGGTGCGGATCAATCTGACCGGCAGGCGACCCGCCGGGCTGACGGCCAAGGATATCGTGCTCAACCTGCTCTCGCGGTTCGGGGCAAACAAGCTTCTCGGCTGTTCGGTGGAGATCTACGGCGAGGAGACTGCCACGTTCACACTGGCCGAAAGGATCACCATCTCCTCGATGGGAACCGAGATGGGAGCCATCATCATTCTCTTTCCCACCTCTCCATCGCTGCTGAACGAGTTGCGACGAACCACCGGAAAACAATATCCGGCCATAACCGCCGACGAGGGGGCCTTGTATGAACAGGTTTTCGATATCGACCTGAGCCAGTTCGTGGTCATGGTGGCCAAGCCGGGGCATCCTCACGACGATACGTCGATTGACAGTGTCAGGAACGTGAAGATCGATTCGGGGTTTATCGGCAGTTGCACCAATGGCCGCATTGAAGACCTGAGAGAGGCGGCAACGGTATTGAGGGGAAAGAAAGTTGCCCCGGGTGTGGTCCTGAAGATAGTTCCTGCCACCGACGCGATCTGGACCCAAGCCATGGACGAAGGACTGATCCAGGTATTTAAAGAGGCGGGAGTGCTGGTTTCCAATGCCGGTTGTGCCGGTTGCGCAGCCGGACAGGTGGGACAAAACGGCCCCGGCGAGGTGACGATCAGCACAGGGAACCGCAACTTCGAGGGCAAACAGGGAAAAGGGTACGTGTACCTGGCCTCTCCCTCTGTGGTTGCGGCTTCTGCCGTTGCCGGTTTTATCACCACCGCCGACCAGATCCCCGAACGACCGGCCATCTTCGCCCCGACCGGAAAATCATCCAAGGCATTGGCAGAAGAAAAGAAAAAAGAAGAGAAGCCTGCCGTGGTGGAGGGCCGGGTTTGGATCATCCCCAAGGACGACATCGACACCGACATGATCTTTCACAATCGTTACCTGACGATTACCGACATCAAAGAGATGGGTCAATACACCTTCGACAACCTCAAGGGATTCGAAGATTTTGCCAAAAAGGCGAAACCGGGCGACATTGTGATCACACAGAAGAACTTCGGCGCAGGCAGCTCCCGTCAGCAGGCTGTTGACTGTTTCCTGTCGCTTGGGATCAGCTGCCTTCTGGCCGAATCTTACGGCGCAATTTATGAGCGCAACGCCATCAATGCCGCCCTGCCCATCCTCACCTATACACCGGAGAAGATTGCCGAAGCCGGGATTGAACAGGGAGATACGGTCAGGGTCGATTTTACTTCGGGCGACCTCACCAACCTGAGGAATGGCAAGACAGTCAGGATCAACAAATTTTACAGTGCACAAATGGCCATTTATAAGAATGGCGGACTGTTGTAAGGGAATCAGCGCTTGAGTTTCCAGCGCCTGTGCGACCACAGGTAGAACTCCGGTTGCCGGCAGATGATCTCTTCCAGGCGTTTCATAAAGCGGGAAGTGATTTCACCCGTCCGGGTTTGCGAGGGGTTGGGTTCCAGCATTTCAAAATGGATGGTGTACCAACCCCTTCGTATTTTTTCTGTCCAGGCAAAGATCACCGGCAGGTCATACAGCCTTGCATACTTCTCGGGTCCGTGCAGGGCGGCGGTATCCTGGCCGAGAAATGTCACCCAATGGGCCAGTCTCGGGCTGGATGGGCTTTGGTCGGCAACCATGTAGAATGCCGCAGGTTCCCCATAATCGACGGTGAACGTTCCACGTGTGTCGGTGATCGGGGCAAGCAGGCTTCTTCCCTGTACCCGGCTGCGCCTTATATAATCGTCGATATACCTATTTGACAGGGGTTTATAGAACCCGACCGGTTTATGGAGCATCTGAGTGCCTGCCGCGATCCCTGCCCATTCCCAGTTTCCATAATGGCCGGCCACGATGATCACCGGTCGCCCCTTCCTGTAAAGATCATCCAGGAGCGCGGCATTTTCAAAACGGTACCGGCCGGAAACCTGGTGTTCGTTCAGTGTAAATCCTTTGATACTCTCGACCAGCATATCGCCGAGATGCTGATAAAATCCCCGCGCGACCATCCGGATCTGCTGTTCGGTTTTCCCGGGAAAGGAATTCCTCAGATTTGTCAGCACCACCTGCTTCCGGTATCCGGCGACATGGTATAAAACGAAACAGAGAAAGTCGGCGAAGCCATAGAGGATACTCAAAGGGGCGAGCCGGAAAAGGAAAAGGAAACAACGGAACAGCAGATAGATCAGGTAATTCATAGACAGGATGCCCCGGGCATATCCACCGAAGCGGTGCAAAGATACTTCCCGGATTTCAGAATATCTTACTTTTGCTGAAAAAATCAACCGATGCTTATCATCCGGCGGCACAACACCGATCCCTATTTCAACCTGGCAACCGAGGAATACGTGCTGAAGAATTTCCGGGAGGATTCCTTCATGCTTTGGAGGAACAATCCCTGCATCGTTGTCGGCAAGCACCAGAACACCCTTGCCGAGATCAACGTTGAATATGTGAAGCGGAACAATATCCCGGTGGTCAGGAGGCTCAGCGGGGGTGGCGCAGTGTTCCATGACCTGGGCAACCTGAACTTCACCTTCATCCAGACCGGGAAAAAAGAGAGTCTCATCGATTTCCGGAAATACACCCTGCCAATCCTTGAAGTGCTGCAGGAACTGGGGGTGGATGCACGTTTTGAAGGGCGCAACGACCTGACGATCGGGGGAAAAAAATTCTCGGGCAATGCCGAGCATCTGTGGAGCAACCGGGTACTGCACCACGGCACCCTTCTGTTCTCTTCGCACATGCCCAACCTGGCGGAAGCCCTGAATGCCGATCCGCTGAAATTCCAGGACAAAGGGATCAAATCGGTCCGGAGCCGGGTGACCAACATCAGCGATCACCTGCCGGCGCCCATGGATGTTCTCCAGTTTGCCGATATCATCCAGAACCACATCACCGGCATGTATCCCGATGCCCGGATGGTAGAACTATCGGAAGAGGATCACGACAATATCCATGAACTGGTGCGCACCCGCTACGGGACGTGGGAATGGAATTTCGGGTACTCACCCAACTATAATTTCAAGAAGGTGATCCGGACAGAAAAGAGCGGGACCCTCGAATTTGACCTGGACGTACGCAACGGCACGATCGTTCATATCAAAATATTCGGAGATTATTTCAACCGTTTCGACACGGAAGACATCGAGGCTGCTCTAACCGGAGTTCCGCACCAGGAGAAGGAAATCAGGAAAGTTCTTGAGCCGTTCAACCTTGACGACTACTTTGCCGGGATCCGGACCGATGAACTGGTCAACGGAATGTTCTGATCCTCCCTGCCGTTAAAAAACACCAGACCCCCCGTTCGTTCTTCAGCGGAAGAGCGAACGGGGGGTCTGGTGTTTCAGTAACTAGTTGGTCTTGATCAGTTTGATCGTTTCGGCATCGCTGCCAGCGACGATTTTCACGAAGTAGAGACCCGCCGGGAATCCCGCGACGGAGAATTCATGCTTGATCTCGCCCGACATCTGACCGGAGAGTACTTTATCCCCGCGCATGCCGTAGATCTCAACTTTTACGTTGTTCCGGATCTCACCGCCTGTCTGTTCCAGGGTAAAGGTGCCTGAAGTCGGGTTCGGATAGATACGGAAAGTGATCCTGGAAGCGTCGACCGGAGTCTCCTCAACGGCAGCCACGACAGCCGGGATGGCAGGTGCTTTTACGCCGCAATGGTCGGTTGTGGAGATATATCCTCTCATATAACCACCGGCCAGCACCCGGGTATCGGGCTTAAAGATAATGCTCTGACCGGCGATAAACACTGCACTGGAACCGCTGTTTACAACGAAGGCCGTCCCGCTGCCTGCAACTGTGATCGTTCCCAGCGCGTTGTAGCATTTGCTGTCATATCCGGTCACCTGTCCGGTAACGGTGATGTTGCCTCCCGGAACTCCGGTCACATCCATCACGATCGTATTGGAAGTAGCGGGATTGCCGGTCACGCAAGCTTCGCTGGAAGTCAGCACACAGGTCACCTCGTCGCCGTTCACGGGTTGATAGACAAAGGCCGGGCTGTTCGAGCCCACATTGTAACCGTTCACCTTCCACTGGTAAACCGGGGTGCTGCCGCCGTTGGACGGGGTAGCTGTAAAGGTTACGGGCTGATCGGCCGGGACCGGGTTCTGCGACGCCACGATCGAAACACCAACCGGGAGGGGCGTGATGATGGAGATGGAGATGCAGTTGTACATGTAGTTCATGCAGGTGGTCGTGGCATTTTGTGCCAGCACCCAGTACACTCCGGCAACCGGCGGGACCGGGTCGAATAAAATGGGGCCGCCTGTCCCTGCAATCGGTGTCGGGCTGATCTGGACGATTCCGGAGTACAACCAGTAATTGACACCCACCTGTGATCCACTGATACCCACCGTGATACTCGGCACGGCACCGCAATAGGTACCACTGCCAACCCCGGAATAGATTGTGGGCAGCGGGCTGACAACGGCGGTGACGGGCTCAATATCGAACCAGCCATCGGGCAGGATGGTTGCTTTGATGTAATAGGTGCCGTTGCTTACTGCCGCTGGATTGGGTACGGGAATGGACGCCGAAGCATCCTTCCAGTAACTCAGCTCGGTACCCGCCGGCAGGTATGATCCGGCAGTGACCGACGGCAAAGTCAGGTTAACCTTGTTCGGCGAGCATACCGAAGGATTGGTGATGACCAGGATCGGTTTCGGATTTACCGTGATGGTGAAGTATTCCGAAGGTCCGTAGCAGGTCACGTCGCCGTAGGTAAACTCAGGCGATACTTCGATCGTAGCGACAATGGGATCGAGTGTCATATTCACCGCGGTGAACGACGGGATGTCGCCGCTGCCACCACTTGCCAGTCCGATACCCGGAGTGTCGTTATACCACGTGAAGACAGTCGTTCCGCCGGTATTCTGGGTCGTGAAGACGATCGGATCGGTCACATCGCTGTTTCCGTATACGAAATCGCCGGGATCATCCACCTGGGCCGTCGGGTTCACCGTGATGGTAAAAGTCTTGGATGGTCCGGTACATCCCTGGAAAGGCGGTTTCACCGGTTGCCAAATGCCGTACACGGGTGTTACGGTGATGGTGGCCGTGATGGGATAGTTGTACGGATTTTCGGCTGCAAATGCAAGGTAATCACTCGTGCCGGATCCACCGAGTCCGATATCGGTATTGTCGTTAATCCAGTAGTACGTCGTCAATCCTCCGGTATTATTTGTGTTGAACCCAACATACACGTTCTCCTCAACACAGGCTACGATGTCGTCGGGCTGGTTGACCTGGCCGGACGGATTTACCTTGATCTCAAAATAATACTCCGGCTCGCCGTCGCAGGTCACGCCTCCGTTGGTGAAGTGCGGAGTGACCACGATCCCTGCGTAGATGGGCTCTGTCCCCGTGTTGATGGCCATGAAGGAGGGCAAGTCACCTTCTCCGCTGGCAGGGATCCCGATGGAGGGTTCGCTGTTGGTCCAGGAGTAGGTCATAACCCCTCCCGAATTGCCCGATGTAAAATTCACCGGTTGCGTATAGGCACCGTCACACACCTCCTGATAGTAAGGATTATCCATGATCGGGAACGGGTTTACCGTGATGGTGAAACTCACCGGGGTGCCGTAGCAGTCGGTATCCCCGTTTTCGAATACCGGGGTGACGGTGATGGTGGCGACTTCGGGAGCGAGCCCGTCGTTCCACACTTCGGACGACGGGATGTTGCCAACACCGGACATGGGCAAATTGACGTCCGGGTTGTCGTTCGTCCATTCATACCGGGTTGTTCCGCCGCTGTTCTGGGTCGTGAAAATAACCTCTGCCGTATTGTCGCCGCGGCACAGCACCTGGTTCGCCGGCTGATCCACCTGGCCGACCGGGTTGATCGTGATGGAGAAGGTTTCCGACAGACCCTCGCAGGTTATCATACCGTTCTCAAAATGAGCCGTTACCGTTATATTCGCCGTCACCGGGGAGGTTCCTCCATTGATGGCGAGGAAGGAGGCTATGTTGCCGGTACCGCTTGCCGCAAGACCAATCGAAGTCTGGTCATTGGTCCAGGTGTAGGTTACCGTACCGCCCGTATTGGGCGATGTAAACACAACTTCGTCGGTGTAATTTCCGGCGCAGTCGAACACATCGCCGGGATCGTCCACCATGGCGGATGGGTTTACGGTAATGGTGTAGGTCATGGGCGGTCCAACACAATAGACGGCTTTCTTTTCAAATGTGGGGATCACCGTGATGGTAGCCACAATGGGCTCTACACCGATATTGACTGCGGAAAATCCGGGAACAAAACCGGTTCCGGAGGCTGCCAGTCCGATTTCCGGATGGTCGTTAGTCCATTCATAGGTAGTAGTACCGCCGGTGTTGATAGTCAGGAACTGAGTCTCATTAACAGCAACGCCATTGCATACGACCACGTCTGTGACCGGGTCAACCTGGCCCAACGGATTCACCGTAATGGTGAACTGTTTCGCCGGACCGGTGCAGGAATGGTCCATATAGGTGAACGTCGGGGTCACGGTGATGATTCCGATGATCGGATGATTCACCAGGTTCGTGGCAATGAACGGTGGAATGTCGCCCGTCCCCGAAGCCACCAGACCGATCGAAGGATTGTCGTTGACCCATTCGTAGGTCACGGTTCCGGATGTATTCGACGTGGCGAAAGTAGTTCCGGGATACATATCACCCGTACAGGCCACCTGAGAGGCAGGCTGGAGTACACCGGCTGTCGGATTGACCACGATCAGCATATCGTCGCTCGGCCCGTCACAAACCACGCCATGGTATTCAAAATGAGGCGTTACCACAATGGTGGCCATGATCGGGTAATTTTGACTGTTGACCGCAACAAAGGAGGGGATCGGACCGGATCCGGTGGCCGGTAATCCGATCTCCGGGTGGTCGTTGGTCCAGGTATAGGTAGTGGTTCCCACAGTGTTCATCGTCGAGAATCCGTACTCTGCGGTCACATCGCCGTTGCAATAGAACACATCATAAGGCGAGTTGACCTGGCCGGTCGGGTTAACGAAAATGAAGAAGTACTCGGTGTTGCCGGTGCAACTGGTTCCGCTGAATTCATAGGTCGGGGTGACGGCAATGGAGGCCCAGATGGGTGCTGTGCCCGGGTTTGTTGCCGTGAATGAGATGTCTCCCGAACCGCTGCCTGCCAGTCCTATGGCGGGATTGTCGCAATACCATTCGTAGGTGGTCGTTCCGCCGCTGTTGAGCGTGGTAAAAGTGACCGATGCGTTCGCTCCGTTGCAAACCGTCAGATCGCCGGGATTATTCACCTGCCCCGTCGGATTGACCGTGATGGTGAAAGTTTCCGGGTTCCCTGTGCAATGAATTCCTCCATTATCGCCTTCAACCGGGTAATTGAATGTCGGGGTCACCGTGATGGTGGCCACAACCGGCCCGGTTCCGGTATTGATTGCGATAAAAGGATCAATATTCCCGTTGCCGCTGGCTGCGAGGCCGATCTCCGGATGGTCGTTGGTCCATGCGTAAGTCGTCTGTCCGCCTGTGTTATTGGTGGTAAAGGTCACCGCCGGAGTGGTTCCGGTGTTGCAGACCACCAGGTCGGTCGGATCATTGACATGGCCGGAGGGGAAGACCGTGATGGAGAAGGTCATCGGCGATCCTTCGCAGGTCACACCCAGGTTGGTGAAAGATGGAGTCACCGTGATATTGCCGGTAATGGGGCTGTACCCGCTGTTGGTCGCCGCAAAGTTGATCAGATCACCCGAACCGTTGCCGGAGAGCCCGATCGAGGGGTTGTCGTTGGTCCATGTAAAACTGGTAGAACCCCCTGTATTTCCCGAAGCGAACATCAGGAATACACCGCCTCCGTTGCAAACTTCCTGGTTATTGGTGGCATACACATGACCGGCCGGGTTCACCGTGATCGTGAATGTCTCGGGGGTGCCCGCGCAGGCTGTGCCTCCGTTGTCGAAATAGGGTGTTACCACAATGGTGGCCACCTCGGGTCCAAGGCCTGGGTTGATCGCTGTGAAAGGTCCGATATTACCCGTCCCGCTACCGTCCAAACCGATGGTAATGTTGTCATTGGTCCACTGGTACGTGGTAACTCCCCCTCCATTATTGGATGTGAAGTCGACGGAGACAGAATTCCCCGGGCAGAACACAACGTCGGCGGGATCATTGACATGACCCGACGGGTTGACCGTAATGGTAAACAATTCCGGTGGACCGTCGCAGGTAATGCCGCCGTTCTCGAAATGAGGGGTAACGGTAAGGTTTGCCACGACCGGTGTCAACCCGGTGTTGATGGCCGTGAAAATGGGTATTTCACCCGATCCGCTCCCTTCCAGTCCGATCGAAGTATTGTCGTTCGTCCACGAATAGGTAGTAATACCACCGGAACTCAAGGTAGTGAAGCCGGTGGGCACGGTCGTCTCCCCATTGCAATAAATGATATTCGAAACCGGGTTCACCTGGGCGGCCGGATTGACTGTGATCGTAAAGTTCACCGGTGTGCCCACGCAGCTTTTCCCATCGTTTTCATAAGTCGCGGTAACGGTGAGGTTGGCGGTGACGGGAGCCAGGCCCGTATTGGTCGCAGAGAACAGCGGGATGTCGCCGGTTCCGCCGGACGCCAGTCCGATCGAAGTGTTGTCGTTGGTCCATGCGTAAGTGGTCACTCCGCCCCCGTTATTGGTTGCAAATGTCACGGAAGCCGGATCTCCGTTGCAATAGTAAAGGTCGCCCGGACTGTTGACCTGGCCGGCCGGATTCACGGTAATGGTAAAGGTCTCCGGATTGCCCGTGCAGTGGATCCCTACTTCATCTCCACCGGGGTAATTAAAGGTGGGCGTCACCGTGATGGTGGCCACAATGGGATTGCTGCCCGCATTGTAGGCGATGAACGGATTGATCACGCCGTCGCCGGAAGCATCCAGGCCGATCTCAGGATGGTCGTTGGTCCAGGAGAATGTAGTTTCTCCGCCGGTGTTGTTGCTGGTGAACAGGATCGGCGGAACCGATTCAAAATCGCAATAGACCAGATCTGACGGATCGTTGACATGACCCGAGGGATACACTGTGATAGAGAAGGTTACCGGTTGGCCGTCGCAGGTCACTCCTCCATAGGTGAAATGCGGAATGACCGTCACATCAGCAAAGACGGGACCTAATCCGCTGTTGGTTGCAACAAACTGGATAAGGTCGCCGCTGCCGCTTTCGGGCAGTCCGATGGTGGTGTTGTTATTGGTCCAGGTATAAGTGGTCGTGCCGCCCGCATTGAGCGTGGTCAGCGGCACAGAAACACTGCCGCCGTTGCAGACCTCCACGTCCATCGGATCGTCCACCTGTCCGTCGGGGTTTACGGTGATCGTGAAGGTTTCCGGTGTTCCCGGACAGGGATTGCCTCCGTTTTCAAAATTGGGAGTAACAATGATGGTGGCTACATTCAGTCCGGTCGTCGTGTTCTGGGTCAGGAAAGGTCCTATGTTGCCGGTCCCTGAGGGGGGAAGCCCGATCGAAGGATTATCGTTTGTCCACTGGTAACTGGTAACTCCTCCGGTGTTGTCGGAAGAGAAGTCAACCGACAGGTACCCGTCGTTACACATGACCACATCGGTCGGATCGGTAACATGGCCTGAGGGATTGACAGTAATAGTAAACGACTGGGGATCACCCACACAGGAAACACCCCCCTCGACCAGGGTCGGGGTGACGGTCAGCGTGGCCACTACCGGGGCCAGGCCGGTGTTCACGGCGTCGAATTCCGGCAGATTGCCGGTTCCGCTTACAGCCAGGCCGATGCCGGGAGTGTCGTTCGTCCAGGAATAGGTATAATTTCCAGCGGGAGTGGAGGTAAAAGTGAGGCCGGGGAAGTGATCGC
Organism: uncultured Prolixibacteraceae bacterium; assembly: GCA_964455285.1. GTDB lineage: Bacteria > Bacteroidota > Bacteroidia > Bacteroidales > FEN-979 > CAIVAT01. Next base: position 35,310 of record CAYVVG010000014.1, read on the forward strand.
CGTTGCAGATCACCGGGTTGGCCGGATCATCGACGATGGCGATGGGGTTCACCGTCACACTGCCTGTGAAATAGTAGCTGGATGTCGGCACATCGCAGAAAGGAATGTAATCAGGCGCGCCGAGTGTGTATTCGAGGCCGGTTCCCTGGGTATTCTCAATGAAACTTACTTCGGAGAAAGTGGTTCCACTCACAATATTGAACCGAAGTGTAAATAATGTTCCGCCATCAGGAATTGAAACTTCGTCACCCTGCAGCGCTCCATACCCTGAAACACGGAACAATCCGTCGGGGAAGGTGGTCTCAAGGAACGGATCCCATTCGCCTTCAAAGACCGCGTTACGGCTGATCACCGTGGGGTTGGTCAGTTCTGCCGTGTTATAACCGAAGGACAGGGATAAACTGCCGACTTCGGTGAAGGAGGCAACCGTAACCGGGATATCAACGGTAGTGGCACCATTGCAAACATGCACTTCAGCCAGGTCGGATTGCGGACCGCCGACCAGCACCCTCAGATCTGAATGGTTGAGTTCGATCCAGCACCCAGTCAAAGCAATGGTGGCGGTGACTGCAAAATCAGTCGATTCCGTAAGTGTGGGGGTCGGCAGATAGATGGTGCCACCGTTGCCAGCGACGGGAGAACCGGCGGGTGCACTATTATAATAGTAGATCAACTGATAATTGACCCCGATCTCTGAGTTCTCAACAATAAAGTTTGTACCTGTTCCCGGGCAAATGGGACTGGACTCCACACTCACCGGCAGGTTGTTTGTCGGCAATGGATTCACCGTCACGGTCACGCTGTGGGTGTTCGTGCAACCGGTGGCATCCACGGTTTCGGTCAGTGTATATACGGTGGTTTCCATGGGGCTGACCACCGGGTTGGCTTCGGCAGAGAGGAATCCTGCGGGAACAGAGGTCCAGCTGTAGGAATTCCCAGTGACTGCCGGTGCACCGAGCCCGGTACTTTCTTCCAGGCAGATCGCACGGTCAGTTCCGGCATTGGCTTCCGGCAACGGGTTGACCGTGACCGTTACACTGTGGGTGTTGTTGCAGCCGGTTTCCGTGATCGTTTCAACCAGCGTGTAAACGGTGGTCTCTGTCGGAGAAACTGTCGGGTTTGCCTCCGTGGAGGTAAATCCTTCAGGTACCGAGGTCCAGCTGTATGTATTCCCTGCGACGGCAGCCGCTCCGATCTGCGTGCTTTCGTTCAGACAGATGGCGCGGTCGGATCCGGCAATGGCACCGGGCAGGGGGTTCACGGTCACTGTCACACTGTGGGTGTTGTTACAGCCGGTTTCGGTGATCGTTTCGATGACAGTGTAAACAGTAGTTTCGGAAGGGCTGACCGTCGGGTTGGCTTCAGTCGAAATAAACCCGGCCGGAACGGAGGTCCAGCTGTACGTATTTCCGGGTACAGCCGCAGCACCCAGCAGGGTGCTTTCGTTCAGGCAGATGGCACGGTCAATGCCGGCCTCTGCCGCCGGCAACGGATTAACGGTAACTGTCACGTCATGGGATAAAAAGCACCCCGTGGCCGTGATGGTTTCAGTCAGCGTGTAGGTCGTCGTCTCGGTCGGGCTCACTGTCGGGTTGGATTCGGTTGAGGTGAATCCGGCAGGCACGGAGATCCAGCTGTAGGTATTGCCGGGCACTGCTTCGGCGCCGAGCTGGGTGCTTTCGTTCAGGCAGATGGCACGGTCAGCTCCGGTGTTGGCTTGAGGGAGCGGGTTTACAGTCACCGTAACACTGTGGGTGTTGGTACATTCAGTTTCTGTCACCGTTTCGACCAGGGTGTACGTGGTGGTCTCCAACGGTGCGACCAGCGGGTTGGCTTCGGTCGAAGTGAACCCGGCGGGCACGGAGGTCCAGCTGTAGGTATTTCCGGTGACGGGTTCTGCTCCGATCCGGGTATTGTCGTTGAGACAGATTACCCTGTCGGTGCCTGCCACTGCAGCCGGTAACGGGTTGACGACGGTGGTGACTGAAGCGGTCCCGGTGCATCCGTTCACATCGGTCACGGTCACGGAGAAGGTTCCTGCCGTCGACACTTCGATGGTCCGGGTCGTCTCGGCCGTGGACCATATATATGATACGAATTCACCTGCGTCGAGCACGTTGGAACTGCCTTCACAAATGGAGAGGTCGCCGGCGATGACCGGTACGGCGCTGGATTCGACGGTCACGGTAAAGCTGCAGGTAACCGAGGTGTTGTAATGGTCATCGGCCGTGTAGAACACCGTGGTGACGCCCAGCGGGAAGTTGTCGCCCGGGTTATAATTGCTGACAAAAGTAAGCGGGAGGAAGCATTCATCAGGATCGCTGGCTGTCGGGGCCGTCCAGTTCACGTTGGCCGTACAACCGGCAGCATTGGCCGGTACCACGATGTTTGACGGGCAACCGGCGATGACCGGGGCGGCATTTCCTTCGTCGGTCAGACGGATTCCCCACGACAGGTTGACGGTGGTTTCAAAGCCATCCACCTGCAGGTAATAGGTCTGGCCGGGGACCAGGCAGAGGGGAGCGATAAATGCCTTGTAGGGCGCTGCGGACTGGGTGGAGTCGTCATTGGCTGCCACCAGGGTAAAGGTGTTGAAATCGTTGCAGCTGGTGACTGTATAAAGAGCGAATTGATTGTTCCAGAGATTATACAGCGGGTTGTTCCCGATCGAAACGCGCCCGGATGGAGGAGCGGTGAAGGTGAACCACACCGTGTTACTGATGTTCGATGTGCACCATCCGGTTTGTGTCTCACATCCGGTGGCGGGGGGTACCGGTTCTCCCGGTTCCGTCGTCATCCCGGAGTTTGTGTAGGGACCGTTCAGGCCGAACGACAGCGGCAGGGCAGTGCAGACATTGTCACCCTGTCCGCTTACGGTCACTGTCAGGCAGTTGGAAACCGACTGGCATCCGTTTGAACCTGTGATCAGGCAGTGCAGGTAGAAGGTTCCTGCGGCGGTGGGGACCCAGTTCAGAACGTCTGATTGAGCACCGGGAAGAGCGCTGAACCCATCGGCACAGCCGGTTCCGGAAACTTCCCACTGGAAGGTCGATCCGGGAGCGTAGTCAACCAGGGTATAGATCGCTCCCTGGTAAGTCACCCCGGTTGCGGGGCCGTAGATGTTCCCCCCCGGGTAAACCCCTATATTGATGGGCTGCGACATGGTGCAGGAGGTACCGCACTCGTCGGTCACGGTGACTGTGAGTGCATAGGTTCCGGCCGGAAGATTCGCGACTACCGTTTTTGCATCCGGGTAGGTATTATTGAAGGGGTCGCTCCAGGCATAATGCATGTCAATACCGCCACCGGTGGTATTTGCCGTGACATTAAAATTGGTATAACGGCAGGGTGTTTCATAGGATATACCGGTACAAACAACGGGGGTGAAAACTCCGACGGCCACATTTCCGGTCGCCGGGCATCCCATCGGCGAGGTGATGGTCACCGAATAGGTCTCGGGAACCGTAATGCCGTTGGCAGTGACCGGGTTCGAGGTGGTACCGGTCAAGGTCCCCGATGCGGGATTCTCACTCCATAAATAGGTATAAGGAGCAATCCCACCCGTGAGGGTCACGTCGTAATCCTGGGTCTCTCCCCAACCGAACGAGGAGGCTCCGCAAGCCTGGTTGCTGAGAACGGCCACGTCGTTGCCACCCACGATGCGCAGGCGGGTTACGCCGTTGACCACACCGGCCGGTACCGTGAAGGATACCGATACGGTGCCGTTGGAACCCGCGTTCCCCGACGCGCCTATGAATTCGCCGGGGGCGAACGAACCGTCGCGGTTAAAATCGATCCAGGCGCCAAAATACTGGTTGGCGTCGGGCCCGAAGGTCACGCTGAGGGTATAGTTCCCCGAAGCCGAGAGGGTTGTCGTGCTGTCGCCGACGGCGGTAACGTGCAGGTATCGCGGAGGCGTAGAAGTGGACAGATCGCATGCGCTGGCATAGGAATTCAGCGTATTCAGCACGATATGCGCCATATTATCGCCGCTGCAGCCGCTGGCGTGCAACGACTGGCAATATTCAGCCGGGCCCGTATAAGCGTTGACCTGCAATGTGGAGGTCCCTCCGGGGCATACCGAGGGCGGGGTGGCCGTGATGCTGGAGATGGTGACAGTGGCTCCGACAGTGATGGAAGTGGTGGCCACCGAGGTGCAGCCGTTTCCGTCGGTTCCTGTCACCGTGTATTCGGTGTTGGCCGTAGGGTTGGCGTCCACTTCAGCGCCTGAAGTGGCGCTTAAGCCCGCTGCGGGACTCCATGCATAGGTCAGCATGCCCGAAGCGGTGAGGTGGATAGCCGGTCCTCCCGGAGTACAGTAAGTCGCCGAAAGGGGCGTAACCGATACGGTAGGCACCAGCACCATGAGTTCGGGGGTCGGAAAGGTGGAAGAGGAGAACGAACAGGTGATCTGACAGACGTAATAGGTAGTTTGGGTCAGGTTCCCCGTTGGTTGTGTCGATGCGGTTCCGAGGTTGGTATAAGGTCCGCCCGCGACGGTGGAATATTGCCACTGGTAACTGATCCCTTTGTCTGTGTACTCCTGGCTCAGCCCGAGGGTCGTTCCCGTTCCGTAGCAAAGGAAGGAAGGACCTGTGATCGTGGAGGCTGCCGGGATCCCCGAACAATTGGGCAGGGGCAGGCCTTCAAATTCATCTGCTCCGAGGTCGGGCGCGGTACCCGTCCCGGGATATCCGGGATCTCCCTGGCGGACATCCCCCTCAAAATCCTCGGCATAAGTCGGGATGCTCACCCCGCCGCTTTCGATAGCCGAAGGAATCGTTCCGTCGATGTGCAGGTAACTGGCGTCGGAACCGGTGGTTGACAACCAGTTCGGAATCGCGGAGACGGAAGCCGCCTCACGCGGGAAAACCGCTGTCTTGTATTCATTCAGGATGGTGTAGGCATTGGTCCCGTCATACAGGATATGCCTTGCGATTCCCGGGGCCCCTGCGTGGAACAGGTTGTAGTCGGAGGCAGCGCCGAAATTGGCCAGATCAGTACCGGAGCGATGGAATGCGACCGTATAGCCGCTTCCCGAAGGCACGGAATGGTTCACAATAATATTGTTGTTCAGAGTCAGTGCCGCCGTGGTCGCCGTGCTGCTTCCGACTGCGTAAATACCTGCAGATCCGAAATTGGCAGCGGTGGAGCCTGCCGAAAGACGGACCGTGTTGTAATACAGGTTGAAACTGGTATTGGCCCCGCTGGAGGCAGTGATGTTGATCCCGCGCACGGCAGGTGCCGCGACGCTCACGATCCCCCCTGCGACCGATTTAAGGTCACCTATGATATTATTATACACGTTCGCAGATCCGTTGGCTCCCAGGTTGCCGAGGATCAGTCCGGAAACGATGGCGTTGCCCGTGGAATTGCTCTGAATATCGTAGATCTTGTTCTTATGGATGTTCGACGAACTGCCCGAGGAGCTGATACCCGCTACGGCCAGGCCCGACGACTGGATCCCGAAGACCGTATTCTCTTTGAGTATCCTCATCACTGCGCCGTTGGTGGTGAAGAGGTAAATACCGTAGGTTGTGCCGGTACCGCTGTGCGTCAGGTTCGATATTCCGTTATTGGTGATCGATTCACTGGTCGGGGAGGCAATGTTGTAGATGCCGTAAAGGGCGCCTGTGCCGGTTGTTTTTGAATTGGACAGGTTATAGATGGTATTTCCGGTTACCGTAATGGCCCCCGAGGAGGTCTGAATCCCGTAGAGGGCGCCTGCGGCACCTGTCCCGGAGAGCGTCAGGTCATGGACAGTGTTGTTACTGACATTCTGCGATGTTCCGTTTGAGATGTAGATACCGATCAGGTTAGCCCCGGTTGTCCCGGTCCGCGTTATGTTGTAGATTTCATTCAGGTTCGCGCTCACGCTGGCTGCGGCGCCGGAGCTGAAGATGGCATAAACCACGCCCGATCCCACCAGTGTGGAGTTGCTGTAGGTGATACCTGAGATGACATTGTTATTGAGATACAGAGTCGACGGGCTGGCACTGTTGTAGATCCCGTACATCAGGCCCGTGGTGGCCGTCAGGTAGGAGCCGGTAAGGGTGTTGTGGTGGATGTTGATGGTGTTCCCTGCGGCCGTGCTGCCCGATGCGTTTTCGATCAGCGCAACCTGGGAGTTGAGCCCCCCGCCGTGGACCGAAACATTATTGTAGCTGACGGTGGCGGAGGCACTGAGTGCCGTGTTCAGGAAGATACCGCGCAGTGTGGAAACGTGGTTCACTCCTCCCCCGTCGTTGTTGTTGATCACGTTATGGGAAATGTTCAGATCGTACTGGTGCAGGGTCCGGATGCCGGCCGACGGGTTGGAGGCGTTCGTCGCACCGCCGTAGTTGAGGATGCTGTTCCCCGTACCGGCTGCAGTGCCTCCCACATCGTTGCCGAAATCGCAGGCGGCGAAGGGCGATGCGCCGGCATACCCGATCAGTGCCATTCCGTTGTTCCCGCTGTTGATGGTGTTGTGATAAAAAGCATTATACGAGTTGGAACCCGCGGCGGTGGACGGGGCGAGCGCGGTGGTCGCTGCGGTCGGAACCGAGTTGACCATCAGGATCCCGGTCGAGCCGTCCACCATCGGTCCGGCACCCCCAGCGTTGTTGACCCTCTGCATGTTGATGGTGCAGTTCTGGATCGTATTATGCTGGGCTCCGTCGGCAGCGCTGAATTTGAAAAGCCCGATGCCGTACTCCATCGTGAAATTGTTGGATGTGTTGCCGTCGTTCAGTGTCAACCCGTCAATCGTGACATAATCTGCTCCGACGATCTTGAGTATGCCGTCGGGAGAAGCGCTCCCCGGGGTCCCTGTCCCTGCCCCTGCGTTGATCGTCACGGTTCCACCATCAGTATTGATCGTAATCGTGTTGGTCGGGCTTAACAGGGGATTCAGTGTAAGACTGCCCAGGGTTAATCCCTTTGCGGGGGCAGTTTCCAAATTCCCGCCGGTGCAGGTAAGAACGATCGTACCCGGTGTGGAGTACGAGTTAACGGAGTTCAGTGCAGCAAGTGCACTGGTTAACGTGGGGTAAGAACCAGCCAGGGCCGGATTGGTGACCGCGGTACCGGAAACCGTGACCGGGATATCCGCCATCGCGCTGTTATTGATTAACAGAGCCCCCAGGGCAGAAATGCACAACAAGCGTAGAACATTTTTCATAGCGTTGTATTTGATTGTTTTGGTTTCTTACAGGATAGACCGGCCTTTCAAAGAACACTCAACATGGGACCGGAGACACATACAACAGGATTAGGTTATGGAGGGTAAATATAAATAAAAAATCAGTCAGCACTATGTTTTAGAAAAAAAATGATCTAATATTTTACCAGGGAAGTGCGCGGGATATGTCCTGATAAGCAAGGTAGGCAGACGTCCTGCCTGCCTACCCATGGTGGAAAAAAAGTAATAAATAATCCGGGCATACGGTTGATTACCCGGTCGGTGCCTATTTGAGCCCTCTCCTTCTGAGCAGGGGCTCCACCGACGGATCCTGGCCCCGGAACTTCCTGTACTGCGCCATACCCTCTCCGTTTCCCGATTCCGCCAGGCAATGTTTGCGGAATTTTGCGGCCAGGTCGGCGTTGAAGATATCACCCGACGATTTGAATGCATCAAAGGCATCTGCGTCGAGCACGGCAGCCCAGATATATACGTAATACCCGGCCGCGTAACCGCCATTGAAAATATGGGCAAAATAGGTACTCCGGTAACGGGGGATGATCTCGCTGATCAATCCGACACGGTTCATGGCATCGCTCTCGAATTTCACCGCGTCGACGCCGGCCGGTCCCTTCAGATCATGGTAATCCATGTCGAGGATCGCCGCGGCCAGGTATTCCACCGTTTCAAAGCCCTGGTTGAAAAGTGCGCTGTTCTGGATCTTTGTGATCAGTTCATCGGGAATGGGCTGACCTGTCTTGTAATGCTTCGCATAGGATCGCAGTACTTCCGGCTCTCCTGCCCAGTTCTCGTTGATCTGGGAGGGGAGTTCCACGTAATCCTGGGGCACATTTCCGGCAGTCCGTGTATATTTTCCCTCGGTGAACAACCCGTGCAGGGCGTGGCCGAATTCATGGAACAGGGTGGTTGTTTCATCCCAGCTCAGCAGCGACGGGGTATCGGCGGTTGGCTTCGTGAAGTTGCAGGTAATCGAAACGATGGGATAAACCTGCTTGCCGTCTTCCCATCCTGCCGAGCGAAAATCGGTGCACCAGGCTCCGCCCCGCTTGCCGTCGCGCGGGTGGTAATCCAGGTACAGGATACCCAGGTGCCGGCCATCCGCTTCCTTCACTTCGTAAGTTTCCACATCTTTATGGAAAACCGGCAGATCCGTCTTTTTTTCAAACGTGATCCCATATAACTTTTGTGCCACCATGAACATGCCGTCTCTTACGCCCGCCAGGCTGAAATAGGGTTTCATCTCGTTTTCATCGAGATTGTACTTCTCTTTCCGGATGATCTCGGCATAGTACCACCAGTCCCACGGTTGCAATTTAAAATTACCCCCCTCCCGGTCGATGATCGCCTGCATATCAGCCATCTCCTTTTTTGCGACTGGAAGGGCTGCCTTCCATAACCGGAAAAGAAAATCGTTTACCCGGTCCGGGGTCTTCGCCATATTTTCGTCGACGATATAGGCGGCATAGCTTTCAAAACCCAGCAACCGGGCCTTCTCCACCCTCAGGTTGGCGATCTTCATTACGATCTCCTTATTGTCGTTCTTATTTCCGTTGTTCCCACGCATGAAATACCCGCGGTAGATCTTTTCACGAAGGTCACGGTTCTTGGCATATTGCAGGAACGGGATCATGCTCGGCTTGGCCAGGGTGAATACCCATTTACCCCCGAGTCCCTTATCTTTCGCCGCCTCCGCAGCCCCGTCGATCACTCCCTGGGGAAGCCCTTCAAGGTCCTTCTTGTCCTCGATGACCAGCTTGAAATTTTCGTTCGTTTCGGCCAGAAGGTTCTCCCCGAAGGTAAGCGACAGCAGCGAAAGTTCCTCATTCAGTTTGCGCAGCCGGTCCTTGCTTTCCGGCGGAAGGTTCGCGCCCTGCCGCTCGAAATCCCGGTAGTACTTGGTCACCAGGCGGAGTTGCTGGCTGTCAAGATTCATCGTGGCGCGGTTTTCATATACCGACCGGATCCTCGCAAAGAGCTTTTCATTGAGGGCAATATCGTCGCCGTGTTTCGACATGACCGGGCTGAGCTGCCGGGCAATGGCCTGCATCTGTTTGTTGGTCTCGGCTTCATTAAGGTTGTAAAAGACCTTGCTCACCCGGGTAAGCAGCCTGCCCGATTTGTCAAATGCGAGAATGGTATTATTAAAATCGGGGGGAGCCGGATTATTAACAATGGAGTCGATCTCCGCATTATGACGCCGGATACCTTCAGAAAAGGCGGGCATATAATCCGACGTGTCGATCTTGTCGAACGGGGGCACCTGGAATGGTGTCACGTATTCGGCGAAGAAGGGATTCTCCCTTTTTGTTTCCGTTTTACATCCGGTCATAAATAGTATGCCCATGGTGATCGGGATCAGGAAATGGCGTTTCATGGCAAATGGATTACAGGGTTGACCCCGCAAAGATATTTAAAGATTTGACATGCCATACCTAGTATGCGCTGATTACCCTTGGTGAACGCCGGATAAGGCCGGTTCACCGATAAAACAGCCCGGGTCGTTGACGGCCGGCCCGCTTATCGCAGCCACGACGGGGATTGGCCGGAATCGGGACACGTTGGCAGAGTATTGTTGATACCGGCACGATCCGGGCAGTACTTTTGATCATGCATCAGTGTGTTAAACATATGTTAATTCCCGCAATGAAATGTAACAATCCCCGGACGACTGCGTCCGATATCCGCAATGAACTCTTATCCCAATAACCTTAAAAAAAAGCCGTCGCCATGAAAACAGCCGCCTTCCTCCGTCGCATCACCCTTCTGATGGTGGTGATCCTCGTCGCCGCATCATCCTCCTTCGCCGCTTCCCCCTCAAAGTCATCCGCTGCCAGTCTGCAAAAATTTATCCGGGAACAGATTTCCTATCCCGAACAGGCCGTCAGGAATTGTTGTGAGGGTACCGTCACCGTGTTTTTTGCCGTGAATGATGACGGCAAGATCAACATCGAAAAGACGATCGCCGAAAATCCTTCGGTCGAGAAGATGGTCAAGGAGCAATTGTCGAAGATCTGTTGCAAAAACCTGGATCTGCCCACTTACGAGCATTACAAAGTGACCATTACGTTCAAGCTGATCTGATCCTGATTATTCATCCCTTGGCAAATCCGGTCAAGGGTGAATCAAATTCAACATTAACCGCAAAGGCGCAAAGGCGCAAAGGATTAGGCAATCGACTTATTGTTCTCTGCGTCTTCGCGTCTTCGCGGTTTGTTTGTCGATCACGGAGCGAGCCTCTCGAGTATCCACCCCGTTGCGGACCGGCGGTAACAGAGCCGGTCATGCATGCGATGGGGCCTTCCCTGCCAGAATTCCACCCGGTTGGGTTTGAGCCTGAACCCTCCCCAGTTATCCGGACAAACCGGCTCCATGCCACCGGAATCCAACAGAAAGCCTTCGCGCATTCCCTGCAGGAATTCCCGGTCGGGAATGACGCAACTCTGTGGCGAAACACAGGCGCTGATCCGGCTGTCAAGCGGCCGGGAGTTGAAATATTCCACCGATTCGCGGCGACTGACCCGGCTCACCTTTCCCTCCACCCGGACTTGCCTTTCGAGCGCGCTCCAGAAAAAGGTTAAAGCAGCCACAGGGTTCAATGTCAACTGAATTCCTTTGCGGCTCTCGTAGTTGGTATAAAAAATAAAGCCCTCTTCATCGGTTCCTTTGAGAAGCACAACACGACCAGAAACGGGGCCTCCGGGCTCCGCGGTGGACAGGACCATGGCATTGGGTTCGTCCAGCCCCGCCAGTACCGCCTCATCGAACCAGGCCGCAAACTGTTTCATCGGGTCGGCGAATACTCCCCGTTCATCAAGAACCGCCCGTCTATACTCCTTTCTGATGGATGCAGTATTTTTCGTCATGGCGTTACGTCATTTTTCGGATCAAACGGACCAAAAAAGAATTTTATTTGGTAATTTTACACAAAAAAATTAACACCTGTCCGAATATGTCAAATAAAGTCACAAAAGCTGAGATGGCCGAGTTCAAAGCCAACAAGGAATCAGTTAAAGAGTTTTCCAATGGTGAGATTACCGTTTACTGGAAAGCCGACGAATGCATACACTCGGCCAATTGCCTGATCGGGCTGCCCGAAGTATTCAATTCAAAGAAAAAGCCCTGGGTCAACGTGCACGCTTCGAACAGCAAGGAGATCATGAAGGTGATCGACCGGTGCCCGTCACGCGCGCTGACCTACCTGAAGAGCACCAAGTTTGTCACCTCAAAGCCAAGGGCAAAAGTAAAAATGAAACCGAAGTTCGCCCGCATTCACATCCTGAAGAACGGTCCTGCACTGGTTACAGGGAACTTCATTCTGCGTGATTCCAAAAAGAAAAAGATCCAGATCCAGAACGAAGTGGCCGCCCTGTGCCGCTGCGGGGCCAGCAAGAAAAAACCTTTCTGCGACGGAAGCCATCAGACGGTGGAGTTCGTCGGATAGAGGACGAGTCGTGAGTGGTGAGTGGTGAGTGGTGAGTGGTGAGTGGTAAATCGTAAATCCATTTATATGATTATTGGTGTCCTCAAGGAAGATTCCCCTGAATGCCGGGTGGCGATGTTACCCGAATCGGTGGCCGCCCTGACCAAGCTTTCGGTGAAGGTCATGGTGGAAAAGGATGCGGGTACCCGGGCTTTTGCCACGGATGCCGAATATGAGTCGGTGGGGGCACTGATCGCCTCCCGGTCCGACATTCTCGGTAAGGCCGACCTGCTTGTGCGGATCAATCCGCCGCAGGAGGAGGAACTCGCACATATCCGCGCGAGCTCGGTACTGCTGGCTGTGCTGAATCCCTTTTTCAATCCCGCGCTGGTCTCCAGCCTGGCGGGACGCGGGATCACCTCCTTCAGCATGGACGTGGTCCCGCGCACGACACGGGCACAGTCGATGGACATCCTGTCATCCATGGCAACCGTATCCGGCTACAAGGCGGTCCTCACGGCCGCCAATACGCTCCCCAAGTTTTTTCCCATGTTCATGACGGCTGCGGGAACGATAACCCCGGCGAAGGTGCTCATCCTGGGTGCCGGTGTAGCCGGGCTCCAGGCCCTGGCGACCGCAAGGAAACTTGGCGCCGTCGTCGAGGTGTTCGACGTAAGGTCGGCGGTTAAGGAAGAGGTTGTCGGACTGGGCGGGAAATTCGTCGAGGTGGAAGGGGCTACCGACGATAAGGCAGCCGGGGGGTACGCCGTCGAACAGACCGAGGAGTACAAGGCCCGGCAGGCGGCGGCGGTCCACACCCATGCCTCCCGGTCCGATGCCGTGATCTGTACGGCCCAGATCCCCGGGAAGAAAGCCCCGGTACTGCTGAAAAAGGAGACCGTAGAAGCCATGAAACCCGGATCGGTCATCATCGACCTTGCTGCCTCTACAGGCGGCAACTGCGAACTCACCCGGAATGCCGAAACCGTTATCCATCAAGGCGTTAAGATCATCGGCAATTCCTCGTTCCCCGTTGAAATGCCGACCGACGCGAGCAAAATGTTCGGAAAAAACGTGATCAACTTCCTGAAACTGATGATCAGTCCGAATGGAGAGCTTAACCTGAACTGGGACGACGACCTTGTCAGGGGAACCTGCGTCACACACGGGGGCGAGATCGTTCATGAAAGAGTAAAAGCCATGATTCATCAATAAATTAGGTCTATGCACGACATACTTAGATTCTTGCTGGAATACAAGGAGGCGATCTTCATTATTGTCCTCTCCATCTTTCTGGGGATTGAAGTCATTTCGCACGTCCCCTCCGTGTTGCATACGCCCCTGATGTCGGGTGCCAACGCCATTCACGGGGTGGTCATTATCGGAGCGATCATTGTGATGGGTCACGCCGGCAATATCCTGGCCATGATCCTCGGTTTCATTGCCGTTGTATTGGGGACGCTCAACGTGGTGGGCGGGTTTGTGGTTACAGACCGGATGCTTGAGATGTTCAGAAAGAAGAAAAAACAGTAAACCCGGAAACCATGGAAACGATTCAGACCCTATCGCGAACGTTCGATTTCTCCCCATACATTTCGATACTCGAGATCTCATACATCCTGGCTTCGGTTCTTTTCATCCTCGGCCTGAAGAAGCTGAGCCATCCCGACACCGCCCGCAACGGGAATCTGTGGGCCGCCGCCGGCATGGCGCTGGCGATCCTGTGTACGATCCTGTTCCACAAGACCCGCATGGACGACGGCACTTACCGGGGGATTCACAACATCGGCTGGATCGTGGCCGCGCTTGTGATCGGGACCGTCACGGGCTGGATGGCCGCCAAAAAGGTCAAGATGACCGCCATGCCGCAGATGGTATCGCTTTTCAACGGCATGGGCGGAGCCTGCGCCGCTCTGATATCGCTGATGGAGTTCCCTGGCATGCAGAACGAACTGGCCAGGGCTGGAGCTGCCACCATGTTGAATGGTGAAGCGCTGGCGATTTTGCTGGGACTGATGATCGGCGGGGTATCCTTCGCAGGCAGTATGATCGCGTTCGGCAAACTCGACGAGCGCCTCGGGGATATTAAAAACCGGTTGTTGCGTTACCTCAACCTCACTTTGCTGTTCGTATTACTGGCATTCTTGGTGTTCATCATGTTCCGCACACCGGTAGCCGGCGAAAACTGGATGATCTACACGCTTGCCGCACTGGCCCTGATCTATGGCGTGACGTTCGTCATGCCGATCGGGGGAGCCGACATGCCGGTGGTCATATCGCTCCTGAACTCTTTCACCGGGGTGGCCGCAGCCATGGGCGGGTTCCTCTATAACAACCAGGCGATGCTCACCGGCGGTATCCTGGTCGGCTCCTCGGGAACCATCCTCACCATCCTGATGTGCAAAGCCATGAACCGTTCGCTGCTGAACGTCATCGTGGGTGCTTTCGGGGGCAGTGCGGCCGGTTCGGTCCAGGAGGGCGAAAAGTCGGTCAGGGAGATCTCACTGAGCGACGCCGCGGTGCTGTTGAATTATTCCCAGAAAGTGCTGGTGGTTCCAGGCTACGGGCTGGCCGTGGCGCAGGCCCAGCATCTCTGCCACGAACTGGAAAACCTGCTCGCCTTCCGGGGGGTTGAATTGAAATACGGCATCCACCCGGTGGCGGGGCGCATGCCGGGGCATATGAATGTCCTGCTGGCGGAAGCCGATGTTGCGTACGAGAAACTTCTTGAGATGGAGGATGCCAACAACGACATGACCAACACCGATGCGGTGATCGTGGTAGGTGCCAACGATGTGGTCAATCCCGCCGCCGAAGAGGATCCGGGCAGTCCGATTTACGGGATGCCCGTCATCAGGGTGTGGGAAGCCCGGAACACCATCATCATGAAACGCAGCATGGCCAAGGGATACGCCGCCATCGAGAACAACCTGTTTTTCATGCCGAAATCGAGGATGCTCTTCGGCGATGCAAAGGCCACCCTGCAGAAACTGGTAGCCGAGATCAAAAACCTGTAAATTCAGGGACCCGGCTGACGAAAAACAAAAAAGCCCCTCGGTGAGGGGCTTTTTTGTTCAGATCGAAGCTGTCTTATTTCTTGCCTTGGAATAATTTCGGGAATTTCTTCACGGAATCAGCGTGGGCAATCGAGTCAGCAATCATCTTATCATGCTGCACCTTCGCGATCGAATCGGCGATCCTCTGCTGCTCAGCCTGAACCATGGCTAATGAATCAGCAACGCGGATCGAATCAGCGATCCTCTTTTCTTCGAGTTCCTTAGCGCTGGGGCCGCAGGAATACATGAAAGCTACTGCTCCGATGACTAATACTGTTGCAAGTTTTTTCATTGTCTATTGATTTTTTTTAATGACGATGCAAAGATACGGCAAGGCCCTGATGCCAACCAAATATTTTGACCACTTTTTTTTAACATTTTTTAACAAATGATGTATGTTGTTGATTTTCAATTCAATTATTTTTAACATTTATTAAGATTTTGGCAGTTATTAACATCCTGCCCCCCGGATTCTCCGGATCAGGTTCGGTAAAAAACCTGACCCGGGACCGTCCGGTGGTCGAAAGGATTGAAGGATTAGCACTATATTTGGTCCATGATAATTCCATTGGCAGAGCGATTACGCCCGGCATCGCTGGAAGAGTACCTGGGGCAGGAACATCTCATTGGTCAGGGGGCCATCCTGCAGCGGGCCATCGACTCGGGAAATGTTCCTTCCATGATCCTGTGGGGACCACCGGGGGTTGGGAAAACGACCCTGGCCTATATTCTTTCGCAAAAAATGAACCGGACATTCTACACGCTGAGCGCGGTCAGTTCCGGCGTGAAAGAGGTCAGGGAGGTCATCACCAAAGCCCGTGAAGCGGGTGACAGTCCTTTTCTGTTCATCGATGAGATCCACCGTTTCAGCAAATCCCAGCAGGACGCCCTTCTGGGAGCGGTGGAGAAAGGGGTGGTGACCTTTATCGGGGCCACCACCGAAAATCCTTCCTTCGAGGTCATCTCCCCGCTGCTGTCCCGTTGCCAGATATACATTTTAAAGCCACTCGAAGAGCGCCACCTCTCGGGCCTGCTGGAACTGGGCCGCACCACGCTGGAACAAACGATGCATACCACGGTGAACCTTGTCGAAACCGAAGCGCTGCTCCGGATCTCGGGAGGCGACGCGCGGAAATTGTTAAACGCCCTCGAACTGGTCGTCACCACCGAAGCAAAATCGGGCCAGGCAGTGAAGATCACCAATGAGATCACCCTTAAGATCATTCAGCAGAACCTTGCCTTTTACGACAAGACCGGCGAGATGCATTACGACATCATCTCCGCTTTTATCAAGTCGATGCGGGGCTCCGACCCGAATGCTGCCGTGTACTGGCTGGCTCGCATGATCGAAGCGGGCGAGGATCCCAAATTCATCGCCCGGCGGATGCTCATCCTGGCTTCGGAGGATATCGGCAATGCCAATCCCAACGCACTGCTGCTGGCTACTGCCTGTTTTCAGGCCGTCGGGGTGATCGGATACCCCGAATGCAGCCTGGTTCTGTCGCAAACCGCCATCTACCTGGCATGTTCGGTAAAAAGCAACGCCTCCTACCTCGCCCTGCGAAAAGCCTCGAAAGCGTTCCGCGATGCAGGCGACCAGCCGGTCCCTCTCCAACTGCGCAATGCCCCTACATCGCTCATGGAAAAGATCGGGTACGGCAAGGATTACAAGTATGCCCATGATTTTGAAAATAATTTTGCCGATCAGGAGTTTCTCCCTGAAAAAGTCAAAGGATCCCGGTTCTACGATCCGCAGAACAACCCGAGGGAGAACGAACTGCGGACCCGGCTGAAAGGGCTGTGGGGGAAAAAATACGGGTACTGATGTGCTGTGCTGAAACCTCTCCCTGTTTGGGGAGGGGTGGCCGCAGGCCGGGGTGGGGTGCCGCTGTGCTGATAGTATAAATCCTAAATCGTAAATCGTAAATGTCTGATCTTTTGTTTGACAAACTGAACAACGACCCGGAGACCTTCTTTTTGATCGCCGGTCCCTGTGTGGTGGAAGACGAAGAGATGCCCGGCCGGATTGCACGGGAGATCGCAGCAATTGCCAAAAGGCTCGGAATTCCCTTCATTTTCAAGGCATCGTACCTGAAAGCCAACCGCTCACGGGTCGACTCCTTTACCGGGATCGGGCTGGAAAAAGCGATGAAAATCATCGGCCAGGTCGGCAAGGAACTGAACATCCCAGTCCTGACGGATATCCATACCGGGGAGCAGGCGGAGATGGCAGCGGCGTACGTGGATGTGCTCCAGATACCTGCGTTCCTGTGCCGCCAGACCGACCTGCTGGTTGCGGCCGGGAAGACGGGCCGGATCGTCAATATAAAGAAAGGACAGTTTGCTTCGGCCGGCTCGATGAAATTCGCGGCCGATAAAGTGATCCAAACCGGCAATCCGAAAGTGATGCTCACCGAGCGGGGAACGACTTTCGGTTATCACGACCTGGTGGTCGATTTCAGGAACATCCCGGAGATGAAGAAGACCGGATTGCCGGTTGTGGTGGATGTCACGCATTCGCTGCAGCAGCCCAACCAGGAGTCGGGCGTAACGGGTGGCCGCCCCGACCTGATCCCCACGATCGCGAAAGCGGCCATCGCCGCCGGGGCCGATGGCCTGTTCCTGGAAACCCACCCGGAGCCGGAAAAAGCCCGTTCGGACGGCGCGAACATGCTCCGCCTCGACCTGCTGGAGGAGTTGCTGGTCAGACTGGTGCGATTGAAAAAAGCTTGCTACTGAATCTCCAGGCTGCGGATGCCCCCGGTCTCTTCGTGAAATTCCGCCTTCCACCGGCCCGCCGGCAGGGCGGTCACCACGCCCAGTTGCGATATCAGGCACTGGGCCTCTTCCTGCGTATTCTCATCCATCTTCACCGAAACCCTCGCCAGTTCAGGGATCCTGTATGACAATCCCTGCGCCTTGGTCTCCCTGACCGCCTTGCCCAGGTATCCGGCTACCGCATTGGTGTGACCGACCCGTTGGACCCGGATGGTGACCACCTTTCCGCCTTGTTCGTCGAGATCGATCACGCCCCGCGAAGGGAGGAAACGGAAGATGGGGATCTCGGTATTGATCTGGTTGGGTACCGGGATATATTTATAGGTGAAGGTCATGGATTTGTGGAGGGTGATCCCGGTGAATAGTTTCAGGTACTCTTTCTCCATCCGGCTCAGCTGGTCGTCCATATATTCGAGGGTCTCCTTGTTGTAATTCACCTCCTGCGTGCCGCTGATCAGGTTGAACCGGTTCTCCTTGATCTTGGAGATAAAGTCGGCCGCCTCTTTCGCTTTCTGTTCCGGCGATTTCTCAACCATGGTCCGTTTGTAGAACTGCCGTTCGACGGTCATGGTATCCACGCTGATCTTCCTGATGATGGTATCCACTTTTTCAAAGACGCTGACATCGGCCGAGTACTTGAACAGCTCGCCGAAAGCATCCTTTGAGGGATCCTCCTGCGCAAGGGTGGTGCCGGCCGGCATCACGGCCTCCGTTCTTCCTTCGTCGCCGGGCATGGTTCCCAGGATCACCCCGGACCTGTTCAGCGAAAGGACCGCCGCCTTCTCCCCTTTTGAGGTTTTCTCACCCATTTCGATAAAGTAGTACTGGTCGGGATCGGGCTCCGGGTAAGTGGAGATGGATACCCGGTTGATCTTGAATTCCACCGAATTGGCCATCACCACGTTTTTCAGCCCCAAAAACCGCAGGGCATAATCGGCGTAAGGTCCTTTGTAGTTTTCGATCCGGTCGATCCTTACCTGAACGGAAACGACCGTCCGGGGCAGGGAATAAAAAATTCCGTCGCCTGTCAGCGGCGCCGAGTTGTTGTCGATGTGAAACACATTGATCTGGCCGAAAGCCCAACCGGCGCTCAGCATGGTGATCATGGCCAGGGTAAAGAGTTTTTTCATGGGTTCAGGGTTATTACACCGGGACAGTCCCGGAATATCAACAGTGATTTGTCAGCGATCCTCCAAAGCCTCCTGCCGGGGCATCAACGGGTGAACAGAAGCTCCCGGTACTTGGGCAGGGGCCAGTGATCGTCGTCGATAAGCAGTTCAAGCTTGTCGGCATGATACCTGATCTTCTCAAAGTACGGCAACACATGCAGGCAGTAGGCAGTCGCCTGCCCGCCCGCTCCCTGCAACCGGTTTGCCTCCTTCCTGGCTTCGGTCATTTCATTCACATACGTCCTGATCTTGTCTACATGCTCGGATATCTCGGTGATCATCTCCATCTGGTTCTTCGACAGTTGTCCGTAAGCTTTCAGATCCAGCACCTCCTTGAGCCCCCTCACGTTTTCGATGAGGGTGTTCTGGTACCGGATGGCGACCGGAATGATATGGTTGCCGGCCAGGTCGCCCAGTACCCGCGATTCGATCTGGAGCTTTTTCGTGTAATGATGCAACCCGATCTCGTGCCGCGCTTCCAGCTCCCGGGTAGTCAGCACGCCGTGCTTCCCGAACAGCTCTTCCGAACGTTCCGTCACCATCCCGTCCAGCGCTTCAGGCGTTGTTTTGCGGTTGGGCAGGCGGCGCCTGGCAGCCTCCTTCACCCACTCCTCCGAGTAGTTGTTCCCTTCGAAGCGGATCGCAACCGATTCGCGGATGTACTTACGGATCACGCTGAGCATGGCCTGCTGGCGGCCGCTGTTCTTTTTCACCAGCGCTTCAACATCATGCAGGAACCGCTGCAGCCGGTCGGCCACGATCAGGTTCAGCACGATCATGGGAGGTGCGCAGGTCTGTGACGAGCCTACCGCGCGGAACTCGAACTTGTTTCCGGTAAACGCGAAGGGAGAGGTGCGGTTGCGGTCGGTGTTGTCGGGAAGGATCTCGGGGATCTTGGGCAGGTTTTTCAGCAGGTCTCCTTCCGACGCCATCTTCCCGGCGGGTGGCCGGCCGGCTTTTTCAAGCGCCTCGAGCATCCTGGTTAGCTGTGTGCCGATGAAAACCGAGATGATGGCCGGGGGGGCCTCGTTCGCCCCCAACCGGTGGTCATTGCCGGGAGAAGCAACGATCGCGCGGATCAGTTCGGCATGCTCGTGGACCGCCTTGAGGATGCAGGCAAGGAATACCAGGAACCGCAGGTTCTCTTTCGGTGTCCTCCCCGGTGACAGGAGGTTTTCGCCCGTATCGGTGGCCAGCGACCAGTTGTTATGTTTTCCGGAGCCGTTCACCCCCTGGTAGGGTTTCTCATGCAGCAGTATGGTAAAATCGTGCCGCCGGGCCACCGTATCCAGCAGGTGCATCATAAGCTGGTTATGATCCACCGCCAGGTTCACCTCCTCATACACGGGGGCGCACTCAAACTGGTTGGGAGCCACTTCGTTATGCCGGGTCTTGACCGGTATCCCCAACCGGTGCGCCTCGTATTCGAATTCCTGCATGAATGCCAGTACGCGCCTCGGGATGGTCCCGAAGTATTGATCTTCGAGTTGCTGGTCTTTGGCCGAGGCATGGCCGAACAGGGTCCGGCCCGTCAGCACAAGATCAGGGCGTGCCGAGAAAAGGGCGTGATCGACCAGGAAATACTCCTGTTCCCATCCGAGGGTCGGATACACTTTCGATACATTCCGGTCGAAGAGCCGGCATACTTCGGTGGCTGCCTGGTCGACGGCGTGAATGGCTTTCAGGAGCGGGGTCTTGTAGTCGAGCGATTCGCCGGTGTAGGATACAAAAACACTCGGGATGCACAGGGTGCGGTCCATGATAAAGGCGGGCGACGTGGGATCCCAGGCGGTATATCCCCGGGCCTCGAAGGTGCTCCGGATGCCCCCGCTGGGAAAACTGGAGGCGTCGGGTTCCTGCTGGATCAGCTCGATGCCGCGGAATTTTTCGATACCCTGGCCTCCTGCGACAGGGTCAATGAAAGCGTCGTGCTTCTCGGCAGTGGCACCCGTCAACGGCAGAAACCAGTGTGTATAGTGGGTGGCGCCCCTGCTGATGGCCCAGGCTTTCATCCCTGCAGCCACCTGATCGGCGACCCTTCGATCGATCCTCATCCCACGTTCCACCGAATTAAGTACCTGGGCATAGGCTTCCTCGGTGAGGTATGCCCTCATGGCGGCCGCGTTGAAGGTCAGCTCTCCGAAATAGGCTGAAACCGGTCCGCCGGGAATCTCAGGGCTCCCGGGTTTCCGGTCCATGGCCATCCCCAGGGCTTTAAAACGGAGGTTTTCCATATCCAATCAGATTTTGACCGCTGATTTTTCCCTCAGCAGCAGCAATCCGGCAAATGTAATAAATCCGTTCAAGATCAGCAGTTCAAATCCGAACCGGTAGCCGTTGAACAGCCGTTCAGAATACTCGCTGAGCAGGTAGCATAAAACGGGCGAAGCGGCTGCCACCCAGGGCACCCAGCGATCACGGACCCGGAAACGGGTAAAGAGACCGAACGCGTATAAACCCAACAGGGGTCCGTAGGTATAGCCAGCAATGGTGAAAAGTTTGTCGATCACGGCCCGGTCGTTGATCGCCCGGAAAAGGACGATCACGCCCAGCAGCAGGAATGCAAAGGCCACATGGACCGTTTGGCGGATCCTCTTTTTTTTGCTCTCCTCCATATCTTTTTTCTTGTTCAGTCCCAGGAAATCGATGCTGAAGGAGGTCGTCAGCGAGGTCAACGCACCGTCGGCGCTGGGATAGGCGGCCGAGATCAGGCCGATCAGGAATACCAGCCCGGCGACCGGCCCCAGGTGCTGGATGGCGATCGAGGGGAACAGGTCGTCGGAACGGCCGGGCAGGCCGATGCCCTTGAAAGCAGCGAATTCATAGAGGCTGGCGCCCAGGAAAAGGATGATGAAATTCACGGCGACCATGATCCCGGTAAAGGTGTACATGTTTTTCTGCGCATCCCGCAGCGTCCGGCAACTCAGGTTCTTCTGCATCATCTCCTGGTCGAGCCCCGTCATCACGATGGCGATGAACGCTCCGCTCAGGATCTCCTTGAGAAAGAACCTTTTATCGTGCCAGTCGGTGAAGATCATCTTCGACCACGGGCTGGCCTGCACCCGTTCGATCATGCCTCCCAGGCTCAGTCCCATGCTGCCGGTGATCAGGAAGAGGGAGATGAAGAGCGCCAGTAGCATGAAGGTAGTCTGGATGGTGTCGGTCCAGATGATGGTCTTGATCCCTCCTTTGAACGTGTACATCAGGATCAGCAGGATAAATATCAGTACGGTCACAAAGAACGGGATGTGCCATGCATCGAACACGAATATCTGCAGTACGTTCACCACCAGAAACATCCGGAACGATGCCCCGATGGTGCGCGACAGCAGGAAATAGAAGGCCCCGGTGCGGTACGACCAGAACCCGAACCTTTCTTCCAGGTAGGAGTAGATCGAGGTCAGGTTCAACCGGTAATAGAGCGGGAGCAGGATGTTGGCGATGACGATATAACCGAAGATGTAACCGAACACCACCATCATGTACGAGAATCCCGAAGTCCCTACCCAGCCGGGAACCGACATGAAGGTGACCCCCGACATGGAGGCCCCGATCATGCCGTAAGCCACGACAAACCAGGGGGAGGCTTTGTTGCCGATGAAGAAAGTGCGGTTGGTGGCCTGGCGGGAAGTGAGCCAGGTGATCACGAAAAGCAAGGCCGTATAGGCAAGGAAACAGATCAGGATGGTGACAGGGTTCAAGAGACAGAAGTTTGATAGCGAAATGGCGAAATGGCGAAATAGCGAAATAGCGAATCAGAGGGCATCGGCGAGGGTTTTCAGGTCGGGAAAACAGAAATCGATCTTTTTTGGGTACTCCCGCGCCAGACAAGGGTCTGGATTAATCAGCACGGTGGTCATCCCGGCACGTTTGCCGAAGATCATGTCGGAGAGCGAGTCGCCGGCCATCAGCGAGTGTCCAAAACGGATCTCGGGAAACTGCCTTCGGGCCCGAAGGGCCATGCCGATGCCGGGTTTTCGAAGGATGGAATGTTCCGAAGCCAGGTTGGGCGCAAAGAACACGGCATCGATCCGGCCTCCCTCCTTCTCGATCTCCCGGGTCATCCGGTGGTGGATCTTTTCAACGTCGGAGGCCTGCATCAGCCCCCTCCCCACCCCTTGCTGGTTGCTCACGACCACGATGCGGCCGAAAACGGAGGCAAAATGCGCGAGGGCCTCCGTAACGCCCGGCAGCAGTTCGAACTCCTCCCACCGGGTGGCGTACCCTCCCACGATCCGGCGGTTGATCACCCCGTCGCGATCGAGAAAAAGGGTCCAGCCCCGGTCAACGGTCAAAGGCCTGAAACTCATGCTGGGCTTTTGTGTAATCCCCGGGGATCCCGATGTCGAGGAAATACCCGTCGGAGGGGAACCCGAACAGGGCAGCTTCGGGATAATACTTTTCAAAACAATCCTTTTCGATGGAAAACCTTCCCCGGAATTCCGGTTCCATGAGAAAATATTTTTCAATGATATAAACGCCTCCGTTGATATAGCCGGATCCCGCTCCCACCCGCTTCTCCTCAAATCCGTTGATCCGGCGTGCCCGGTTCATCATGACCCGTCCGTAACGGTCGGTGTCGCCCAATTTCCGCAGGGCCAGGGTGGCGTCGGCTTTTTTCTTCATGTGAAACTCCAGCATCGCCCGGTAGTCAAGCCTGAAGAGGCTGTCGCCATTCACCACCAGGGCACGGAGATCCTGCACTTTCCACAGGGCAAGCCTGATGCCCCCCCCGGTTCCGAGCGGCTCGCTTTCCACCGCGTATTCAAGTCCGAGCGACCGGTACCGGGCCCCGAAATGTTCCATGATGATCTCTGCACGGAAACCCACCGAAAGAACGGCACGGGTAACCCCACCGTCGATCAGGGTGTCGAACAGATATTCCAGGAACGGCCGGCCATTGACCGGCGCCATCGGCTTTGGCATCGCGCCTATCACCGGCTGCAACCGGGTTCCGAATCCCCCGGCCAGGACGATCGCTTCCACCCTCAGCCCTCCCTGGGAAAAAGGGTGGATTCGACGATCTCGCAAATGATGTGCCCGACCATGATATGGGATTCCTGGATGCGGGGAGTGTCGGCCGAGGGGATGTTGATCAGAAAGTCGCAAAGTCCGGCCATTTTCCCTCCCGATTCACCCGAAAACCCTACCGTGGTCATGTTCATCGATCGCGCCGTTTCAAGGGCCCGTATCACATTTTCCGAATTCCCGGAGGTGGAGAACGCAAAGAGGATGTCGCCCTCCCGCCCGATGCCTTTCACCAGCCTTGCATACACTTCGCCGAAGGAATAATCATTGGCCACGGCGGTCAGAAAGGAGGTGTTGACGTGCAGCGCCTCGGCCGGCAGGGGCGGACGGTCGTAATAGAACCGGCCGGAGAACTCGGCGGCGATGTGCTGAGCATCGGCGGCGCTGCCCCCGTTCCCGCAGAGCAACACCTTGTTCCCCCGCGAAAAGGCATTGGTGCAGGCCACCGCCACCTTCCGGATCTCGCTGATCAGGAATGAATCGGTCAGCAGTTTCTGTTTGACCTCAATCGACGCTTTAATAGATTCAATGACACGCATGGATGGATGTGCTAATGATTAATGTGCTGATGTGCTGATGTGCTGATGTGCTGATGTGCTAAAGACTCACGACTCATCCCATCGTCCAGGTCGTCAGCCCTTTGCCGGTGAACTCGTACCTTTTTGCCTGTCCGCCAAACCGGGCAAGGGATTCAACGACCCGGTTGCGGGTGTTGCCCGGGCAGTAAAAGAAGATGAATCCCCCGCCGCCTGCGCCGGATATCTTGCCTCCGGTGGCACCGTGTTGCATCGCCGTTTCGTAAAGCTCGTCGATGAACGGGTTGCTGACCCCATCAGCCAGGTTTTTCTTGAATTTCCAACCGAAGTCGAGGATCCGGCCGATGGTGTCGAGTTCCCCCCTGAGCAGGGCCTCCTTCATCATGACCGCCTGTTCTTTCAGTTTGAACATGGCTTCGAGCGACCGTTCGTTCCCTGCCAGGATGTTCCGGGTTTGCTGTTCGATGATCCTCGACGAAAGGCGGCTCGTCTCGGTGTGGTAAAGTACCAGGTTATGGGCCAGTTCATCCAGATATTTCTCCCTCACCCTGAGAGGATTAACAATAACCTTATCCTCCCGCGAAAATTCCATGAAGTTGACCCCTCCGAAAGTGGCTGCATACTGGTCCTGCTTGCCCCCCGCCATTCCCAGGTCCACCCGTTCGATCTCATAGGCCAGGTGTGCGAGGTCGTATTCGCCAAGCGGCAGGTTCAGCCATTCGGCCATGGCGCCGAGGATCGCGACCACAAGGGTCGAGGAGGTGCCCAGTCCGGATCCCGGCGGGGCGTCGACGTAAGTAGAAAGTTCAAACGACAGGGGTTTATGGGTAAAGTCGTGCACGATCCTGTTGTACACCCCTTTGTGGAGGTCGAGTTTTCCATCGATCGCGAGTTGGGCGGCCGAAGGAAGTTCGAAGCGTTCATTCCTGTCGAGGGAATGGAGGATGATCTTTCCGTTGTTCAGGGGTTGAACGGAAGCCCGGGCATACAGGCTGACGGTGGCGTTGAGGATCGCCCCTCCGTGCAGTTCGGAGAACGGGGCCACATCGGTGCCTCCGCCGGCCAGTCCCAGCCGCAACGGTGCTTTGCTTCTGATGATCATGTCAGATACAGGTTAAACAGATAACGTATCTCCCGCAAAATTATTGGAAAAAAGAGAGAATCGGAGAAATCCGGTTATTTTTTCACCACCTCCGCCAGCCTGTCGATGGCTGAGACCATGCCCGACCAGGCATATTTTCGCTTTTCCAGGGCGGCGTTCTGCGAGAACTCCCCTGCCTTGTTTTCGGAATAGAAACGGTGGATAGCTCCCGCAATGGCTTCCGGCCGGGGATCCACCACATATCCCACCCTGCCATCGGGGACGATCTCGGCCAGGCCGCCCACCCCGGTGATGATCATGGGTTTGTCGAAATGGTAGGCGATCTGCGTCACCCCGCTCTGGGTAGCGCTTTTATAAGGCTGAACCACCACGTCGGCCGCGCAGAAATAGTCCACCACCCGGCTGTCGGGAATGAAATCGTTGCTCAGGATCACCCGGTCGGCGAGGCCGTGTTTCTCGACGATGGCGTAATAGGGTTTCGGATCGCAATAAAATTCGCCGGCCACGACCAGCCGAAGGTTCAAATCCCTGACGCGGGCGTCGGCAAACGCTTCCAGGAGCAGGTCAAGTCCTTTGTAGTCGCGGATAAATCCGAAGAACAGGGCGTAGCGGAAGGCCGGGTCGAGATCGAGCCGGGCCAGCGCCTCCTCGCGGGCGACGGGATCGCCGAAATTGTCATAGAGCGGGTGAGGGGAAAAGGCAACGTGGGAAGGTCGCGGCGAAAGGGTATCGGCAATGTCCTTCTCCACGCTGTGCGACATGGCGATGAACCCGTCGACACACCGCACCCAGTAACGGATCAGGGGCATGTCGAAGGGGCGCTTCTCGTGCGGAATGAGGTTATCCACGATGCATACGACGCGGGTATGGCCGTTGCGTTTCGCGATCCGGCAGATGGTGCCGAAGCAGGGCGCCATAAAAGGCATCCAGAACTTGACGATCACCAGGTCGGGCCGCAGGGCGGCAAGTTCCTTCCCTACCCGGATCCAGTTGAGCGGGTGGATGCTGTTCACCGCGATGCGGATGGGCAGGTCGGCCGGGGCGGGTTCGGAGGAGTATTGGGTCTTTCCGGGAAAGAGCAGCGACGGATATTGCAGGCTGAACGTAAAGATGCTGGCGTCGTCGCCCCGGAGGCGGTACTCGCGGATCAGGCGTTCGTTGAAATTGGCCAGCCCTCCCCGCAGCGGGTGGGCGCTTCCGACCAGGACGATCTTCATCGGAGGGGTCATTCGTCGCCCAGTTTCTCTTCGATCAGGTAGAAATTGCGGTCGGCTCCCGTGCGCGAGATCATCTCGCCAAGGAACCCTGCGACGAACAGCTGGGTGCCGAGCACCATCGCCAGCAGTCCGAAATAGAAGAGGGGCCGTTCGGTCATCTTGAAGGCCTGGAAGAAAAACTTTGCGTAAGCCAGGTAGCCTGCGATGACGAACCCGGCCAGGAAGAGCAGGCTTCCCCACAGGCCGAAGAAATGCATCGGCCTTTTGCCGAAGCGCGAGGTGAAGGTGATGGTGAGCAGGTCGAGGTATCCTTTGTAAAAACGGTCGAGGCCGTACTTGGTCTTCCCGAATTTCCGTTTGCGGTGATGCACCACCTTCTCCCCTATCTTCGAAAATCCCGCCCATTTGGCCAGGAACGGAATATAGCGGTGCATCTCGCCGTACACTTCGATGCTCTTAACAACCGTCTGGCGGTATCCCTTGAGTCCGCAGTTGAAATCGTGCAGCCGGATCCCCGACATTCGCCGGGCCGACCAGTTGTAGAACTTGGTGGGGATGGTTTTGGAGAGCGGGTCGTGCCGTACCTTTTTCCAGCCCGAAACCAGGTCGTACCCCTCTTCCATGATCATCCGGTACATTTCGGGGAGTTCATCGGGGCTGTCCTGCAAGTCTGCGTCCATGGTGAACACCACATCGCCCCGGGCGGCGCCGAAGCCCACGTTGAGGGCGGCTGCCTTGCCGTAGTTGCGGCGGAACCGAATTCCCCTGAGGCGGGGGTTGCTTTCGCGGAGTTCCCTGATCACCTGCCAGGAGTGATCCCGGCTTCCGTCGTCGACCAGGATCACCTCGTACGAAAGATCATGTTCCCGCATCACGCGGTCGATCCAGGCGGTGAGTTCGGGCAGCGATTCCGCCTCGTTCAGCAGCGGGACGACAATGGAGATATTCATCCGCGGCGGTTATTCGATCGTTTTCAGGGTAGGATCTTCCTTCTTCAGGAAAATGGCCAGGATCAGCGAGAAGATCGCCGACATCAGGGCATACATCACAAGTCCCCAGATGGTCATCATCACCGGCGACATGAATTTCGACGACATCTCGACGGCCCGTTCCACGTCTTCATCCGACATGTTGGGATTGGCCGTCATGATGGTGGTGCGCGACTGTTCCATCAATTCATTGATGAAGCCGGGATGGATGTACTGGATAAAGACGAAAAAGTAGATCGTGGAGACGATCCCGGCGAAGAGGCCGATCCAGAAGCAGGAGGAAAAAGCCTTTCCGAAGGTGAGAAATCCCCCGGTGTATTTTTTCCGGAATTCGAGGGTTCCATACACCATGCCGGCGATGAGGAAGACATAACCGATCCAGTTGACAGCCTTATTCATATACAGGTCGGCCAGGAACATGACCAGCGAGAAGACGATCAGCACGACTCCGGTGATCAGGCCCCAGATCAGTCCGTTGGAGATGGGGGTACGCGATTTCTCTTCCATAATGAAAGTTTTTGAGGTTGTTTCCGGCAAACATACAAAAAAATGGAGCGCCTTGTCAAAGGCGAGCAGGAATTTTGTACTTTTGCACCGGGTAAGTCTTATACGACCAGCTCCCATCCAACTCCTCCAGGTCCGGAAGGAAGCAAGGGTACGATGGTCGAGCGGTGCGATATAAGGGGCTTACCCATTTTTTATTGACGATTGTTCCATTGAGGGATTGACGATTGGGTGCGGGTGCGGGTGCGGGTGTGGGTGTGGGGACGAGATCGGGAAATAGGTGTATTTTTGTGAGTGTTGAGTCGCAGATCGTACATCGTATATCGTACATCGAAGATCGCAAATCGTCAATTTTCAATCGTCAATCGTCAATTTTTCAATCGTCAATCGTCAATCGTCAATCGTCAATGCTTTTAAAGGTTCATCCCGACAATCCCGGCGAACGCCAGATGAAGATCATCACCGACTGTCTGCGCGGCGGGGGTGTGATCATCTACCCGACCGACACGGTGTTCGGGCTGGGGTGCGACATCCATTCGGTGAAGGCGCTCGACCGCGTGGCGCAGATCAAGGGCAAGAAGCGGGAGAAGGCCAACTTCTCGATCATCTGCAGCAGCCTGAGCCACCTGTCCGATTTCACCCGTCCCATTCCGAACCCGGTTTACAAGCTGATGCGCCATTACCTGCCGGGTCCTTTCACCTTCATCCTCGAGGCCGGCAGCAACGTCCCCCATTTTTTTCAGAGCCGCAAGAAGACTGTCGGTATCCGGGTTCCCGGTCACCGGGTGCCCCTGGAGATCGTGGAGCGGCTGGGCAACCCGATCGTGACCACCTCTATCCATTCCGACGACGAGATCATCGACTACCTCACCGACCCTGAACTGGTGTACGAGAAATTCCGGAAGGTGGTGGATATCGTGATCGACTCCGGTCCCTGCGGTAATGTACCCTCCACCGTGGTCGATTGCACGGGCGGCGAGATGGTGATCGTTCGGCAGGGAAAGGGCGACATCTCCCTGTATTAGCAACTGGCTATCATACAGTTACCCAATCGTAATTTAAAATTTTTAATTTTTATTTTTTTGTGTAATTTTGCACCCTCAAAAAAGCGGTCGATTCGCTAGCTCAGCAGGTAGAGCATCGCCCTTTTAAGGCGGGGGTCCTGGGT